>CAZJAI010000007.1:0-5457 GCA_964544355.1 uncultured Candidatus Saccharibacteria bacterium | reverse complement strand
CCCGATCGCGCCTGATCCTTTGCCAAGCTGCCGCCAGCCGCCGGCGAACAGTTTGGGCGGTTATTTTTAAGGCGCCGCGCGGCGCGCGAGACTTGATTGGGGCGCTTTTTGGCATGCCCGTTTAAAATTTGCCCGCCATCTCGCGCAGTCTTTTTATACGTTGTTCGATCGGCGGATGAGTACTGAACAGCCCCGTCAGCATTTTACCTTTTAGGGGATTGGCGAAAAACAAATGGGCGGTCGAGCCGTTTTGGGCTCGGGTAGCCGAGCCCTGCTGGGCGATTTTTGACAGCGCGCTGGCCAGGGCTTCAGGATAGCGGGTGGTCATGGCGCCGGTGGCGTCGGCCAGATATTCCCGCTGCCGCGATACCGCCAGTTGCACCAGCAAAGCGGCTAACGGTGCCAGCAAGATGGCAATAATGCCGATGATGTAAAAAATCGGCGGCACCTGGCGGTTATCATTGCCGCCGCCAAACCAGCCGATCCTCAGCAAACCGTCAGCCAGCAGACCGATAGCGCTAACCAGCCCAAACACGATCATCATTACCCTGATGTCGTAGTTTTTAACGTGCCCCATCTCGTGCGCCATCACCGCCTCTAGCTCGTCGTCATCCATGATGTCCAGCAGGCCGGTGGTGGCGGCTACCGAGGCGTGCGCCGGATTGCGCCCGGTGGCAAAAGCATTGGCCGCCGGATCGTTCATTACGTAAATTTTAGGCGTGGGCATGCCGCTGGCGATAGACAGGTTTTCGACTATCCGGTACAGGCGGGGGTTGTCGCTTTTGGCTATCGGCTTGGCGCCGTTAACCGCCAAAGCCAGTTTGTCGGCGATAAAATACTGAATCAGCGCGTACGCCAGGCCGAACGCCAGCGCCCAATAAACCCAGCTACCGTTACCGTAAAGCTGGCCGCCCACCCAACCCAGACCGGTTATAATACCGATGAACAACGCCATAATTACCAGCGTGTTGCGTTTGTTGGCGGCGATCGCGCTATACATGCCAGAATTATAACCGTTTAGCCGGCGGCGGGCAAAGCGCCCTACAGCTTCATTTCGCTGAAGGCTTCTTTGAGGATATCCATCATCACCGGATACGGCGTCGGCTTAACCTTGGACGTGGCGCCAGCCTCGGCGAACAAATAAACCGTGTTATCGGCAACTTCTATGTTCACCGTAAACGGCAGGGCCTCGAGTTTTTCCATAAAGGCGGGGTGCAGTAGCTCCAGACTGGTAACTTTTTCGGCGTCGCTGGCGTAAACGTCGTATTTGTCGTTGAATTCGCGCCACTCCAGGGTGATTTTTCGCAGTCCCTTAACAAAACCAAAAGACCGCAACCACCACTTCTTTTTGCGCCTTACAAAAATATTGCCGTAGGTTTTTGGCAGCGCCGCCTGGGCGATGACGTAACCGTCGCTATCATATCTAGAACGCCTGTCGGGAATATAAGTGTAAAACTGCACCAGGCAGTTCTTGTACATGCCGATCACGTGGTTATTGACATCGGAATAACGAAACTTACCGCTTTTAAACAACTGGCTACGCCGCGGCAGCAACAAACGGCCCCAATCCAAGCTGTAATAAAAATTCTGGCTGATGGCGAACTGCTCAACCGCTTTGTCGCGCATCTCTTGCGCCTGCGTGGCGGGCTCTACACCACCCAGCATCCACTGATTGCCCGAGCGCTGGAACGTCCAAAACTCCACGAACCTGCTTTTATCCACGAACAGCACCGAGTTGTCCCTGGTGTCTATCAGGGTGTTTTCGGCCCGCGCGCCGATGGCCACCTTAAACTGATCCTTGACGTTATCGGCCGCGTCGGTGGCGTCAACCACACTAATTTCTTCAATCACCGGGTTTTTAACCAGATTGCGCCGGGCCGCCAGGTACATGGCGTAAACCATCAGACTGGCGTGATATTGATAGCCAGACGTCATATAAGACTTCATCGCCTCGGTGTTGTAGTTTGACCAATCTTGCTGGTAGCGCTCAAACACTTCTCTAGCCCGCTCCAGCAAGCCGGTCTCCTTCCAGGCGCCGTCCTGGCTGGCTGCCCATTGTAAGGTTTTTTTGGTTTTTTTAGACTGATTAAACAAAGAAGCGTACAGGCCCACGCCCATACCAAGCGGCACCAGAGCGGCCGCCGACCATAAGAGGAATCGGTTGGAGGATCGCCTGCTGGACACGCCCAGTATTATCCAGAAAACCGTGTAAACCGCAGCCAATGCCCAACCCAACAGCTGGCCGCTATACCATAAGGCTATGTTGTTTCTGGTTTTTCTTCTGATCGCGTAGCCTACGGCGTGCATCGGCACATAGCCTAACAAAAAGACGCCGCTGCCACCGGAGTCGGAACTGCTGCCGCCGCCGCCCGCCTGGGCAAAATTAGCCAACTGGCCGGCGATCGCGCCTAGCCAACCGTACAGCATGGGTTTTTGTTTTCCTTAAATCCGCTAAGGTTATTTTGGCTTTGGCGTTAAAACTGAACGTTCACCGGTTTTTGGGCCGTGGCTAGATCGTCGGTTTCAAAAAATTCTTTCTCTCTAAAACCAAACATGCCGGCAAAAAGATTGTTGGGAAAAACCTTTAACCTGGTGTTGAAATCGCGCACGCCGCCGTTATAAAACCGCCTGGCGGCCTGGATTTTGTCTTCGGTGTCTACCAGCTCTTCCTGTAGCTGCTGAAAGTTTTCGGTAGCCCTAAGCTGCGGATAATTCTCGGCTACGGCGAACAGGCTTTTTAAGGCCTGCTCGAACATGTTTTCGGCCTTGGCCGTTTCGGCCACGCCCTGAGCGTTAAGCGTGTTGGCCCGGGCCTTGGTAACGTCTTCGAAAACCTGCTTTTCATGCGCGGCATATCCTTTAACCGCGTTCACCAGGTTTGGTATCAGGTCAAGCCGCCGCTTCAGCTGCACGGTAATGTCGCTCCACGCCTCTTCGGCCCGCAATTTGGCCGTCATCATGCTGTTATAAGTGGCCCACATAAAGATCGCCAGCACCACGACCAAGCCTATCACTACATACAACCAGACCATTTTTGCTCCTTTGTTAATACTTTTAGCGGTTGCTATTAGGGCCAATTATAGCAACTTATCGCGCTTTGCATAGCTCCACAAAAAGAGTTTAGGCAAGGCCGCTAAACCTGCAGGCGCCTAAAGAAAACCGCGCCCAGCCAAACGAAAGCCAAAGTAACGGCGCTCAGCACGGCCAGGTCCGTCCCCAGCCCGTAATGCCCTGCATTGATCAGTAGAACGCGCAGGGCGTCTATGCCATAAGACAGCGGGTCAATTCGGGCCAGGATGGCCAAAAGAGCCGGCAGCCCCTGCAGCGGAAACAGCGCTCCCGACAAGAAAAACAGCGGCATTACCAAAAAATTCATGATCAGCTGAAAGCCTTGCATGTCGTCAAGCAAAGAGGCCACCATGGTGCCCAGCGAGGTAAACAGCAGCGCCACCAAAAACATCACGCCGACGGCCGGCAGCACCAGCCACCAGTTAAGCGGATGAAAACCGAACGCCAGCGACAGCAGCATAACGATCACCCCCTGCATAGTGGCCACGGTGGCGCCGCCCAACGTGCGGCCTATCATAATATGAAACCGCGGCATCGGCGCTACCAGGGTTTCTTTTAAAAAGCCGAATTGGCGGTCCCAAATAACTTCCATGCCCGAAAAGATAGCGGTAAAAATAATGCTCATGCCGATTACTCCGGGCGCCAAAAAGTTCAGATAATTACCCTGGCCGGCTTGCGCGAAAACCGAGCCAAATCCATACCCCAGCGCTAGCAAAAACAGCAGCGGTTGACCCAGCGAGCCGATAATCCGCGAACGCGAACGGAAATATTTTTTAATCTGCCTCAGCCAAAGAAAATAAATTTTTTGCATGGTTGATTTCATTAAGACTCCGGTTTAATGGCCAAAACCCCTCCGCCGCATCGCCCGCATGGCGTCCAAGGCCGGATCAGCCGATTCTTCTCTGATCGAATGCCCGGTCAGCGACAAAAAGGCGTCTTCCAGGCTGGCGGTTTTGGTTTGGCGTTTTAGCTGCGCCGCGCTGCCCAGAGCAATAATTTTTCCATGGTCGATCACCGCGATACGCTGGGCTATCCGCTCGGCCTCCTCCATGTAGTGGGTGGTGAAAAACAGAGTGGTGCCTTCTTTGCGGTTAAGCTCCCGCAGGTACTCCCACATGCGATTGCGGGTTTGGGGGTCAAGCCCCAGAGTCGGCTCGTCTAAAAAGATGATTTTGGGGTGATGCAGCAAGCCTCGGGCTATCTCCAGCCTGCGTTTCATGCCGCCGGAAAACCGCTTTACCAAATCGTCGCGGCGCTCCCACAAATCAACGAACCACAGTAGCTCCTGGCCGCGCCGGTTCCGCTCGGCCGCCGGCACGTCGTAAAGAACGCCGTGAAGCTGCATATTCTCCCAGGCGGTCAGGTCGTCGTCCAGGCTAGGATCCTGAAACACTATCCCGAACGAGCGCCGCGCCCGCTCGGGATCGCGCACCGGATCAACGCCGTCAAGGGTAACACTGCCCCGAGTGGGGCTAAGCAGGGTGGTCAGCATTTTAATGGTGGTGGATTTGCCGGCGCCGTTTGGCCCCAAAAAGGCAAAGATCTCGCCCCCGCCCACCTTAAACGACACTCCGTCAACGGCGGTAATGTCGCCGAACCGTTTCACTAAATTCTTAACCTCGATCATGGTTTTCATAGCTTAGGCCCGCGCGCGTTTTTATGAGCGATTTTTTTGCTTAAGGCGGCAAAAGAGGCCAGTTCGTCGTCGCTTAAGACCGCGAACACTTGGGCGAAATAGCTGGCAATACCGGCCCGCATGCGGCCGATGTGCCGCTTGGTCCTGTCCGTCAACTCAAGGGTTTGCACCCGCCGGTCGGCGGCCGATTCCAGCCTTACCAGATAGCCCTTTTGCACCAGCTCGTCAGACAGCTGGGTGGCGGCGCTGTGACTGACGCCAAGCGCTTTGGCAAGCTCGCCAATATTCATCCGGCCACTTTTCGATACCGCCGCCAGAGCGCCCCACTGGGCCGCGGTAATCGCCGGCCTGTCCCGACCGCCGCAAGCAGCCGCCCCGCCGCCGGTATGCCACGCCGACAGTTCGCGCTTAATGGCGTGCACGCTTTCGATGATTTGCTCTATATAAAAATCGCGGTCTTTATGCATAAATGATGGCTGCTAATTATTTTAGCTGCTTACATATTAATATGCAAAATCCATAAATACCAAAGAAATTAAAAATTCGAAAGTTTAATCTTGGTGGAATTATATAACTCCGCTCGAACGCATTTTGAACGAAACGGCTGACCTTTGCGCCTCGCCTGCGCGCGCCTTGCTCGCGCAGGGCAAAACCCGAAAATTTCCTATCATTTTTATTTGCGGCTCTCCCCACACCTCCCGCCGCAAGGCGGAAAATTTGAAAGGAAGGAAATTTTTGGTTTTGCTGCCGCC
>CAZJAI010000006.1:0-13744 GCA_964544355.1 uncultured Candidatus Saccharibacteria bacterium | reverse complement strand
GCCAGCAAGGATTCGAGCCTTTTTAAGCCGCTCGTAGTCCTGGGGCGAAGCGTCTCTTAGCTTCTTAACAAAGTCTTGAGCCTGAATATCCTCGTAAACCACTGAGGACACGTTATCGGCCATTGACTTGAGCAATACCACGGCTTTTTTGAAAAAATTCGCGCCGTCCTTAGCATTGCCAAGCCCAAGATAGCCATGGGCCAGAAGGCCGTAGAGCTGGGCGAGTCTTCGTTTTTGAATTTTTTGCTCATCGGCCTGATAAATTAGGCCAATGCCGGCCCAAAGCGTCGTAACCGCACCAGAAAACCGGTTTTGCGCCAGCTCCAGCGCTGCCAAGTGTGACAGGGCAGTCATCTCGTAGAACCACTGCCCTTCTTGACGAATCGAGGCAAGCCCGAGATCAAGCCACTGCCTGGCCTGGTCGTATTGTTTAATCTCTAAATAATGCAGCCCGATCTTTGCCCGAGTGATGCCCAGCTCTGCTTCGGCCTTATTGTTACTAAGAATGTTCTCGCTTTTTTTAAGCCATTCAATCGCCTTGTCGTGTTCTTTTCGATAGGCGTAGGCAATGCCTATATCACGATAGATGTGTCCAACGCGCATTTGGTTGCCCGCCTGTTCGTACAGTTCAATAGCTTGCTGAAGCGTTGCGACCGCTTTGTCTATGTCGTTTTCAACCTTGTAGCTAACCCCGGCCATATGCCAGCACTCGGCGGCCGACGTTTTGTTGCCGGCCTGCAAAAATTCCCTAGCAGCCCGCTGGTATTTTTCTACGGCCTCCAGCCCTTGGCCATTGTTGCGTAGATCATTCGCTTGTTTTTGCAGACTCTGCGCCGCGTCGACTCGTCTCATTTTATCTCCCTGATAAATCACATCGCCAACCGGGCGTGTTATTATGCCGCCAAGCAGTACGATCCGGTACTAATTATTATAAGAGGAGCAGGATAAATTGGTAGAATAAGCGTATGCCAACCCCCAAAAGGGATGTGACCAAGGTCAAAAAAGACATAGCCGGCGGTACGGCGCACGCCACGCCAGTTGACTTGCGCAGGGCCCTTAACTCTGCCCCCGTAGCACGAGCGGCATGGAACAGCCTAACACCGCTGGCACGTAATGAGTGGATCTGCTGGAACACTACTGTCAAACAGCCAAAAACAAGAAAAAGGCATATTGAGCGGACTGTCGCGGAGCTGCAGCAGGGCAAACGCCGGCCTTGTTGTTGGATGGGCTGCGTTCACCGCGCGGATAAACCGATAAGCCCGTCGGCGCGATGGGTGCTCGGCAAAATCAAGTAAACCCTGCCTGGCCTGCGCCCCTCGCCCCGCCGAACCTTCCGTTCGCTAATGCCCAATTAACAGTTATAATCCCGCCCAACAAAAAGGGCTGGCAAACGAACAAACAATTCATCTGCTGGCCTTGGCTGGGACGGTAGGATTCGAACCTACGATCTCCTCGTCCAGAGCGAGGCGCCGTACCGCTTGGCCACGTCCCAACGCGCAGGCAAGATTATATATCAGGTAATTGGTTACTTCAATCTGCCGGCAACCTTGGGCCCGTCAAGGATAGCGTACGACCAAACGGCAGCTGCCAGCAAAACCAGCGAACTAACGGCGGCGCTCAGCGGACTCAGCGAGCCAAAAAGCATGGCGCCCCGCTCCAGGCTAATGCCCGAAACCCAGGCCGCGGCGTTAAAAATGAATAGTCCGCCGTAAAAAAGCAGGCCGCAGGCCAGGCTAAACGTCCGCAACGCCGGGCTGATACGCATGCGCAGCCAAAACGGTAAAGCCAGCAGTTGGGCCAAAAGCACCGCCACGACGGCCAGCCGCACCGCTAAAAGGTTGCCACCGGTAACTTTCCACTGAATAAAATACGCCAGGTCGCTAACGTTCAGTAGCTGATAAACCAGTACCAGCACGGTGTAAAGGGCCAGACCGTATGGCACAGCGACCAGCGACGGAACGGTCGGCCGGGGTGCCCGAGTGGCTTTAACTGTACCAAACCTCAGCATTACTACTCCCAATATATCACCGCTTTTTACCCAGCCATAATCGCGGCTGTCGCTGCTAACATCCGGATTGTCGCCCAGCAGATAAACCCGGTCTTTTTTAACAGCGGCAACGCGCTTGATTACCTCGCGCCCAGCCTGCCATGCTACCACCACATGGCCGTTTTGCGGCGGGCGGCGCCAGGTCAGCACGATGTCGCCGGCCCTGAGGCTTGGCGCCATGCTGTCGCCGACAACCCGTCTAACAAGCATTAGAAAAACTATTTTTTAGTGCTGGCAAAAACGCGGGCCACCTCGGCGACTTCCGCCTGAAGCTGCTCGGCCAGGGCCATGTCAACGGTCTGCTTAACCCGGCTGGCCGTTTTGGCCGCCTGCCAAATAATTTGATGAAGATCGGGATGATCTTTGAGATGTTCGGGCTTAAAGTAATCGCTCCACAGAATATAAAGCTGGTCTTTAACCGTCTGGGCGTGTTTTTCTTTCACCAAAACCATGCGGGCAAAATTGTTGCGGGCGGCCAAGTCGTCACCGCTTTGCTGATCAATCAACTCAACCATCCGCCGGCAGGTCGCGGCGGCGTGCGTCATGGTGTCGGTTTCGTAAATGCCGCACGGAATATCGCAATGAGCGTAAACCGGCTTGATAAATCGCTTGAACATAGGCCTAGCGTCCTCCGCCCTTCTTACTTACGGTTTTATTGTAGCCCAATCACGGCAGAGATGAAAATGTTGTTTTTTATTACAAAATGCTTGCGCTTAAGGCGTCAGCGGTCTAAAGTGTCTTGCAAGCGAGATTCCAAACACAAAAACCAAAAACACTTTTATTAACGAGTGTGCGGGGCATCGCTTTAAATATCCGCCACAACAACCAAAAGGGCCCCTTTCAACGAGAGCCCCGAGTCCCTCTAAACGGCAAAGTCTGGGGCTCGGGGCTTAACGGTTCTCTTGGCCCGGCCGATTTTTAAGATAACTTTTTGGATTGGCGCTGCCGCCAGCGGGCAATGGCGGCGTGATCGCCGCTAAGCAGCACTTCCGGCACCCTTGCGCCGTTGAATTCTTCCGGCCGCGTATATTGGGGATATTCAAGGGTGCGGCCATCGGCGAAGCTTTCTATCTGGGCGCTGGTTGCCCCGCCCAGCACGCCGGGAATCAACCTGACAATACTGTCGATCATCACCAGGGCCGGCAGCTCGCCGCCGGTCAGCACGAAGTCACCAGCCGAGTAGGCATGGTCCACCAGGCTCATCACCCTTTCGTCAAAACCTTCGTAGCGCCCGCAAACAAAAATCAGGCCGGTCGGCTCGGCAGCGTAAGCGGCGGCCAGCGACTGCCGCCAGCGCTCACCGCGCGGGCTGGTAATAATCACGCGCGCCCGAGGATCCAGGCGCTTGGCCTCGCTGATGGCACGCCAGAGCGGTTCTATCATCAGCAACATGCCGTCACCGCCGCCATAGGGCTTGTCGTCTACCTGGCGGCGCGGCCCGATGCCGTATTGGCGCAAGTCGTGATGAATAAACTTAACCAGGCGTTTTTGCTGAGCCTTGAACATCATCGACTGACCCAGCACCGTTTCAAAAACGGCCGGCAGCAGCGAAATGGTTTGAATCGTCATTATCAAAATAGATTGTATCAGGTTTTATGGCCGCCAAAGCGGCAACCTAAAAGCCCCTCAACTCAAGGAGGGGCTTTTAGACACATATATAAAGCTCTCAAACTTTACGGGTTTGCTCGCAGCAGAGCTTTTTGTTTTTGCGCGAAAGTTCTTAATTTAACGTTTTGTTTTGAACTTCTGATTTAAGATTATATATCCAGGTCGTCAAGATCGGCAAGCTCTTTTCTGGTACGAGCCGCCACCGATTCGCGTTCTTCCACAGTTTCTTCTTTGGGTTCTTCCACATCCTTGCGCGGCTCGCTTGAAGGTTGTTTGACAGACACCGGTTTTGGCTGTTCGTCTGCCGGGCGGTCGTTGTCAATGATTTTCAGGTTGTAGCGGGCGTCGTTCTTGGTGCCCAAGGCACGCAACAACGTCCGCAGGCTTTGAGCCGTGCCGCCGCGCCGACCGATTACCCTGCCCAAATCTTCAGGATGAACCGTCAACTCCAACAGTACGCCCTTTTCGTCGATTTTGCGAACCACCGAAACGTCATCTGGATGACCAACCAGCGATTTTACGACGTATTCAACAAACTGCTGATCAATGGTAGTGGGTTCGGGCATGTTTGGTCCTTTCTTCTGCGATAAGTTGTTCAGCTTGCCTGTTTTTCAATCTAATTGTAGCCGTTTGCCCGCTCCAGCGCAAACGGCTTATGCTTAAGACGGCTTAACCGAACCGACGCCAGGCGGCGCCGGATATCTTTTAAGATTCGGTCTGACTGGCGGCTTGATCGCCGTCAGAGGGCTGTTCGGCTGTCTCGGGGGCTGCTTTGGCGGCAGCCGGTTCGGCCGGCCGGTTTTTGCGCAGCTTTTCGGGATGGCGCACCGATGACTTTTTGCCAGCGGTGCTTTTTACCCACGTGGGCAGCTTAATTTTTTGCTGGCCCAACAAACGGGCCACTTTGGGCGAGGGCTGGGCGCCGTTGCTCAAAAAAAATTCAATCTTTTCTTTATCCAACGATACGGCTTTGGAATGAGGGTCAAAACTGCCCACGTAGGCCACTATCCGGCCGCTGCTGGGATGGCGGCGCGCCTCTTGAACCGCCAGGCGATATGCCGGCAGACCCTTGCGCCCCAATCGTTGTAACCTGATTGCTAACATTCAATTAAAACCTGTCTCTTTTTAAGAAAAACTTACCCGCGCCAGTATATCCCACTAAACGGCCGCTTGTCAATCTGTTTCGGCGGCTTTTTTGGCGGCGTATTTGGCGATAGCCGCCCGGGCGGCCTCTTGCTGCGCCACTTGCTTGGAATGGCCGCCGCCCCGCCCCATCAGCTCGCCTTTCACGTAAACTCCCAAAGTAAAGAATTTGTCGTGGTCCGGCCCGCTTTCTTCCAGCACCCTGTATTGCGGCGTTTCGCCGTCGGTGCTTTGGGCGACCTCCTGAAGCCTTGACTTGGGATCGCGCCAGCTGCCGCTGGTTAAAATTTCAGGCAGGGTGGCCAGAATGTGCTGTTCGATAAAACGCCGCGCCTCGGGCAAGCCGCGTTCCAAATAAATGGCGCCGATGATCGCCTCGAAGGTATTGGCGGTAATCTGTTGACGCGCCCGCTGCGAGCCCCGCTTTTCGCCGCGGCTCAGACGGATCAGGTGATCAAACTCTAACGCCTGACCGGCGGCGGCAATGCTTTCGGTGCGCACCAGAGCCGAGCGCCAACTGGTTAAAATACCCTCGGGCTCGTCGTAATGCTTATAAAGATACTCGGTAACCACCAGCTCCAACACCGCGTCGCCCAAAAACTCCAGCCGCTCGTTATGCTCGCGGGCGGTTTTTTTGTGCTCATTCACGTAGGAACGGTGCGTCAGAGCAGTGACCAGCAGCTGCGGGTCTTTAAATTCTATCCCCAAACGCTCACGGGCAAAAACCTGATACGGCGCAACGTCCACGTAAAACGGCGGCTTGGTCATATAATCCTCATGTGGCGCAGTTTTTTCATACCCAGCAGCATCAATTTGCCAATGTCTTCGTACTCTATTTTATCCAGCGCCTCGTTAAAGGGAAACCATTGAATGCTGTTCATGTAATCCTCTTTTTTGATGGCGTCGGTGTCGCCCTTGGCGCGCACCAGATAAATCTGGGTGGTCATCAGCACCAGGGTTTTTAGCCGACGGTAGCGAAAATGAATTTTGCCCAGCCAGCAAAGCACCTCGGTATCCGACAGCCCGGCCTCCTCTTTTATTTCGCGAACGGCCGTTTCTTGGGCGGTCTCGCCTTCTTCGATATGCCCTTTGGGGATGGTCCAGCGTTCGCGCGGATCTTGGATCAGCAGTATTTCAACCTGCTTTTGCTCGTTCAGCCTAAAGACCACGCCTCCGGCGGTAGCTTCGCGAACAACTTCTTCGATAGACTGTTTGCGACGCGAAAAATATTTTTTAAAACGTTCAAACCTAGGCGCTTGCATCGGGTACTTCCTTTACCAGAGAGCGGTAAGCGGTGCCCAACACGCCGTTGACGAACTTGCTGGAATTGTCGGAGCCGAAAGCCTTGGCCAGCTCAACCGCCTCGTTAATGGCCACTTTAGGAGGCACCATCTTATGATCCCCTTTCAGCTCGTAAACCGCCATGCGCAAGATTACCCTGTCGATCCGCGCTATCTGCTCTATCGGCCATTCCGGCGCTATGGGTTGCAAGATGGCGTCCAGCGCTGGGCCCTGCTCGCTTACCCCGCTGACCAGCTGTCGGACAAACTGCTTGTCTTGCACCGCGTCTTCGTACCGGCCTAGGTTACGCCGCAGAATTTCATCCAGCGAAACCGACGGGTCGTGGCAACTGGTTCTAAACTCGTACTCGTAAAGCGTTTGCAGAGCAATGATGCGCCCGAGATGCCTGTTGGATGCCATGGCTGTTGTGGTTGCTTACCGTTTGTTAATTTTCTTTTAAAAACACCTTGAACTCTTTCATCGAGTACGCCCGCGCCACCCGCGGCTTTTGTTAAAAACGGCGGCGCGGCCGGTGCGTCGTTAAGCCGCTTTGACGGGCTTTTTGGGGTTATGCCGCTTGGTAGTCAAAACTTTGACGGGAGATTTGGCATTAACCGCGCGGGCCAACTTTAATACCAGATGGCTGCGCCGCAGGCCGGTTTTGCGCCGGCTGGTTTGTTTTTTGGGTTGGCCCATGCTAAAACGTGCTGCTCCTTCTTGCTGTTCGATTGATACTTTGGTTAGCAGTATAACAAAAACAGATGTAATCGGCAAATCGGCTCGGTTAAAGTTCGGTCTGGCAGCAGTATTGACATTTTTAATTCATCATGTTATAATGGCATCCATGATGAATTTAACCGCTGAAACCGCATCGCCGTTCAAAGAGTCAACTGCCAATCATACTAAGAAATGGGGTCGCGTTGGGGTCGCGTTAGCCGGGGTAGCCCTGGCCGGCTGCAGCCAGCCTAACCTAAGTGCCGCGCCGCCGGAGGGCAGCCGCTGCGTGGAGGAATCGGCCCGGCCGGGCGATACCCTCAACGGCATGGTCATACGCGCCGTAGAAAAGATGGGTAAGAACCCCGACGAGACAAAACCGGCTCCGGTGACAGTCGCGCAGGCTCTCGCCCACCAACGCGGAGCGCTCCGCCCGGGTGACCTGGTAAAGATTTGTGAGCAAAAAAATACAATCGTCTACGCGAAGTTGACGCAGCCCTACCGGCCCGCCAATCACTAGTCTTTCACGACCAAGCTGACTAACCGGCCCGGCACGTAAATAATCCGGGCCGGTTGTTTGCCACCCAAAAGCCGTTTGATTTTGGCGTTGTTCAACGCCGCGGTCTTGGCGTCAGCCTCACCGGCGGTGGCGGGCAGGGTGATTTCGGCCCGCACCCGGCCGTTTAGCTGTACCGCCAATACCAACGTATTTGCGGCCAGCAGGTTTTCGTCCCAGGCTGGCCAGCCGGCAACGTGCACCGAGCCTTCGTACCCCAGCTGCTGCCACAACTCCTCGGCGATATGCGGCGCGAACGGCGCGACTAAGCGCGCCAGGTCTTTAACGGCTTCGGGCCACGCCTGGCCGTCCATGCCGCTGGCTTTCAACCGGTAAAGTTCGTTGACGTATTCCATCAAAGCCGCTACTGCGGTGTTAAAGCTTAAACGCTCCAAGTCGTCGGTGACTTTCTTAACCGCCTTGCTCCGGGCGCGCGACACCGGATCGGCACCGCTCTTGGCCGCCGGGCCGTTTTTATTTTTAACGGACAAGTATTCTTGCGCCAGCATCCAAACGCGGTTTAAAAAGCGATAGGTACCGGCAATGCCGCCGGGATCCCAGGCGACGTCAAGCTCATAAGGGGCGATAAACAGCTCGTAAAGTCTTAGCGCGTCGGCGCCGTAACCCTGTTCAACCAGCTCAAGGGGATCCACCACATTGCCTTTGCTTTTGCTCATCTTCTGGCCGTCGTGGGCGTAGATATAGCCGTTAAAAACCAGCCGGTGCACCGGCTCTTGGCGAGTTCGCTCAATCCATCCCTGGTCGGCAAAAAAACGCATCCAGAAGCGCGAGTACAACAAATGGCTGACGGCGTGGTCGCCGCCGCAATAATAATCAATCGGCATCCAGTAGTTGGCTTTGGCCGGATCCCAGGCAAGACGGTTGTTGTGCGGATCGGTGTAGCGCAAATAGTACCAGCTAGAGCAGGCGTAGCCGTCCATGGTGTCGGTTTCGCGCTTGGCGGGGCCGCCGCAAGACGGGCAAGTTACGCTTACCCAACCCTTGGCGCGGCCTAGCGCGCTGGTGCCGCTGCCGTCGGGCAGATAGTCGCTGATTTCTGGCAGCGTCACCGGCAAGTCGGCTTCCGGCACCGGCACGGCGCCGTCTTTAGGGCAATGAATAATCGGAATCGGGGCGCCCCAGTAGCGTTGCCGGGAAATCAGCCAGTCGCGCATGCGGTAGTTAGTTTTTTCGCGGGCGACGCCTCTGGCGCTCAGATCGGCTACGATCCGCTCGCGCATCTGGTGCGTAGCCATGCCGTTATATTCGCCGGAATTCTTGACTTTGCCCTCGCCGCCATAGGGGCTATCCCCTTTCACCGGATCGTAAACCCGCGCTATAGGCAGGCCGAACTTGGTGGCGAACTGATTGTCGCGCTCGTCGTGAGCCGGCACGCCCATAATCGCGCCGGTACCATAGTCCATCAATACGTAATCGGCGGTCCAAACGGGTATCTTTTGGCCAGTAGCCGGGTTGATGGCGTAGCTGCCAAGCGGCGTGCCGGTTTTTTCGCGCTCGGTTTCCATGCGTTCGACATCGCTTTTAGATTGGGCGGCCTTAATATAGCTGGCGACTTCGGCTTTGTTGGCCGCGGCAGTCAGGCGGGGAACTTGCGGATGCTCCGGTGCCAGCACCATGAAGGTGGCGCCATAGAGCGTATCGGGGCGAGTAGTGAACACTTGGATAGTTTCGCTGGAATCCGCAACCGTGAAATCAATCTCGGCGCCCTTGCTTTTGCCAATCCAGTTACGCTGCATGGCCTTGATCTTGGCGGGCCACTCCAGGTCGCCAATGCCATCAAGCAGCTGATCGGCATATTTGGTAATCCTGAAGAACCATTGCTTGAGCCATTTCTTCTCGGCGGGAGTGTCTTCGTGCCGCCAGCAGCGGCCGTTAATCACTTGTTCATTGGCCAGAACGGTCTTGCAAACGGGGCACCACCATTGCAGGCTTTCTTTTTGGTAAGCCAGGCCGTGCTTGAACAACTGTAAGAAAATCCATTGCGTCCACCGGTAATACTTGGGGTCGGTAGTGGTAATCTCGCGGGACCAGTCGTAGCTCATGCCGAGCCTTTGCAGCTGAGTTTTAAAGCTGGCAATGTTGCGAGCGGTGCTTTGCTGCGGCGGCACGCCGGTTTTGATGGCGTAGTTCTCGGCCGGCAGGCCGAACGCGTCCCAGCCGATGGTGGTCAATACGTTTTGGCCGCGTTGCCTGTGAAACCTGGCGATCGTGTCGGTTATGGAATAATTGCGCACGTGACCCACGTGTAAACCCGAGCCGCTGGGATAAGGAAACATGGCCGTAACGTAGGTTTTGGGCCGGTCGGCGTCCTCGGTCGCCTGATAAATTTTAGCGTCGTCCCATTGGCGCTGCCATTTGGGCTCGATGTCGGCAGGATTATAGCGTCGCATGATTACTGACGCTTATTATAACCGGTTTTGAGGAGCGCCGCCACGGACCCCTAGCGGCGCCTTAAGCAGCCCCCTAAAAACGCCGCGCGGCGTAAGCTTAAAGCTGGTAGATCGTCGGGTTCAATCGGTTGCCCGGCAGCGTCGGCGTGGGCAGCGGCAAAGACGATCCGCCGCTAAATTGCAAATCTTTTTGCAGGGCATTTAGGGCATCTTGGTAAGGCACGCTGCTCGAGGGCACCACCACCGTGGTAGCGGCGTCGCTGTATTTAAAATCAAAGTATCCCTTGCTGCCCTTTTGGCTGTTGTCGTAAGCCAACCTGGTGATGTCGTGAGTCCAGTAATCTACCCAAATCTCGACGTTGGCCTGGTTCAAATTGTTGATGGTCGTAGGCAGTTCGGGGTCTATTTTAAGACTATTGTCGCATGCCTGTAGCTTTTTGTAGGTGTCGGTAGCCGCGTACGCCTGAGCCAAAGCGTTAGCCTTGGCGCCGTCAAACCGCAGCTTGTAATGGGCACTGCCCCGGCCGTTGATTACCTGGGACGGCAGGCTGGCCTCCGGCGTGATAAAGGCGTTTTGCCGGTAAAGTTTCTCTAACTTTTTGCGCTCAGCCCGGTTGCTGGCAAGATCTTTAAATACTTTCTGAAAACACTGGTCAGCCAAAGAAGGCCCTTGCGGAACGGATGATCCGCTCAAGCGGATCCACCGGCCGTCAACGGTGGTTAAAAAGTTGTTCAGGCTGCCGGAAGCTGATTTTCCGGCCGCGCCGCCTCCGGCCAACTGTTCGATAGTACCTTTGAGGTCGTTAAACTTCACGAAAAAGTTTTGATTGCTGTCGGCCACCACGGCAAAGTTAACGGTGTAGGTTTCGGGCTTGGCCGTGACCGGCGATTCGCCGCGCCCGGTTATGACGCCGTCTACGGCCAGGTTGCTCATTCGGTTAAACCGTACTTTCAAGTCGCCGGACATGGTGGAGGTTCCCGACGGATCGGCATAGCTTACCTTGCCTTCAAGCGCCAACCGGCTGGTTGCCGCCAGCTTCAGAACGCTGTCGGTAACGGCCGTTTGCGGGCGGTTGTAAAGCGCTAAAACCCCAAAAGAGCCCAGCAGTACAATCGCCAGCACCGCCAAAACCACGAACAGGCCCAGTTTGTTGGCGCGCGCCGGCGGCTTAACGAAAGGCGGTGCCACAGGGCTGCCGCTCAACGCGGGCGCGGCGGGATTGCCCAAAGGCCGGTCGGCTGGATTGTTTGGTTCCGGCTCGGCCGCGGTTGGGCTGGCGGTTGGCTGAGCGAGATGCAAATCCGGCTCATCAGGCTCCGGCCGGGCGGCGTTTAACTCCTGAGCGTGGTTAGCCGAAGGCATCTCGCCGGTACCGCTTGGCTTGGCAAATTCGGACGGCTGATCCTTAACCTGCCAAGGCGAGGTGTCCGGACGATCGGCTCCGGCATCAGAATTATTTGGGTTATTAGCGTCCGGTTTATCGGGAGCCATGGCGGGTTTACTCCTTTATCGCTTTTACGCTTATGTTAATTATTGTTATTTATAACACGTTAGACCGCGTCTTTAAAGAATTGAGCCCGTTTTTTCAGCAGCCACTGCGGCGATTGGCGCACCAGCCTGGCTTCGTCGGCGGTGCTGTGCAGCAGCATCTTCAGCGCTTCTTCGGTAAATACGCCGTTTTGCGAACCTTTGGCCAATACCACCGCGTGAGGCTCTAGCACTTTGTGAACAAAAGCGCCGGCTTCGTACGGACTGGCAAAACTGCGCACCTGGCAGCCCCGGGCGGCAGCGGCCGGAGCCAGATATTGGGCGGCGTCGTGGCCAACTGTTACCACCCAGGCCAGAAGCCTCGGATCGCACAACTCGCCCAGACTTTCGTGCAGCTGCGGCGACATACCCCCCAGCTCGTTCATCGAACCCAAAATGGCAATGCGCTGCGGCGCTTCAAAATCGTAAAGTGTTTTCAGGGCCGCGGCGGCGGCGAGCGGGCTGGAATTGTAGCTGTCGTCAATTAAAACCGAGTTGTTCAGGCCGCGCAGCAACTGCATTCTGCCCGGCACCGGTTTGACCGATTCCAAACCGCTGACAATCTGGCGGCCGCTCAAGCCCAGTTTGGCCCCCACCGCGGCGGCGGCAACCAAAGCCTTTAAGTTATGTTCGCCCACCGCGTTGAGCGAAAGGCTGACGCTGCCCAGTTCCGGCCCTGTCAGCTTGCCTTTAAAACCGCCCTCCGCCAGCCGGTCTTCTATTAAAAAATTGTACTCGGCCACGCCGCTAAGCCCGTAGGTTGAAATCGAGCTGGTGGCGGCGTAGCGAGCGAACTCCTCGGCGATGTCATCGCGGTTGATCAGCGCTAGCCCGCTGGCCGCGGCCGGGCTAAGTTCTTCCCGAGCAACGGTATCCAGGTCTTTAAAAAACTCCATGTGCTCGGGCGAAACCGCGGTAATAACAGCTATGTCGGGCTTTAAGTAACTCATAAAACGCGGTATGTCGCCGGGAGTGTCGGTGCCCAGTTCTTGAATAATTACCTCCACGTCTTTCGGCCGCGCCGTCTTTAGGCGCATCAGCAACAACACTTTCAACCACTGCCAAGCCGAGCGCGGGTTGGGCGGATATGGCACATCCATCAGGGCCAGCGGCACGCTGAAATGGGTGTTGTGATTGCCCTGGTGCGCTCTAACCCGAAAGCGCTGCCCCAACACCGTGGCGATAGCCGCCTTGGTGCCGGTTTTGCCAACGCTGCCAGTTATTACTACCAGTTTGGGTGGGGTTTTTTTAAAATAACGCCTAACTTGTGCCTCGAGCAGTTGTAAGAGTTTGTTTTTCATAAAATGGATCAGGCTCACAAAGTAGTATACGCAATACCGCAGGTCTGAGTCTAATCGCTGGCGGGGTGCGGTACTCTTTGCCGCCGTAGACTACCCGGCCATCCGAAAAAATTTTGATATTCACAAATTTTACTAATTCTACTTAACGACGCGCCTGCCGCAACTCTGATACTTTTATAGTGGCTTCTTTCGGTACGTTCTCAAAATTAGTTTCTGCGTCCTCAATAAACCAATCGCGAATTTCCAGCGGATATAAAAGTAATTGCGGCAGACCTTTTATTTCATACCAAATAGGGTCATAAAAATTGTCGCTACTTTCTTTGATATCCCGCGCTTCATTGCCATAGCCAAGTTTTGGCTCACCAGAAACATAACGGCAAAGATAGAAAAATTGCTCGGTATCGTCGTCGTAAATATGGTGGTAAAGTAATTTTTCTATCCTTATTTCTAAAGATGTTTCCTCTTGAACTTCGCGCAGAACCGCTTGTTCTATAGTTTCGCCATTTTCCACGCCGCCGCCAGGGAAAACATAGTATTCTCTGCGATGGTTTATACGATGCATAAGCAAAACTTTTCCGTCATTGGCAACTATGGCGACGGCGCGGATTCTTTTCATAAATTCTTTTTACAATTTCTTTATACTCTTATTTATTAAATGACCTGGTACATCAGGAGATGTGGGACCTCGTGGACTACGTGCGCAGCGAGCAGTTCGCGCTCCTACTCAGCTCGTAACTGGTCAGGTGATTTGAGGTAGCCAGGCATTTCCTTGGGTGAGTTGGGTGAGGGCGTCGAAGAGGTTGAGGCCGTGTTCTTGGGTGGTGGCGGCGTAGGAGCGGATGGCGGCGAATTGTTGGGCGCCGGTGAGGGTCCGCAGGCAGCCGGAGACCTTCTGGCGGACCTTGGCCAGCGGGGACCGTCAGGGTGGACTACAACCAGCCCTTCGACGACCTGCTGGCACGCCTGGTACCCGCAGGCGTACACCACGCCCTCCAAGCCAGCGACAGAGCCGCAAAGCAAACCTCCCGCCCGGAATCCCGGGCGGGAGGTACCTCGTGCTCTAGCCGCATGCACGAGGGGCAAGGTTGCCCTCCGAGCACTTTGGTGGAGCTAGGGAGACTCGAACTCCCGACCTCTTGCATGCCATGCAAGCGC
>CAZJAI010000005.1:0-16274 GCA_964544355.1 uncultured Candidatus Saccharibacteria bacterium | reverse complement strand
GCTGCCGCCAGGTTTCACAGGTTGGAATCTAAAGACGAATTGATAGAGCTGGCCCGCCGGTCGGCCCAGGTACTGGACGAGAACGAGCTGAGCCTGATCGAGAACGGCTTAAGGTTTAAAGATAAGCTGGTCGGCCAAATTATGACGCCGCGGTCGATGATCGACAGCGTCAGCACCGACGAGACGCTGGGCCCGGTGGTGCTCGATCGTCTGCATAAAACCGGCCACAGCCGCTTTCCGGTAATGCAGCTTGGGCGGATTGATCAGGTGGTGGGCATGCTGTATATGCGTGATCTGCTGCCGCTGAAGCCCGAGAATAACCGCAAGGTTACCGCGGCCATGAGGCCGGAGGTGTATTATATCCGCGAAGACCAGAGCCTGGAGCACGCCCTTTACGCCTTCTTGCGCACCCAGCACCACCTGTTTATAGTAGTTAACCGGTATCGTGAAACCGTAGGACTGCTGAGTTTGGAGGATGTGGTCGAGGCGCTGCTGGGCCGCAAAATCATTGACGAATTCGACGCCTTTCACGATCTGAGGGCGGTCGCCGAGGCCAATCCGCGCCAGATTAACCAACCCAAGCAAAAAGAGGACGTATGAGAACTTTATCCGACGATCTGGCAGCCCATGCCGGCCAAACGGTCAGCCTGTCGGGCTGGCTGCATAAAAAACGCATTTTAGGCGGGCTGAATTTTGTGGTGATCAGAGACAGACGGGGCCTGGCCCAAGCAGTTATCAGCCGCGATGAAGAGTTGGAGAAATTGCGTAATTTGCAGGTTAGCACCGTCTTAAAGCTGACCGGCCAGGTTGCTAGCGACCAGAGAGCGCCGGGCGGCGCCGAGCTGCGCGACGCTTCCGTAGAGGTACTGGTGCCGGTTACCGAGGTGCCGGCGATTGAAATAGACAAGCCGATCAACCATTCGCCGGACAATCTTGACACGCTTTTCGAGAACCGGGTGCTTAACTTGCGCAACCCGGGCGAGCAGGCCATTTTTCGGCTGCGCGCTCAGGTGAACCGGCTGATCCGCCAGTACCTGACGGACAATGAGTTCGTAGAAATCCAAACGCCCAAACTGCTGGCCGGTGCCGCCGAAGGGGGGGCCGAGGTATTTAAAACCGACTATTTTGGCCAGGAGGCGACTCTGGCCCAAAGCCCGCAGCTTTACAAGCAGATTATGGTGGGAGCTTTTGAGCGGGTGTTCGAGATCGGTCCGGCCTTTCGGGCGGAGCCCAGCATGACCACCAGGCATATGAGCGAATCAACCATGCTGGATGTCGAGCTTGGCTTTATTAAGTCGCACGAGGACGTGCTGACGGTGGCCGAGGACATGGTTTACCAGGTGTTGACTCGGCTTTACGGCGATCAGGCGGCATTGCTTAAGAGTCTTCAGGCGCCGCCGCTAACGCTTACCAAAAAGTTCCCCAGGTACAAGGTGGCGGAGGTGCACCGGCTCTATAGCCAGGCTGCCGGCCAGGACACCACCAAAGAGAAAGACTTGCTGCCGGCCGAGGAGCGCTGGATTTGCGACCACGCCAAGCAGGCTGACGGCTCGGAAGCGGTGTTCGTAACCGATTTTCCAATCGAGTCCCATAAGTTCTACCAAATGATCAACCCTAAAGACCCCGGCACCGTTTTATGGGCTGATCTGTTGTTTCGCGGGGTAGAGATCGCCAGCTGCCCCCAACGCGAACATCGTCTGGAGCAGCTGCTCAAGCAAATGCGGGACAAGGGCATAGACCCGCAACATCCGGGGTTCAAGTACTATCTGCAAGCTTTCGCTGCCGGGCTGCCCCCCCATGGCGGCTTTGGCTTTGGCATCGACCGCTTCGTGCAAAAAATCATCGGGCTGGGCAACGTCAAAGAGGCCACGCTGTTCCCGCGCGACGTGCATCGCCTGGCTCCCTGACCGCCCAAGATACGGCCCGAAAACCTATTGCTTTCAATCCGCCGTATCAGGTAGGATAAGCGTAAGTTGTATTTTTAAATAAACCAGGGGGTTTAAAAATGCCGGACCGGCCAGACAAAACGCCCGAGCAGGACTCGGTTAGTGGCGACATCACCGCCATAGAAGAGGCGGCTGACGCCGCGGCCAGGCTGGCCGAAGCGGATGAGCCGCCCAAAAAGGCCAACCAGTCGCAACTGCCGCACCATCTGACGCCCGAGGAACGGGCCGAAGCCGAAAAACAGCGCCAGGCGGGGGCAGATACCGCCAAACGGCGGCCTTGGCGCCCCTCGAAAAAGCAATTGATTGCCGGCGCGGTATTACTGGTGGCGTTACTGATTGCCGCCTGGTTCGTACCGGCCAGCCGCAATCTGGCGCTCAATTTGATGGGCGTTAGGGGCAGCCTGGAAATCGCCAGCCAAGACGAGGCTTCCGGCCAAGGCAGTCCCCGCGCCACCATCAAGCGCTTCTTGGTGCAGATCGACGGCAAAACCTACGACTCGGGCCAGGCCGACAAGCTGACGATCAGCGGATTGAGGTTCGGCCGCTACCAGGTTACCGTCAGTAAGCAGGGTTACAGCTCGTACCAGACCACCGCCGAGGTAAGTTTTAATCCTCTTTTTGGTTTTTTGATGAAGCGGCAAACTTCGCCGGTGGTAGCTAGCCTTAAAGCCGTTGGCACGCCAGTTAGCTTTATGGCGCGGGACTGGGTTAGCGGCCTGCCGATCACGGCCGGCCAATACGTTGTGGCCGACCGCGCGGTCACGCCCGACGCTTCCGGCAAAGTCACCGTAATCGCTCCGCCGGCCGACAATAACCAGGTGAGCGTAACGGCGACGTTTGCCAGCGATTTTACTGGCAAAACCTTCACTCTGCCGATCACCGGCCCGCCGCAAAACGTCAGTTTCGTGCCCTCGGCGCGCGATTACTTTGTCAGCAACCGGGACGGCGGCTACGGCATTTACAGCAGTCAGCTGGACGGCGGCGACGTTAAGTTGTTGGTCAAAAGTTCGCCCAATGATAACAACAAGTTTGAATTCAGCGTTTCGCCGTCGGGCAAGTACGGTGTTATGGTATCCGGGCGCGAAGGCGTTAAAGATCCGACCAACGCCTACACTATCGGTAAGGTTTATAAGGTTGATTTAACCTCGGGGGCCTACCAGAAAATTGACGAAGGCGGCCTGTTTACCAACATCGTGGGCTGGTCGGGCGACTGGCTGACATACAGCTATTCTTACTACCCCGATAAAAGCAATTCAACCAATACGCGCGTAGCTACCTATAACCTGTCCACCGGCCGGATGAACGAAATTTATAACGGGCGCGGCAGCGTATCAACCACGTACCTAGCCGACAACGGCGTGCTCATGAGCGAGATACCGCCATACATGCCGGGCGTTAATCAGTCCGGCAGGACGATCTATTGGGCGCCTTCGGGTGGCCCGGTGCGCTCGCTAGCCAGCGGCGTGGATCAACTGGTGCGGACCGATTTTAACCGCTTTGCCTATGGCGGCCGCGCCGGCGGCGCCTGGAGCGAGTTTAATTCCGATTCCAACCAAATTAGACAGGTGGCCCAGCCACCGGTCAGCGGTATAACTTTCTGGCCCGCCGTGTCCGGGGGCGGCGACAGGGTTTTTAGCCAGATCATTGACAGCCGGCTAACCTTAAGCGTGCGCCAGCCTGACGGCAAGGACAGGCAGCTGGCCAGGCTGTCGGCTTCCTGGGGATTGGGCAATCTGCGTTTCGCGGACTCAACCAATCTGGTTTATTCGGCTTTTTCGCCCGGCGGCGTTTGGTCCGATTACGTGCTGTCGCTGCGCGGCGGCGAGCCTCGTAAAATTACCGATATCTCTGCTCCGTATAACGACTACTACAGCGTTAACTAGGCGGCCTGACCCGCCTACAGGCATTGCGCATCCGTATAGGCATACACGGTTTTGTTGGCCCGCGGTTGCCTAAAGGGTTACAATAAGGTTATATGGCAGACGAACCAACGCGCTACGAGGCTCTGGCCGGCGACGCATTAAAAACCGCTGTGGCATCGCTTAATGTCGGCTGGTCGGCGCTGCCCGGCCGGGGACTGGTGAGGGTGGTTGAAACCCCCGGTTTTGACGAAGGCTTTGACTTGGTTGGCAAAATCGTCCAAGCGGCCAGGCGGCACAATCATCATCCGGAGATCACTTTGCGCTACGGCGAGGTCGAGATCGCGCTGACCACCCATGAAGCCGGCGGCATTACCGATGCCGACGTTCGCCTGGCCAGAGAGTTAGACGGGTTAATAGCCGGTTCCCTCGCCGATCAGTCTTAAAGACATGTCCCACGCACTCAACCGAATCGAATCAATTATCTTAAAGCGCCGCTATGCCGTTCTGTCTGGCGTCTCTTTTTTGGGCGCTTTGCTGGTTTTTGGTCCTTTGCTGGCCCAGTCCGCCGGCTCCACCGCTTCCTTAACCGAGCAGAAAATCGCCACGATACGCCAAAACTGCGTTGACGCTCAGAGCAACCTGCAGCGGATTCAGCGCAGCGACGTGGTAGCCAGAACCAACCGCGGCCGCAGCTACGAGGAAACCTTAAGGCTGATGGCTGCCTTCAACGGGCGATTGGCTTATAACAAGATTAACGAACCGCGGCTGAATGAAATTGCGACAGAGTTGCAAAAAAGTTTCACTACTTTTTACGGCAACTACACCGACTACGAGAACACGCTTGAGCAGGTCATTAAAATCAACTGCTCCGAACAGCCGGTCAGTTTTTACCAGCAGCTGGTGCAGGCGCGTGACAAGCGTAAGCAGCTTAAGAACGACGTTGACGCCATGCAGCGGCTGATTGACGAATACGCCGCCAGGGTGGCCACCCTTAAAGCCAAACTGCAAGAGCCGACTGCCGTGCCCGTACAGCCGCCGCCCGTAAGGAGCCAGCCGTGAATCAGGCCGGCGGCCTATTAACCTTCTTTCGCTCCAAGATTTTTTTGGGACTGGCCGCTGCCGTAGGCGTAGCCCTGGCTTTGACGATCATCAGCATGACACTTTATGTCAGCAGCGGGGTATCGCGGCTGGACCTGAGCCGGCCGGGTTTTGAGAGCGCTCGCACCAAGGTAAAGGCTTCGGCGCCAATCAAAAGTTTTGATGTCAACGGCTCGGTGAATCCGGCGGCCATAGACGAGTTTATGCAGCTTTACCAGCAGGCTACCCGCGACTTAAAGGCTAGCAGCGATTTTGGAGATCAGAACCTGGAAGACGACCAGCTCAGGCTTAATCCGGACACGCCGCCGCGGCCAGGCCCCTAAGCCTGGTTTGCCGCCTAGGGCTTGGGCTTGGCCCGATTGCCGGCAGGCGGCTGAAGCAGAGCGCCTGGCAAAAGCTGGGCCAGCACAATGCCTTGGCGGTGAAACGCCTGCAACAGGCGCCGCCTCAGTTCACCGGTGACCACCCATTGTTCCGATGGCTGGGTTTTGCCGACAATTTTCACCTCCATGGCCAGGTCGCTGAAGCTGCCGATGCTCAAAAACCGCGGCGCTTCCAAAATCTTATCGCCCCAATCTTTATCCTCGGTCATTTTGCGGCCTACTCGGTTAATCGCCCGCGCCAGATCGTCCACGTCGGTGTCGGCCGCTACCGCTATGGTTAGGTTAATCAAGCTGTACCCCATGGTTTTGTTAATGACTCGGGTGATGCTGCCGTTGGGCACGTAGTGAACGTTGCCGTCGGTGTCGCGCAGCACGGTTGATCGGATGGTGATATGCTCGACCGTGCCGGCCGATCCGTCAAGGTCCACAATATCGCCCACCCGGTACTGGTTTTCTAAAATGATGAATATGCCTGAAAAGAAGTCCTTGACGATTGATTGGGCGCCGAACCCCAGGGCAATGCTCAAAATACCGGCGCTGGCCAGCAGGGGCGCGGTTTGAATGCCGATTTCTTGGATGATCATGATGATGGCGACTACCCAGACGCTCACCGACCAGAGGGCACCGAACATGCTGATCAGCGTATCTTGGCGTTTTTTAACGTCGATGGGGGCAAGGAGTTTAAAGTGGGTCGGGTGCACGAACCGGCGGATAAACCGCCCGATCAGCATTTTGCCCAGTCGCCCGGCCAGCCAGAGAACCAAAACGATGATTAAAAAATTCAAACCGTGGTCACGGATAAAACCGTTCAAAAAGTTTTGAATCGCTTGCGCGGCTTGCATCTTAGTAACCAAGTATAACAGCTAAAATCCGGGGCCGCGGATGTTAAGTTTCGGTATCTTCGACCAGTTTTTGCCTTAGCCAACCGTCCAGGCTGCCGGCGCTCATAGCCACCACAAGGCAGCCCGCCCGGCGGGCTTTTTGGATATTCTGCCACAGCCGGTCGTCTAAAACCGATAGGATTATCCGGTGGCGTTCGTCCAGGCCGTCCGTCAGCTCGGCGGGCGAAAGCACCTTCAGGGATGGGTCCTCGCGCGAAAGATAGGTGGGCAGCCAATAGATGGTTCGCGCCGGCTCAAAACAACCGCCGTACGTGCCGGCCACGGCGTGCTGTCTGAGGTTTTGATGCGGCTGGTACACCACCGCTATTTTGTCGGACAACTCGGCGGCTAATTGCAAAGTTGCCGCAATTTCTTTGGGGTGATGGGCGTAATCGCTGTATAAATTATCGGCCAGTTTTTCAAAACGGCGCGCCGTGCCGGGAAAGTTATTGATTAACTTAACGATTTTCTCCCGCCGGACGCCTTCAAGCAGCCGCTCAGCGGCGGCCACCGCCAAAAAGGCGTTGCGGCGGTTATGCGGCCCGGCCAAACTAATACCGTCCAGCTGGCCGCTTGCTTCGGGATAAATTTTGATATGACCGGCCTCGGGCGGTACGCCCAAGTACTCGGCGTCGCTCTGCCACATCAGGCCGATAGCGCTTTGGTTTAGAAAGTCCCTAAAGGCCTGGCGGTAATCCTCTGGCTTGGCGTAGCTATCGGGGTGGTCGTAGTCTAGCGACGTGATAACGCTTAGGTCCGGTTTAAACTGCAAGAAGTTACGATCGTATTCGTCGCATTCGTAAACAAAAAAGCGGCTGCCGGGTTGATAGCGGCCGCTCGGGCCGAAGCTCAAAGCCGTGCCAACGGAATAACTGACCGGCTCTCCTAGGCCGCCAAGCAGCCATGCCAGCATGGCGCTGGTGGTGGTTTTGCCGTGCGTGCCGGCTACCGCTATCAGCTTTAGTCGTTGCTGCCGGATGACGTGGTTAAGCAGCTCGTGCCGTTTGCTGGCGCGGATGCCGTTTTGTCGGGCGAACAGCAGCTCTCCGTTATCCGGCGGCAGAGCCGACGTGTAAACGAACCAGTCGATCGGGTTGAGCTCGTGCAGCTTGGCCATGTCGTGGCCGCCCTGGTTTTGACAAATAACAACGCCGCGGTTTTTGAGGGTTGCGGTCTGCTGGCTGATCGCCGGATCCGAGCCGCTAACCCGGTAGCCAAGATCAAGAGCGATCTCGGCCAGCGGCCCCACGCCCACGCCGCCTACTCCCGAAAAATAAACATGCATGGATTAAAGTATAACCCAGCCTCAGGGCGGCGGCCGCCCCGGGTGCGCCGCGGGCCGTCATGGTTTATACTTATCATGAAATGTCTCTAAGGGGTGGTAGGGCCCGGTCTCAATACTTCTAAACAGACTATGACAACTAAACTGCAACGGCGGCTCGAGTCGTTGAGCGTCCGTATCGCCAAAATCGCCCGCCTGCGCACCTGGCAGCTGTTGGTGATTTTGCTGCTGCTGACGTTCGTTTCAGCCACGCTGCTGCGGCTGAACAACATCGGCATGATCGAGCGGCGGGCGGCGGTGCTCGCGGCCGATAAAAGCGGCGACAAAGCCAAAATCGCCAGCAGCCTGCTCGAGCTGCAGCGCTACGTCAGCGCGCACATGAACGCCAGCCTGGAAAACGGGTTGTACCTTGAATCTTCGTACGCTCGCGACCGCGACCGCGCTATAGCGGCCGCTGCTTCGGCCAACAATCCCAGCAGCGAAGTTTACAAACAGGCCAGCCTAGACTGCCGCAGCCGGTTTGTCGGCGGCGTGGCTTCGTTTCGCAACGACTACGTGCAATGCGTGGTGCAACGGGTGGGCTCCCTTAGCCCCGGCCAGGATCCGGCCGCCGGCTTAAAACTGCCTCGCGCCGATCTTTATCGCTATGATTTTATATCGCCTGCCTGGACGCCCGATCCGGCCGGCTTCAGCGTTTTGCTTACTCTGTTGCTGGCCCTATGGATAGCCGCCCGCTGGTTGCGTTTTGCTCTGGTCTGGCTACTGATTAAGCGCCGCTTCGTGAGAATTTATAGTTGACATCCCTGATATATGGGCGGTATCGTTGTCATCGTAAGCAATAACTAAGGAGGAGAGACTAAAACAATGGCAGCTTACGTACACACGAACTCGAAGGGGGTAACTTATTACCTGCACAAGCAAGACGTTACCTTGCGGGGCGGCAAACAGTACACTATCTACTTTTTCTGCAAGAACGAGAAGGGCGCCAAGGGCACTCCCGCAGAATTGCCCAGCAACAAGACCGTCACCGAAAACCCCCGCAACGGCTTTTTGACAGTTAAAAACAAATAGTCGCCATTTTGCTGTTGCAGCGCAAGCACTTTGAGTGTTACGCTTGTAACCAAACAAACAGTGCGTCAAAACTGGCCCGGGTTCCCTTGGCAGGCGGTTCGCCTAAAGAGGGGATTTGGGCCACTTTGACGTTATGGGGCCCGGCGGACAGCGCCATGCCCGGCACCTAGTTTGATATTTTTATAAATTGTGCTATAATAAAAATATGTCAGAATCGGAACCTCGGGCGCCTTCAGCGTACAAAGACCTCGGCGGCGGCGAATGGCGCCGGTTTGGCGACAGGTCGCAACCGTATTATGAAAGGCCGGCAGACAAACTGGAGCGAGTGTTAAAAAACCGCCTCGCTAGCGCGAAGGGCCTAAAGAAGCAAGGCGGCGCCTTAGCGCCCGAGACCCGTCCCGCCATGGATCGCGATTATTATCAACCCTTTAAGCCCGACAGCCATAACCGCAGCCCCGAGGAGCTGGCAAATATCCGCCGGCACGTACAGGCTATGCGCGAGACCCTTGCCCAACTTAGAAATCCCGGCGCTTCTTAAAAAAATAAAAATAGTTTTTTATTTTTGTTGACATGATGCCCCCCGGGGGTATATGTTAGAAATTTAGAAATAAGTTCGTTGTTCGTTAAGCGCCGAATAATTGGTTAGGGGGTTAAAAACGGGTTCATGACTCATCAACTCAAGCAATTGGCCGCCCGCAGGGCGAAAATCATCAGAGGGCAAGCCGACGGCCTGCTTAACTTAATCGAGCAGGACCGCTATTGCATGGATATTCTGGTGCAAAGCCTGGCCATGCAGCGGGCGCTGGGCGCGCTGAACAAGCTGCTGGTAGAAAACCACCTAAAAAGCCATGTGGCCGAGCGGGTTAAAAAAGCCGGCGCGCTTGATCGGCAAACCATCAACGAGTTCATGAAGCTGTATGATCTGGATAATATAAGGGGTAAATAAACATGCCGCATTGTCATCCGAACGAACACGCCGAGAAGGCCAACCAACCGGCTGCCGTCATGGGGGCGCAGCACTCCGAGCATTCCGGGCACGATCATCACGCTCAGATGATGCAGTCCGGGCGCATGAGCTTTTTGGAAAAATTCAAAATGAGCATGACCATGACGATGGGCATGGAGCATGGCGGGTTGGCCGGCCGTGAAATGGCCAGGATGATGGAGCTGGATATCCGCAACAAGTTCTTTTTCGCGTTGGCTCTGTCGTTGCCGATCATCGCTTACTCGCCGGTGGGCGAGCGTTTGCTGGGGCTGAACCTGCCGACGCCGCTGCCGCCGTCGTGGCTGTTGCTGATCTTAACCACGCCGGTGTTTTTTTATGCCGGCTGGATTTTTTTGTATTCCAGCTATCACGCCCTTAAGCAGAAAACCTTGAACATGGCGGTGCTGATCGCCCTCGGCATTACCGCCGCCTACGGTTTTAGCGTGGCGCTTACTCTGACCGGCGGCCGCGACAGCTTTTACGAGGCGGCGGCCCTGCTGATTACTTTCGTGCTGTTCGGCCACTGGATGGAGATGAAATCGCGCCGCGGCACCACCGACGCCCTGCAGGCTTTGTTTGATCTGGTGCCTCCCAAGGCGCGCCGCATTGGCCCCGACGGCCGCGAAGAGCTGGTAGATACGGCCCAGTTGCGGGTAGGTGATTTACTGGTGTTAAAGCCGGGCGACAAGGTGCCGGTTGACGGCGTGGTGAGTCAGGGCGAAACCTCGATCGACGAGGCCCTGGTAAGCGGCGAATCGTTGCCGGTGCCGAAGGCCCCTGGCGACGAAGTGGTGGCCGGCTCGATCAATCAGTCGGGCACGGTGCGCTTTAAGGCCACCAAAGTGGGCAGCGATACGGCGCTGGCTCAGATAGTTAAGATGGTCGAGACGGCGCAAAACTCCAAGGCGCCTGGGCAGCGCCTGGCGGACCGTTTTGCCGGTTACCTGGTAATTCTGGCGGCATCGGCCGGCCTGCTGACTTTCGGCGTATGGTATCTAGTGATGGGCCAGCCGTTGATTTTCGCGCTGACCCTGGCCATTTCGACGGTAGTCATAGCCTGCCCCGACGCCCTGGGCCTGGCCAC
Organism: uncultured Candidatus Saccharibacteria bacterium; assembly: GCA_964544355.1. Taxonomy (GTDB): domain Bacteria; phylum Patescibacteriota; class Saccharimonadia; order Saccharimonadales; family Saccharimonadaceae; genus Chaera. The sequence goes on along the minus strand of CAZJAI010000005.1, from coordinate 5,682 downwards.
GCCGACAGCGGTAGCCGTAGGTACCGGCTTGGGGGCCAAGCACAGCATTCTGATAAAAGACGCGGCCACACTTGAAGGGGCGTCAAAGATTCAGGCCGTGGTACTTGATAAAACCGGCACTCTGACCGAAGGCAAACCGGTCATTACCGATATAGCCGTCGCCAAGGGATGGAATCAAGCAGAAGTGCTGGCGCTGGCCGCGGCCGCCGAATCCGGCTCCAGCCACCCGCTCAGCGCGGCGGTGCTGGAAGCCGCCAGGCAGCGCTCGGTCAAGCCTGCGTCCGAGGTCAGCCGGTTGAACTCGATCGCCGGTCACGGCATAGAGGCGCGGGTGGCCGGCCGGCAGGTGTTGGTGGGAACCGCCAAGCTGTTAAAAGACAAGGGCGTTAAGCTGGCGCCGGTGCAAAGGCCGCTGGACCAGCTGCTAGAACAGGGTAAAACGGTGATGCTGCTGGCGGTAGACGGGCAGGCCGCTGGCGTGCTGGCGGCCCAGGACCCGATCAAGCCCACGGCCGCCGCCACCATCAAGCAGATGCGGCGCCTGGGCCTGGAAGTGGCTATGATTACCGGTGACAACCGTTCGACGGCGCAGGCCATCGCCCGGCAGCTGGGCATTCAAAGGGTGTTCGCCGAAGTGCTGCCGGCCGACAAGGCCAGCTACGTTAAAAAGCTGCAGAAAGAGGGCAAGTTCGTCGCCATGGTGGGCGACGGCGTGAATGACGCGCCGGCCCTGGCGCAGGCCGATATCGGCATCGCCATTGGCGCCGGCACCGACGTGGCCATTGAAACTGCCAAAGTAGTTTTAATGAAATCAGATCCGGCCGATATTTTAAAATCAATCATCCTCAGCAAGGCGACGGTGCGTAAAATGAAACAAAATCTGGCCTGGGCCAGCGTTTACAACTTGGCCGCCATACCGGTAGCCGCCGGCGTGCTTTACCCTCCGCTGGGGCTGACCCTGCGGCCGGAGGTTGCCGCCCTGCTGATGTCGGTTTCGTCAATCATTGTGGCGGTTAACGCCGTGCTGCTGGGGCGCGCCGAACGGCAGCTGGTTTAACGGCCGCTCTTGCTTTTTGGGGCCGACTCGATTGCTTCGCCCGCTTGATTTGTTAAAATAAAAACAGCAAGCAAAGGAGGTCATATGGCTACGGAAGAGGAACGTACCACCGAAGTTACTCGAACTGTTAGTCCGGATACCAACGGCGTCAAACGCCAAACGGTTTCGGGGCCGGTTTTTGCCGAGCGCCTTGTCTATTACCTTGGCGGAGCCGTGCTGACGCTATTACTGCTCAGATTTTTACTGGCCCTGCTTGGCGCCAACCGGGCCAATCCTTTTGCCGATCTGGTTTTTGGCCTGAGCTACCCGCTGGTTTGGCCGTTTTTCGGTTTGTTCAGTTTTCAGCCGTCTTATGGCAACGCCACTTTTGAGTCCGCCACTTTAGTGGCCATGGTGGTTTATGGCATTTTTATCACGGGCCTGGCCAAGGTTTTTACCCTGCATCGGCGCGACCGCGGCGAAGCCTAAGCCAGACTCTTTTGGTAAGTACCGGTTAAGCGCGCCTGTTCTATGGTGCGGTCGGCCATGGCCGACCGCAGCCTGTCGGCGGTAACGCCATCCGGCAGATCCAAAGCGCGATCTAGAGCGTAAACCGTAAAAATATAACGGTGGCGGCCGCTGGGCGGGCAAGGACCTATATAGCCCGGCTCTTCGGCGCTGTTTTGGCCGCGGGCCGCTTTTGGAGGGTTGTTTTCGGCAATTAAAGAAGTCGCGGGATCCAGGTTAAACATCGCCCAATGGGTAAAAGTGCCGCTGGGCGCGTCGGGGTCGTCCATGATCAGGGCCAGGCTTTGGGTGCCAGCCGGCACGTTTTCAATAATTAAGGCCGGATTGACGTCCGCGCCCTCGCAGCTGTACCGGGCGGGGATTGCTTGGCCGTCGGCAAAGGCCGGACTTAAGAGTTTCATAAGCGTAGCGCACCTCCTAGGTATTATTTTACACCGCTTTTATATCGGTCCGGCGCCCCGCGGAGGTTTTGTTATAATTCAAACGATATGCCTATAAGAAATAAAATTAGACAGGTTAAACATCTGCAAAATAAATATTTTATTTGTGTTTTGGAAAACCCAAAATACATTGTTAATATAGCCTCTACGGTAAGAAATATTGCAGCATTCGGTGTTGAAAAACTATATGTTATTGGCAATAACAAAATTGTTAAAGATTTTGAAACATCACGAACGCATAAGCGGTTAACCAATTTAAGTGCAGGCTCTAATAAATGGGTATTTGTGAAGCAGTTCGATGCTGCCGCCAAGTGCATTGCTCACTTGCGAAAAAACCGCTACACAATTGCGGTTACCTCATCCCATATAAAGGGTCAAGAGAATATCTATCTTTACGAGGCAACATTTACACAAAAGCGGCTAGCAGTTTGGTTTGGTAACGAATCAAAAGGTATATCAGATGAAGCTGCTGATGCAGCGGATATGTGTATACAGATACCGATGGGCGGCATTGTAGAAAGTTTAAATCTTGGCACTAGCACAGGAATTATCCTGAGCTATGTCAGTTACCAGCGCCTGAGATTCATCTATGATAATCGTAAAGCAAAGTTCAGGCCTAAAAGTATTGCATACTCAAAGATGAAGTCGTGGGAAGAATTCATCAAGCCACAAGACGATTTTTCCTGAAGGAATTTCGTATGATTTCGGAATTGGATTTGGAGCCGCTAAATTAGGCCTTTCCTTTGAGGTCGCACAGCACAAATTGCGAAAATGAGTCAACTTTGGTGGGGATGCCTGGACTTGAACCAGGGACCAATCGGTTATGAGCCGACTGCTCTAACCACTGAGCTACATCCCCATAAAGATCGGAACGGTTTTTAGTATAGCAATTTAAGCGGCCCGAGTGCCAGCGGTGTTAAACTTGAATTACCGATGAAAACCGGTTTGAAACGCGCCTACGCGAACGTCAGGGCGCAGGTTAATATCGAAAACGCCACCCTGGCGCTGGCCCTGTTGATCGCTTTAAGCCTGGTATGGAGCACCATGCAGGCCTTGCAGCGTAATTTTTTGCTGCAACAAAAGGTAGACCGGCTGGTTCAAGAAACTCAGCTGCTTGGCCTAGAAAACGACACGCTGAAGTATCAGCAAAACTACCTTAAGAGCGCCGAATACCTGGAGCTTAGCGCTCGCGACAAGCTAAGCAGAGGTTTGCCGGGCGAAAAACTGATCTTGCTGCCCCAGCCGCCGCCCCCGCCGGCGTCGGCTCAAGCCAAACGGCCCAGTTCGCCGGCCAGAGGCAACTTTGAGCAGTGGCTGTATTTCTTTTTTGGCCGCCGCCCGGGGGCTTGACAGATCTGTCCTCTGATCTATAATTGTAGTTTGTCGGCGCGGGGTGGAGCAGCCTGGTCAGCTCGCGTGGCTCATAACCACGAGGTCGCTGGTTCAAATCCAGCCCCCGCTACCAAGTTTTCTGCGTCGCAGCTCGGTTTTAGCCCGAATATGGAACGGCCCATAGCAATGGTTTCTCACCTAAGCTTTGGGCCGTTTTAGGTTCGGCGAAATATCCACAGGCTCGTATCGTATTTTTGTTAGGTATTTGTTAAAAAATGTTATACAATACAAGCCGCAGGTTCCTTTATGTGCAATTTGTCCGAAAAGTGTCGCGGGTGCGTTATCAATCAGCTCCAAGTTACTGATCGGCAGCCTAAAGTAGGGTCGTAGCTTGCGATAACTAAAAAATAAGGTACCCAAGTAGATGGCATATAAGTTATTTGTAGGCGGTTTACCTTTCAGCACCACCCAAGAAGAGCTGGAAGCCGCTTTTGCTCCGTTTGGTACCGTTGAGTCAGCAGTTGTCATTACCGACCACGAAACCGGCCGCTCCAAGGGCTTTGGTTTTGTCGAAATGTCAACCGAAGAGGAAGGCCAAGCGGCTATCAACGGCATGAACGGCAAAGAGCTGGGCGGACGCACCGTCACCGTTAACCAGGCCAGGCCCAAAACGGCCTAATCTGGATTTAGCTTAGAGCAGGCTCCTATACGGGGCCTGTTTTATTTTGAAAAAACTTAGCTTCTTATATTTTGCTGCAAGCAATCCGCACGGCCTCGCTCCAGGTGGGAAAAGCGTGCAGGGTAGAGGCTACCTCACTGGCCAGCAAATCGTATTGGATGGCCAGGGTCAGTTCGTGGATAATCTCGCCGGCCCTCGGGCAGACCACGCTGGCGCCGATCAGCCGCCCGGATTTGTCGGCTATCACTTTAACAAAGCCTTCTCGGAAGTTGCTGGTATTGGAGCGGCCGATAATGCTTACCGGGGCCAGCGCCGTGCGCACCGCCATGTCGCGTCTTAGGCAGTCTTCTTCGCTGGCGCCTACCGAGGCCACTTCGGGGTTAAGAAAAGTTACCCGCGGCACTGCCCGGTAATCCGGAGAGCGTTTTTCGCGGTGAATCAGGTTGTGGGCCGCCACTCGGCTTTCGTAAGTGGCCACGTGGGTTAGCATGTACCCGCCAATGACATCGCCGGCGGCGTAGATATGCCGGGCGGAGGTTTGCAGGTATTGGTTAACGTTGATGCCGGCGGGCGAATAATCCACGCCGGCGTTTTCCAGCCCGATATCAGTGTTGGGCAACCGCCCGGCGGCTATCAGGATTTCTTCAACTTTAACCGCTTGCTCGTGGCCGCCGCGCTGAAAGACCACTTTTTTAAGCGCGCCTTCGCGGCTGACTTTTAGAACCTTGCTGCTGCCAAGAATGGTCATGCCGCGCTGCCGGCTGAAAATCTCTTCTACCGTCCGGCTAACCTCTTGATCCTCTCTGGGCAAAACGCGCGGCGCCACATCGGCAAGGTAAATCTTGCTGCCGAAGGCGCTAAACAGCTCGGCAAACTCGCAGCCGCTGGCGCCGCTGCCGACAATAAACAGGCTTTTAGGCGGTCTCAGCAGGTTGATGGCCTCGCGCGGCGTTAAAAAGCCAGCCTTATCCAAGCCCTGTATGTCCGGTATGTGCCAGTAAGAACCGGTGGCCACCAAAAAGTTTGCCGCCGAAACGTGGCGCCTCTCGACGCTGACCTGGTGCGGCCCGATAAAGTGCGCGGCGCCGCCAAGCACTCTGACGCCTGCCGATTCGTGATACGAGCGGCTGTCTGCCACGCCAGTATTTTTAACGGCCGTATCCTTCCAGGCCTTGATCGAGGGGTAGTTATAGCCTACCGCCGCCGAACGGATGCCAAAGGGCTGGCCGTGCTTGGCCGCATCGTACAACCAAGCCGCTTGCAGCAGCGCTTTGGTAGGCACGCAGCCAAAATTGGGGCATTCGCCCCCCAGCGAGCCGGCTTCGACTATCGCCACCCTTTTGCCGGCCTTGGCCGCCAAGTGAGCCGCCACGCTGCCGCCCCCGCCGCTGCCCAAGACCACCAGGTCGTAATCGTATTTTTGTTTTGCCATGATCGTTTGAGCCCTCGTTTAGCCTTTTTTAAGAAATGTTTTTGTGTTGTTGATAGATATACGCCGCTTCGGGGTTATAGACAACCAGCGCTTCGGCGGCCTTGCGGCGGATATCCGCCGTAGTAACCTCGGGGCGGCCCATCAGCCATCTCTCTACCCGAGCGACAGCCAGGGCGGCCGAGGTTTCGGCTTCGCCCTCGGGGGCGCGGACGCTTTTGCAGGCGGCGGCCAGGCT
>CAZJAI010000004.1:0-34810 GCA_964544355.1 uncultured Candidatus Saccharibacteria bacterium | reverse complement strand
TAGCCTGCCGCTCGATTAACTTCGACCTGATGAGCGAGCGCGAGCGCGAGGGCATAGAATTTTCTTACCAGAGCTTCTTAAACTCGCTTTACTTCGACATACAAATTTTGGTGCGCTCGCAGCGGGTAGACATCGCGCCGTACCTAGAAAAGCTCAGCAAACTGCGGCGGTCACAAGAAAACATGCTGCTGGGCGTGCTGATGGACGACTACATAAACTTTATCGCCGCCCTGGCGCAAGAAACCAACATTATGGAAAAATCGTTTTACGTGGTGGTGCCTTATTACAGCGCCGGCAACCTTACCAGCACCGTCGGCAGCAGCAAGAACCTGCTGACCAACCTGTTCGCGCCGCAAAAACAGCTGCACGTCAGGATAGACGAAGCCGCCTACAACAAAGCCCGCGACGAGCTGGCCAACAGGGTGAACGCGGTAATCAGCGGCCTGTTCCAGACCGGAGTAAGCGCCAAGCAGCTTGACACCAAAGAGCTGGGCGAGCTTTATTACAACTGCTACAACCCCGACACGGCGGTGCGCGAGCCGCTGGTGGATTTTGACAACCACACCGCCATAGTCATTAAAAAGGGCGAGGGGCAGCTGCCGCCGGCCAGCCTGAACCAGGGGGAGGCTTAAACGCCATGGCTCTGTTTGGCGGCAAAAAGAAAACCCAGGACCCGCTGGACATCGCCGAGGCGCAGCGCCTGCGCGAACAGCAAGAGATCGAAAGCGAGTTCTTAAAAGGCATTACCACGCTGCGCGACCTGATCGCCCCCAGCAGCCTGGAAGTGCAAGGGTCGTACTTTCGCCTGGGCACCAAGTACGGCCGCACTCTTTACGTTTATGGCTATCCGCGCCAGATTTACACCGGCTGGCTGAGTCCGGTGATTAACATTGACGAAGTGATAGATATCAGTATGTTTATCTATCAGGTGGAAAGCCAGGTGGTGCTGCACAACTTGCAGCGCAAGGTGGGCGAGCTGGAGGCGACCGCCCAGGTGCTGGCCGAGCGGGGCCGGGTGCGCGACCCTGGGGTAGAGGCGGCCATCCGCGACGCCGAGGAGCTGCGCGACCAGCTGCAAGTGGGGGCCGAGCGGTTTTTCCGCTACGGGCTGTATGTCACCATATACGCCGACAGCCTGGACGAACTGAACTTTGTCCAGCATAAAATCGAGACCATCCTGGGCCAGCAAATGGTGCTTAGCAAGGTGGCTTCCAACCAGCAGGAACAGGGCCTAAACAGCACCATACCGCAAATGACCGACCAGCTGCAGATACGCCGCAACATGAACACCGGCGCCATCAGCACCAGCTTTCCGTTTACCAGCGCCGACCTGACCCAAGACAAGGGCATACTTTACGGCATTAACATGCACAACAACGGCCTGGTGATTTTTGACCGTTTTAGCCTTGAAAACGCCAACATGGTGGTGTTCGCCAAATCCGGCGCCGGCAAAAGCTTTACGGTAAAACTAGAGGCGCTGCGCAGCATGATGACCGGATCCGAAGTGATTATCATCGACCCCGAGAACGAATACCAGCGGCTTTGCGACGCGGTTGGCGGCAGCTATATCCGCCTAAGCCTGAACTCGTCCACCCGGATCAATCCGTTCGACCTGCCGCGGGTGATAGATTCCGACGACGCCGACGACGCCTTAAGGGCCAATCTGATTACTCTGCACGGCCTGCTCAGGCTGATGATGGGCGGATCCCAAACGCTGGCCAACGGCGTAACCACGCCGGCGCTGTCTCCGGCCGAGGAGGCCGATCTGGACCAGGCGCTGATAGACACCTACGCCCGGGCCGGCATCACCAGTGATCCGCTGACGCACAATTCGCCGCCGCCGACCGTTGGCGACCTTTACGAAACCCTGCTGCACATGCCCGGCAACGGCCCTCAGCTGGCCCAGCGGCTGCGCAAGTTCACCACCGGCACCTTTGCCGGCATCTTCAGCCAGCAGAGCAACATCGACATTAACAATTCGATGGTAGTGTTCAATACCCGCGACCTTGAAGACGAATTGCGGCCGGTGGCCATGTATATAATTCTTAGCTATATTTGGAACAAAACCCGCTCCAACCAGAAAAAGCGCATGCTGGTGGTTGACGAGGCCTGGCAGCTGATGAAGTACGACGATTCGGCCAACTTTTTGTTCTCGCTGGCCAAGCGGGCGCGCAAATACTACTTGGCGCTGACCACGGTTACCCAGGACGTAGAAGATTTTATGAGCGACAAAATGGGGCGGGCGATCGTGGCCAACTCGTCCATGCAGTTGCTGCTTAAGCAATCGGCCTCGGCGGTGGACATGCTGGGCGAGGTGTTCAAGCTGACCGAAGAAGAAAAAAAGCGCCTAAGCAACTTCCCGGTGGGGCAGGGGCTGTTTTTTGCCGGGCAAAACCACGTGCATATCCAGGTTATCGCCAGCCCGACCGAACAGTCGCTGATTACCACTAATCCGCAGCAATTACAGCAGGCGGCGCCGGCCCAGCCCGAAGCCCCAAGCGCTTCAACCTCCTGACAAAAACCTGGGCGGGTCTGATATAGTTAACGTAAAATCATGACCACGCCAGTTCCCGGCGCCGCTGAGCGCCAACAAGAAACAAACCCTGAAAACTTACCCGACGCCTCGCGGCCTACGGCCGAACGCGAAGCCTCGGGCGGCAACGACGCTCCCGGCTGGAGCTACAGCGGCGGCGGCCAGAACGGCATCACCGCCAAACTGCCGTTTTTTAAAAGAAAATCGTTTATTTTTGGCGCGGGGGGAGGCGGCTTAGTAGGCATCGCGGTATTTTTGATCAGCCTGGTAGCGCCCCAGTTCGCGCTAATAAACTTCAAAGAGATACTGGTCAACAAATTCAGCCGCGACCAAATGTCCGTCTACAGCCCGCGCTCCAGCAATATTTTGCTTAAAAAACTAAGCGGTAATTTTGATACCAGCGGCTGTGGCTTGGTTAAGGTGCGCTGCCGCTACAACGGCGTATCGGCCAAAGAAGCCGCCAAGCTAGAGAAAGCCGGCATCAAACTGACAACCGAGCCGATCAAAGGCCCCAATCCGTTTAATCGGGTGAAAGTAAAAACTATTTCTTTCACCGATACCGACGGCCAGCTTAAGGAGGTTACGCCTGATCAATTCCGCAAGACCTACCGCGAGTCACCGGTGCTTCGCAATTTAATGAAGAGGGTCTACAATCCGCGCTACGCCTTGTTCGCCGACAGGGCAGCGCTGCGGCTGGCCGACAGGTTAAAGCTGTTTCGGGGCAACCAGCTGGAAGGCGGCAAAGACAAAATAAGCTTTCGCCAAAAACTGCGCGAATGGATTAGGGGCAAACCATTGGACCCTGGGGGCACCCCTGCGGTACCAAAAGACGAAACGCCGGCGCAAAAAGACGCGCGGCTAGCCAGCGAGAAGCTGGCCAACAGCGCCGGCGATTCGGTTAAAAGCGAGGCTGCCAAATTAACCGCCGACCTGGCTGCCGGCAAAGACGTGGGGGCCATTCCCGACATAGGCGGCTCAACCGTAGAAAACACCACTAAAAACATTACCAAAGACGCCGCCAAGTTCGCCACCAGGGGGGCTATTTTGGGGCCGATCGGCCTGGCCGCCAACGGCTGCACGGTGTACAAACTTATGGGCGCTATCGGCTACGGCGCCAAGGCCGTGGCCAATTTACAGCTAATCAGATACTTTTATCTTTTCGCTAACGGCGCCGATGCCGCCAAGGCTGGCGCCGCCAGCTATACCCAAACAGGCTTTTTGGGCAACATCTTAACCAAGCCCGACAATAAGGGGCGGACTTTTGCCGATTCGTTCGGCTATAATTACGCCGCCTACGGTATGCTGGGCGACCCAACCGAAACCTTTAAATACAAACTCGGCGGCGGCTTAACCGGCAGATTGCTTGGCTTTAAAAACACGCTTAGTCAGTACGGCGCCAACTCGTCGTGCAATTTTATTACCAACCCATTCGTGCAGCTGGGCGGGTTTATCGGCTACATAGCGCTTTCTATCGCGACCGCCGGCACGGTTACGGCGGGATCGGTTATCACCAGCATTGCCGGCAGCGTGGCGCTGGCCACGGCATTCAGCGTGGTTCAGATAGTAGTAACGCCCATGCTAGTCAGAATGGTAGCCGGCGGCCTGGTAACCGGTGACGAAAACGGCAAAGACGCCGGCAACGCCATCGTGGCGGGAGCCGGCGCGTTCGCTTCGGCCAGCGCCCGAAACCGCGGGCTGGTACCTTTAACAAAAGCCGAGGCCATCGCCTTTGACCAACAATCGGCGCCCGTCCTGGCCCAGTTAGCCAAAGACCAGCAAATAAACAGCCGGCCGTTCGATTTGTCCAACCCTTATTCTTTGGGCAGTAATATCATGGCCAGATTATCGCCGATTCTCGTCCAGCCGTCCGCCGATAAATTGGCGGTCGCGGTGGCCAAAGTGGCCTATAACCCGCTGGGCGCTTTAGACAATTCCACTAAGAATTTGGGTGCCACGGCCTACGCCGCTACCCCGGCGGACGAGTACAATATTTGCACCGACCCGGAATACGCCTCCATGGGGGGCGGCGCCGGGCTGGCCGCCGACCCATTCTGCAACGTTAAGTACGGCTTTGACTACTCCAAGCTTAACTCCGCCCAGTACGACCCCGATCAAGTGATTAACTATATGTTAAGCAATAACCTTATAGACAACGACGGCAACCCGACAGGCGAATACCAAAAATTCATCGGCGATTGCCTAGAGAACGACAATCCGATCTCGCCAAGCGGTGGCGATCAGTCGTTGCCTTCGTACTGCTTTAACGACCGCAACACGGTTCAGCAAACCATGATGCGCCTTTACAGCATAGACACATCCATTTACGACGGCATGCGCCAACAATGGAACGGCGAGCAATTAAGCGCGGCTCAGGGCGGCGGCACCGCCACCGGCACGCCGGCCACCCCCGGCACAATTGGCCAAATCAACCCCTCGGCTGCCGGCTTGATTTGGCCGCTTAAAACCAGCGATTTTTCACAAATCACCGCCCCGTGGGGCGGCTATTGCACGCGGCAAGGCTGGCACACCGGGTTAGACCTTAACGCGGAATTCAAACCCGTGTACGCCGCCAAAGCGGGTACGGTTGTGATGGCGGGGCCGGTTGGCTCAACCGGCATTTTAGCGGTACTGATAGACCACGGAGGCGGTTTGTACACCGATTATCAACACCTTGATAGTTTTTCGGTAAAAGTAGGCGACAGGGTAGCCGCCGGACAACAAATAGGCGTTTCCGGCAACAGCGGCGCTCCCAAATATTCTACCGGAGCGCATCTGCACTTTACTGTCTCAAAAGTGCCCTACGTAGTCGGCGCTAGCCAGTCAGACGCGAAAACCCTCACCATGGACCCGTTAAAGCTTTTGCCCGCTGACCCAAGACTGGTGGTGAAGGGATGTTAAACAGAGGATTGTTATTAACGGCAGCCATGGTTTTTACGGCAAGCTGGTTAGCCTGGCCGCTGGCCGCCCAGGCTAATGATTTTTACAGCGAGAATGACATCTTGTTTTACGACAAAAACGCTCCCAAACCAACCACCTGCCTTGGCACGGTGGCTTTGGCCGGCAGCACCTACGCCGAGATGGCTTACAACTACTTTGTCGGCAAGGGTTTGTCTCCGGTGCAAGCCGCCGGCATAATGGGCAACCTGCAGGCGGAATCGGGGATTAATCCCAAGCGGGTGCAGGGCACCCAGACGCCTAGTGGCGACCGTGACTTCATTGTGGTAGACGGCAAGACCGGCTACGGCATCGCCCAGTGGACTTCCGCCGGCCGGCAACAAGGGCTGCTGGATGCCGCCAAAGCGGTCGGTAAACCCGAATCAGACATGGCCGTGCAGCTGGATTACCTATGGCAAGAACTCAACGCCGCTTACAAGAACAACACCCTGACACCTTTGCTGTCGGCCACCGACATCGTCCAGGCCACCGCCATATTTATGAAGAATTTTGAAAGACCTGCCGATGACAGCGCCGCCGCGGTTAAAGCGCGGTCTGAACTGTCTATGGCGTGGCTGGTCAAATACGGGTCGGCCGCTCCTACCGGCAGCGTGTCGTCCATCACTTCTCCCAGCCCCGCGACGGCGGGTGTTCCTTTGTGTAACGGCGCGGCGCCCTGATAAGCAAACAAAAGAAAGGTCATTATGATAATCGAAGTGATAGTCGAAGCGATCATAAAGTTTAAAAAAACCTTATATCTGCTGGCTGGAGCGGCGTTGTTGCTATTGGCCGGGTCGTGGCTGTACGCCAACTCTTTTTTAACGGTTTCGGTAAGCAACGGCGGCGGCAAACCGCTGACCTACACTATCGTTAACCAATCCAACAACTCCACCGTTACGATTAAAACCAATAAAACAACCCTTACTCGGATGGTGCCGCGCGGCGAATACCAGGTTTCGGTTACATCTGATCGGCCTTCGGGATTCATTGGCATAGCCACAGCTAAGGGATTCTTAAGAACAACCACCCTTAAGGCTGGGTTGTCTTTAGAGAACGACCGCCAGTTTGTCGGCAACAACCCCAAGCCCTGCGTGGTTTATGCTTTTGACACCCTGCTGTCTGTCGGTTGCTCCAGCCCTATCAAAGAAGCGCTGGTTCACGTGCCGGCTACCGCCAGTTTGCCCACCTACGTTACCAAGCTGCCCGCCAATAACCCCAGCGGTATAACCGAGGGGGAGATTTACACGGCTGACGGAGTGTTTGTTTTACTACAGACCGATCAGGGCCAGCGACTGTTTAAGTTAGAAAAAGATTTCAGATTAAGCGGCGGCAAAATTATCAACGGACTAAACGGCAGCTCACTTTATTCGATAGCCTTGTATCAAAAGGGGTTCGTCGTTTATAGCCTCACTGCCGCCCAAGTCATAACCTACGCCTCGGCGGACGCGCCGGGTAAGACGCTGGACCTGGGGAGACAGCACCCCAAAAACACCAGCCTGGTAGACGTTACGCCCAACGACTTAGGGTTGGTGGCCACATACTCGCCCTTGGGAACCAGTGATTACTATAGCTCAACTTCAAGCATCAAAGGCTCTTCCGAGTTTGTAATATTTCAAGGAGCCGGGCGCCGCAGTATTACCGTTAATCAGCCTTACTCGCAGGCTGAGCTTTGCGGACGAGAACTGCTTTGCGCCATCAGCCCAACCAAAGGCCTGGAAGTGTACGATACAAGCAACAATCAAACTAAGCGCCTATACGGCGTTGCCGGCGTTAATCATATAATCAGCACGAACGGCGATTGGACTGTCTCGACCGATCAAGGCATTATCCGCTTTAACCCGGTTAACAAAACCGGCTACTATATTTACACTTACGGCGATTATAAACCCTGCGGCATTAACAATACGCCCAGCGGGATAGTGGCTTGCGTGTCGGATTCTAAAAACAACACGTCCGCCTTATTGATAAACCCCTCTCAGCCCAACGCGTCCAATATTGATAAAAAAGTAGCTCAACTGGTTAAGCTGTCCTATGTTTCGGCCGTCTCGGCGTACAAGAACTTTATATACATTACGCCCAACCTTGGCAATTTACAGTACAACCAGGCAACCAATTTGTTTGATTACGATCCAACCATCAAACGGGTGGTTGGCGAAGCTATCAACAAAAGCGTTACGGATTTAGGTATAGATACCAAAACCTATCAAGTAATCAATACTGCTCCGTAAATTAAATCGTTTACAGCCCAATAAACACGGCGTCTTTGTATTTAATTTGGGCATTGTCAACGTCGGTGGTGGTGATGATGGTCTGGCCGTGGGGCCGGCTGGATAGCAGGGCGTGACGCCTTGACTCGTCCAGCTCGCTTAGCACGTCGTCAAGCAGCAAAAGGGGCTGGTGCCCGGTTAGTTGTTCGATAATGTTCAGCTCGATGAATTTTAGCGTCAGCACCAGGCTGCGGGTTTCGCCGCGCGAAGCGGACGAGGTGGCGTCGCGTCGGTTGATATAAAAATTTAAATCGTCGCGATGAGGCCCGCTGCTGGTGTATCCCAGCGCCAGGTCCTTTTGCCGCGACTTGCCAAGCTGGCCAAGCGCGTACTGGGCCAGGTTGTCTGGCGGGCGGCTGCCGTCCCCGGCCAGCGAGCGGTAAGTCAAACCAACTTTGTCTTTGCGCCCGCTAACCTGCCCGTGCACCGCTAGCAGCTGGCGGTTAACCGCGGCGGCGTACTCCTGGCGTTTAGCGGTAATCTGCGCCGCCAGGTTGCTCAGGGTGATATCCCAAACGAACAGTTCGTCAGGATTCAGCCTGTCGCTTTTAAGCAGGTTATTGCGTTGCTTCAGCGACCGCTCGTACCTGGCGATCAACGGCGCGTAAGCCGGCTCGATTTGACTAATCAGGTTGTCTAAAAACCGGCGGCGGCGGGCCGGGGAGCCGCCAAGCAGCCTTAAATCGCCGGGTTCGAACAACACCACCGGCAAGCGCAGCGAGGCCGGCAGGCGCTGTTTTTTTTGGCCGTTAATCACGTAATGCTTCTTGCCGGCGGCCAGCCGGCTGTCGTAAACCACCGTTCTTTGAGAGTCTCCCGCCAAACTTTCCAGGCGCCACCATTGATGGTTGGTTTTAAGCAGGTCCTGGTCGCTGCCCCTGAACGAACCGCCGCGGCAGACAACCATCAAAGCTTCCAGCACGCTGGTTTTGCCGCTGCCATTCGGCCCGTAAAAAACGCTCACGCCGGGCGACAGGACAAACCGCCGCCGTAAGTAGCACCGAAAAGACTGAAGCTTGATTTCGCTAATCACTGCGTAGCCGTGCCGCTCTAGCCGCGTTACCCTTACGACTTCAGCGGCATAATAATATGCAGATAGTCCGACGATTGTTTTTTGGGGTGCTGGACGCCGCTAAGCACGCAGGGCGCCAGTTTGCCGCTAAAAGCGAACCGCACGTTGTCTTCGTCTACGCAGCCAAGAGCCTCCAGTAAGTAGCGGGAATTTAAGGTTACCTGGCCCTCGCCCGTGATCTCGGCGTCGGCAGTAGAGGTGTTCTCGCCCAGTTGCGACGCCACGGAGTGGATTTGCAGCTGGCCCAAAGAGGCATCCGCCTTAATAGTGACACTACCGCCGCTCTCTCTGGCGAACAGGCTGGCGATTTTAGTAACTCTGGCAAAATCCTCTTTGGCTAGTATTGCCTCGGTGTCGCTTTTTTTAGGGATCAGCTGTTTATAATCCGGAAAACTACCGTCTATCAGACGGCTGGTTATTTCGATATCGCCCAACAAAAACCGCACCTGGTTGTCGTCGAACAGCAATTCAACCAGCTCGGATTCTTCCGGCATCACCCTAACCACGTCTTGCAGGGTTTGGGCCGGCACAATGGCGTTAACCTCGCCGTCCAGTTTATCAACCTTGCGCTCGGCCAAACGGTATCCGTCGGTAGCCACCAGGGTAAGCGCTTTACCGGCGGTGTGAAAGAAAATCCCCGTTAAAATCGGGCGGGTTTCATCGCGCGACACCACCGGCACTGTTTGAGTGATGGCCCGTTTCAAACGAGCGGCGGGAATAGCCACCTGCCGGCCGTTATTGATCTCTGGCAGAGCGGGGAATTCGTCGGGCAACATGCCGTGAATCGTCGAATCGTAACGCCCGGCGGTGATTTTAAGATTCGTGCCGTCCGCCTCTATGTTGATATTGCTTTTAGGCAGGTTGGAAATAAATTCGCCCAGCAGCCTGGCGGGCACGGTGATTGAGCCCTCGCTCTCAACCTTGGCGCCTATATGTTGGGTTATAGCTATTTCTAGGTTGGTGGCCGCCAGCAGTAACCGGTTTTTGTCGGTTTTAAGCAAAATATTGTTTAAAATCGGCAGGGGAGTCCGGCTGCCGGCTATCCGGCCTACCACGGCCAGCGCTTGGCTAAGGTTTTCTTGGGTAACTGTGAGTTTCATCGGCCGAGGATCCTTTAGTATTAAGTTTATTAGTTTATATAAATAATAATGGTAGTAATAAGGCCTGTGGCTTGTGGGTATAACTGGCGGATGGTAAGAGGTTATACCTGGCCCGTTGGCCGTGTAAAACTTGTGGTTGAGCGAGTATATTTTTTGTGCACAATCCGCCGCGGCTGTGGAGGTATTTAAGAATACCGTTCGCCGTGACCGACCAATTTGTGCAAACTGTCAGCAGATGGCCACAGGTTTTACCCGCTTTAGAACACATTTTTTGCACAACCCCATTAGGCATACAACTTCTCCCTTAAATCGCTAACTTGCTGGCGGATTAGGTGGTCCAGCTTGATAGCTTTTTCGATTTTTTCAATGGAATGTATGGCGGTGGTGTGATCTTTTCGGCCCAACTCATGGGCGATTTTAGGAAAACTTAGGTGTAATTCGCTGCGCAACAAATACATGGCGATCTGTCTTGGCAAAACAATATGTTTGTCGCGCATCGGGCTGGTAATTTCGGTTTCAGCCAGTTGAAAATGCTGAGCGGTTTTATGGATGATTTGCCTGGGCGTTAAATGGTGCGGCCGGCTTGATTTGACGTTGCCTAGCAACCCGGCAGCGGTTTGAATGTCGGGGTCTGTGCCGCGCATCTCGCAATAAGCCAGCAACTGGTTAAGCGCCCCCTCCAGCTCGCGGATGTTGGTTTTAATGTTGGTGGCCAGGTATTCCACCGTTTCGCGGCTTAAACTGACCCCCGACGAATTGGCTTTGGCCTGCAAGATGGCGCAGCGGGTTTCGAAATCGGGCATCTGAATATCTATGCTCATGCCCCACTCAAACCGGCTGCGCAGCCGCTCCTCAAGGGTGGGGATGTTTTTGGGAGGCTTGTCGGAGCTGATAATAATCTGCTTATTGCTTTGGTGCAGGGCGTTGAAGGTGTGAAAGAACTGTTCCTGGGTTTTTTCTTTGCCGGCTATAAACTGGATGTCGTCAATAATCAGCACGTCCACGTTGCGGTAGCGGTCGGCGAAGCCCTTCTTTTTGTAGCGGATGCTGTCTAAAAACTCGTTAACAAAGGTTTCGCAGCTGATATAAAGAATTCTAGAGCCGGCGTTTTTGCGGCCGATTTCATTGCCGACAGCTTGTATTAAATGGGTCTTGCCCAGGCCGACTCCGCCGTAAATGAATAAAGGGTTATATTTTACACCGGGATTTTTGGTAACGGCCTGGCAGGCGGTATAGGCCAGCTCGTTGCTGGAGCCGACAATAAAGGTTTTAAAGGTGTAGCGGGGATTAAGGCCGCTTTGATGCTCGGCGGATGGCGCCGTGGCCACGTAAGATTTGGTCTTGGTTGCCGTTGCCGCCAGCGATACCCGCTCCTGGCGCTGCGGGCGGGCGGCGCGCCGTCCCGAATCCACCACAAAAGCTATTTCCGGCGGGTTCACCCCGTTTTTGGCCAAAGTGTCGCGTATCTGCTGGCTAAATTTGACCTCCAGTTGCTGCTTGGCGAATATGTTAGACACGCCTATGGTTGCCCGAGTTTTGTCGCTCTCTAGCAGGCGGGTGTTTTTAAACCAGGTTACAAAACTCGATCGCGGCACGCTCAACTCGATCTCGCCAAGAACAGCCTGCCAAAGAGTGTGATTGTTTTGATAAATCTTGTCGCTGGTAGCCATTTTAGATACTTATTTAGCGGATCACATCCGGCAAGCCTGGTGCCGGGCGGTTGGTCGTTGCCGTTTCACCCCCGAGTTATTGCTGTCAATAAGTATAGCTTAGCCAAACCTTTTTCCACAACCCGCGGCAGCAGCGGATTTCCGCCCGGCGGCGTAGGGGTTAGATTTTTACACAAGCCGCGCTCACCTCTGATTTTATGTGGACAAAGTCTTGTCTGATGTGGAAAAGTTTGCCATAATACATCGGATAGTTTATCAAACAGTAGCGGCCCGGGAAGTTATTACAGCAGGGCCTGAAAAAAGGACTAATTTATGCCCAAACGTACCTATCAGCCCAAAAAAAGAACCCGCGCCAAAGTTCACGGTTTTCGGGCCCGCATGGCCAGCAAAACAGGACAGCGGGTGCTGAAGTCGCGGCGTCAGAAGGGCCGCAAAGTTTTAACCGTCGGGCGTTGATCCCGCGCCACCGGGGCATTAAAGGAGTGGCATAACGTGTTAGAGCGTCGTTTCAGATTTCACGGCCAGGGCGGCCTGCGCTGGCTGTACCGCAAAGGACGCTCCGTCAGCAATCAGCACATGTCGCTAAAATACAGCCGTAACGCTAGCCGGGTGCATTCGCGTTTTACGGTTGTGGTAACCAAAAAAGTTTACAAGGCCGCCGCCAAGCGCAACCGGATTCGCCGCCGGGTTTACGAGATCGTCCGCCGCCACTGGCAGCAAATCGAAGCGCCCTACGATATCGCCCTGACGGTGCGCGACCCTTTGGCGCTGGTAATGCCGCCGGAAGAGTTAAGCCAAGCCGTGCTGGGATTGCTGGCCTCGGCCAGACTGCTTAAGAACCAACAAGTCGAAGGGGGCTTAAAATAGCCGCGTGCTATCCTAAATATCATGAGTATTTTTGACCTACTGATTGTCCAGCCGATTTTTAACGTTCTGCTGCTGATCTACGGACTGGTGCCGGGCGGCGATTTCGGCCTGGCAGTGGTCTTTTTCACGGTTTTGGTGCGGCTGGCTATGTGGCCGCTGGTTAAAAAACAGCTACACCAAACCAAAGTGATGCGCCAGATTCAGCCCGAACTGAAAAAAATCAAGGTTAAAAGCAAGGGCAATCGGCAGCTTGAGGCGCAGTTGATGATGGAACTTTACCGGGAGCGGGGGGTCAACCCGTTCAGCTCGATCGGCCTGATTTTGGTGCAGCTGCCCATATTTATCGCCCTTTACCGGGTTATCGTGATCATGACCCAGCAGCGCGAGGCGATTGCCGGCTTTGCCTATCAGCCGCTGCAGGCGCTGGGAGCGGTGCACGGCCTGATTCAAAATCCGGCCGGCGTCAGCGAAAAACTGTTCGGTGTGATCAATCTGGCCCAGCCGGCCTTTAGCGCCGCCGGAACTTATTTGCCGGCAGCGGTGCTGGCGGTGCTGGCGGCGGCTTTACAGTATGTCCAGTCGCGCCAGATTACCCCCAAGCCGGCCGAGAACAAACGCTTGCGCGATCTGCTTAAATCACAGGCTAAAGGAGATTCGGTAGACAGTTCCGAAATCAACGCGGCCGTCAGTAATCGCATGCTTACCTTTTTGCCGATAATGACCTTGGTGATATCGCTTTATCTGCCGGGCGCCCTGGTGCTTTACTTTGCCGCTTCCAGCCTGGTAGCGGTAGTGCAGCAGCACATAGTTCTGGGCCGCGACACCAAAGAAATGGAAAACCTGGCCGACAAACCGGGCGCTCCGGCAAAATCGGCCGCTGAAAGGGCCCGCCTGGCCCAGCCGGCCCAGTTAGTAAAAGACTCTGCCGGTAACGACACCTCAAAAACGCCTAAGCCGCCCCGAAAACGCTCCGGCAAAAGGCGTAAAAGGAGGTAGTTATGGACAAAGAAAGCTCGATCGTATTCGCCAAAAAATACTTAGAGGACGTGCTGTCGTTTTTCGGCCTGAACACCGACGTGTCGGCCAGCAGCGAAGAAGACGTAATAGAGCTTGGTGTGCCCTCGACCTATCTAAACGGCTTTTTGATCGGCCAGCGCGGCGAAACCCTGCGGGCCCTGCAAACGCTGGTAATGATGGCTCTTAAAAACCGCGGAGCAGAGCTTAACAGGGTAAATATAGACGTGGCCGACTACAAGCGGCAGCGGGCCGACCGTCTGGCCGCCCAGACGCGGGAATGGGCCAAAGAGGTGGTGGCCAGCGGCGAAACCAGGGCGCTTAGGCCGATGAGCCCGGCCGACCGCCGGGTGGTTCACCGAACCGTCTCGGAGTATCCCGCCCTAGAAACCCGCTCGGAGGGCGAGGGCCGCGACCGCCATGTGGTTATCAGCCGCAAGGCCGACACTGACGCCGGCGAATAGCTCTATTGTTTGGTTGAATCCTGAACTGCCCGCATATAAACCGCCAAGGTTTGCCGGGCGGTTTTTTGCCAGGAATATTTTTTTGCCTGCCGTTTGCCCAACCCGATTAATTTTTGACGCAGCTTTTCGTCTTGCAGCACCCGGGCGATGGCTTTGGCCATGTCGTTTACGCTGAGCGGATTAAAGTAAAGCGCGGCCGGGCCGTAGACCTCGGGCAGACAGGAGGCGTTGCTGGAAACCACCGGGGCGCCGCATTCCATAGCCTCCAGGCCGGGCAGGCCGAACCCCTCCATTAAAGAGGGGAACGCGTAGGCGCGGGCGTTTTGATAAAGCCACACCAGCTGCCCGTCGCTGACGAAATCGGTAAAAATTACGTTTTTATAACCCTGTTTTTCGCACCACTTTTTGTTGCGCCGCAAGGCAGCGCCGTTTAAGCCCGAAAGCTTGCCGACCAAAGCCAGGTGTAGGCGAGGGTAGGCGGTTAGCAGTTGTTGATGCGCCCGAATCAGGCGGCGGATGTTCTTGTAGTCGCTCTGCTGCCCAACGTACATAATAAAATCTTTATTTTGCAAACTGGGCACCGCAAGGGGAGTGGCGGCGCTTTTAAGCTCGCTGCCTAGATAAATCGTTTCAATTTTGGCGGGGCTGACGCGAGCGAACTTGGCGTATTGGCGTTTGGTGTAATTGGCATCGGTGATAATTTTGGCCGACGTTCTGGCGACCGTAAAAAACACCAGTTTGCCGACCAGCTGCTTAACGTGGTAGACTAGCCAGTTTTTATCACTGTTGTAAAATTTAAGAAGAGTCAGGTCGTGCACGGTGGTAACTTTTTTTCCAAAATAAAGCAACGGCTGCTGTGGCATGCAAAAATGAACCAGATCGGCCTTTAGGCCGTATAAGAAACGGGCAAAACCTAACTGCTCGCCCAGGCTGTAGTTTTTATAAGGCACGTACCGGATTGAAAAGTTAGGGTTTTTAGGCGTCCACGCTCCCCTGTCTTTGTCAGACAAAATCACCACGTACTGGTTTTTGTCGTCCATCTTTTGCAGCCATTCCAGCAGCCGCTCAACGTACCGCCCGGTGGTACTGTTCAAAATCCTGGCATCGATGGCGATCTTAGACATTCAAGTAATTTTTGGTAATACAGCTCCAATCGTATCAGAAACGACCCAACTTCAACACCTGGGTATGAAATCAGGTATAATTTTCATGTACCAACGACAGACATAAATACGGAGGCACTATTTTGGCAAAAGCAGCTCTCATTACAGGTATAACCGGACAGGACGGCTATCATTTGGCGGAATTTTTGCATGGCAAGGGGTATGAGGTGTATGGAATCATTCGCGGCCAGCACAACCCAAAACGCGCCCGCGTCGAACAAGAGCAGCCCTTTGTTAAGCTGCTCGAAGCCGACATTACTGATACATCTTCACTTATCAGGGCTATCGAAACTGCCCGGCCGGATGAATTTTACAACTTGGCGGCCATTAGCCATGTCGGCTATTCATTTAAGGTGCCCCAGTTGGTGGCTGACGTTACTGGCAAGGGTGTCTTAAACGCTCTGGAAGCCATAAGGTTAACTGGTGGCGAAAAAACTATCCGGTTTTACCAAGCGTCTACTTCAGAAATGTTTGGCGGGCTAGATTATAACCGCCCAGGCAAAGGATATGACGAGACAGCCCTATTCCATCCCCGTAGTCCCTACGGAGTAGCCAAACTTTACGGGCACTGGATCACTAAAAACTATCGCGAGAGTTACGGTATGCATGCCAGTTGCGGCATTTTGTTTAATCATGAAGGCGAACGGCGCGGTCTGGAGTTTGTTACCAGAAAAATATCTAATGCCGTGGCCCGTATCCACTTGGGCAAACAAGATCACATAGAATTAGGCAATTTGGATGCTAAACGGGACTGGGGATACGCCGGAGACTATGTTGTGGGTATGTGGCTGATGTTGCAGCAGGACCAGCCGGATGATTACGTTTTGGCAACCGGCGAGACCCATACCATTGGTGAATTTCTGGACTTAGCGTTTAAAGAAGTGGGCATTAATGACTGGAAGCCCTATGTTAAGCAAAATCCAGCATTCATGCGCCCCGCCGAGGTAGATATTCTACTGGGCAACCCCGCCAAAGCAGAAGCGAAGCTGGGTTGGAGGCGTAAAGTTGACTTTCCCGGAATGGTTAAGTTGATGGTGCAGCATGATATCGGGTTAGAATCGGCTACCAGCCTGGATTAAAGCCGTTTTTGTAGCAGATGCTCCGACATAACGTCCTTGATGGTCGTGTCTATGCTTATTCTTGGCCGCCAGCCCGTTGCATCAGTTAACTTTTTGTGGCTGCCAAATATGACAGGATTGTCCGATGGGCGTTTTTTGGACGGGTCAACCGTTACGACAGGAAAATTTCTGATACCAGCAGCTCGAACCAGCTTGGATAGGATTTCCTTACCGCTTATCGCGGTGCCGGAGCACACGTTATATATTTCGCCTGCTTTTCCCCACTCCAGCAACAAGCGATAAGCTCTGGCGATATCACGAACGTCGGTGTAGTCGCGTTTGGCGCTTAGATTGCCTGTTAGTATCCGGTTCGTCTCGCCTCGCTTATAGGCTGCCACCTGTACCGCCAGGTCGGGCACGATAAACCCAAGGCCCTGGCCAGGGCCAATGTGATTAAACGGCCTGGCCACAATTGACTCGAACCCTCTTCTGGCGTAATAAAAAGCCAATTCTTCCTGAGTGATTTTACTAACCGCATAAGGAGAACTTGGCGAAACGCCGGAACTTTCGTCCAAGGGCAATGAAGCGCCGGGATCGTACAGGCTACCGCTGCTAACTATTAAAAACCGGGGCTTTGAATTTCGAGTAAGCAGCGTTTCAAAAATATTTATCTCTATACCAGCATTGACGCTGAGATATCGCAGAGGCTCAACAAAAGACGGGCCAACCGCCGCCAGACCAGCTAGGTGGATTACCCCTGATATGTCGCTAAAATCAATCTGCGCCAACGCTTGCGGATTCGTTAGGTCAAGGTTAATGGTGTCCATACCGGACACGGTGTCATTGCCTCCCATGGCCAATACCTCGTATCGATGAGCTTTTAGCTCGTTGACCACATGCCGCCCCACGAAGCCGTTAGCGCCAGTTACCAATATTTTTGTTGCCATACATACAGACTACAAGATTCACCGGCATCATTAAACCGTAGAACACGTTGCGCCAATCGTTTCTAACAGATACAATAGGGGGCGATGTATAAATTGTGGCAGCGGTATCGTTATTCTGTAATTTTATTAACTCAATTAGTTAAAACCGACTTCAAGCTGCGATACCAAGGGTCCGTTCTAGGCTATTTATGGTCGTTGCTGAGGCCGCTGGCTATCTTTGCCATCCTGTATATAGTATTCGTGAAGTTTTTGCGTATTGGTGCGGACATACCTCACTTTCCTTTGTACCTGCTACTTGGTATCGTGCTTTGGAACTACTTCGCCGAAGTAACCTCTATTGGCATATCTTCGGTAGTTTCTCGTGGCGATCTTATACGTAAACTAAATTTTCCCAAATATGTCATAGTGGTATCGGCCTCGTTTTCGGCCTTGATTAATTTAGCGCTCAACTTTATTGTAATTGCCATATTTATGTCGTTAACCGGCGTAGACATTAGCCCGTCGGCTGTCATAATGGTGCCCCTTCTAATAATCGAACTGTTTATTTTTGCGTTGGGCGTGTCATTTTTGTTAAGCGCTTTGTTTGTCAAATTTAGGGACATAAACTATATCTGGGAAGTCGTTATGCAGGCCGCGTTTTACGTGACTCCGATTTTGTATCCGCTAAGTATTATTCCCGTAAAGGCGGCCAAGGTGCTGTTATTAAACCCGGTTGCCCAGATTATCCAAGACATGAGAAGCTTGCTTATTACGCCACAGGCGTTAACCATAGCCCATTTATACGACAATCCGTACATATATTTATTGCCGACAGGTATTGTGTTGTTGGTCGCTTTGGCCGGCGCGGCCTATTTTCGTAAACAATCAAAATACTTTGCCGAGGAAGTTTGAGCAGTGGACGACATAGCGATAAGAGTTGACGATGTTTCGAAAGATTTTCGTCTACCCCACGAAAAAGTCGGCAGCCTCAAAAGTTTAGTCGTTAATCTCTTCGGGCGCCAAAAATCATTCGAGACACAGCACGCGTTACGCAACGTCTCTTTTGAAATTAAAAAGGGCGAATTCTTTGGAGTCGTCGGCCGCAACGGCAGCGGCAAAAGTACCCTGCTTAAAATCTTAGCCGGCATATACCAGCCCACCAGAGGTAAGGTCACGGTACGCGGCAAACTAGTGCCTTTCATTGAGCTTGGCGTAGGCTTTAATCCTGAACTTACCGGCCGGGAAAACGTCTACCTAAACGGCGCTCTGCTTGGTTTCAGCAAGAAAGAAATTGATGAAAAATACGACGACATTGTTGCTTTTGCCGAATTAGATCGCTTTATGGATCAAAAATTAAAAAACTATTCCTCGGGTATGCAGGTACGACTTGCTTTTTCTATGGCCACCCTCTCCGAAGCCGACATTTTGCTGGTCGATGAGGTCTTGGCCGTCGGTGACGCCGACTTTCAGCGAAAATGCTACAACTATTTCAGCAAGCTAAAAAACAATAAAGCAACGGTTGTTTTTATAAGTCATGATATGAATGCCATCCGAGAGTATTGTGATAGGGCTATGCTAATTAATAACAACATGATGGTAGATATGGGGGCAACGGACAAAATAGCGGACAAATACTTACAATTATTTATAGAAGAAGCTCCAACGGCCAATAAGGATCATGCTGAAGTTGCTGATGCAGCCAACCAAGAGCGGTGGGGGGACAAGAGAGTGGCAATATCGGGAGTTTCTACCAGTGTGTCCGAGAAAAGTATCGAAGTTACTATCAGAATTAAGGCCCACAGTGATTTTGCTAAGCCGGTTGTGGGGTTTAGGATTCGTAATGCTGCGGGCGCTGAAGTTACAGGCACTAATACAAAACACGAAAACATTTTTCTTAAAGACCTTTTGAAAGAGCAAACCCTAATTCTAAAATGGTCATTTGTTAATGTATTGCGCGACGGTCAATATATCGTGGATGTAGCACTGCAATATGCTGATGGCATTACGGTGGCTGATTGGTGGAATGGTGCTGCAAAATTTACAATACGAAAAAACAGGCATATCCCATACACCTTAGATCCGGGATTTGAGTTAATTATACAAGGTCAATAAATTGCTACTTATATGCGATGACAGCATAATCTAAGGGGCCGTAAAAATAATTGGCAATTTGGGGATGTAGATTTGTATTTTCGGGCCGTACGGCTGGGTGGAGCCTCATAATGTCAATTTTTCTATAGCCACACACTTCAAGCGCAAAAGCCAACAAATCAGGGGGCAAGGGATTCAAATGCGAGGGGTCCATGTAGAACCCTGCGCTGCCAACCGTAACGTTTTCGGGATTTGGTGTCTCGAAAAGCACAAATCCACCACGAACCAGGCTTTTGTGGGCTGCGGTAAACATCTTCATTAATACGTTAAATGGTATGTGCTCTACTATATGAAAGCCTGTGATGGCGCCGTATTTTTGAGGCCCACTCTTCTCTAGATGGGCTACGGCGTCACCCTGCGTCACTTTAAGCCCTTTTTCTTGCGCACGTCTTACCATGTCGTAGTTAATATCAAGGCCCACAGCCGTGATTAAGGTAGATTTTAGTAGCTGCAAAAACTCTCCTCGCCCACAACCAATATCTAGAACAGGGTTTTTATCAAAATTAATCCTAGAATTTATAAACAAAGGCAAATATTCTCTTAGTCTATTAGTTATCAATTCCTCTGTACCCCTAAAACGATCCTCAAAAAGCGTATAAAAGACATCCAGATTGTGGTTATCGGCGAATAGATCAGAATTATGACCATTTGAGACTTTCTTGCGTGGAGGGCCGTTACTTGCCTGTAGCAGGTTAAAGGCCTGTCTCAAATTGTCTTGACTACGCTGTATAGCCGATACGGTATCATCAATGTCGCGAGCATATTGCTCATGGTCTCGTGTAACCTTTTTGCCTTGCTCCTTTAACTCTTTAAGCTCCTGGGCTATTTGCTCAATTCTGTCTTGCTGGCTAGCTTGACTGTTCAGTATTTCAACCAAGTTTGTGTTAAGTTGATCACGAATTTGCGGTCCTTTTACTATTCCGCCCATCACCCTGGCCAAGTATCCAATTAGTGGCATGGCTACTATCTTGTTTTTTAGACTGCGCTTCATATTCACTAACAGTAGTTACATATTCCTTTATATGCAAGTGCATTTTATCAAAATTCTATCTAGCTGTTGTTTCGGTTTGGCGGGGCACGTAGAATTGATATAAAACGAAAAGCATAGAGAGCAGTAAAGTCATTGAGGCGGATTAGCAAAACAATCTATATAGATGCATTAGCGCTTGCGCCACGCCGCAAAAGCGGTGTAGGCCAAACCATAGAACAGGTTCTCCGTAGTCTTGCTCCACTGGTTTATAAGGACGGTTGGGCAATAAGGCTGGTGGTGCCGCTCGGGAAAGCTAAGCGCATTAAGCATTACAAAAAAATACAAGGCATAAGTATTAAGACTATACCAGTGCCTGCTAGGCTATTCAGTATATTATTACGACTTGGAGTTTTGCCGCCTATGGACTGGATACTTGGTGAGGGAATATATCTATTCCCCAATTATCGTAATTGGCCCCTCTGGAACTCGCGCGCCATGACCTATATATATGACTTGGGCTTTGTCCTTTTCCCCGAAACGGTTCACCCTAACAACCAAAAGTATTTATCCAAACATGTGCCGCAATGGATATCACGATCGGAAACCATTATCACTATCAGTAAGAGTATCAAGGAAGAAATAACCCGACTATTAAATGTGCCTGCCAAAAGAGTGGAAGTAGTTTATTGCGGTGTTAACAAAGCGCTTTATCATAGGCGAGATTCCCTAGAAATTCAAGAAGTCAAACAAAAATATGGAATATCGTATGACCAGTACCTTTTATTCATTGGCAACATTGAACCACGTAAAAATCTTCTAACACTTCTGAAAGCCTATAGCCTGCTGCCTAAAAACCTACAACAGAGTTATGGCTTGGTAATTATAGGTGGAGATGGTTGGATCAATGATGATTTCTATAATAAGTTGCAGCAACTGCAGGTCCATGGTGCACAAATCATAAAGATTAACAGTTATGTCAATGACGAGGATTTACCCGCCCTTTATAGTGGAGCTAGCGCATTAGTGCACCCTGCGTTTTATGAAGGCTTTGGCATGACCGTTTTAGAGGCCATGGCAGTGGATACTCCAGTAGTAGCCTCGGATATACCATCCATAAGAGAGATAGCCGACAAGGCTGCTCTATACTTTAACCCCTACGATGCCAAATCTGCAGCGATCGCCATCAAAAAAATGCTCGTTAGTAAAGATAAGACGGAGGTTTTTATAGCTGCTGGCCGTCAACGAGTCCAAAAATTTAGTTGGGAAAAGTCGGCCATTGCTTTACGAAAAAACATATATTCATTATGGAGTGAAGGCGCAAGACCAAGGCCCCTTCGTCGATTTGTAGACATTGCCCAAGCAAAGCTTGTTCGCAAGGCTAAATCACTAGATGAGAGCTTAAGAAATGTATTGGGCAAGAGTCAACTAAGCAACTACGTGCCCAGGTCGGCAAATTCTGTCCAAGAACTACGCCAAATAGTTGACCAGGACTTTAAGTCAGAAGAACCTACTATCATCCAAGACTACTTACTTAGAGCCTACTTGCGCATAAGACATATCCTTGTAACCATTGTTAGGTTATTGGTTAAGGCTAGGAGTTCATGGAGCAGATGAAAAAGCTAGTCATTGATGGGCAGATTCTACAAACCGACGCTTGGTATCGTGGTATGGGCAAATACCTCATAGAGCTTCTCAAAGAGCTTAACAAAAGGGCTACTAGGGATAGTTTTGAAATTTCGATTATTTTTAATAAAGCATTGAATCAGGATAAGGATAGATTCAACATCTTATTCGCCGAATGCCCAAATATTAAGCAGCTCCATTTAGAATTGCCCGTCACGCATGGGCGTCCCTCAAGCCCAAGGATCTATAAGAAAAAGTTAGAAAAACTAACAGCTGAACACTCGGGCAGTGATACGTATTTTCTGATTACGGCACTCTTCTTTTTTGACTTTTTTGCTGAGTTTCCCAGTAACTGCAAAAAATTAATATTAATTTACGACTTGATACCATTTTTATTTTGGAGAGAGTTAGGCGAATTTTTTCCAGCCAACTTTTATATGCGGCGTTTCGAGACAATACTAGAAGCTGATCATATATTTGCTATCTCGGAGTCTACCAAAAAAGATTTAATGAAGTGTCTTGGTTTGCCAGAAGAACGTATTACAAATATTAATGGTGGATTCAGCAGGTTTAATGGTAAAACGTCAAGACCTGCGCACTTACGGCTACCAAACAATTATATTTTATTCCCGACGGGCAATCTTCCGCATAAAAATAACGAGGCGGCGGTTAAAGGCTTTGAAGCTTATCGTCAAAAATACGATAGCGAGGCGGTTCTTGTTGTGACCTCATCCTTTAATAAAGGGTCAAAGGAGAGGCTCAGCATACTATCTCCCAACATAATATTCACCGGGCATATATCAGACAGTGAATTGGATTGGTTGTATCAGCATGCATCTGTCGTATTATTCGCCTCGCTCCACGAGGGGTTAGGGCTACCCGTGCTTGACGCCATCTCTTACGGCAAACCCATTGTTGCTTCTCGGGTGCCTGTTTTTGAAGAAATGTCACTCGTTGCTTTTTATTTTTTTGATCCGCATAAACCCCAGGATCTAGTAAAAGCTATCGACGATGCCGTATCGCGTAAAGGATTATCGGCAAAAATTAAGAGATACCCTGCTATCATGAATAAGTATACATGGAATAATACATGTCTATCTTTCATTGATGGGCTCAATCATACTAAAGTAAACAACAGAAAACGTAAGAGTAAAAAGCCATACATAGCATTAGCGTGTGTTTATCCTGGTATAGCTGGTCAAATTGGCAGAAAGGCGGAAGTTCTATACAGCTCGCTTAGTGAAGACTTTAGGGTGGACTTTTATTTTGACTTTGGCCAGTTTTCTCCCCACGATTCTGAGCGCCCAACATTTATCGATTATTTTAACGTCAACGTTCTGAATATAAGTCGACTTAATAGGCATACGTATAAAAAATATAAATGCATTATTTATCTAATCGATTATAGCTCGATACCTTCTCGCCTGGCCCAGCGTGCATCTATTTTGCCTGGTATCGCTTTAATTAATCGAGCCCAAACAAGCACAATCGATCAACAAATATTTATGGACCTTGCTATAAGTAATCAGTTGGCAACCTACCAGACCGCCGAGGCTACGTGCGACCTAGGTAATTTCATAAAAGAAATTGGATCGCTTATGCAGTATAAAGGTAAACAGTGAATGACACGAAAAAACCTATAATTTTACCCGTATAATTAGATAAGTAGAAAAAAGGACGTTATAAAGATGGCTAGGGCAATGAGTAAAAGCGCTAAAATTTTAATGGTCGGGACCTATCCGATTTTGAAACCAAAGCACGGCGGCCAGAAAAGAGCGTCTGCAATTTACAGTATGTACAAAAAAAGCGGTCTATCCGTGAGATACGCGTCAGTAATACCCGGCAAATATTATTTGGATAGGACAAAGAGTGATGTACCGGTATCTATAGACACGATGAAAGCCATTGAAGAAACCCCTTTTCTGAATGATATTATTTGCGGTGAAGCTATTTTTAGCGATCCTAAAGCGAGGTCACACATGAAGCATGTCATAGAGAGATTTAGGCCAACCATAATTCATATAGAGCAAGCATACCCCTATTTGGGGCTCAAAAAGCTTCTGGTGGCAATGAATTACAAGGCTAAAATCATAAACAGTACCCAAAATTTAGAGTGGAGCATGAAAAACCAGATGTATAAGTCTGAGGGCATGGACACTAGATTAAGAGCCAAAATTGTTACTAGAATTAAGCAATTAGAACAAGATTTAGCCAACGATGCAGTGGTGAACGTAGCCGTTAGCAAGGGAGAAGTCCGCAGCCTTGAAACTCAATTTGGTGCCAAAAATGTGGTCCTTGCTCCCAATGGGATGAACAGACAAACACCGAAACGAAGAGATGTGAAAAAGTGGCAAAGTTCTTTCAAACGTGATTCCATTAAGTTTAAAATATTATTTGTAGGCAGTGCGCATACTCCAAATATGATCGGCTTTTTGCAAATGGTGTCTAAGCGCATAGGCTTTTTGCCATTCGGTACACGGATATTGGTAGTAGGTGGTGTTGCCGATTTATTGCGACGCAACCTAAACGAAACTGCAATTGAAGATGTATGCTTTACGCAGAGAGCTTCCTTATTGGGGCACGTGAGTGAAACGGATCTGGCAGCGTTGCTCTATCTGTCGGATCTTATAATCTTGCCAATAACGGGAGGCGGTGGCTCAAACCTTAAAACGGCAGAAGCCCTCTTGGCTCATAAGAAAATAGTCGCTACGAGCCATGCTTTTAGGGGTTACGAAGAATATACCCAATACCCTAACATCTTGATTGCCGATTCATCCGATCAGTTCAGGAGGAGTATAAAAGAACAGCTAACAGCACACCAACAAGAGTACTCTTGTGACCAGCTGGAAAAAATAGACAAAGTATTATGGGAAAATGCGCTGAAGCCATTAGTAGAAAAGGTCAAGACAATATGAGCAAGCAGTTTTGGATTGACCTTACTGACATAAGTGATTGGACTGGTAACTTTACGGGTATTCAGCGAGTGGTTTATAACCTGGCGCTTTATTTTTACACTAACAACGAAGCTAAATTTTTTCGCTATGACGAGAACACCAGGCGGTTTTATACAGCCGACTTTGCGGCAATTAAACGGCGCTTTGAAACCGTACTACCTTCTAACACTGTTAAGGCCAAAGACTACAAGCTGCTTATTTTTAGTGCATATGCCGCTTTACCGAGCAGGCTTAGAGAAGTAGTGCCCCCTAGCGCTAAGCGGGCAATTAGAAAGAGGGCTAAACAAGTGTTGTTAATAGCAAGAAAAATTGCTGCTTCAAAACCGATCGTCACTGCCTCGCCACAGGTTATCTTTAGCCCAGGTGACACTGTAGTGGTTTTTGGAAATAACTGGGATCGGTCAATCTTCATCGATGATCTGGCTCGTGTCAAACTAGAAAAAGGCTTTGAGGTCTACCAGCTGGTCTATGACCTGATACCTATACTTGGACCTCACCTGTTTGGACAGGAACTATTTTCTATCTATGCCAGATATATTTTTGAGGTGGCGGCTGTTTCTGACAGACTTTTCTGTATATCCCGGTCCACTGAATATGACCTTAAAGTCTTTTGTGCCAAGGTAGGCTTAGCTGTACCAGAGACTAAAGTGGTGAGACTCGGCGATTCCCTGGCAAGCGTGAAGCCAGAGGCTTTAGCTGAACTAAAAGGACAGAAGTTTGTTGTTTGTGTTGGTACCATAGAGATTCGCAAAAATCATATGTTACTGTACTATGCCTGGAAAGAAGCGGTGCGCCGTGGAAAGCCTATGCCTCAACTTGTTATTGTAGGTCGTCCGGGATGGCATACTGAAGATTTAAGAAGATCTCTAAAGCACGACCCAGATGTCGCAAAACGTATATTAGTACTAGAGCATGTCAAAGATTCTGAATTGCGATGGCTCTATGAGAACTGTATGTTCAGTATCTATCCCTCTATGTACGAAGGATGGGGGTTGCCCATAGCCGAATCTTTGTCATATGGAAAGTTATGCTTAGCGTCAAACACTTCTTCAATGCCGGAAATTGCCGGTAATCTTATTGATTATTTTTCGCCCTACGATAGCGGAGAATGCTTAGAAAAAGTACTTGAGTATTATGAAAACGAACAAAAACTAAGCCGAAAAGAGGCTAAGATTATTAAACACTACAAAACTACTGACTGGCGACAGACCTACGAAGAGGTTAAGGGCTTTCTAAACTCTTAAAATTAGACACTAATGAGTTATGGTAACAACTTGGTACTCATTGAGGTAATTTAAGGCCTACTGCCGGTACCTTCCGCTACCAGCTGGAAATACTCATTATCACTGCCATTGGCATAGTCTACCGGCACCGTTAAATCAAAAGCAAACTTCACATTTGCCTTGGTTGAGTCACATGCTGGTTAGCAGTAAGAGTGATGCTGTTCGGAGATCTGCACGATCAAGTTTTGAGCTTGGTCAACGACCCGGCAATGCGTATAAAAATTGGCAAGGCGGCACAGAAAATTATCAGCAATACGCATTCGCACGAATCTTACGCAAAGGATTAGCGTAATTCATCGGAACCGTAGAACAGAATCTACCACAGGCCAACGTGGCAATGGAAATATAACTAAAAAGAAAAAAGCATGAAAGTGGAGCGTCTTCTGGGGTTAATAAAAAGAGTTTTATTTATAAGCCCATCTAACCAATTGTAGTTCGGGCATCACAGTAAGGCCGTAAAGCAGCCCTACTTTACCATCACGTCTAAATATGTCCCAGGGTCGTTGAAAGAACCACTGGGCGTACCCTCCGCTACCGGTATAAAATACTCTCTATAAGTGCCTGGCGCTAAATCGCTAGGGGCCGTCATACTAAAACTAAACTTTGCAACCTGCCCCGGCAATACCACATGCTGGTTACTTGCCAGCGTTACTCCATCCGCCTCATAAACCGCCGCGAAATTCACCGCCGGACGAGCGGGATTGGTCCAGCCGGTTCCGTAAAACTTGCTTGATCTATTAAGCGGTTGCGAGGTAGCTAAGTGGATGGGATAAATTCCCATTCCCTGGGGGGCTTGCGATATAGACGTATTATCATACCAAGAAACCGTGCCTACATTTTTATACATAAAATATACCTGAGCTGACTGTCCCTGCGTTACTGTTGGGTAGGAACTTTGGGCGAAATATTGTGCTTTGTATTCAGGAGTTGGAATCGTTACAACAAGATATGTGCCGACAGAATTTGTAGCCCCGTCTGCAGTGCCTTCTGCTATCGGTTGAAAATACTCACGGTAAGCTCCTGGTCTCACCCAATTCTGTGGTGTCATACTAAAACTAAACTTCACTATTTGTCCGGGCAGAGCTACGTGTTGATTCGCGGCCAGCGTCACTCCATCCGCCTCATAAACCGCCGCGAAATTCACCGCCGGACGAGCGGGATTGGTCCAGCCGGTATCCGCAAAACCGCTTACTCTGTTCAATGCTTGGGACGTTGCGAGGTGAAAAGGCGTGTTATTCCTAGTATTTTGCCCTGATAGGCCAACGTCATCTCGCCAGGGAACATTACCGGTGTTCTTGTACGATAAGTATACTTGGCTCGATTGGCCATAAGTAATGGTAGGATATGCAGATTGCCCAACGAAAGCAACAGAATAACTAGGCAGGTTAACTGTTGCGGGAATATTAACTTTGTCGCTAACCAGCAATACTGCTGAACCGGATGGTTTTTGAATGGCTAAGTCTATCGTATAACTGGTAGTCGCAGATACTGAGGGTGCCAATAAGGTCAGGGTGCCGCTATTCGTCGATGCCAGTGGAGCTAAATTCTGCGAGATGATAGCGAGAGTAGCAGGATCCGCCCAAGAAGGGTCTTGAAACGCGCCGCCATTGGAGGTTGTTATAGTAGAGCCGCTGGGTATAGTAACATTACCCAGATTTTTGATGTTCATATTAAACATCGTTGGCTCCCCACCAGTTACCGTAGTTTTGGTAGGATACCCAGACAGGCCTGCTATTGCAACGCTTGGGACTGTTACGTCAAGATATACACCTAGATTGGGAAAGTATCCGGATTCTGTGCCCTCCAAGACAGGCTGAAAGCACGCTCTATAGGTGCTTGCGGCATATCCAGCGGGAACACTTAGGCTAAAACTAAACTTCACTATTTGTCCGGGCAGAGCTACGTGTTGATTCGCGGCCAGCGTCACTCCATCCGCCTCATAAACCGCCGCGAAATTCACCGCCGGACGAGCGGGATTGGTCCAGCCGGCAGATAAATCGCTATTAGAATTTAACGGACAGGATGTTGCTAGATGTGTAGGCTTGGTACCGGTCGGCGCAATGCTAAGGCTAGTGTCATCATAGAGAGGTACATTGCCACTGTTAACGAAATTGATACTCACTTCTTGGCTGGCGGCCGGTGTAATAGTTGGGTAGTTGCTCTGCGAGCGCCACCTGATAGCAGGTACAGCGTTTACCACAACTCTCATATATGTTCCCGGATCGCTAAAAGCTCCGTTCGGGGTGCCCTCGGCTATAGGCATAAAGTTCTCTTGGTAAGTGCCTGGCGCTAAATCGCTAGGGGCCGTCATACTAAAACTAAACTTTGCAACCTGCCCCGGCAATACCACATGCTGGTTACTTGCCAGCGTTACTCCATCCGCCTCATAAACCGCCGCGAAATTCACCGCCGGACGAGCGGGATTGGTCCAGCCGGTTCCGTAAAACTTGCTTGATCTATTAAGCGGTTGCGAGGTAGCTAAGTGGATGGGATAGGCGCCACTACCGACTGGGGACGTGGCGATTGAAGAGTCATCATACCACGCTACTCCTCCAGTGTTTTTATATTGAAAATAAACGGTCGCTGTTTGACCTGGATCCAATTGAGGGAATGCGGATTGGGAAACGAATTGGGCCGAATACGCCTGGTCTCTAAGGCTCCATCCCCAGTTATCAAAACTAGCCGTAAAGTTATAGCTTCCCGAGTAGTAATAGTTAGAACTACCGGGATAGGCGTGGGGCGTGTAGCAATAAAGAGAGGCAGTAGCAGCGTTTAAGATGGTGAAAGTTTTGTAAGTGACCCCACCGTCATCTATGAAATTCACACTTCTATTTGGGTACAGCCCGGTACTATAGTACCTAGACGCATTAGCGCATGCGTAGGTGATATTAGCGTTCCACCAACTATTGTTGCCGTTTGCTCGTTCAAAATTGAGGCGTAACTGCCAGGTGCCATTATCTACCTGCTTATAGAACCCAGGGTAACTGCAACTACCTCCGTCAGGACACCCATAGCCCATTGCGTAAGTTAACTGCGAGCTAGCGGGTTGGGGGTCTGTGACAAGGCTTTGTTCTTTTTGGAGCGTTGCCAATATAACCTGAGGATTGATGCCATAGTCAACCGCTGCTTCGTATACAATTTGGGATGCGGGAACAGTTGCATTATCCCGGCCGCTAAAGGTTTGATAAGTTGCCAGATAACTCTTTTTTCCCTCAAGAAAAGTTTGGATTTGCGTCTGGCTCATTGACCGGCTATTTAAAAATACGCCATTGTCAACAAGGGAGTTCTCTATATATGCAGCAGATGCGGGCACGGCGTTAGCCAGAACCGAAGCGAATATAGCTATGCCGGCGTAAGAGATGACTCTTATTAACGATATTTGCATAACATTGCCATTCAATCCCGAACGCATCCTAGCTCCCAAACAAGACGATTATTCTTACAGAGTTAATCTCTGCTCCTGTTGCGGGGTCGTAGCTAAAAACTTCAAACTTTCCAGTACGGCCGCGAGATACAAACTTTAGAATAGCGGAAAACTTTCCATCAACCACATTGAGTTTACCTTGAGCCACTACGCCGACCGTATCATCGACCAGCCTGTACTGGACGCTAGGTAAACTAGATATGCCTCTAACGGTCACGCCGGAGTAGATCGTGTCGTTATTGCCTGGTGAGTTGAGGGTAATTTTCCCGGAAGCAGACGACACTCCGCTGGTTGGCGCGGCAGGCGTTTGTGGCGTTGTACTACCATTTAAATCAGTGGCCCCTCCTTGGCTTAGATTACTAGTGGGCGCCTGAGGGCGTACCTGGCCCTGAGTATAGGCAGGGCTGCTTGTAGGCATAGGGGGTTTTTGCAATTTGCGGGATAAAACCAGGCTAGCGTAGGCAACGGCTCCCACCAGTAACAGTAATATGACGGCCAAAATGATTTTATTTTTTGATCTAAACATATTTTTGTGTTTGGTTATTTAGTAAATTATATAATATTTACCAAAGCTCAAGCAATATCAATGTTGTTGTAATTATCTTATACTTATAATATCTGGTTGAAGGGGTGCTATTCTAGAGTGCATGATTGCAGTGATAATTGCCGGGGGGTCGGGCACTAGATTGTGGCCCCTTTCAACTTACACTCAGCCAAAACATTTGTTAAAACTGATCGACAACGACTATTCGTTGTTGCAGAGTACATATGCTAGAGCCAAGAAATTAAGCGACAAAGTAATCGTCATTACCGAGGCCAGTCACTCCGGTACTCTAAAAAAACAATTACCGAGACTATCGAGTAAATCGTTCATTGTCGAACCGGGTCGGCGAGGCACCGCCGGGTGCATTGTAGCGGCACTGGATTACATTGCCAGGCATTACGGCAACAGTAGTGATGAGCCCATTGCTTTTTTAGCCGCCGATCACCACATAAGGGACGTTGAGGGGTTTGTGCGATCTTTTCATGTCGCGGCTGATGTTTCAAAGCGATACGGCAAGATAGTATTGGTTGGCGTAGAACCGACCTACCCCGCGACTGGATTTGGCTACATTGAAAAAGCAGAAACGGTTGGCGAGTCTTCCGGTGTCGCATACAGGGTCAGTCAGTTTAAAGAGAAGCCGACTTTCAAGGTGGCGCAACAATATATATCTACGGGGCGCTATTTGTGGAATTGTGGCTATTTTGTTGGTTCCATCAATACGTTTCTGAAAGAAATGAAAGCAAATGCCCCTACCTTAGCAGAAAATTATGATAAGCTGTGTGCTATTAACGATCCACAGAGTCAACAATATAAAGATGTTTACCTCAGGTTTGAAAATCAAGTCATAGATATTGCTTTAATTGAAAAAGCGAAAGACCTAGTGGTTATTCCGGCGAGCTTTGACTGGATGGATGTTGGAAACTCCAACGACCTACACGCAGCAAACGAGCTTGACCAGCTGAGCAACTACGTTCATGGTAACAACATTCACTCTGTTGATGTCGAAAACGGCTACATACGTAATGAGGAGCCCGAAAAACCAATCGTGGTCATCGGTATGGATAACGTCGTTGTTGTGAACACGAAAGATGGCATATTGATATCTCGCAAAGACCTTAGTCCAAAAGTGGGTGATATTGCAAAACAGATCCAGGCAAGAGATTAATTATCTCAGCTATCTCAATGATTATTTGTCCCGCTACCTAGCTCTAAATCAATGTACTGACTGTACTGCCGCCGACAAAAGACTCTAGTTTTTAATCTTTATTTTCAGTAACTCTGGATTCCAAGTGAAAGCCTCTGGATCCGTAATGCTTGACATCATTCCATCCTTTTCTGGCCACATATGGAGATGAAGATGCATACTTTTACTTACGTTCAATGTTGTGTCATGTCCGTCTTGGCGTACGCGCCATGTGTAGGAAAATACATTTACCGGTATTCCATCGGCCCAATGTAGGTCAGCCTTTTTATATTGACTTAATGCTTTCTTTTTAATTTGTTTTAGTTGTGAGAATTCTTCTTCTGTTAGTTCGTCAATGTCGGTAATATGCCGCGTTGGTACAAACATTGTGTGGTATTTCCAGTAGGGAGACAAAGAAGCGATCCAGGTCCAGCTATGAGTCTTGTAAAGTACGACTTGCCACTTGTCCCGTTCACAGAAAGCGCATTCACCAAAATCATTGCACTTCAGATGCGAATAATACTCTTCACGGGACATTAAATGTGGAACTTTTGCCATGATTTATTATGACATTAATGCATACTTATCATGACGTAAAGGCTTTTGCCATTTAAAAATTAATTGGGCATATGATCGCCGACAATCTTTTGTAACTTGCTGATAAAGAGAGTTTTGTGAAACCGCTTCGCCACTCGCTGGAGGTCGGCAGGTTTGAAGTTTGACTGTTCGGCGGATTGCAGGGCGTTCGTCAGGCTGATGCGGTTTTGCTTGCGAAAGAGGATGCTGGACTTACTGTCCTGGATGATATTGAGTGCACCGAATTGTCCACATGCGATTCGGCGGCGAAGTGCACCACCGCATCGGCATCGCTAACCGCTGGGTCAACCACACTCTCGTCGCAAATGTCGCCTATCACGAGTTTTACGCGTGATTTGTCCAAACCATCCAGGTTCGCTTTGTTGCCGGCATACGTCAATTTATCCAAAACCGTAATTTGCCAATCAGGCCGTTCTTGGTAGACATAACGCACAAAATTAGATCCAATAAATCCGGCTCCGCCCGTAACTAAAATCTTCATAATAACTATTTTAAAGCATAACGTATGCCGGTCTATCTCAAAACACACTCTGCCAGGCTGGGGTAGTTTGAATTTGCGCGCGGACGTCGCGGTTATATATCCAAAGTTCGGCCCTGGTCCGGCCGGCTATTGGCGGCAGCTCTACTACCCTGTCGGGCGGGCCGAATGTGGCCGGGTAGTTGGAATCCCGGCACTCCTGGCGGTAGTAGTTGCCGCTAAAATCGCGCTCGACCAGCGCGGCGCTGCGCGTGCCAGAAGAGGAAGGACGGTACCATTCGCGGTTGATTAAATCCGCCCGGCGCTGGCGGCAGTTTTCCAGCGCCACCGCCGTCAGCTGGTAGCCGTTTTGCGTGGCAGCCAGTTTGATAGGAAAAACCGACCAATAGCCGCCGGCCAGCACGGTTATTTGGTGGCGTTCGAGCTGGTTGGCCGCCGTGGCGGCGTAGCGTTGATCTTCGGCGGCTCGCTGCTGCCAAGTTTGGCGCTCGGCCCAGGCCTCCGGCGTGCCGGCAATCAGCGCGGCGGTTACCAACCCGGTAAAGATCAGCGCGTACCGCCCGGCCCCCCGCCGCCGGCTAAGCCAGTAGCCGATCAGGCTGCTGCCGCTAAACAGGCTAAAGATAAAATAGCGGGTTTCGTTGTCGGCGTTATAGGCCGAAGCCGCGAACCAAACATAGGCCGAAACCGCCGCCAATACCATTAAAACCAGTGTTTGTTCGGCGTCGCTGATTGGTTTTTTACTTTTTAGAACCTGCCCGATCAGCCTGAACGCCAGCCAGACGACCGCGGCGGCTAAGACAGCGTTAAACATAATGGGCAATGTTTCGGCATTGATAGGCCTGCCGGCCAAAGGCGCTCCGAATACCTCCAGGCTGGCCTTGGCCGCTCTTACCAGGTTGCCCGCGACGTCTGATATAGAGACTGCCAGCGCTGGCGGCGGCGCGAAAAAGAACCTGACTAGCCCGGTGGCATCGATTAGCTTGATCAGCAGGTATCCCAGCCCGGCGGCCAAGCCACTGGCGGCCAGGCCGTGCCAGGGCGCGGCGCTCAAAAATCGTCCCCCGCCAAAGCGCTTGCCAGTCAGCCAAAGCAAACACCAAAAACCACTGGCTCCCAGCGCCAGCAGGCCGAACCACGGATCGCTTGCCGCCAGCAGAGCCATGAACGACGCGGCCAGCCAAAAACTTTTACGCTTGGGGCCGCCAACCTTAGGCAGCAGCGCCAGATAAATGCCAAACCAAACAATTTCAAGATTGCGCACGGTAATCATGGCGATATCGGTTGGCAGCAAGGTAAACGGGGCGTAGGGCCGGGTTAGCCAAACGGCGCTAAGCAGCGCCAGGGCGGACAGGGCGGCTGCCAGCCGGCCGAACAGCCTCCAGTTTAAAGCCATCCAGCCCAAATAGGTGGCCACGGCCAATACCGCCGACCATATCTGGAACGACCAAAAGCTTAGCCCCAGCGCCGCTTGCGCCGCCATAAGCGGCCATTTCAGCAAAAAGCTATGGCCCGCCGGAAACACCAACTGACCAGGCCCGCTCAGCGAAGCGAACATCAGGCCGTTGATAATGCCATCCGAGCTGATATTGGTGCGGGCGTCTAAAAACGCTGCCGTCCCGCCCAGCGCCGCCAGCAGGCCAAGTGCCAGCCACGGCAGCCAGGCTATCAGCTTTGCGGCCGCTGCCGGTTCGGTTGCCCGGCGGGTAAAGATTATTTTATAAGCAAAGTAATTCCAAAGCGTGATCAGGGCTATGGCGACGCTGCGAGCCAGATAAACGCTGGTCGACGGTGCCAGTAATCTTACTAGGCCCAGAGTGAACAGATAATTAAACGCTACCAGCAGGCCGTATCCCAGTAGCTCGCGCCCCAATCGCCTGGGGACAAGCGATTTTTCTTTAAAGGTAAACAGCTTTTGCAGCCAGAATGAAACCAGCAGGCCCACCCAGAAGCTGATGGCAACCGCGTAAAGATCGCTGAGCGCCACCGCTTTCAACGCCGCCAGGCTGCCCATTTCGGCCCCGTAGGCAGTTAAACCCACCGCCAGATAGCGCAACGGCCGTCGGTTCACGCTTCGGTTCCGCCGGCCGTCGCAGCTTCGTTGCGCTTGCGCTGATTCAATCTTATGGAGTTGGCTGAATCTATAACGTAAAGCGGCCGGTTTTGAGTTTCGGTGTGAATGTGTGCCAGGTAGGCAGCCAAGATGCCCTGGGATACCAACAGCAAACCGGCTAGCAGCAGCACCAGCAGCACGGCGAAACCGGCCAGGCCCACTTTTAGTTGCCAGGGATCGCCCAGGAGCGTCTGTTCGATCAGCAACAACAAGATGGCCAGGGCGCTGCCGCCGGTAATAACCAATCCGGCCCAGGCAGCGAAATAAAGCGGCGCCAG
Organism: uncultured Candidatus Saccharibacteria bacterium; assembly: GCA_964544355.1. Lineage (GTDB taxonomy): Bacteria > Patescibacteriota > Saccharimonadia > Saccharimonadales > Saccharimonadaceae > Chaera. The sequence goes on along the minus strand of CAZJAI010000004.1, from coordinate 144 downwards.
ACTTAGCGACACAAAACCGTCAAGCGCCAGCTTTAACCGCTTGGCGCCGCTGTACGAGGGCTTGCCGCTCAGGCGGGCTGCCGGAGTGAATGCGATATATTCGGGAGTAAAGCCCAGCCAGTCTATCAAGCCTCGGGTCATGCG
>CAZJAI010000003.1:0-121013 GCA_964544355.1 uncultured Candidatus Saccharibacteria bacterium | reverse complement strand
CCGTCTGAACGCGCAACAGGGTTCCGCCGGCAATTTGGTTCATAGCTTTTTCGGATGTTTCAAGCCCGTCCAGCAGTGCAGTCTCGTCCACGCCGCGGAGTTTAGCCTGGAAATCTTCCAGAAACTCCGACAAGACTTTCGCTACAGCCTGTTTCAGCTCGCCGTAGCCTTCTTTGCCGATCCATTGCTGATTAATTTTTTCTTGAGCCTCGCCGGTTAGCAACGACAAAATTTGCAGCAAATTGGTGATGCCGGGCTGGTTCTGCCAATCAAAGTTAATACGTCCGAGGCTGTCAGTCGTGGCACCCATGACTTTTTTAGCTGCGGCATCCGGCTGGTCGCTAAGCAGGACCGTGCCGCGGGGGTCGGGCACGCTCTTGCTCATTTTCCTGTCCGGATATGCCAGGCTGCGGATTCTGAGGCCCACCTCCCGGCCGGCGAAGGCCAGTTGTTTCTCCCATGGTTCGGGCAACACGAACAGTTCACCGAACTTATTATTTATGCGGGCGGCAATGTCGCGAGTAATCTCGAGGTGCTGCCTCTGGTCATCGCCAACCGGCACCCAGCGCGCGCCGTAGAGCAGTATATCGGCAGCCATTAAAATCGGGTAATTGAACAAGCCGACACTGACGGTCTCCTCGCCTTCGCTGGACTTATCTTTAAATTGGGTCATGCGGCGCATTTCGCCAAAATAGCTAAAGCAACTTAAAATCCAGGCCATTTCGCTATGAGCGGGCACAAAACTCTGTCTGTACAAATAGCTGTCCGGCAAATCCAGATCAAGACCGGCCGCCAGGTAATATTTAAGGTTGGTTATGCTGCCGGCGTACAACTCGCTGTGATCAACAGGGGTGGTGAAGCTGTGCAGATCGGGCACGAACATGTTTATTTGATGAGTCCGGCCGTAGCGGCGCTGCAACTCGACCATCGGTAAAATCGCGCCCAAATAATTGCCCAGGGTCGGCTCTTCGTTGGACCGGACGCCCGTTAAAATCACATCCTTGGTCATATACAATACGGCTTATTATAGCCTATCGCCTTGAAAACAAGCCAAAAGCCGGCGCTAAAAACTGAGCTGGCTGTTGAGTTGGCTTTCAGCTGCCGCGTCAAACTTGGTGCCATCCAGCGTTTGCAGGGCCGAGTCTAACCCGCTGACGCTGCTGATTGGCGGGACGATCACGCTGGGAGAGTCGCGGCTGAGTATGGGAGCAGGCGTCAGACTGGCGTTGGGCGGCGTCTGCCTGGCCTGCCACACCCGGTAGCCTACCAGCCCTAAAGCCACCAGCACCGCTATCAGTAAGATTACTTCGACCGCGCCGAAGCCCCCTCTGGAATTTTGGTTGTCAGAATTTTTGTAGCTCATGATGATTTAACGCACTCCACTGGGGTTAGCGGTTGACTGGCCGGCGGCCTGCTTAACGGCCAGCAGCAGGTCTTTGACCGCCTGGCGGTACTCTTTCAGAGCCTGCCTTTCGCCGCTGACTACCTCTTTAACGTTCTGGCCGACATTCCGGCCGTCCTGAGCCTGGCAGTCAAAATTGACTCCGTTGACCGCGTCGAAAACCCCTTCGGCCGCCTGCCGCTTGGCGTTGGCGGTCTGCGCCAGCTGATCGTAATTAGCCACCGACATTTTTTTATCCTTGTAGAAATTTTCCACTCTTAGCTGGACGGTGCTGACAACCAGAAGCTGGCGCCGGGCGTTAGCGGTGATTTTATCCAGCGTTTGGTTAACCTTGGCCTGACGCTGCTGACAGACCTGCAGCCGCTGGCCCTGCAGTTTTTCCTGCACGTTCTGCTTGATACTGTCCAGCCGCTGCCTCATTTCGGCGCGGCGTTTGTTGAACTCGTCGTTGTTGGCCGCGGTACGCGATATGGGCGCGTTGGGATTGCCCGGATCGTTCGGCGGATTAAGAGGAGCTTGAGCCAGCAGGCCGGCGGTCGGGAACGCCAATACCATGGCAACGGCCAGCCCGAACACCTTGACTAAAACTGTCTGTTTCATTGCGGCTTTATTTTTCCTTGGTCCTTAAGTTTTATCTAAGCATAACTATAATGCAACGCTTTTTTCTGTCAATAAAAACCGGGCCGCCCGGCCCCCAGTGGAGCTTGCAGCGGCGCACAGCTTGAAATAACGACACTGCGCTAGGGAGGGCGTTAGCGTTTGGAGAACTGTTCTTTTTTGCGGGCGGCCCGCAGGCCGTATTTTTTACGCTCTTTTTCGCGTGAATCGCGCCTGATCATGCCTGATTTTTTCAGGGCCGTGCGTATATCACCGCCTAGCAGACCGGCCGCCTTGGCGATTGCCAGGCGAGCGGCGTCCGCCTGACCGCTTAATCCGCCACCGGCCACTTTCAGCGAAACGTCCAGTTGTTTGACCTTACCGATCTCCACTAGGGGTTGCAGTAGATCTTCCAGTAAGGAGCGGCTGTTGCCGAAATAGGACTGGGCACTACGTCCGTTCACCGTTACCTCGCCCTTGCCGGGAGTCAGCCTGGCCCGGGCGATCGCGCTTTTGCGCCTGCCTAATCCGTAATGATAACTGTTTTTAGCCATTATTTTACCTGTTGAACCTTAAGTTTAACCGGCTTTTGAGCCTCATGAGAATGCCCTTCGCCGCTGAATACTTTTAATCTGGCGAGGCGCCCGTCAGCCAGCTTGTTTTTGGGCAGCATGCCCCGGACGGCGGCGACCAAAACCTTGGCCGGATCTTTAGCCATAACCTGATCAAAACTCAATGTCTTCAGCCCCCCGGGATAGCCGGAATGGCTATAGTAGCGTTTCTGGGCGGCTTTGTTACCACTTAATTTGATTTGTCCGGCGTTGATCACCACGACAAAATTACCACCGTCTATATGCGGGGTATAGCTAACCTTCTGCTTGCCGATCAGCTGTTTGGCTGCTGCCGAAGCTACTCGCCCCAGGGTCGCCTCGGCCGCGTCAATCAACACCCACTGACGGCTGACGTCGCCCTGTTTGAGCGAAAAGGTTTTTTTATTGGCGTTCATGAAAGCTTTTTCCTCTTAGCCGAAGACGCGACAGCAGGCTTGGAGGCGGCGCTCCGGGCCTTCGGAGAAGTCGCGGCCGGCTGTTTGGCCGGGGTTTTGCTTTTAGAAGGCGCCGCGACGGTAGTTTTGGCCGGCTGTTTGGCGGTTTTTTCGCTGGCGGCGGCCAGCTGGCTGATGTCATCCACGAAACTGACCGTGGCCAGCCGGGCGTTATCGCCGACCCTGAGCCGGCTGGGCTTGATCCTGAGGTGGCCGCCCAGGCGGCCGGCCAGCTTCGGCGCGATCTGGTCGACTAATTTATGGGCCGCTTCCAGCGTGGTCAGCGAACTGATAATCTGGCGCCGCTGGTGTAAGCCGCCGGCTTTGGCTTTGCCAATCAGCGACTCGGCGTAAGGCAATACCTCTTTGGCTTTAGGCAAGGTGGTTTCAATGCGCCCGTGTTCGACCAATTGCGTGGCCAGCCCTTTCATCAAGGCCCGGCGCTGGTCGCGGTCGCGGCGCAGTTTCCTTCCCTTGTAACCGTGCCGGTGCATGCTTAAAGCTCCATCTCCGTCAGTTTTTCCTTAACCTCGTCAAGCGCCTTGCTGCCAAAACCTTTCAGCTCGCGCAACTCGCTGTCGTTGAGGGTAACCAGGTCGCGGACGGTTCGAATATCGTTGTTAATCAGCGCGTTGGTGGTGCGGGCGCTTAAATTTAGGTCCTCGATCGGGGTCAGCAGTTCAGACTCGGGGTCGCTGCCGTCGGTCTGGCCGGATGCCGGCGCCGATTCAACGCGGGTACTGCCGGCCAAAGCGGTGTACTGGTTGATTAAAATGGCGGCCGCCTCTTCGAAAGCTTCGCGGGGCGTCAGCGAGCCGTCGGTATCAACGGTTAGAATCAGCTTGTCCAGATCGGTCATCTGGCCGACGCGGGTACTTTCAACTTTGTAGCGAACGCGCTGCACTGGGCTGAACACGGCGTCCAGGGCTATCATGTCGCTATGCAGCCGGCTTTCGCCGGATTCTTCGATGGTGCGGTAGCCACGGCCCGATTCGACCACCAGATCCATAACCAGCGAGCCTTTGGGATCGTCAATGGTGCAAACATGACTATCCGGGTTGGCCAGACTGACGTCGGCGTTGAGTTTGATATCTTTGGCAGTTACCGGGCCGGCGCCTTTTTTCTCCAGGCGCAACTGCTGCGGCTGATCGCTTTTAACGTTGAAACGGACGTTCTTAAGGTTGAGCATGATATCCACCACGTCTTCCTTGATCCCTTTGATCGAGGAGAATTCATGGGTCACGCCTTCGATTTTAAAAGCCACCACGGCAGCGCCGGCAATACTGCTCAGCAGCACCCGGCGCAAGCTGTTACCCAAAGTCATGCCGTAGCCGGTGTGCAGCGGCTCGATGACGAACGTGGCGCTGGTCGGCGAATGCTCGTCGACGGTAGCCAGGGTTGGGTTGTGAATTACTTTTGACACCTTTGCGATCTCCTCTTCTTTTGACGTTAGCGCGAATAATATTCGACGATTAGCTGTTCGTTAATGTCCGGCTCAGCCTCGTCACGCGAGGGCAGGCCGGAAACGGTGATGCTTAGTTTTTTCAGGTCGGGTTTCAGCCAGGAGGGAATCTGCTGAGCGGCGTCGGCGGCGATTTGTTCTATGCCCTGAAAGTAACCGCTTTTAGCGCTGGCCGGTCGTACCTGAAGCAGGTCATTTTCCTTCAAGCGAATAGAGGGAATGTCCACTCGTCGGCCGTTAAGGGTAAAGTGACCGTGGGTGACTAACTGACGGGCAGCCCGCCGCGAACGGGCGAAACCGGCCCGGTATACGGCATTGTCCAACCGCCGCTCTAGCAGCTGCAGCAGAATTTCGCCGGAGCGTCCCCGGCTGCGGCTGGCTTCGTTCATCAGCTTGGCGAACTGGCGTTCCAGCAAACCGTAAATTCGGCGGACTTTTTGCTTCTCGCGCAACTGCATTGAATACAGACTGGCTTTTTGCCGATAAGAGCGACCGTGCTGTCCGGGCGGGGAGGTCTTTTTGACCATAATTTTATGGGCCTTGGGATGTAAGGCGTAACCTTCGCGGCGGCTCTGTTTGACTACGGGGCTTCGATCGCGTGCCATAAGCTTTAGCCTTAAGCCCTCCTCTGTTTAGGCGGACGACAGCCGCCGTGAGGTATGCCGGTAACGTCTTTAATGCTGTCCACGGTAATTTCCTGGCCCTGCAGCGCCCGCACCGCAGCTTCCCGTCCCAGGCCGACTCCCCGAATATAGACGTCAACGTTCCTGACGCCGTAGGTACTCTTGGCGGCGGCGGCGGCTTTTTCACTGGCCACCTGAGCGGCGTAGGCCGTGCCCTTTTTGCTGCCCCGAAAGCCGCAAGCGCCAGCGCTGGAGGTGGTCAGAATGTTACCTTTTTTGTCGCTAAAGCTGACGATGGTGTTATTAAAACTAGCTAGCACGTGCATGGCGCCCGAGGCGACATTGCGGCTCTGTTTTTTCTTGGTTGAGGTGGGTTTGCTATCTGCCATTTATGTAATTAACGCTTAATCTTTTCTAAGTCTTTGAAGGAACTTTCCTCTTGGTGCCGCCGATGGTAACTTTCTTGCCGCGGCGGGTCCGGGCGTTGGTGCGAGTGCGCTGACCGCGACTGGGCAGATTGCTTTTGTGACGCAGACCGCGATAGCTGCCGATGTCCTTCAGGCGCTTGATGTTGCCAGTGACAATCCGCTGCAGATCTCCTTCTACGGTGTAATGGGCGGTGATTTCATCTCGGATACGGCTGAGTTCGCTCTCGGTCAGATCTTTAATCCGGGCCGTCGGGTCCACCTTGGCGGTCTGCAGGATTCTTCGGGCAAGCACCGGTCCGATACCGTAAATGTAGGTCAGACTAACACCTGCCTGTTTTTGGTCGGGGATGGTGACGTTAGCTATTCTGGCCACCGCGCCTATCCCTGCCTCTGCTTGTTTTTAGGGCGCCGCTTGTTGATAACGTACAGCCGGCCCTTGCGGCGAACCAGCTGGTCGTCGGCGCTGATTTTTTTGACACTGGCGCGAACTTTCATGACTGTTCTAGTCCCTTTTAGTCATTAAAACTGTTCCTAATCTTTCAAGCGGAAGCTGATTCTGCCCTTGGTAAGATCGTAGGGGGTTAGCTCTACTTCCACTTTATCTCCGCGCACTAGGCGGATGTAATGCTTGCGCATCTTGCCTGAAACGTGCGCGGTGATGGTATGGCCGTTTTCCAATTCCACCTTGAACTGAGCACTGGGCAGGGCTTCGACCACCGTGCCCGTCAGTTTGATGACTTCCTTGTTACCGGCCATAAGCTACAAGCACCGATTATACAGATTAGGTGCTCTGTTGTAAAGACATTTTAAAATTTACCGCTTTTTGAAGCGGTTAGCCTTAGCAACTTATTGTAGACAAAACGAACGCCCCGTCAAGTTCACGCCCAGCCAAGATTAAAAGCCACCTCTAATACTCGTCATAGGTAACCATCAGAGCGCGGGAATTGATGTGCCGGAGAGATTCCAGGGCCACCGAAACCACAATCAGCAACCCGGTGCCGCCGATAGCCAGATTTTGGGCGTTAATCCCCAGTTTGGCGAACACGAATTCCGAAACGAACGGTAACACGGCAATCAGCCCCAGCGCCAACGAGCCGAATAAAGTCAGCCGGTTGACGGTAGTGGAAAGATACTTCTCGGTCTGCTCGCCCGGACGGACGTTGGCTATGAAGGCGTTTTGCTTGGACAGGTTCTCGGCTATCTCCGCGGAATTAAACACTATGGAGGTGTAAAAGTAGGTAAACAGCACTACCAGAAAAAAATAGGCCACCGGGTACACTATGGCGCCCGGATCACCGGCGTTCAAGGTGCCAGGGTTGGGAGTCTGGAACCAACGCACCAGGTTTTCAGCCAGCCCGGTCCAGTTTGGATTTTTGCCAGCCAGCAGCAGCTGACCAGCGAAGGCCGGCAAGGCCAGAAAAGCCACGGCGAAAATCACCGGTATCACGCCGGCGGTGATCAGCTTGATCGGCAGAATGCTGGCTACGCCTCCGTACTCGCGGTTCCCTCTCACCCGTTTGGCGTAGTTAACCTGCACCACCCGTTGCGCCTCGTTGATCTTCACAATGGCGTAAAGAGCTATCAGCGACACCGAGCCTATTGCCAGAAAAACATAAAAAGCCACGGCATTCACCGGTATAGTGAACCAGTTGAAGACGTGCAGCTTGGCCGCCTCGCTGGGCAGGTTGGTCAACGAGGCGCCGACCGTGCCCAGAATCGAGGGCAGTTGACTGATAATACCGGCGAAGATCAGCAGCGAAATGCCGTTACCCACTCCCTGCTCGGTAATCAGCTCGCCCAGCCACATCAGCAGCATCGCCCCAGTGGTCATGGCGGCGATAGCTAAAAACCAGTCAAAAGGAGTGGTCGAGCTCAGTACCGCGGCGTTACCGGCCAGCACGGTCTGCCTTAAAATAAAGATAAAGGCTACCGATTGCAAGATAGCCAGCGGCAGGGTAATCAGCCTGGTCCACTGGTTGATTTTGCGCCGCTGCGTTTCCCCGTCCTTGTGCAGTTCTTCCAGTTTGGGTATGGCTTTGGTCAGCAGCTGCATAATAACCGACGCCGTAATGTAAGGCGTCAGCCCGACCAGGACGATGGACAGGCTGGCCAGAGCACCGCCGGACAGCAGGTTGAAGAAACCGCCCAGGCTGTTGGATTGCAGCAGGCCACCCAGGACCGTTTTAAGCTGAGCCGGTTCGGCCAGCGGCACCGGGATATGGGCCAAAAAACGGTAAATGACCACCAGAGCCAGAACTATCAGAAGCCGTTTCTGCATATCCCGGCTACGCAATGATTTAAAAATGGTTTTCCAGTTCATAAAAGTTGTTCGAATAGTTTCAGGGCCATCCGGCGCCGGCTGTCGCCCTCTACTACGAAGGGCAACGGCCTATACTAAGAGCTAATTATATACCAAGCGCGGTTCGATTACTTACAAAAAAAGCTGGCAACGGCCGTCTAGCTTTTGGGGTTTTTAGACTTTTTTTGCGTTTTTTTGACGGCTCTGGACGGATTAGTGGGTGGCGCGACAGGTACCGCGACCGCCTCGAAACTGCCCCCGGCTTTAACGAGAGCCGCTTTAGCCGACGCCGAAGCGGCTTGCAACTTCACCAATGCCTTACCGGTGTATTCGCCTCTGGTGATCAGTTTAACGGCGTGATAGGGGGTGCCTATCAGCCCCGCCTCAAACAGCTTGAAGTTGTCGATGGCGGTGGCTCCCTTAATGCCGCCTAGTTGATCCAGATAGACCACTTGGGCCGGGGCTTTCAGGCTTTTAAACCCCTTCAGTTTGGGTATGCGCTGTACTAGCGGACCCTGTCCTCCCATAAAGGTAGCCCGCAGGCGGCTGCCGGTACGGGAATTCTGGCCCTTAGTGCCACGCCCGGCGGTTTTGCCTTGACCAGCGGCTATGCCGCGGCCCACTCTTTTCGGCCGGCGACTGCTACTGCTATTCAATTGATGGTACTTCATTTTTTGACCGCCTTTTTGACCGCGGTTTTAACCTTGGCCGTCCCACGGGTCGCCGGTACGCTGCTTGGTTGACTTTCGTCGGCCCGATGCCACTGGGCTGGTTCGACCAGTTGGCCCAAAGCACTGATGGTGGCATAGGCGATATTGACCTTATTGTTCGAACCAAGAGACTTGCTTAAAAGATCGCGGATGCCGGTCAGGCCTATAATTGACCGCACCACGCCGCCGGCGATAATACCGGTACCCGGAGCGGCTGGTTTGAGCAGCACCCTGGCGCCGCTGAATTTTACCTCGATGTCGTGGGGAATGGTTTGTTTGACCAGCGGCACGCTGATAAGATGCTTCTTGGCCACGTCGGTCGCTTTGCCGACGGCAGTTTGCACGTCGGCGCCCTTAGCCACACCTACGCCTATTTTTTGCTTGCCGTCGCCGACGGCCACCAAGGCTTTGAAGCGAAACCGCCGGCCGCCCTTCACCACTCGAGCCACCCGGTCGATGCTAATGACGAATTCTTCGAACTGTTTGTCCTCTTTGGGGCGCTGCCCGCCGGAGGACGAAGATGAATACGTTGCCATAACTAAAACTCCAATCCCTGCTTTCTGGCGGCTTCGGCCAAAGCTTTCAGGCGCCCGGCATAGCGCCGGCCGTTACGGTCGAACACCACCGTCTTAATTTTTAACTTAACGGCTTTTTGAGCAACCCGCTCACCAACCCAGGCCGCCTTGGCGCTTAAAGGACCTGGCAGGTTTTTGGCGCCGACGGTGGTTACCCCGGCGATGGTGTGCTGCTTATCGTCGTTGATCAGCTGGGCGGTAACGTGCCTGTTACTGATGTGCACGCTTAGCCGCGGCCTCTCGGCCGTGCCGTAAACGCGGGCCCGCACCCTAGCTTTTCTGAGAATTTTATTAAGTAGCTTGTGCACCAGTTTTTTCATGATTATTTACCCGTCTTTCCGGCTTTACGCAAAATCTGTTCGTCAACGTACTTGATGCCCTTGCCCTTATACGGCTCCGGTTTTTTCAGCGCGCGAATTTCGGCGGCCGCCTGACCGACCAGTTGCTTGTCTATACCGCTGACAGTGATGACATTTTTTTCAACCGACAATAACACGCCGTCCGGAGCTTTATAGCTTACTGGGTGCGACAGACCGATTTGCAGATCAATCTGTTGGCCGCCGCCACTGACCCTGAAGCCGACGCCGTTAACTTCCAGCTGCCGGCTAAAGCCGTTATTGACGCCGCTGACCATGTTGTTGATCAGCGATCTGGCCAAGCCGTGCTGCGCCCTGTCCAGATCCTCGTCGCCCAGCCGTTCCACTAGCAGGCGGCTGTCTTGCCGGGAAACCTTGACCCGATCGGGTAACTGAAGAACGAGCTGGCCTTTCGGACCCTTGGCCGTCAGCTGACGGCCGTCGACCGTGATTGTCACGCCGCTGGGTAACACGATTGGCTGTTTTCCGATCCGACTCATTTACTTACTCCTTTAGTATATCTGGCAGATTAACTCGCCGCCCAAGCGTTGTTTTCTGGCTTGCTGCCCGGTCATGACGCCTCTGCTGGTGCTGACGATAACCACACCACGGCCGCTCTTGATCCGCGGAATATCATCTGCGCCAGCGTACAGCCGGCGTCCCGGCTTGGACAGCCGCTTAATTTCACTAATGCTGGGCGCGTCGCCGTCGCGGTGAATGGTGATCTTCAGAAAAGGACGGGGCTTTGCCTCGACCACTTCAACCTTGTACAAATAGCCAGCTTTAACCATCTGGTCCGCCAGACGGGCTTTCAGGTTGCTGTGAGGCACCACTATCTCGTTTTTGGAGGCGTTCAGGGCGTTGCGGATGCGGGTAAGCATATCGGCAACCGGATCTGATGATTGTAATGACATATCTGCCTCTCCTTTACCAGCTCGATTTAGTTACACCTGGGATTTCGCCGCGGCTGGCGTGTTCGCGAAACGATATGCGGCTTAAGCCGAACCGGCGGATGTAGCCACGGGGCCGGCCGGTCTCAAAACAACGGTTTTTACGACGGGTCGGACTGGAGTTGCGCGGCAATTTCGCCAAACCCTCCAGATCGCCTACACGCTTTAACTCCGCCCGTTTGGCAGCATATCGCTCGAACATTTTCAGGCGCTTTTGATCCCGCGCCACTGCTGACTTCTTAGCCATTAGCGCTTCTCCTCTTTCTCCAGCGGCAAGCCTAACCGGGCAAGCAGAGCCCGGCTGTGTCCGGGACTGGCCGACTTTAATACTATGGTAACCTGCAAGCCGTGAACGATCTGGGTGTCTTCAAAAGTCAGTTCGGGAAAAACCGACTGATCGGCAATACCCAGGCTGTAGTTGCCGGATTTGTCGAACGACTGAAGGCTGACGCCATGAAAATCACGCATCCGGGGCAAGACGACGTTGACCAGCCGGTCAAAAAATTCGTACATCATGTCGCCGCGCAGGGTAACGCTGACGCCTATGCGGTTCTGACCGGCTCTGATTTTAAAGGCCGCGATAGACTTGCGCGATACCCTGTCCACCGGCTGCTGGCCGGTGATTTTGCGCAAAGTATTGACCACGGCGGCGTAATAAGCTTTGTCGTCTTTATGCCGGCCGGTTCCCACCGCGACTACTATTTTCTCCAGGCGGGGTACCTGATGAACGTTGGTCAGAGCCAGTTCTTTTTGCAGCTGGCCTTTAATCTCATGTTGGTAAAGTTGCTTCAGTCGGGCCTGGTAGGGGCCGGCAGCGGAGTGAACTGGCATTATTTTATCTCCTTGTTGTTGGCAGCGCGGGCCACACGGACCTTCGTGTTATCTTTTTTCAAGACGTAACCAATTCTGGTAGGCTTGTCTTTATACAGCAGGCTGACTTTGCCGGCGGGCACGGGCAAGTGAACATCTTTAACGCCGCCGCGCGGTTGCGCCTGGCTGGGACGGATGTGCCGTTTACGCAACCCGATACCCTCGACCAGCACGGCGTTTTGCCCGGCCAGTACCGAGAGCACTTTGCCGGTCTTGCCCTTGTCGGCGCCGGCGCGCAGCATTACAAGGTCGCCCTTTTTCAGGCGCAGCTTCGAATGTGATTTATTTGGGGCTTTTTTCATGGCTGATAAATTCCTAAAGAACCTCCGGAGCCAGACTGATAATTTTGGCGTATCCTTTGTCGCGCAGTTCCCGCGGCACCGGGCCGAACACCCGGGTGGCCCGGGGAGTTTTGTCGTCGGCGATCAGCACGGCGGCATTGTCGTCGAAGCAAATGGTCGAACCGTCGCGCCGGCGTATCTTATCGGTGGTTCTTACCACCACGGCTTTGACCACGCTTTTTTTCTTGACGCTACCCGTCGTGGGGTTGGTCTGCTTGACGCTGGCCACGATAACGTCACCCACTCTGGCGTAGCGCCGGCGGGTCCCGCCCAGCACGCGGATGCAGAGCAGCTCGCGGGCGCCGCTGTTATCGGCGACCTTCAAACGCGATTCCTGTTGAATCATACCTCTTCCTCACTCTTTAGCTCAATCGCTTCATGCCCGGTCTCTACGATCTTTTTAAGGACAAAGCGTTTAGTGGCGCTGACCGGACGGCTCTCTTCTATTTCGACCAGATCGCCAATATGGGCCGCGTTTCGGGGATCATGAACGGCCAGGCGGCTGCTGCTGGTATAGAGTTTACCGTAGACTGGGTGAGTCATCCGCCGCACCAGGTTGACCTGAACGGTTTTATCGGCTTTGTCGGCAACTACCCGGGCGGTAAATTTCTTAGGCATCAGAGCTCTCCTTTGATTGCTTAGGTTGGTCAGCTACCGGAGGACGATTAGCGACAGTCAGCAGCCTAGCTATTTCGCGCCGAACGGCTTTCAGGCTATGAGGATTAGCCAGCTCGCCGGCTTTCAGGCTGCGCTTTTTCTCGGCCAGCTCGGCTCGCTTTTCAGCCAGACGGCTGGATAATTGAGCCGGACTGAGCAAAGAGACCTTCGTGACGGATTCGGATTTAGCCATCTTATAGCTCCTCCCTGGTTACGAATTGGCTTTTAACCGGTAGTTTGTGCCCCGCCAGGCGCATAGCTTCGCGGGCCACATCCTGGCTGACGCCCTTCATCTCGAACATGACCGTGCCCGGTTTGACTTTGGCGACGAAAAATTCGGGATTACCCTTACCGCTGCCCATTTTGACATCCTGGGGTTTGCGAGTTACCGGCGTGTGCGGAAATATGCGTATCCATATCTTGCCGCCGCGTTTGACGTATCGCGTCATCGCCTGGCGAGCCGACTCGATCTGCCGGCTGGTAATACGCTCGTTGCTTAGACTTTTCAGGCCATAGTCGCCGAAAGCGACGAAATTGCAAGCGGTGGCCACGCCTTCGTTGCGGCCTTTGCGGACTTTTCTGAACTTGGTTTTTTTAGGCAGTAACATAGTTTTGTTATCCCGTTAATCCTGCGCTCTTTCGCCCTTATAGACCCAGACTTTAACACCGATGATGCCGGCAGCGGTTTGAGCCCGGGCCAAATGAAAATCGATATCGGCGCGCAAGGTGTGCAAGGGAACGCTGCCTAGTATGATTTTTTCCCGTCGGCTCATCTCGGCGGCGTTCAGGCGACCGGCCACCTCTATACGCACGCCTTTGGCACCGGCATTCATGGTGTTTTGGGCGGCCATTTTAACGGCCCTTCTGAAATTAATGCGGCGTTCCAGCTGCCGAGCAATGTTCTCGGCTATTAACTTGGCCGATAATTCGGGTCTTTTGATCTCTTCGATGTTAATTCTCACCGGCATACCGATGATTTTTTCAGCCTGACTTTTAATTTCCTGGGCGCCCAGACCGCCGCGGCCTATGACTACGCCCGCTTTGGCCGTATGAATGGTAACGGTGGCCAGGTTAGCAGAACGCTCGATGTCGATCCGGCCGACGGTCGCCCTAGTGCTGAAGCGCTGCTCGATAAAGTTACGTACCTTGATGTCGGCCGCCAACCAGGCGGCGTAGTCCCGCTTGCCGCCGAACCAGCGCGAGACCCAGCCCTTGTTGACCTGTAGACGCATGCTGATTGGGTTAACTTTTTGTCCCATTATTTCTCCTTGGCTTTAGGCTTGGCAGCCGCTTTGACGGCAACCGGATTACCGCTTATTTCGATGGCAATATGCGAGGTGCGGCGCTGGTACGGTTTAGCCGACCCCTTGGCGCCAGCCCGGTAACGTTTCAGACGCGAACCGGCGGTCACCTGCAGGCGGCTGATAACCAGGCTTTTTTCGTCCAGGCCGTGGTTGAAGGTGGAACTGGCCTTGGCCGAAGCGACCAGCTTATAAAGAGGCCTGGCCGCCCGTTTTGGGGTATGGCTTAAAATAACCAGAGCGTCGGACACGTTGCGACCGCGTACCAGGGAGGCGACCAGGCTGATCTTACGCGGCGCCATGGCTACTCCCTTTGCCGAGGCAACTATGCTGGATCGATGAACGGCGGCGGCCATGACTATTTCTCCTTGCCTCCGTGTTTGCGGAATTTACGGGTCGGCGCAAACTCACCCAGCTTGTGCCCGACCATGTTCTCGCTGACGTAAACCGGCACGTGCACTTTGCCGTTGTGCACGGCTATGGTGCGGCCGACCATCTCCGGGCTGATCGAGCTGCTGCGAGCCCAGGTCTTGATGATGGTGCGGTCGCTTTCGGCCAGCGCGGCCACCTTGCGGGCCAGCTTGTAGTCTACGAACGGTCCTTTTTTAAGCGAACGGCTCATACGCGTTACCTCTTCCTCTTAGCTTCATGCCGGCTTCTGACGATTAGCTTGTTGATCTTGTTGCGGGATCGGGTGCGGTACCCCAGAGTTAACTGTCCCCAGGGGGTGCGCGGCGCCTTGCCGGTACCGTGGCGTCCGCCGTCGCCACCGCCGTGCGGGTGATCGGCGGCATTCTGTGCGACACCCCGAACCGTCGGCCTGACGCCCATACGGCGCTTGCGGCCAGCCGATCCGATTTTTACGTTTTGGTGCTGTTCGTTACCGACGCTGCCTAGGTGTGCCCGACAATCCAGAAGGAAGCGGCGGATTTCGCCGCTGGGCAGACGCACCAGAGCGTAGTCGCCCTCTTTAGCCATCAGCTGGGCGCGCGTGCCGGCGGCCCTGACTATCTGACCGCCGCGGCCGGGTTGCAACTCGATGCCGTAGATCAGACTACCGGCCGGAACTTCTTTCAGGGGCAGCCGGTTGCCGTTTTCCACGATCGAACCGCTGCCGGACATGACAACCTGCCCCTGCTTCATGCCGGATTCCGCCAGAATGTAATGATATTTGCCAGATTCATCTTTGACTCTGGCTATTCTGGCAGAGCGGTTGGGGTCGTACTCTATGTGTTCAATCGTCAAACGGAGGCCGTCGGCCAGGCGGTGGTTCAGTAACCGGTAAAACTGCTTGTGGCCGCTGCCGCGATGCCGCACGGTAATCCGGCCGGCGTTGTTCCGCCCCGCCTTGCTCTTTTTCACTTTCAGCAGGCTGCGCAAGGGTTTTTTGGTGGTAATGGCCGAAAAATCCTGGCTGCTCATGCCGCGCCGAGCCGGCGTAGTTGGGTTGTAGTTCAAAATAGCCATTATTTAGTCTCCTCGGCGAATATCTTGATACTTTGGCCTTCGGCTACGCTGACGTAGGCTTTTTTAAAGTCAGTCCGATGGGATTTAACGCCGCGCTGCCGGCGGTTGGATCGTCCGGTTACCGGTTTGCCTTTGGAGTTGATCACCCGGACTCCGGTTACGGTTACCGAGTAAATCTCGGCAACGGACTTGGCTATATCGGCCTTGCTTAGCGAACGAGGAACCTCGAATACGTAGGTAGCCGACTGGCTGGCGGCATAAGCCTTTTCGCTCATTCTGGGAATCACAAAATGATGGCTTAAACTACTCATGACTTGTCGCCTCCCCCAGCCAGGATTCGATTACCCCTAAAGCAGCCGGGGTCACAATAACGGAATCAGCGTTCAGCAGCTTGTAAACGCTCAGGTAACGGGCGGTTATTAAGTCCACTCCGGGCAAGTTGCGCACCGAGCGCTCCATGGCGGGGCTAATGGCGTCAACCACCAACAGGACCCGGTCCGTCTCCGGTACTTGCTTGGACAGAAAACTGGCCATATCTTTGGTTTTACCGGTAAATTCAGGCTGATGGTTTAAAACCTTCAAAACGCCATCGGCCGCAGTTAGCGACAGGGCTTGGCGCAGGGCGATTTTTTTAGCCTTGGCGTTGATCGACTTGATAAAGTTCTGGTTGCCGCGGGGTCCGAAAGCTATGCCGCCGCCCCGCCAGATGGGATTACGGTTGGAACCTACACGGGCGCGGCCGGTGCCTTTTTGGCGCCAGGGTTTCTTGCCGCCGCCGCTGACTTCGCCCCGGGTTTTAGTGCTGGCGGCCGCCCGCCGTCGATCGGCCAAATAAGAATCGTAAGCCAGCCTGAGCAGTTGGTGATTGGCCACTTTCACGCCGAAAATCGCCGGGTTCAAGGCCGGTGCGTTATCTTTTTTAATGACGGCTCCAGCAGTACTCGGCATGCTAAATCTCCCCTTGCAGCATTAGTTGGCCGCGGCGGGGTCCGGGTACGGCACCCTTGACAGCCACCAGGTTGTGCTCGGTGTCCACCAGGGCGATTTTTAAATTGCGCACCGTCACCTGTTGATGTCCCAGGCGCCCAGCCATTCTTTTACCCTTGAAGACCTTTTGCGGAAACATGGAACCGATCGAACCGGGTTTGCGCCAGTTCATGCTGCCGTGCGTTTTCGGGCCGGTATTGAAATTGTGCCGTTTGACGTTACCGGCAAAACCTTTGCCCTTGCTGACCCCCGTTACGCTGACCAGATCGCCGACCGCGAAAACGCTGACGTCCAGCTTGTCACCGGCTTTTAAATCGACAGCCGCTGACGGGCGCACTTCTTTCAGCGACTTGGACTCGGTGGAGGATTTTTTAAGGTGTCCAGCCAGGCTCTTGGGAGGATTCCGGCGGACGCCAAAACCCAACTGAACGGCGGCGTAGCCGTCGCTTTCAACGCTTTTGAGCTGAGTAACCACGCACGGTCCGGCCTGAATTAAAGTCACCGGAGTGGCCGCGCCGTCCTCGCCCAGCAATTGAGTCATGCCGATTTTCGTACCGATCAAAGCTTTCACCCTGTTTAAATCCTCTGCTATAAGCGCCGCCTCACGCAAAATTCTTGGTAGGTCAGGGGTATCCTTAAGGCCGGGTTGCGAACCTCTGGGACCTGCCGACTCACCAAGAACCTTGTTTGGTAAGGCTGGTAGCCAAAGCGGCGTTATTTATAAAACGCTTTTGATGTTACTTGAAGAAGTCTAACAGATCGCTTCAGCTGTTGTCAAGGAATAAGTTGCCGCTCACGCCGGCCGGTTCACACCTTTGGAAAGCGCTGGGTCTGGGCCGGGGTGGACGAAGCGCCCTGGCTGAGACTGGCCGACAGGGTGGCCTGTGATTTGACCAGCTCGGCCTTTAATGAGCCTCCGGCTCTGTTAAGGATGGCATAGTTGTTATCCAGGCTATTGATCAGCTGGGTACGGTCGGCTGCGGAGGCGACCGAGGAGAGCCGCTCGAGCGTCTGGCTGATCAGCCTGGCGGCCTCGATCATGGATTGATGGACGGCCTGGGTAGTGGTATCAGGTGGCTTAATGACCTGCAAAGCCGATTGGCAGGCCTTCCAAGCGGCCGCTCCCTTGGCCGGGTCGAGCCTGTCCGGGCCGGACTGGTACTGCCAGGCCGGAGCGATGGCCGCCAGCAGCTTGATCTGGTAATCGGACAGTTGGGCGAACCGGTCCAGCGACGCTTTCAAATCGGCCGCGCTGCCGGCGAAAGCTTTGCAGGCCTCCATTTCCGAAGCGTAGTTTTTAGCTAGCGTCCCGACCCACGGCCCGGACTGGTTTTGGCAAACCGTAGAAGCTCGGCCGGCCGCCGCCGAAAGCTGAGTCAGACCGCTCATAAACCGGTTAGCCTGATCGGCTTGAGTAAGATCCAGCTTGTACAAATCCGACGAATAGGCGCTGATCTGCCTGCCCAAATCCTGCCTGGCCTGGCCGAGGTTTTTCTTCAGCCCGCTGGCCGCCAGCGCCGCTTGAGCCGCCAACAGAGCCAGCAAAGCCCCGCCGATAACCAGCCAGGCAGTTAATCTGTTGAGAAATTTACGCCTGGCCGCCCGCCGCCGGGCCTGGCGTTCCAGTAGCGGACGGTTCTTGCGATTTCTTGAGGAAGCATGCGCCGATTGCCGGATCATGGTATCCCCAGTTTAGGAGCGTGTAGCTCGCTGTCCAGCGGCCACGGGTTGAAGCGGCAGCCATCCAAATTAATGGATTGCTGCATCATCACCGGCGCCGGCTGGCCCGGTGTCTGGCAGACGGCGTGCCCGTGACCCAGCCAATGACCCATTTCATGATTAATCACCATGTTGCGATAATCAGCCAGGCTGCCGCCGTCGTTGTTCCAGGCATCCGACGCTTTCAGCCACCGGTCTTGGTTGATGATCAGCAAGTCGCCGACGGTGCAGCTGTAAATGACGTCGCAGCCCGCCGAGAAAGAGGGCACCAGCGACGCTTCGGACAGCACCGCGCCGAACCGACCGCCGGCGGGTACCTCGACAAAATGCAACCCCAGTCTGGACCAGCCGCGCGGGTCGTTTAAAGTAGCGTTTAAGATGACTTTGAACCGGGCCAAATCGGCGGTAATGTTGCCTTTAGTGCTGACGCTATATTCAATTACCCTCAGCGCGCTCGTGGCCGAAAACGGCGGCGGCTGGATTTTTTCCAGGCGCTCGGCAGCAACTGAAACCTGTTGGATCAAACATAGCCTGTCTTTTTCCGGCTGACAGTTTAGCGGCAGCGGTACCGGAGCCGCGGCAGCGTTTTTAAATAAAATCAGGCCGCCGGCAGCGGCCGCGACAATCAGCAGCAGCGGGCCAAGTTTGCGCCAGGTCATTCCCATAACCTTTAGTATAAAACAGCCGTCTAGAAAATTTTATAAGATTATGCCGACCGGCAAAAACAACGAAACGGTTGTCATCACCAATAAAATGGCGTATTCGATTTTCCTGTCTATCTGAAAATGGTCGTGCGAAGCGAACAGCAAACCAACGAACAGCCCCACCGGCAGGCCACGCAGCAGAAAATCGCCGCCCAGATTAATTGGAGCAGCGAACTTCAGCCAAAAAGACCCCAGTATGAGATACAAAACCAGCTTCAAAAAATAAGCGCCGTCTTTTTCCAGTTTGACGGTTTTACGCCCGGACACGCCTACATCCTGATTTCGGCGTCGCAACCGGCCGGCAGGCTGAGGCTTTGCAGGCTGTCGATGGTCTTGGGCGAGGCGTTGATGATATCTATCAAGCGCTTGTGCACTCGCATTTCAAAGGCCTCGCCACCTTTTTTGTAAACATGCGGGGATTTAACCACCGTAAACGTACTCCGCCTGGTAGGCAGCGGCACCGGACCGGCCACCTGTGCGCCGGTTCTTAGGGCGGTATCAACTATCTGTTTGGCCGATTGGTCGATCACCTTGTGGTCGTAGGCCTTCAGGCGAATGCGGATACGCGGTTTGGCGCTTGAAGCGGCGTCTTCCGATTTTTTGGAGCTGGCTTTCCTGGTTTGCGGCATACTACTTGTTAATCTTAGTCACCACGCCAGCACCGACGGTGCGTCCGCCTTCGCGGATAGCAAAGCGCAGTCCTTGCTCCATGGCGATGGGCGAAAGCAGCTTGACTTTGAAAGTAACGGTGTCGCCCGGCATGACCATCTCTTTATCTGCCGGCAGTTCAACTTCGCCGGTAACGTCGGTGGTGCGGAAGTAAAATTGCGGCTTGTAACCCTTAAAGAACGGTGTATGGCGGCCGCCTTCTTCTTTGGTCAACACGTACACTTCGGCGTCAAACTCGGTGTGCGGGGTGATGCTGCCCGGCTTGGCGATAACCTGGCCGCGTTCGATGTCGTCGCGTTCAATACCGCGCAGCAAAATACCGGCGTTATCACCAGCCTGGCCCTGGTCGAGGCTCTTCTTGAAGGCCTCAATTCCGGTGACCACCGATTTTTTGGTGGGACGGATACCGACGATTTCTACCTCGTCGTTCACTTTAACCACGCCCGATTCGATACGGCCGGTAGCCACAGTGCCGCGGCCCTTAATGGAGAATACGTCCTCGATGGGCATCAAAAACGGCTTGTCCAGCTGGCGGACCGGCTCCTCGATGTAGTCGTCCATGGCCTTAACCAGCTCCATAACCTTTTCGCCCCACTCCGATTTGGGGTCTTCTAGGGCTTTGAGAGCCGAGCCTTTGATAATCGGGCAGTCGCGGTCGAATTCGTATTTGGCCAGCAGGTCGCGAACATCCTCTTCGATCAGCTCCACCAGCTCAGCGTCAGCCATGTCCATCTTGTTTAGAAAGACCACGATCCTGGGAACGCCGACCTGTCGGGCCAGCAGCACGTGCTCGCGGGTCTGCGGCATCGGGCCGTCAGCCGCCGAAACCACCAGTATGGCGCCGTCGATTTGAGCGGCACCGGTAATCATATTCTTAACGTAGTCGGCGTGACCGGGCATGTCCACGTGGGCGTAATGGCGCTTCTCGCTTTCGTACTCCTGATGGCTGGTAGCGATGGTAATGCCGCGCTGGCGCTCTTCCGGGGCTTTATCTATCTGGTCGTAAGCAACCGGCTTGTTGGTGTCGCTAGGCAATAAGGCCGCCAAAACAGCCGTGATAGCGGCGGTCAGGGTAGTCTTGCCGTGATCGACATGGCCCATAGTGCCAACGTTTACGTGAGGTTTGCTGCGGTCGAATGTTGCCATTTTTTGGTCTCCTTAAGGTTGTTCTGATGAAGGTTGTAATCTTCGCCTTTTAGTGCATGAGGAAAAAATCCTCACGGCGTATGGCGCCGATTATAGATGTTTTTATTCCTACTGTAAAGTGCTTTTCGCCTTATTTGGTTTTTTAAACCGGCAGGTTTTTAGCACAACGGCCCCAGCCGCTAGTGGCCGCCGTTTTGATACATCTGCCAGATTGCCCCTCTCTCGAGTTGACCGATCAACTGGCACCGGTAGGCGGCTTCGAGCTTGCAGCGGACGGTTGCGCCGAACAATAAACTCCCCGTAACCGCCTGATAAGTGGGATCGCCCTCGTGACGGCCGTGGAGAGCCTCGGCTATTAGAATATTACGGGCGGCTTTAGGCGGGCATACCCGGCTATACTGGCAGCCAGTTTCGTTGGGGGGTAGGTAACAGATGATGCGGTGTGCCATGTGTTCTTCGGCCCCGGCCAAGGCTGTTTTAGCGGCCAGATCGTACCAATCGATTAAGAACTGCTGGTGATCGGGTTCCGGATAGGCTATTTCTATCAGTTGCCCAAGCTTCAGAGGGGCCAGCCGGACAAGCTGGACGAATTCCGAGCCGTCGCTGCGGTAAATTTCTTCGGTAATACCCAGGCCGTTGTGCAACAATCTGGCGGCTTCTTCCTCGCTGCAGCCAAAATCATCCCTCAGGTAATCCGTCAGATAGACGATGGACCGTTCCGGCCGAAGATTGCCGTCCATGGCCGCCGAGGCGAAATAGCGCAGCCGGATCAGCCGGCTGTTCGGCTCGGATGTTTCAAGATAGTTCGGGCGTTCCGATAGCGACATGGCGGGTGGTTAGTAGTTTAGCTTATGGGTAAACTCGGTCTCTTAAGAAATCGCCTATTTTAGGATCCCTGGCCGCTTTTGCTGATGATCTCCTGAGCCACACCCGGCGGCACTTCTTCGTAACTATGCAGTTCCATGCTGCTGGAGGCCCTGCCCTGGCTCATGCTGCGCAGGTCGGTAGTGTAACCGAACATGGAGCCCAGCGGCACGAAGGCCGTAACCACCTTGACTCCCGTGCGGTCTTCCATGCCCTCGATACGGCCACGGCGGGAGTTGAGATCGCCTATGACGTCACCCATGAACTCCTCCGGGGTAATAACCTCGACTTTCATGACTGGCTCAAGCAGTACCGGCTTGGCCTTTTTAACTCCATCCCGGGCAGCCATGGCTCCCGCCATCTTGAAGGCTAGCTCCGACGAGTCGACGTCGTGAAAGCTGCCGTCGTACAAAGTGGCCTTAACGTCTACCACGGGATACCCTGCCAGTACACCGCCTTCCAGCGTTTCCTGGATACCGGCCTTGGTTGCCGGACGATACTCCTGGGGCACCACTCCGCCCTTGATGGCGTCTACGAACTCAAAGCCCTTGCCGGACTCGTTAGGCTCTAGCTTCAGCCAAACGTGACCGTACTGACCGCGTCCTCCCGACTGCTTGATGTACTTACCTTCAACCTCTACCGAAGATCGTATGGTCTCGCGGTACGCCACCTGCGGCTGACCGACGTTGGCCTCAACCTTAAACTCGCGCTTCATGCGGTCCACTAAAATTTCCAGATGCAACTCGCCCATGCCCCGGATGATGGTCTGCCCGGTTTCGTGATCAGTGTGCACCCGGAAAGTCGGATCCTCTTCGGCCAGGCGCTGCAGCGCCAGACTCATTTTTTCCTGGTCGGCTTTGGTTTTCGGTTCGATGGCGATGCTGACTGGCGGTTCCGGAAAATCGATGCTTTCCAAAATAATCGGATGCTGAGCGTCGCACAGCGTCGTGCCGGTAGTGGTGGATTTCAGACCCACCGCCGCGGCGATATCGCCGGCGCTGATTTCAGTCAGATCCTCGCGCTTGTCGGCGTGCATCCGCAGAATCCGGCCTATCCGCTCCTTTTCATCGGCGCCGCTGTTTAACACGTAGCTGCCGGTTTTCAGCACGCCGCTGTACACTCTGAAAAAGACCAGCTTGCCCACGAACGGGTCGTTGGCTAGCTTAAAAGCCAACGCCGCGAACGGTTCGGCCGAATCGGGCTTTCTTTCTATCTGATCGCCCGATTTAGGATGAGTCCCCCAGACGGAACCGACGTCCAGCGGCGAAGGCAGGTACTGGGCGACCAGGTCGAGTAATTTCTCCACGATAACTCCACGGCCGTCGCCGCCGGTAACGGCGTAAAACTCGCCGCTCAGCACGCTTTTGCGAACGGCGCCAATCAGCTCGGCTTCGCTGATGGCGGACTCGCCCTGATCCAGATATTTCTCGAACAGGCTGTCGTCGGCTTCAATTGCCGCTTCAATCAGCAGGGTACGGGCGCGGGCGGCCTTTTCCCGCATATCGGCGGGAATCTCGCCGATATGCAGAGCCTTATCAGCGAAGTCGTCATAGGTATACGCCTTCATGGTGATTAAATCGACCACGCCACTGACCGATTGCTCGAAACCAATCGGCAGATGTATGGGCAGAGCCCGCTTGCTCAGCCTAGCGTGGATGCTTTCCAGGCTCTTGTAGAAATCGCCGCCGGTTTGATTTATTTTATTGATAAAACAGATGCGCGGCACCTTGTATTTGTTGGCTTGACGCCAGACCGTTTCGGTTTGAGCTTCCACGCCCATCTTGCCGTCGAACACCACGACGGCGCCGTCCAGCACCCGCAAGGAACGCTCCACTTCTGCGGTAAAGTCAATATGGCCGGGCGTGTCAATAATATTGATTTTGTGGTCTTTCCAATAACAGGTAACGGCGGCCGAGGTGATGGTGATGCCCCGCTCGCGCTCCTGCTCCATCCAGTCGGTGGTGGTTTCGCCCTCGTGCACCGCGCCGATTTTATGCTTCAAGCCGGTACGGTAAAGGATGGCCTCGGTGGTGGTGGTTTTGCCGGCGTCAATATGGGCGATAATACCGATGTTACGGAGCCTTTCGATCGAATATTGTTTGTCTGCCATGATTGTTCCTTAAAAATAAATGCCTAAGTTGTCCAGTTTGCCTCGCGCAGGCGCGGGGCCATCTCTTCGTCGCCTTGCAGCCGGGCGAAATTGGGATTGTGGCAGCTGCGGGCGCCGGCCAAAAACTCCAGCGCGCCGGCCAGTCCCTTTCGGCTGCCGCCCCTGGTCGATCCAGGACATTGGCCGTCAACCAGTTCCAGGACTTTCGCCAGGCGCTCCTCGGCGCGGCGGCGGAAGGCCGCGCGAGACACGGTCGCCTGGCACGGCGCTTGCTCCTGACGGTCAAACTTTGGCCAATCGGTGTCGGGACCACTAACGGCCTCGTCCAGATGTCCGAGCGCCAGCTTAATCTCGCGGCAGCTGTATTCAGCCGCTTCCAGCGCCAGAATATCAAACCTTTGCACTACCGGACACTTGCGGCACTGTTCGGGTAATTGTTCCTGTACTTCCCGGGAGATGGGCCTCATCCGTCTAGCTCCGGGCGAAATGCGCGAACGCGCGGTTAGCTTCGGCCATGCGGTGGGTGTCTTCCTTCTTCTTGAAAGCGGTACCGGTCTGGTTGTAGGCGTCGGCTATCTCGGCCGCCAGGGACTGAGCGTAAGGCGCGCCAGAGCGTTGCCGGGCGGCACCGACCAGCCACATGAACGCGAAGTGCTGTTGCCGGCCTCCCTGAATCGAAAAGGGAATTTGGTAGTTCGCGCCCCCCACCCGTCGGCTTTTAACCTCGAACTGGGGGTAAAGATTTTTCATGGCCGTTTCAAAAACCGCCAAAGGTTGATCGGAGCCGATTTTCTTGGCGGCTAGCTCCAAGGCCATGTAAACCTGGCGCTCGGCCAGTTGCTTCTTGCCCTGCCTGAGACTCTTGTTAATCAACCGCTGCACCAGAACCGAAGAATACCTGCGGTCAGCGGGAATCACCCTCTGAAGGGTTTTGGTTTTATGACGGGGCATGTTATTTCTCCTTCTTGGTGCCGTATTTGCTGCGGCCGCGCTTCCGGTTGGCAACTCCCTGAAGATCCAGGGCACCCCTGACTATGTGGTACCGGACACCCGGCAGATCGGGGACCCTTCCGCCGCGCACCAAAACCACGGCGTGTTCCTGTAGGTTATGGCCCTCGCCGCCGATATAAGCCCAAACCTCGTGGCCATTGGACAGGCGAACCCGGGCGACTTTGCGTAGGGCCGAGTTGGGTTTTTTCGGGGTTTTGGTGGTCACTTTTACGCAAACGCCGCGTTTAAGGGGCGCGTCATAGTCTAAATACCTGACCTTGAGGGAGTTGCTGATACGACCCAGGGCGGGCGATTTGCTCTTTTTGGGAGCGCTGCGTCGCGGTTTACGAACAAGCTGATTAATGGTTGGCATTGATTCTCCTTAAAAATGCTGTCCGGATGACGCCGCCTGCCGCGACCCTACCCGGTTGGCCCAAACCGCTATGACTTAGCGAAATCGTCATCCGGTCGGCTGAATTTTCTCCGCCCGCACCGGCCGGCCCGGCACACACCGATGAGCCGTTTGAGGTCTGCCAGCGCAAGAGAGGAGTTTGCTAATTCTTATTAATGAAACTCTTAGCCTGGCATTATAAACGCTGCGGCCCCTTTTGTCCAGATTCGCCCGTCCAGCCGCTCTGGCGGCGGCCGGCCTTTTTAGTCTGTCGGATCTTCCGCGCCGGTACCGACCGGTATTTTGCGGCCGATAATCACGTTTTCTTTCAGGCCGTAGAGTTTGTCAACGCGCCCGGAGATGGCGGCGTTAATCAGCACCCTGGTGGTGTCCTGGAAGGAGGCTGCCGACAAGAAACTATCGGACCAGATGCTTACTTTGGTTATGCCCAGCAGCAGCTGGGTGTATTGCGCCGGCTTGCGCCCTTTGCTTGTCAGATCGTGATTGGCTTCCACCACGGACGCTTTGGAAACGATGTCGCCGGTTACAAACGAGCTGTCGCCCGGGTCTTCAATTTGCACCCGGCTGAACATCTGGCGCACGATTACTTCCAGATGCTTGCCGGAAATGTATTGGGCCTGAGCGGCGTAAATACGCAGCACCTCGTTGATGATGTATCGCTGGGTGGCTTCTATGCCTTTCAGCCGCATCAGATCGTGTAGGTTGATCGAGCCGTTGGTCAGCCGGTCTCCGGCGGCAACTTTATCGCCGTCGCTGACGGTCAGGTTTTTGAAGCCCGGAATTTCGTACCGCAAGGGCGCGGCGGACGAAGCGGTTATGACGATCTCGCCCTCGCCCACCTCCACCTCGCCGTCGAACGGGGCGATTAAGGGTTGCGATTCGTCCTTGAAGCTGGCCAGTACGTCGCCGCCGCGCACCTGGGTGCCGGATTTAACACGGATCAGCCGGTCTTCCACGGGTATTTTTTCGCTGCGGCCGGAAGCCGGAATGATCTGAATCACGTAATGCTCGCCATCCTCCCAAACCCTGACGTCGCCGTCGGTTTCAGCCAGATAGGCCTGGCCTTTGGGCGCGCGGGCTTCAAAAAGCTCGTCCACCCGAGGCAGACCCTGGGTAATATCGTCTCCGGCGACGCCCGAGCTGTGGAAGGTATTCAGAGTCAGCTGAGTACCCGGCTCGCCCACCGATTGGGCGGCGATAACGCCGATCGGCTGGGCGGGGTCAATCAGGCGCCCGGTAGCCATGTCTATACCGTAACTCTTCTGGGGCACGCCGCGCAGGTTATGGCAGCTGAGAACGCTCATAATCTTCACGCCGTCAATCGTCTCGTCGGCTTCTATTGCTTCGGCGATCTGCTGGGTAATCAGCTCGCCGCGCTTTACATGCCCGGGCACGTCCTCGGCGCAATAGCGTCCGGACAGACGGTCCTTGAAATCTATCATAGTAGTAGCGGTTTCTTCGCGCAGAATATTGAAGCCCGGGTCTTCGGCGTCGTCTTTTACGGTGAACACGTCCTGGCTGACGTCCACCAGCCGCCGTGTCAGATAGCCCGAGTCCGCTGTTTTCAGGGCGGTGTCGATCAGCCCCTTACGGCTGCCGCGGGTAGCGGCGAAGGCTTCCAGGGGAGTTAAGCCTTTTTTAAAGCTGGAACGTATCGGCAGCTCGATTTCCTTGCCACTGGCGTCAACCATAACGCCGATATAAGCGGCGGCCAGCTTGATGTTGGCCAGGCTGCCGCGGGCGCCGGAGTCTACCATGACGGCTATCGAGGTGTCCTCCTGTTTCAGTCGGACGTCCAGCAGCTCCATAACTTTACTGTCCACCGACCGCCAGGTTTCAATGGTCAGGGCGTACCGCTCGTCATCGGTTACCAGCCCCTGCTCGTACTGATCGAAAATCTGTTTGGCACGCCGGTCGGCTTCCTCTATAATGCCGCCGATCTCTTCGACATCGAAGTAATCGCTGACGGCGGTAGAGATGGCCGCCGCGGTGGCGTACTCGAAAGCCAGATTTTTAATCTCGTCAACGATAGCGCCAGTTTGTTCCTGTCCGTAGGTCTCGAAAATCCGGCGCATAACCGCCGACAGGCGCTTTTTGTTCATGACGTCCTCTATGTACGGGAAGTCGTCCGGCAAGACTTCGTTAAAGAAAACACGCCCCAGAGTGGTTTGGCGCAGCTCTCTCTTGACCGGGAGAATTAAAGGTGTCTGCAGCTTAAGCAAGCCGCGGTCGAAGGCGTGAATGGCTTCGGACACCGAGCTGTAAGTTTTAGGCTGCTTGACATCTTCTTGAGCGGAAGGCTTCAGATAAGTCAGATAATAGCAGCCCAGCACGATGTCCTGGGTCAGGTTTAAAATGGGCGAACCGTCCGATGGCTTCAGCAGATTTTTGGTGGCACTCATCAGCTCCTTAGCCTCGACCTGAGCCTGGTCCGACAAGGGCAGGTGGACAGCCATCTGGTCGCCGTCGAAATCTGCGTTAAAACCGGTGGTTACCAGCGGGTGCAGCTGAATGGCCTTGCCTTCTATCAGCTTGGGCTGAAAAGCCTGGATACCCAGCCGGTGCAAGGTGGGCGCGCGGTTAAGCAGCACGTACTTGTCTCGAATGACCTCGTCCAGGGCGTCATAAACCACTGTTTCGCCGGCGTCTATCAGCCGGGTGGCGCTGCGAATGTTGTGGGCGTATTCGTGCTCCAGCAGATAAGCTATGACGAACGGCTTGAATAGCTCTAAGGCCATGGCCTTGGGTAAGCCGCACTGATTGATTTTCAGATCGGGTCCGGCTACGATAACCGAACGGCCCGAGTAGTCCACCCGCTTGCCCAGCAGGTTCTGGCGGAAGCGCCCCTGCTTACCCTTGAGCATATCGGACAGCGATTTCAGCCGCCGGCGTCCGCCGGTGGCGCTGACCGCCCGGCCGCCCCTGGCGGCGCTGTTGTCAATTAGGGCATCAACCGCTTCCTGCAGCATGCGCATCTCGTTGCGGCGAATGACTTCCGGCGCGTTCAACTCGATCAGTTTTTTCAGGCGGTTGTTACGGTTGATCACCCGGCGGTAAAGATCGTTAAGATCACTAGTGGCGAACCGGCCACCGGTCAGCTGAACCATCGGGCGCAGATCAGGCGGTATAACCGGCAGCACGCTGACGCACATGCTCTCCGGTTTGATGCCCGCCCGTTGCATGCCTTCCAGCACCTTCAGCCGTTTTATTAGTTTTTTCTTGCGCTGGCCCTTGGCCGTTTCAGCCTCCTGGTTCAGATCATCTATTAACTGCTTTAGGTTGATTTTTTTCAGCAGCGCGTAGAGTGCTTCGCCGCCCATACCCACCTTGACGATTGACTGGTATTCCGGCGGCAGGTTGCGGTATTCGGTTTCACCTAAAAGGCTGCATACCTGCATGGCGTCCAGCTGGGAACGTTTTTGCTGATAATCGGCGGCCAGCTCTTCCAGTTCTTGGGTTTGCTCGGCGGCCAGGGCTTTAATGTCGGCGCCTTCGCCGGAGGCCTGCTTCTCAAACCGCTGACGCACGGCTGCCTTGGCGGCCTCGTATTCGGCTTCTGCGTCGCTGAGCGCTTTTTGGCGGGCGGTTTCATCGGCCTCCAGAATGACGTAGCTGGCAAAATAAGCGATGCGCTCCAGGCTGCGGACGGTTAGCCCCAGAAGCAGCGCCATGGCGCTGGGCGTGCCGCGCATGAACCAGATGTGAGCCACCGGCGAGGCCAGACTGATATGACCCATCCGTTCGCGGCGGACAATGCTCTTGGTAACCAGCTCGCCGTTTTTGTCCACGGCCGCCTCGCGGCTGCGAACGCCCTTCAACTTAACGTCGTGCGGGTTGATATCCTTCACCGGCCCGAAGATCCGTTCGCAAAACAAGCCGTCCCGCTCCGGTTTTTGAGTGCGGTAATTGATGGTTTCCGGCTTGGTAACTTCGCCGTAGCTCCAGCTTAGAATGTCATCGGCGCTGGCAACCACCAGGCGTACGGCGTTGAAGTCGGCTATACCGGTACCGTTAAAATCTTTGGCCATTTTAGGCTGCCTCCTTGGCGTTATCTTCTTCATCGGATTCCGTCGGCTCAACAATTTCAATGGTCATGCCGTCCGCCAGATCGATTTCTCCGTATTCGTCGGCTTCGTCGGCCACCGTGGTATCAATCGGGGCGTCGTCGCTCGGTGGCGGAGTGGCCGAAGGCAGATTGGCGGCTTCTTCTTGGTACGTTTTGTCCAGTACCACTTCGGCGTCGATCGCCTGGCTTTGTTGCTGATTGATTAGATCCACTCGAAGCGACAAGCCCTGTAACTCCTTAACCAGGACATTGAAGCTTTCCGGCACTTTAGGGCCGGTAATCGGCTCGCGCTTAATGATAGACTCATAACTCTTGGCCCGGCCGTAGACATCGTCCGATTTGATGGTGAGCATTTCCTGAAGCGTACTGGCCGCGCCGTAAGCCTCCAGGGCCCAGACCTCCATCTCGCCGAATCGCTGGCCGCCGTTTTGGGCTTTACCGCCCAGGGGCTGCTGGGTCACCATAGTGTAGGGGCCGATCGAGCGGGCGTGAATTTTATCAGCCACCATGTGGTGCAGCTTGATAATGTACATGCTGCCGACTGTCGTCCTTTCGTGGAAGGCTTCGCCGGTACGTCCGTCATACAGCTGCACCTTGCCGTCTTCAGGCAGCCCGGCTTTGGCCAGCTCTTGCTGAATAGTCTCCAAGCTGACGCCGTTAAATGGCGAGGTGGCTACTTTATAGCCCAAAGCGTGAGCAGCCATGCCCATGTGAATTTCAAACAGCTGGCCCAGGTTCATGCGCGAAGGCACGCCCAGCGGGTTCAGGATAACGTCAACCGGACGGCCGTCTGCCATGAAAGGCATGTCGGCAGCGGGCAGAATACGGGCCACCACTCCTTTGTTGCCGTGACGACCGGCCAGCTTGTCGCCGACAGCGATCTTGCGCAGCTGGGCTACGAAAATCTGAATTTGCATCAGCACGCCAGCCTTGAGCTCGTGGCCTTTTTCGCGACTGAAAATTTTAACGCCGACCACTTTGCCGTGTTTGCCGTTACTCATCCGCTGCGAGGTGTCGCGCACGTCTTTGGCTTTTTCGCCGAAGATGGCTCTTAGCAGCCTCTCTTCGCTGGATAGCTCCTGCTCGCCCTTGGGGGTAATCTTGCCCACCAGAATATCGCCGGCGCGGACCTCGGCCCCGACCCGGACGATACCGTCCTCGTCAAGGTGCCGCAAACTTTCCTCGCTGACGTTGGGGATGTCTCGGGTAACGATTTCCGGCCCCAGCTTGGTCTCGCGGACTTCCACCATGAAGTCGTTTATGGTGATACTGGTCAGCTCGTCGTCTTTAATCAGGCGGTCGCTTAAAATAATCGAGTCGTCCATATTGTAGCCACCCCAGGGCATGAAAGCCACCAGCAGGTCGCGCCCAAGGGCCAGCTCGCCATCGTCAATCGAAGCGCCCTCTATTAATGCGTCACCCGCTTTAATTTTCTGGCCCCGACTGACCGTCACTTTATGATTGATGCAGTGGCCGTCGTTGCTGCGCTGGAAACGGGCCGGCAGATAAGACTTAATGTCCTTGCCGTAACGGACCTGCACTTCGGCCGCTTCGGCTTTGACCACCTCGCCGTCAGCTTCGGCCACGATCAGCTGGCCGGTGTTGGCGGCCACGTGGGCCTCCATGCCGGTGCCGACTATCGGGCTGGTGGTCTTGATCAGCGGCACGGCCTGGCGCTGCATGTTCGCGCCCATCAGACTGCGGTCGATCCGGTTTTTCTCGATAAATGGAACCAGCGACGCGGTGGCTCCGATTATTTGCTTGTAGGCCACGTCGTAATAAGTCACTATGGACGCTTCGACTTCCTCGGGCACCAGGCGGTTGCGGGCAGACAGGCGATCGTCCACGAACCGGCCTTTGTCGTCCAGACGGTTACCGGCATCGGCTATCACCTCATTAGCCTCGTTGGCGGCGTCCAGATAAACCACTTCATCGGTAACCCGGCCGTTTTTCACTTTTCGATACGGCGTCTCCAAAAAGCCGTACTCGTTGATCCGGGCATAGTTGGCCAAATTGGAAACCAGGGCTATATTGGCGCCTTCGGGCGTTTCAATCACGCAAAGCCGGCCATAGTGGGTCGGATGCACGTCGC
Source organism: uncultured Candidatus Saccharibacteria bacterium (assembly GCA_964544355.1). Classification (GTDB taxonomy): domain Bacteria; phylum Patescibacteriota; class Saccharimonadia; order Saccharimonadales; family Saccharimonadaceae; genus Chaera. The sequence continues at coordinate 90,171 of CAZJAI010000003.1, read as the reverse complement.
GCACGTCAAAACCGGCCCGTTCGCGGCTTAAGCCGCCCGGACCCATGGCGCTAAGACGCCGCTTATGGGCTAGCTCGCTCATCGGGTTGGTTTGTTCCATGAACTGGCTGAGTTGCGAACTGGCGAAAAATTCGCGCACCGCTGCCACCACCGGCCGGGCGTTAATCAACTGGCCTGGCGAGACGTTCTCGATGTCGCTCATGCTCATGCGGTCTTTGGCGTTGCGCTCCATGCGTAGCATGCCGATGCGGAACTGCCTGCCCACCAGCTCGCCCACCAGTTTGACCCGACGGTTACTGAGGGCGTCGATATCGTCGGGCGGTTCCTGGGTGTTGTTCAGGCGGATGATCTCGCTGACGATGGCCACCAGGTCTTCCAGGCGCATCACCCGGTTCTCAATGGTGTTGGCCACATCCAGCTTCAAGCGCTGGTTAAGCTTAAACCGTCCGACCCGTGACAGATCAAACCGCTTGAAATCGAAAAAGATGTTCTCGATTAAGCTGCGGGCGTTGTCCACGGTCGCCAAATCGCCCGGCCTCAACCGGCGAAACACTTCTATCAGCGCCTCGTTGGCGCCATGTGCCGGATCCTTTTCCAAAGTGGCGTCAATATATTTAAGCTCGCCTGTGTCGACCGTTTTAAACAGGTCTTTCAAGGCGACAGCGGTCGGATAGCCTAGCGCTCTCAGCAGGGTGGTCACCGGTATTTTGCGGCGGCGGTCTATCTTAACGTAAATCGCCCCGCCGGCGGCGGTTTCGAATTCCAGCCAGGCGCCCCGCCCGGGAATCAGTTTGGCTCCGTAATAATTACGGCCGGCGCTGGACAAGGCGGTAAAGAAAATACCGGCGCTGCGGATCAGCTGGCTGACTACCACTCTCTCCACGCCGTTGATGATAAAGGTGCCGCGGGCGGTCATCCACGGGTAATCGCCCAGGTAGATTTCCTGCTCGCGAACCTCACCGGTAACTTTATTGGTTAGCTCGACCACCGCTTTGAGCGACGCCTCGAAAGTCACGTTGTTTTCGTGAGCCTGCGATTCGCTAACCTTCGGCTCTTCAAAGTGATAGTCACGAAAACGCAGTTCCAGCTTCTGACCGGTGTAATCTTCGATGGGGTTGATCTCGGCCAGGATTTCTCCCAGCCCCTGCGACACAAAATCGCGCCACGAATCAAGCTGATGAGCTATCAGATTAGGGAGCTGTAGAGCGTTATCTTCTTTGGTAAAATAAATTCTTTTGGCGTTGGCGGTGGTTTTCTTAGCCATGCAGGCGCGTTTGCTCCTTGAACTTAAGATAATAAATCGGCGCCCCGTAAAAGCCTTGCCCCTAAACCCGGTTTATCTGCGGATGCTCTTCAACTCTGGCGGTTTTTTAGACCAAACTCCGGGCCACTCTTGAAGTTTGGCGGCACCCCGTACAAGCCCTCGGATTTACTCTGACTTCATTAAACAACCATTATGAACCAAACCGATGCCATCCGTCAAGATCAACGTCTAAGTTTTTTAGCGGCTTTTGTCGATAACTTTATCGGCCACGCCGTAGGCCACCGCTTCCTTGGAGTCCATCCAGAAATCGCGCTCCATGTCGTTTTTGATTTTGGCCAGTTTCTGGCCGGTGTTTTTGGCTAGAATGTCGGCCATAAGCTCTTTCACCCTCAACGACTCCCGCAGATCTATTTCCATGTCGGTTACCTTGCCCCGGGTACTGCTGGCCGGCTGGTGCAGCATGATCCGGCTGTTGGGCAGCAGGAACCGTTTGCCTTTAGCGCCGGAGCTTAGCAAAAAGGCGCTCATGCTGGCCTGCAAGCCTATGCCGTAGGTGGCCACATCGGGTTTAATGAACTGCATGGTGTCGTAAATGGCCATGCCGTCGTAAACGCTGCCGCCAGGGCTGTTGATATATAAAGCGATGTCTTTATCCGAATCTTCATAAGCCAGATGAAGCAGCTGCGCCACCACTATGTTGGCAGTATGCTCGTTAATGTCTTCGCCTAAAAAGATGATCCGCTCTTTTAATAGGCGGCTGTAGATATCGAAGGCGCGTTCGCCGTCGTGGCTTTTCTCGATAACCGTGGGAACAAGATAATTTTTCATAAGCTTAAGACCATGATAACCGTGTTGGCACTCTAAGTCAATGAGTGCCAGAACTGTTCAGCTCGACCAGCCGGTCAATGGTTTTTTCACTCAGAAGATGATTGGCGAAATCCCGGCGCGACCGGTCCGAGTCCAGCCGGGCGCGGGCTTTGGCGTCGCCGTAGCGCGCCAGGAATTCGTCGTAGCGGGTCTCCAGTTCTTCCTTCGACACCTCCACGCGCTCAACCTTACTAAGCTCGGCCAGGGCCAAACCCGCCTGGACGCGACGGGCGGCAGCTTCTTTCAGCTCACCCTCGCGCCATTGTTCACGGCTGAGACCCTGCGCCTGAAGGTAGCCCTCAAGCGTCAAGCCGCGGCGCGTCAGGTTCTGCAGCGTATCGCGCTCGATAAAATCCACCTGGTCTTTTACCAGAACGTCGGGTACCGGCACCTGACTAACCGCCACCAGGCGTTCCACCAATCTGTCCCGAAAATCATCGTCCGACTGGCGTTGCTTCTGGCTGGCAAGCTCCCTTTTAATGTCGGCTTTGAGCGTTTTTAGGCTGACCGGGCGTCCGGCCACCGCTTCGGCAAAAGCGTCGTCCAGCGCCGGTAAGTTAACCCGCTTAACCGTTTTAACGCTGATTTTGAAGGTAACTTTCTTAGAACGCAACGCCTGCTGATGATAGTCGGCCGGAAACGTTAGCTTCAGCTCCAGCTGGTCGCCGGCTTTTTTGCCAAGCAGGGCCTCCTCGAAACCGTCAATAAAGGTCTGGCCGCCAAGCGTCAAAGGATAATCTTGGCCGCTGGCTCCCTGGACGGCCCGGCCGCCGGCATCGTAGCCGACAAAATCAATCCAAACCTCGTCGCCCTGCCGAGCCGGCTGTTTCGTGACGGTTTTGTCAGCCCTGGCCAGGCGCAGCTGGTGGATAACCTGCCCGACTTCTTGGGCGCTTACCGAAACCTCGGGCCGTCTGGCCCCCAGGTTGTGATAGTCGCCCAACTTGACCGGCGGCAATATTTGCAGGCTGGCTACGAAAACCAGGCTGTCATCGCCGTAGCTTTTGACGTCTATATCCGGCTGATCCAAGGGTGTCAGGCCGGCCAGCCCGGCAGCCTTATTGAACGACCAGTTAACGGCGTCCTCCAGCGTCTGCTGTCTCAACAGACCGGGATCGATCCGTTTGGCAGCCAGCTCCAAAGGAACGCTGCCCCGGCGAAAACCGGGCAGCCGCAACTCGGCAGCCAGCCGTTTAAGAGCCAGCCGCCTCAAAACGGCCAGCTCCTGGCTATCCAGCTCGATACGTAGCCGAGCGGCGGTGTCGGAGATGTGTTGCAAGGTATGTTTCATAACCCGAACTATTGTAAAGGATAGGCCGGCAAATCAAAACACGGCGGATCGGACAAGCTACAGTTCTTCCTCGGTTTCCGAGCGTCCCCGGCGGCGATAATCCTTGACCGTGGTTACCAGCCTCTCGAAACTGAGTTTTTGTTCGGATTCTTTCAGGACGTCCTTCAGGGTGTACGTTTCGTCGGCCAGTTCCTGTTGGCCCAAAAACAGCATGAAAGGCACGCGGCTCTTGACTGCCGATTTTATCTGTTTGTCAACCTTGCGTCCGGTAATGTCCAGTGCCACGTTGACCCCCTCCTGCCGCAGCTTGTCCACCAGCGCCTGAGCGCCAGTCATGGCTTCCGCTCCCGTCACGATGGCGTAAACGTCAGTCTCGCCAGGCAAATCCGGCAACAGGCCGTGTACCGTCAAAAAATCTTTCAAAGTGGTAGCGCCAGGAGCCATACCGACCACCGGCAGATTTTCCACACCGAACAGACCGACCAGACCGTCGTAGCGGCCGCCGCCAAACAGCGCCCGGCTGTTTTCGGGATCGGTATCGAACAGCTCAAAGACGATTCCGCTGTAGTAGTCGAAGCCCCGCATAAGAGTGATATCAAACACGGCGCTGCCAACGCCGCGCTCGCGCAGCAGGGTGAAAAGCGCTTGCACCTCGGCCACCGCGGCCGTCTTCAGCAGCTGCGGCGGCAGCTCCCCCATGGTTTTGGCGCCCAGCAGCCTGGCGATTTTTTTCAGGCCCTCCCCCGAGCGTTCGGTGTCAAAGATGGCGGCTGCCTGGTCGCGGAACTCCTCGCGGCTGATTTTATCCTTGCGATCAAAGAGTTTGACCATCAGTTCGGATTGCACCACATCCAGATTAAGGTATTCCGCCATCATCACGTTGACTAGCTGACGGCTGTTGATTTTAATTTTGTACGATTTTTCGGCAGCACCGAACGATTTCATGATACGATCGGCCAAGGTGATGATTTCCGCTTCGGCGTCCACGCTGGCTACACCGAAAATATCGGCGTTCAGCTGCCAGAATTCGCGCTCGCGCCCGCGCTGGGGCCGTTCGTAACGCATGAAATTGGCAATCGAATAAAGCCTCAGCGGATAAGCCAGCTCCTGCCTTCTAGCGGCCACCATCCGGCTGACGCTGGGAGTCATCTCGGGCCTGATCACCACCTGCCGGCCGCCGCGATCGACAAAGGTATAAGTCTGTTCGTTGACTATTTCCTGGCCGCTTTTGGCGGCGAACAGCTCCAGCGGCTCCAGCAGCGGCGCGCCGTACTCCTGGTAGCCGAAGCTGCGCGACTGTTTGCGCCAGACAGAGAAAATGTAATTCAAAAGGCGCTGGTCTTCCGGGTAATAGTCTTTGGCGCCCTTATATGGTTGGGTGGATAAATTGCTCATTATTTACGAAAAATCGCTCTTAAAAAGTTACAACGCTACACACGGTCAGTATAACAGCCTGGTCCGGTCGGGCGCAGCGGCTTTTTAGCGCCCGCTGTGACCGGTCCGCAGCGGCAGGGCCGGTTGAATGGACACATATTCCTCGGCTGCCGGCGATTTAACGAATTCGATCTGATTGCCCAAAGATATCCTGCCCAGTTTTTCCACCACCGATTCCATGTCGTACAGCATCCGGTCAGTCTCGCGCAGGAAGCCCGCGGCGCTAATCGGCTGTTTATGATCGGCCTTCAGGCGGAAAGGGATAAAACCGCGGGTCGGCAGGATTTCTTCCGTATCGCCCAGCTGATCATCCAGCAGGGAAATGAAATAATGACGCCGGATATCCTGGTAATGCGCCTGCAGGGCCACCTGGCCGAAACGGGCCGCCTGGTTGGGGTTGCCGAACACGGCCGCCTCTCGGCGAAAACCCAGCGGCCGCTTGGCCATAACTGTTAGTTCACCGAGCGCCGCATCCCGCCAGTCCCTGCCGCCATAGTCCCGCATCAGCGTACCAAAGACCCTGTACAGTTGCTCCAGCCGGTTTTGTGGCAGGTTCATGTCACGCCCGTCGGTTATTATTAATCTGTAAGCCGCCCGGAACATCACCGCCTGCAGATGGGAGCTGTCCGACTTAATCAGGCCATCCGGCGCCCGCTGAAACGCTTGGGATAGTTTTTCGTTAGGCTCGGCGCCCAAATTTACCACTGCCGAATAGACGATTTTAAGAGAGCGCTGGCGATACAGATCCTGACTGGGTAAAATTGACTCTATCATACTCCTGTTGACGCCCCTTATTACATTTAAAAATATTTTGCGAGAAAAGTACAGTACTAACTTAGAGTTAGGCGCCGACTATACGAAAAAGCCGCCCGAACGGGCGGCTTTTTCTGTCGTGGAATTATGATAACAATGTCAATATACTGGTGCGCGAGAGAGGATTTGAACCTCCACGCCCGAGGGCACATGCTCCTAAGGCATGCGCGTCTACCATTCCGCCACTCGCGCAAAAAATGAAAAAAGCACGCTACAAACAGCTTAACAGAAAAGCGCTCAGAATAATCTGACTAAAATAAATTCAAACCCTACGGTAGATCGCCAGCGCCGCGTCTCCGTAACTACGTTTGTCCACCACAACAACTCCATTAACGGTCGGCGCCGGCTCCCTACCTGAGTGGGATAATACCATAAGCCCGTTCTTTTTTAAATGGCCGGCCAATTTTTCGACCGTGGCCGTCTGTATGGCGCCGTACGGCGGATCGCACAGTACCAGGTCGAACCGGGCGCCGGGGTTGTTGGCGCTCCAGGAAGCAGCCTCCGACCTGATAACCTTCGCCCCGACGGCTCCAAGCGAAGCGATATTGCCGGTGATGACGGCGGCGGCTGTTTTATTTTTGTCTATGAAAATAGCGGAGGCAGCGCCGCGGCTGATCGCCTCGAGACCCAAAGAGCCGCTGCCGGCGAAAGCGTCCAACACCGACTGGCCGGTAAGATCGCCCAAGATATTGAACATAGCCGCCCGAACCCGCTCGCTCATGGGGTGAGTGACTCCTGTTGCCGGCGCGTCGATATACCGGCCGCCGAATTTCCCGGCAATAATCCTAAGCCTCATCCGCCGCCGCCCAAGCGGCGCTGTACCAGGCCAGCGCCACCGTCTTAACGATCAGAGGCACCAGATCTTCCCTGGTCTGTCTGGCCAGCTTGGAGGTCCAGCCCTTTTTGTGAAAACGCTCGTACATGTTTAGCCGACTGATGTGACGGGCGGCCTCCAAAAAGAACGGGCCGATGCCTTCGCGTCTGACCCGCGCGATTTCGTGGCTGTCGGGCCGGCCTTTGGGCAGCGTCAGCGGCGCGATGGTGGTGGCTATGCCTATTTCGAACAGCACGTGTGTGGTCATCACGCCTTTGGCTCCCCAGAACTCCCAGTTGCGCCGCAAGGTGTCCCGCCGGCTCCGGCCGCCGGTGATGATCAGCTTGTCGCGGATCGTCCGGCGGGTTTCCAGGCCCTCGCCACGGAGCTGCTCCAGCTTCTCCTCCAGCGGATAATGATGCGCGGGGGTCAGCCCGTCCACCAAGGCGTGGGCCATCCAGGCGGCTTCGAAGGCCGCTCTCTCGCGATTGCCGCTTTTTAAGGCCTGGGTCAAGTTGTAAGAATGATCCTCGATCATCACCAGCAAACCCTTATCCCGCGGGTCGTTCGGATCGAAATAATGCCACGGTTCGTCCCGCGCCGGGCTTTTGCGTTTGATGCCGTCAGGACCATTATTGCCCTCGAAATGCAAAATCTCGTCTATCTTAGGAAAAACTACACCTTCCGGTAGCTGCTTTTTGATATACCTCATGGCCAGCCGGTCAATTTTTTGATGAGCGCCTAGCACGTTGCCCGAACCGCGCCTTAAGGTTGTACCTGAATACATGTTTTTACCGCGACAGTTTATTTAATTCAATGAGGTCAGGTGCCGAAAATATTCCACCCGCTCATGGAGTTGCTGGTATTTTAGCAGATCGCCTCCGGTCCGGCCTAAAAACAGCTCGGCGGCCCGTCGGGCACTGGCTATCAGGCTGCTATCCGATAAATCAGCGAACTTAAGCGGCAGCCTGCCGTGCTGGGCGCGGCCATAAATTTCGCCCGGCCCCCTCAGGCGCATATCGACTTCGGCCAGATAAAAACCGTCCTGACTGGCCGCTACCTCCCTTAGCCGGCGTCCCGGTTCCGCGGAGGTGGAAGGCACTAAAAAGCAATAACTCTGCCGATCGGTTCTGCCCACCCGCCCGCGTAGCTGGTGCAGCTGGGCCAGGCCGAAACGTTCGGCGCCTTCGATCACCATAACCGATGCCCGCGGCACGTCGACGCCCACTTCTACCACGCTGGTGGACACCAGAACGTCCAGCTCCCCTTCGGTAAACGCTGACAGTACCGCTTCTTTTTCAGCGGATTTCATCTGTCCGTGCAGCCGTCCGATGCGGCAACCTTTCAGCGGCGACCGGCCTAGCCTGAGAACCTCCTCTTCAACGTTCTTCAGTTCGCTCATCTCGCCGTTTTGACCGATGGCTGGGCAAACCACGTACACGGCGTGGCCTCCAGCAATCTCGTCAAGAGCCGTGCGGTATAGCACTTCCCGACTGTTGGGCGAACAGATCCGGGTAATAACCGGGCGCCTTCCCGCCGGCTTGTCGGTAAGTTGAGAGATGTCCAGCTCGCCATAAAGCGTCAAAGCCAGGCTGCGGGGTATCGGGGTGGCCGACATGGTCAGCAAATGCGGCAGCCGGCTGGATTTTTTAAGCAAAGCCCGCCGCTGGCTGACTCCGAACCGGTGCTGTTCGTCCACCACCACCAGGCCCAGATTTTTAAATTTGATGTCGCCGGTCAAAAGAGCATGGGTACCGGTTATAACCGTAGCCATGCCGTCAGCGATACGGCGTTTTAAAAGGCTCTTGGCGGCAGTTCTCAGCCCGCCCGTCAGCAGAGCCACTTCCACGTTAAAGGGCCCCAGTAGCTCACTAAGGGTTTGAGCATGCTGCCTGGCCAGGATTTCGGTAGGAGCCAGGAAAGCGGTTTGAAATCCCGCCCGGCCGGCCATAAAAGCGGCCATGCCGGCTACCACCGTCTTGCCCGATCCGACATCGCCCTGCAGCAGCCGGTTCATTGGCCGGTCGGCGTCAAGATCTTTGATAATCTGCCAGGCGGCCGCCCGCTGGGAATCGGTCAGCTTGAAAGGCAAAGCCGCCACGAAATCTCTGGCGGCCGGACCGTCGAACGGAATCCGCCAGCCCGCCAGCGAAGCGTTTTCTCGTTTATTCAACAATCCGCCCAGTTGCATAATAAAAAGCTCCTCGAAAGCCAGCCGGCGGCGGGCCGGCTCGATTTGGCTTAGATCGGCAGGAAAATGCAGCGACAGCAAGGCATTCGACAGCTGGGGTAGATTGATCCGGCGGCCCACTGCCTCGGGCAGACTGTCCGGCAGAGTGGCGATCAACGGTTTGAGCTGGGCCAGCAAGCGCCTGATCAGGTGGGACTTCAGCCCCCTGGTTTCGCGGTACTGCGGTAAAATCCGCCCGGTCGGCGCGGATGTTTGGGAGATTCTTTCCAGGCCGGGATTAACCAGCTGGTAGCGATCGCGCCAAAAGTCGTATTCTCCGGCCACTAAAAATTCGCCCCCCTCGTTCAGCTGGCTCAAGCGATAAGGCTGGTTGAACCAAATGGCCCGCACCTGACCGCTGCCGTCTTGCAGGACGGCCTCCGTCAGATGCATCGACCGGCGCAGGCGGCGGCCGTGCGCCTGGTCCACCCTAACCCGCAGGCTGACTCTACCCGGCCGCAAACCGCTAATTCGGCTGATCCTGGAGAAATCCTGGTAGTCTCTGGGCAAGTTGTAAATCATATCGCCGACCGTGTGAATGTCGCTTAAGTGGAATTTGGCGGCGCCTTGCGGGCCGACTCCTTTGAGCGTTTCTATAGGGTCATCAATTCGCACCGCAGATTTTATTTCAATCCAGTATTAAGGCGAACTGGTTTTTACCCTTCTTGAGCAGTAGGGGCCGGGATTCGGGCAGCGGTTCGTCGGCAGAGCCGGGCTGGCGGCCGTTGACTTTAACGCCGCCGGAGGCAATCAGCCGGGTGGCTTCGCTAAGTGATGAAGCTAATCCGCCAGCCACCATCACCTGAGGCAGGCTGTCCGGACAACGAACCGCCGGTATTTCGGCCGACAACAGCTTGAGTTCGGCAGGCGTCAGGGTGCCGGGGTCGCTGGTCTCAAATAGCACCCGGCTGACCTTTTCAGCCGCGGCGGCCCTGTCGGCGCCATGCACCAGACCGGTTACCTCCAAAGCCAGCCGCTTCTGGGCCAGCCTCTTTGACGGATCAGCCTGCGAACTTAACACCAGCCCGTCGATTTCGTCCAGATCAATCATGGTATAAATCTTCAGATATTGCGCCGCCGCCAGGTCGTCAACATTCAGCCAGAACTGATAAAACTTGTAGACGCTGGTCTTGGTTTCGTCCAGCCAGATCGCGCCGGCTTCGCTTTTGCCAAACTTTTTACCGGTAGCCGGATTAACAACCAGGGGGGCCGACCAGACGTGAGCCGTTTTTCCCTCCAGTTTGCGAATCAGCTCCACGCCGCTGACCGAATTGCCCCACTGGTCGGAACCGCAGACCTGCAGGGTTACGCCGTAATTTTTAAACAGGTGCCAGAAGTCGTATCCCTGGATCAGCGAATAGCTGAACTCAGCATAGCTCAGTCCGGCCTTGCCCTCGCCCACCCGGCTTTTAACGAACTCTCGGTCAAGCAGCTGGCTCATGCTGAACTGCTTACCGATATCCCTTAAAAAAGGCAGCAGCTTGACCGACTTAAACCAGTCGTAGTTGTCTACCAGCTGAAAATCCAACCCTTGAAACAGCTGCTTGTACTGAGTGGCGATAGCCGCCTTGTTGCGGCTGATTTCTTTCAGGCTGGCCAAGGCCCGCTCGGCGTCGTCTTTGGGATCGCCGATCATGCCGGTGGCACCGCCGACCAGCAGCACGGCCTTATGCCCGGCCATTATAAAGTGACGCACCATCATGGCCATGGCCAGGTGCCCGACCGTCATCGAATCGGCGCTGGGATCTACCCCCCAGTAAAAACTCAGCGGTGGCCCGTCTATTTTCCCGATAGAACTAAAGGTTGTCTGATTAACGAAACCGCGCCGCTTCAGCTGCTCGGAAAGCTTCATGATGGTTTTTAGCCCTTCTCAATAAATTGGATACTTCTGTTCATTATAACCTAAATTTTCTACGTGCCCGGTAATGTTATAATGAGGTTAAAAGCAATTAATGATCAAGCTGTTTTTAAGACTATGCTCTTTTGAAGGAGGCCGAGTAAAAAGTGCTTAAAAAGTTCCGGTCGGGTCGCGGCCAGCGAAGGCTCAGCGTTTACGCCAATCTGTCGGCGCGACGGCGGAACCGCCGGGACAGCGCCAGCCGTCGCCGGGCGGAGTATCTGGCCAGCCTGCCCAAGCATCCGCTGCGCCGGTTTTTCTACCGCCTGCACCCCCGGCGGGTAGCCGCTTTTTGGTTCAGTCGCGAAGGCGCCATTATGGCCCTCAAGCTTGCCGGTATCAGCGCCCTGCTGCTGTTCGTGCTGGTTGGGGCCCTGTTCGCCCTGTTCAGAAGAGAGCTGGACGCTATCCGGCCGGGCGAAATCAACAAGCGGGTACAAACCACCGTCACCAAATATTACGATCGCAACGGCGTATTGCTTTGGGAAGACAAAGGCGACAGTACTTACAAGCTGGTAGTTAAATCAGACGAGATATCCAATTATATGAAGCAGGCTACCGTGGCGATTGAGGACAAAGACTTTTATCGACACCGCGGCATCAGCCCCTCCGGCATAGTCAGAGCGGCCATTAATAACTTTACCGGAGGCAGCACCCAGGGAGGATCCACCCTAACCCAGCAGCTGGTCAAACAGGTGTTTTTTGCCGACCAGGCCAACCAAAGAGGGCTTAATGGCGTCCCCCGAAAAATTAAAGAAGCCATTCTGGCTATCGAGGTGGAGCGGATGTACAACAAAGACCAGATCCTGACCCTCTACCTGAACGAGTCGCCCTACGGCGGCCGGCGCAACGGCGTGGAGTCGGCGGCCCAGACCTACTTCGGCAAGCCAGCCAAAGACCTCACCCTGCCCGAAGCCGCCCTGATAGCTTCCATACCCCAGCAACCTACGCTTTACAACCCCTATAACATAGAGGGTAACAAGGCGCTGATCGAGCGCCAGCGCATCGTGTTAGATAAAATGGCCGAGCAGGGCTACATCACCAAGCAACAGGCCGAGGATGCCAAAAAGGTAGCCATCCTGGACACTCTTAAGCCGGAAAGTAGCGCCTATCAGAACATCAAGGCGCCGCACTTCCTGCAGATGGTCAGGCAGCAGCTCATAGACAAGCTGGGCAGCACCACCGTGGGGCGCGGCGGTCTGACGGTGAAGACCACCTTGGACTACCGGGCCCAGCAAATCGTCGAGTCGGCGGTGGCCAAATTATTCCAGACCAGCCTGCCGCGTACCGCCGGCTTCGACAACAGTGCCGTCACCGTGGTGGATGTGCCGACCGGCCAGATTCTGGCCCTTATGGGCAGCCGGGATTACAACTATCCGGGTTACGGCGCCTATAACGCCGCCACATCGTTCATACAGCCCGGATCCAGTATCAAGCCGTTCGTTTACGCCAATCTGTTTAAGGGCAACTACGGGGCCGGGTCGATACTGCGCGACGAGCCAATCAACCAGATTTACGGCGCGCCGCTTAACAACTTCGACAACAAGTTCAAGGGCGACATGACCATCCGCGAAGCGCTGGCCCAATCCCGCAACATACCGGCGGTCAAGGCTATGTACATTACCGGCCGTGACTCCGCCCTGCAAACTATTCGCGACGTAGGCGATTTAAGTTACTGCACCGACGGAAAAGATGCCCAGGTAGGTCTGGCGGCGGCCATCGGCGGCTGCGGTTTGAAACAAATCGAACACGCCAACGCATTCGCCACGCTGGCCCGCGGCGGCATTTACAAGCCGGTCAGTACCATACTGGAGGTAAAAAACGCCCAGGGTCAGGTGTTGCAACAATGGAAAGACGAAGGCAAGCGGGTGCTTGATCCCCAGATTCCCTATCTGCTAGACAGCATTCTCAGTGACGATGCCGCCCGCGCCCCGTCGTTTGGCTTCGGAGCCTCGGGATTAAACGTACCAGGAGTTAAAACGGCCACCAAAACCGGCACCTCTAATCTGGGAAACCGCTCCAAGGATTTGTGGATGAACAGCTACTCGCCGCGGGTGGTTACCAGCATATGGGTGGGCAACCACGACAGCCGACCGATGAACAATGCCCTTTCCAGTATCGTCGGCCCGACCATCAACAACATCATGGGCCCGCTGCATCTGCAGATTTTCCAGAAGGACGGCACCTGGAAGCCCGGCGACTGGTTTCAGCAGCCGCCGGGAATCAAACGCCTAACGGTGGCCGGCCGCACCGACATCTTTCCTTCCTGGTTCAACCAGCCTCAGACTTCGGGCGTCAGCATGGCCTTTGACACGGTGTCCAAGAAGAAAGCCACTTCCTGCACGCCGCCGCGAGCCATTAAAACCGTTACCGTCGAAAAATACGTCGACCCGATTACTAAAAAGGAGTCGTTCATCGCTCCGGACGGCTTTGATCCTACGGCCAATGATAACGTGCATCAGTGTAGCGACTTAAAACCGTTCGTTTCCGATATCCAAATCAGCTCCAGCAGCCCCGGCAAATACACCATCACCGCCGCGGTCAACCAGGGCACCAACCAACTGCAATCGGTTGAGTTCAGAGTGGGCAGCCAGCTGATAGCTACTGTGCCGGCCGGTAGTAGCGGCAATTACACGGCCGATTTCACTGCCGACAGCAGCGGCAAACAAACGGTTACCATCACCGTGATCGACCAGGCCCTTTACGACGGTAGCGCCACCAAGGATTTTGATTTTCAAACTTCGCCCCCGCCCAGCAACGGCAGCGGCGGCTTGGGGCCGCCCAGCCTGACACCGCATAACTGATCGTTCAGCGGTGTGTCAGGATTCGCCGGAGCGGCGACGCCGGCCGAAAACGGCTTTCCCGGCAGCGGCGGGAGTGGTGGCAAACATCATCTTGCCCGCCTCGGTTTGCAGCACCCGGGTGAAGACCACCGGAACTTCGCGGCCAATCAGCGATTTGGCGTGCTCTACCACTACCATGGTGCCGTCATCGAGATAACCGACCGCCTGATGAGCCGAGTTACCGGCCTGGACCAGTTTGATGCGGCTTTTTTCTCCGGGCAAATATCGGGGTCGAAGTGCCTGGGCCAGTTCATTAACGTTAAGCACCGCCACCGCCTCGGTTTGCGCGACTTTGTTTAAGTTGTAGTCGGTGGTGTAAAGCATGGCGCCCAGGCGCTTGGCCAGTTCGATCAGCTGCTCGTCAACCAAAGACTGGCTGTCATACGGCAATATTTTAACGTCTACGTTTTTGGTTTCCTGTAAGGTTCGCACCACGTCCAGGCCGAAACGGGCTCTTTCCCGCCGCTCAGAATCACTCTGATCGGCCATATATTGCAGCTCGCGGACTACGGCGCGGGGTATCAGCAGCTGGCTTGGCACGAAACCGGCTTTGGCGATATCCACTATTCGGCCGTCTATTAAAGCGCAGGTATCCAGCAGAACTTTCCTGCCGGGCGCCTGGCCAACTCTGAAACCGGCTTTATCCAAAACCAGCCAGACCAGAGTAAGAACGCTGATTGTTAATATCGCTAACAGTAAAATAAGATTAATCATGATAATTGAATATTTAGTAAATAGCTTTTTAAGGTTGTTATTTCGAGGCAGTCTTTAAGAATTGGTTAAAAGCCTGTCTCAGCTCGCTCACCGGCCGCACGGCCAGCCGGCCGGCTTGGCGACCAGCTGATGATCGTCCCGCTTTAATCTTCGGCGACACCGCCTGCTTGAAACCTAACCGGCTGGCCTCCTCCAGCCGCAAGCCGGCCTGCGGCGCCGAACGGATCTCGCCGCTCAGTCCCACTTCACCAAAGACCACCGTATCCTCGGCCAGGCGCCGTCCGGCGGCAGCCGAAGCGATGGCCATGCACACCGCCAGATCAGCCGCCGGGTCCTGTAATTTCAGGCCGCCGACCACGTTCACAAAAACATCCTGATCGGACAACTTCAGCCGGCTGCGCCGTTCGATCACGGCAATCAGCACGTTAAGCCGATTTAAGTCGAAACCCGATGCAGTGCGCTTAGGATAACCGAAATGGGTGGGCACAACCAACGCCTGAATTTCGACCAGCAGCGGCCGGTTGCCCTCGACGGTAGCCATCACCACCGAACCGTCGCTATCTAACCTCTCGGCCAGGAGCATGGCCGAAGGGTTTTCGGCCGCCGCCAGACCGGTGTCGGTCATCTCCAGCAAAGCGGCGTCGCTGGTTGAGCCGTAGCGGTTCTTGGCCGCTCTGACTATTTTCAACCCGCCGTAACGATCGCCCTCCAGCTGTAACACTACATCCACGGCATGTTCCAGGATTTTCGGCCCGGCGACGGCCCCCTCTTTGGTAACGTGACCGATTAAAATCACGCAACTGCCGGCCCGCTTGGCAGCCTGGATGATCAGGTTGGCGGTATTGGTAATTTGGCTGATGGTGCCGGGCGCCGATGACAGCTGGTCCATAGACATGGTCTGCACCGAATCAACGATAACCAGGTCGTAGTTGGAAGTGTCTACGGTGGCGGCAATATCGTCCGCCGAGGTTGACGAGGCCAATTGCAGCTTGGCCGCCGCCAGCCCCAGCCTGTCGGCTCGCAAATGTATCTGGCTGAGTGATTCCTCGCCGCTAACGTACATCGCCGAAAGACCAGCCGTCGCCGCCTGGGCGGCTATCTGCAACACCAGGGTGCTCTTGCCGATGCCGGGCTGACCGGCCAGCAGAATAACCGAACCCGGCACCAGGCCCCCGCCCAGCACCTGATCGATTTCCTTGAAACCGCTGCTCAATCGCGGCTTGCCGGCAGCGGCCGATAGGCCGGATAAAGACTGGCCCGGCAACGGCTTGCCCCGGCTTTTAGCCAGCAAGTTGCTGCCGGCAGGCGGCCCGGCGGGTTGTTCCACCAGGCTGTTCCAGGCGCCGCATTCCGGACAGCGGCCAGACCACTTAGGACTGGCGAACCCGCAGTTTTGGCAGACGTAAACCGATTTTAGTTTGGCCATCTATTGTACCGCCGGAACATTCTGAGGCGTGCTGGACAGGCTTTGATTAAGACTCTGCGCCTGCACGTTTAAAGCCAGCAGCTGTTCCCGCTTAGCGTTAAACTGAGCGATTAAACCGTTAATGGCGTCTCGTTCGGCCTGCAAGACCTGTTGACGGGCAGCCAGAGCAGACCTTTCGCGGTTAAACTCATCCTGGCTAGCGAATCCGCCGCTTCTTCTGGCCTTTTGATTAAAAGCGGCGATGTCGGCGTTGAGCTGGCTGATCTGGGCGTTAAGCGCGTCGGAGCGGTTCTTGATTTCCAGGTTCAGCTGATTCATCTCCGCCAGCAGCTGGTTCTGCTGGGCCCTTAGATCATTGAACACTTTTTCGTAACCTTCGGAATATGCCACCACTTTGGCTCGATCGCCGAAATAGCGCGCGTAGTACTGCTCCAGCTGAGGTGTTAGATTGCGAACCTCGGTCGCGAAAATGGAGTGCATCTCGTTCACCAGCTGGGTCGGTTCGGATTGCTGATAAGACGCAATCAGCGCTAGTATGCGCTTGTCGCTGATTTGCCTGACCTGCTCCAGAATCATCGCGTCAACCCGCTGTCGTTCGCTTGAGCTCAGGCGGTCGTAAGCGGCATGCAGCATTTCGTGAGCAGCGGTAACCTCTTTAACCCCCGGCAGCCGCGGATCGGTAACGTTAAAGATGTAAATCCGCTGGCCGACGTAGCACCCCAGGATGATGGTCTGCTCGCTGCCGCCGGTGCAGTTTTGATTGAATTGATCCCGGCTTTCGATTTTCGGCCGCGACACGAAAAAGTAGCGCTGCCCGGAGGGAGTCATAGTGTCGCTGGCGGCTAAAGCCGACACGCCGGGATCCGGCCGGTAATTCAGCAGGCTCAGCTGATCGAGCACGAACTGCCTGTTCAACAGCAGCCAGCCGGCGAAGCCAAGCAAAACTAGGCTTAGAAGCAATCTAGCCGCGCTGGCCGCTCCGCTTTTGATCGTCGGCTCCATCTCCTTAACTATTCTTGCACAACTTTTAAGGATACGGAACCTTTGGCCGCGTCAACCGATATAACGTCGCCGCGCCGATAGTGGCCGTTGATGATACCGTCGGCGATCAGATGCTCCACATGGTCCTGCATGGCCCGGCGCAACGGCCTGACGCCGCTATGCGGATCGTAACCCTTTTCCAGCAGGAATTTTTTGGCCTTGGCGGTAAACTGCACCGACAGCCCCTGGCGAGCCAGCCGATCCCTCAGTTGAGCCGCGTAATTGTCGAAGATGCGGCCGATATCCCTCCTGTTCAGCGCTCGGAAAACTATGATGGAATCGAACCGGTTAATCAGCTCCGGCCGCATCATATCGGCCAGGGCGTCCCGGGCGGCGGTTTCGTTGTCGTTATGCATTTCCTCCAGAGCCTGTTTCTGGTCGCGGCTAGCGGCTTTAAAGCCCAGGGCGGCTTCTTTGCGCATGCGCTCGGCCCCCAGGTTGCTAGTCAGTATAACTATGGTGTTGCTGAAATTTACCGCCCGGCCTTTGGCGTCGGTCAGCCGTCCGTCCTCCAGCAGCTGTAGCAGCATGTTGAAAATATCGGGATGGGCTTTTTCGATTTCGTCGAACAGCACCACGCTGTACGGCTGGCGACGGATTTTGTCGGTCAGTTGCCCGCCGTCGTCATAGCCGACATAGCCGGCCGGGGCGCCGACCAGCCTGGAGGCGGTGTGACGCTCACGGAATTCGCTCATGTCGATCTTGATCAGCGACTTGTCCGAGCCAAACACCTGGCGGGCTATCACCCTGGCCAATTCGGTCTTGCCGACACCGGTGGGACCCATGAACACGAACGAGCCGATAGGCCGCTCTCCGGCGTCAATGCCCGAACGGTTGCGCCGGATCGCCCTGGCCACGGCTTGAATGGCTTCCTGCTGCCCGATAATGTGTTTGGCAAGATGTTTTTCCAAATTGGACAAGAAGGCTGCCTCGGAACGCTTCACCCGACTCACCGGCACGCCGGTCATCACTGACACGGCCTTGGCCACATCCTCGCTGGTAATGGCGTGACTGGCCCGATCCCGGTTTTCCTGTTTTAGTTCGGACAATTTTTGCTGTATCTGACTGATGCGGGTTTTGTACATGGCGGCACGCTCATAGTTTTCAGCCGCTACCGCGTCTTCCATGCGCTCGCTGAGTGTTTTTAGCTCGCTGGTCAGCTGGCGGGTCTTGGATGGCCGCTTGCTGAGCCGCACTCTGACCTGCGAAGCGGTTTCGTCCATCACGTCAATGGCCTTGTCGGGCATATAACGGTCAGCGATGTAACGCCGGGCCATGAAGGCGGCGTTCTCGATAACTTCGTCGTCCATGGTTACTCCGTGGAACTGTTCGTAATGAGGCCGCAGGCCCTTTAAAATGGCCACGGTGTCCTCCTGGCTGGGTTCGGGCACCATCACCGTCTGGAACCGTCGCTCCAAGGCGGCATCCTTTTCGATGTGCTTCCGATATTCGTCCAGAGTAGTGGCGCCAATCAGATGTAGCTTGCCTCTGGCCAGGGCTGGTTTCAGCATGTTGGCGGCGTCAATGGCGCCCTCGGCGGCACCGGCACCTACCAGCAGGTGCAGCTCGTCGATAAAGACGATGATGTTCTTGTTCTGGGTAATCTCTTCTATGACTTTCTTCAGCCGCTCCTCGAATTCGCCGCGATATTTAGTGCCGGCAATCATAGCGGCCAGATCGAGCATGATCAGTCGTTTTTCCAGAAGATGTTCGGGCACGTCCTCGCTGGCGATACGCTGAGCTAACCCTTCCACGATCGCGGTCTTGCCCACGCCCGGCTCGCCGATCAGTACAGGGTTGTTTTTGGTCCGGCGGGACAAAATGGTGATAATCCGTTCAATCTGCTGATCGCGCCCGATGACCGGATCGAGCTCTCCGTCAGCCGCCCTGGCGGTCAGGTCGCTGCCGAAAAAGTTCAACGCCCCTTGACGCGGCCGGCTTTTTTTGGAAATGCGGGCCGACGCCTTCTCCTCTCCGGCGAACTCGAAGTTCTGGCGGTTGAGGTAGCCCTCCAGCTCGCTGATCAGTGAGTCCACGTCTACACCCATATCCTGCAGGAGGGCGGTGGCACGGGCGTTTTTTTGAGTCAGAATGCTGTAGAGAATGTGCTCGGTGCCGCAATAATCCTGGTTAAATTCCTGGGCCACATCCCAGCTGAGGCGCAAGGTCAGCTTGGCGGTTTCGCTCAATCCCTTGGCGCCGCTGCTAATCACCAGAGCCCGCGGGGTCAGATTAAGCACCAGCTTGGCACGATCAAACGTTACCCCGATTTCCGCCAGCAACTTAGCTCCCACCGAACTGTCCTGATGCAACACCCCCAGCAGCAGATGTTCCGTACCCACGTAGGTGCTGCCCAGGCTGCGAGCGATAGCGTCAGCATGCTGCAGGCTGCTGCGGGCATTATCGGTAAGATGTTCTATGAATTCCGTAAAATCTCCGTTTGACATAACAATTTTATTATACGATTGCCTTGTTTAGATTGCTACGCGAAGAATCGCTCTTCGTTGCAAGACCAGTATAGAACAATTAGCACTCACGATGCAAGAGTGCTAATTGTTGGTTTTCCGGTTCAGTCCTCAAGCGGCCTGATCTTTAGGCTTGGGCTGGTCGGCGGATGCTTCCTCCAGAGCCTCGAGCAAGGAATCCTCGATGTTTTTGCGGGTTTTTTTAGCGGCGCTCCTGGCTTTTTGGGGCGCTGCGCCGGCGGTGACGGCGCTGTTGCTCGGCTGAGCCGGAACCGGCGCTTTCTCCACCGGTTCAATATCCAGCTCGTAGCCGGTCAGACGGCTGGCCAGCCGGACGTTTTGGCCGCCACGGCCTATGGCAATGGATTGCTGGCTCTGATCAACGTAAACCTTAGCCCGTTTGGACGATTGGTTAATTTCGATCCGGGCTATTTCGGCCGGGCTGAGAGCGTTTTTAATGAATTCGGATGGGTTGTCGCTGTAGGTGACTATGTCGATTTTTTCCTGGTCGCCGATCTCGTTCATCACCGCCTGCACCCGGGTGCCGTGCCCGCCGACGAAAGTGCCGACCGGGTCAACTCCCGGCACTCCCGAAAAAACCGCCAGTTTGGTCCGTTTGCCGGCCTCCCGCGCGACCGCCTTGATTTCGACGGCACCGTTCTCCATCTCCGGCACTTCCTGGCGGAACAAAAACTCAATAAACTGTTCGTTAGCCCGGCTTAAAATCAGCTGCGGCCCGCGCAAACCGCGCTCAACGTCTTTTAAAAACACCTTGACGCGGCTGCCGATGCCGTAATACTCTCCGGGGATTTGCTCGCTGGCCGGCAGGATTCCGGTAGCCTTGCCCAGTTCCACTCTAACCAGCCGCGGCTCAACCCTTTGGACGGTACCGACTAAAACGGTGCCGATTTTATCGGCGTACTCGCTCATCACCACTTCGCGTTCGGCCTCGCGTAACTTTTGCAAAACCACCTGTTTGGCGGTTTGAGCGGCTACCCGGCCGAAGCTGACCATCGGCTGCTCCAGCTCCACCTCGTCGCCGATCTTGGCGTCCGGCTTGATCTTTTTAGCGTCGGTCAGGCTGATTTGCAGAACCGGATTCTCCACCTCGTCGGCTACTTCTTTAATTACATATATGACGACATCGCCGGTGTTGGTGTTGATCTGGCTGCGCACCGCCTGGTCGCGGTCACCATGGTCGCGCCGCCAGGCGGCCGCCAGAGCCTGCTGAACAACGTCCAGGACCAGCGGCTCGGGCAGGTTTTTTTCCTCGGCTATCGAACGGACAGCCTGCACTAACTGTTTAACGTTAAATTCCTGCATGATTTCTCTTATATTCTCCTTTTAAAAAGAGGGTTTAGTTTTTAAACAAGTTACCAGGCTGATTTATTAAAAAAGCCGACCATCGGCCGGACTCTGATACCTAAGGGGAACTTCTCGTCTGGTACTAGATTGTATCAGCTGCCGGTGACTGATGTCAACCAGGCCTCGCCTAAAAAAAGGGGGCACATAGACCGTTTATGCTAAAATGAAAGCAAGATGAGCGGTGTTGCCCGACTGAGCGAGCAGTTCGAGCCTGACGGATACGACCTGACTTTGTGGCTGGACAAGCGGCGGGCCCGGTTTGACGGTGCGGTGCAAATTACCGGCCGCTTCGTTCGCCCATCAAGCGAATTGCGGCTGCACGCCAAGGGGCTTAAAATCCAGTCGGCTCGGCTTAATGGACAGGAGGCCAAATTCAGTCTGCTGCCCGAACTCGACGAGCTGCGGCTCAAATTGCCAGGCAACGTATCCGCGGCAGCAGGAGAGGTCGTAGAGGCGGAAATACGTTTTGCCGGGGAGGTTACCGACCGGCTGCACGGCCTGTACCGATGCCGCTTCAAGCAAGACGGCAAAGAGCGGCAGCTCTGGGTGACCCAGCTGGAAAGCCACCATGCCCGGGAGGTTTTTCCCTGCGTAGACGAACCCGCCGCCAAGGCGGTTTTCGAACTCAGCCTGGGGACAGATCCCAGCGAAGTGGTGCTGGCCAATATGCCGCTCAAGCAGCAGAACCGGCAGAAGGGATGGCTGATCAGCCGTTTCGAAGCGACGCCGCGCATGAGTCCATACCTGCTGGCTTTCGTTGTAGGCGATTTGCAATATAAAGCCAAAAAAACGGCCAGCGGTTGCGAAGTGCGGGTCTGGGCTTCGCCTATCCAGCCGTCCGTCGCGCTGGATTTCGCCTTGGATACGGCGGTTAAATCAATCGAGTATTTTGAAAATTATTTCGGCACGCCCTATCCGCTACCCAAGTGCGACCACGTGGCTTTGCCGGATTTTTCGTCCGGCGCCATGGAGAACTGGGGACTGATAACCTACCGCGAGGTGCTGCTGCTGGCCAACCCGGATACGGCCTCGCAAGCCAACCGCGAATACATCGCCACGGTCATCGCTCACGAAACCAGTCATCAGTGGTTCGGCAATCTGGTTACCATGGCCTGGTGGGACGATTTATGGCTGAACGAAAGCTTCGCCACCTTAATGGAGTACTTGGCGGTCGACCACATCTATCCGGACTGGAACGTCTGGCAGCATTTCTTTCAGCACGAAGCCAGCCAATCGCTGCAGCGCGACGCCCTGCCCGGAGTCCAGGCGGTGCGCAGCCCTATTCATCATCCGGACGAAATCGGCACCCTGTTCGACCCTTCCATAGTTTACGCCAAAGGCGCGCGCCTGCTGTATATGCTGATGACCCACGTAGGCAAAGCAGTATTCCGCCAAGGCCTCAGGCAGTATTTTCTGGAACATGCCTACGGCAACACCACGGTAGACGACTTATGGAATAGTCTGAGCAAGTTCGCGGGCGAGAACATCGGCCAGCTGATGAAGCCGTGGACCGACCGGCCCGGCTATCCGCTTTTGCAGATCGACCGGATTAACGGCAAGCTCAGCCTGACGCAGAGCCGGTTTTCAATCGTTCGTGAAGCTTCCTCGGCTCCGGCCAGTTGGCCGATTCCCCTGTTTAATTCGCCCAAACTTCCCGACCTGCCGCCACTGATGACCAAGATGTCCATATCGGCCGAGCTGGGACCGGAACGGGCTGACAGTCTGGTCCGTTTCAACGTGGGCAACAGCGGTCATTATCTGGTATGGTACCGAAGCCAGTTTGCCCGCAAGGAGCTTGTTAAAACCATTATCAGCGGCAAGCTGCCGCTGCCCGAACGATTAGCGGTCGTGGAAACGGCCGACCTGCTGGCTACCGCCGGCTATTGGAGCAGCCGGGAGGTTATTTCTCTATTACAGTCTTACCGGCAAGACACCAGCGAGGCCGTCTGGAACGCCATCAGCGAGGCGCTGTCGAAAATCACCAGGCTACTGGAAGGCCACCGCCTGGAGGCTGACTTTAAGCGGCTAACAGGACGGCTGATCGCGGTTCAGCTTGAACGGCTGGGCTGGCAACCGGCTGGCGGCGGCGAAGAAAGCCTGAATGATACCAAGCTGCGGGCCACCATATTGAATTTGGCGGTATACGCCGAACTGCCGGCAGTAATTGACGAGGCAATCAGGCTTTATCGTGAAGCTAAAACGCCGGCCGAGCTGCCGGCCGAACAAAGACAGGCCATTTTAAAAGCGGCCGTTAAATTCGGCCCTCCCGACATTTTCAGGAAATTGATCAAAGAATACATCCGCAGCCGCGACCCCGAGTTAAAACTGGAGCTGTCTTTGGCGCTATGCTCCAGTCAGCATCCGCCGCATATTAAAGAGCTGATAGAACGGCTGAAAAACCGCCGCTTCGTCCGCCTGCAAGACCTCGACAGCTGGGTAATTCATCTGCTGCGTAACCCCAAGGCCCGGGCCGAAGCGTGGAGCTGGCTGGTTGGCAACTGGGAATGGATCAAGCTGTACCAGCAAGGCGACAAAAGCTTCGAAAACTACCCGCGCTACAGCGCCGGAATCTTCGCTACCGACGAATGGCTGGAGCGTTATCAGACCTTCTTCGGCCCGATGGCCAAACAACCGGCCCTGAAAAGAACCATCGAGCTGGGCAATTTGACCATCGCCGCGACGGTGGCCAGGCGCGAACGCGACTTAGTTAAGCTTAGGGAGTTTTTCTTGCAAACTAACCTTCAACTGGAAACAAGCCGCTGACTTTGAAGTCTGGGCCGCACACCTCGACAGCGGCCAGGGACGGTTGCAATGAAACGGTTTCCGGATGGCGGCTGATCCAGTTTTCAGCGGCATGAAGCATCTGGCGGCGCTTGGCGGCGGTCACGTAATCCAGGCCGCGGCCGGCGGACAGGCCGGATCGGTATTTCACTTCCACGAAACATAAGTCGCGGCCGCGCCGGGCAATAATGTCTATTTCGCAGCGGCGGGTTTTCCAGTTACGAGCAATAATACACCAGCCGCCACCTGTTAAATAAACGACCGCTGCGTCTTCGGCCCGTTGGCCGCTGTTGCCCGCACCGGCCCGCGGCGGCAGCGGTTGACTGATCGGAGCGAAGCTATAGCGATGCAGCCGGCAGGGACCCAGCCTTCCAAGCGCCGCCAGATGAGCGGGCGTCCCGTAGCCGACATGATCTTTGAAGCCGTACTCGGGAAACAGGCCGTCAATGTGCCGCATGTAACGATCGCGGGCCACCTTGGCCACCAGCGAAGCCGCCGATACCGCCGGAATCAGCTGATCGGCTTTCTTGAGCAGGCTGACGTTAGGCTGACCGGGAAGCAGGTTAACTGTACCGTCTATGATGATCTCACCGCTATACCCGCCCAGTTGGGCGACAGCCCGGCGGGCGGCTCGTTGAAGACCGGCAACGATGCCGTAGACGTCAACAAACGAGGCCGAAGCCCAGCCGATACCCACCTTTTCGGCCTTAATAATAATTTCGGCCGCCAGTAGCTGGCGGCGCTTCGGACTGATGAGCTTGCTGTCTTTTAAGTTATCGACGTGTCCGCGGCCCAGCACCACCGCGGCCACGCAGACCGGACCGGCCAGACTGCCCCGCCCGACTTCGTCCAGGCCGGCCAGTCCAGACATGCCAAGGCCGTTCCTATTTAGACTCTTCAGCCGCTTTTTCTTCGGCGGCGGCTTCGGCTCCGGCGGCTACCTCTTCCTTGATATGCTCGAGTTCCGCTTCGGCCGCTTTGTCACGAACCGCGTTGACTTTTTCGCGATCAAAGTCGACCGCCGACAAGCGGGCCGATTTGCCGCTGCGCTGCCTGAGGTAGCTTAAGAAATTACGGCGCACTCTGGCGCGGCGCACGACTTCCACTTTCAAAACCAGCGGGCTGTGCAGCAAGTAGCTTTTTTCCACACCAACGCCGCTAGCGATTTTGCGCACGGTGATCCGGCTGGTCAGGCTGTTCTTGCGATCGGTGCGGATCACCACACCCTCGAAAACCTGGACGCGTTCCTTGTTGCCCTCTCTGATTTTCTGGTGGATTCTCACGCTGTCACCGCTGCGCACGTCAACCACCTGGTGTTTGCGGCTGGCACTGTCAACCTTCTGGATTAAATCGAACATCTTTAATACTTTGCCTTGGAATTATTGTATCGGGAGTTTTAATCGGCTCTTATCTTAACATATCCCAAGCCGCTTATCAACGAGGAGATGGCCCGCGGGGCGAAATAAAAATTCCGCAAGATAAAAAGATTCTCAGGCGACCGCGGGCCTAAGCTACAATAGAAGCCAATGACCGGCTATAACCACACGCTCGCGGGTATCGCCCTGGCCACCGTGCTACCGGCGCCCCTGGCCTTGCCGGCGGCTTTGGCCTCGCATTTTTTGCTGGATTCGCTGCCCCATTTCGGCCGCCAGCCAATGTTCGCGCCGTGGTCCAGGGGGTTCAAAAACCTTCTGGCCGCCGACGGGTTTATCTGCTTCGCCATTCTAGCCTGGGCTATCTCCAGCGGCTGGCAGCCCGCCTGGCTACTGGCCGGAGCGGTGGCCATGGCTACCCTGCCGGATTTTTTATGGCTGGCCAAGGGCCGCTTCAAACCGCTTAACGGGTTTTTGAAGTTTCACGGTCACATTCAGCGCGGCGAACGCCCTGACGGCTGGATATTCGAGTTTATTTTTTCAGCAGCTGTGCTAATTTATCTGGCCGGTTTAAAATAGAACTTAAGATGAATCAGCCAAAGCCGAACAACGATATTTACCAGCGGGCGCTGGAGGCCCACCGAAAACTGGGCGGCAAGCTCAGCCTGGCGCCACGCGACAGCCTGGACGATCTGGAAAAACTAAGCCTGTACTACACGCCCGGCGTGGCAGAAGTCAGCCGGAGGATCGCCGCGCATCCGCAAGAACTCGGCCGCTACAGCTGGACGCACAATCTGGTGGCGGTGATCAGCGACGGTTCGGCGGTGCTGGGCCTGGGAGACATCGGGCCCAAAGCGGCGATGCCGGTCATGGAGGGCAAGGCCATGCTGTTTAAGCAGTTTGCCGGTATCGATTCGATACCGATAGTACTTGATGTCCACACCGCCGACGCGATCGTCGACACCGTCTCGGCCATAGCGCCCAGCTTCGGAGCCGTTAATTTGGAAGACATAGCCGCTCCGAAATGTTTCGAGATTGAAGAGCGCCTGAAGAGCCGGCTGGATATACCGGTATTTCATGACGACCAGCACGGCACGGCAGTGGTCGTGCTGGCCGGGCTGATTAACGCCGCCAAGGTCGTCCAAAAAGAGCTTAAAAAATGCAGCGTGGTGGTAGTTGGCGCCGGTGCCGCCGGCACGGCGGTCATCAAGCTGCTGAAACTTTACGGCATTAACCGGATAGTGGCCGTGGATAGTCAGGGTATTATTGGGCGCGACCGGCAAAGCCTCAGCCCCGAAAAACGGACCCTGCTTGATTTAACCAGGCCGGGCAGCCGCTCCGGCAGCCTAAGCCAGGCCATGCGGGGCGCCGATATCTTTATAGGCGTCAGTCGCCCCGATCTGCTGACGGCTGACCACATTAAAATGATGAACCCTGACCCCATCGTTTTCGCTCTGGCCAATCCCCAACCGGAAATCAATCCCGAACTGGCGCGGGCAGCTGGCGTAGCGGTGCTGGCCACCGGCCGCAGCGATTATCCCAATCAAGTCAACAACGCCCTGGCTTTTCCGGGAATTTTTCGAGGCGCCCTGGACAGCGGCGTCAGGCAAATCACCGATCAGCACAAGCTGGCCGCGGCGGCAGCGCTGGCCGGGCTCGTTACGCGACCCGATGCCGGCCGCATCATACCATCGCTGTTTGAGCCGGCTTTGGCGCGAACCATCGCCGCGGTGATCAAATAACCCGATTGACTTCTTCGATCGAGGTAATACCCGACAGGCTCTTTAAAATCCCGTCATGCAGCAAGGTCTTCATCCCCTGGCGCTTGGCTTCGCGCTCAATGTCTTCGGTGGTCAGATTGTCGCCGGCGCTTGATAAAAACACGTGCATTTCCGGGCCGACCACCAACTGCTCGATAAGCGGTATCCGCCCTTTGTAGCCGAACGGCGATTGCTCGTTGACAACCGGTTTCCATAACTCGGCCTCTTCCAGGTTGGGCCGGTCGAACTTGTCGGGCAGGTCCTCCAGCGATTTACCCATCCATTTTTTAATCTGGTCGTCGGGTTTGTAGGACTGTTTGGTGGAGTCGTCCAGGCGTCTGACTAGACGCTGACCCATAACCATCCTAATCGCCGAGACAAACACCGGGTTGCGGCCCACCAGATCGATCATCCGGCTAAAGGCGGCGCTGGCGGTGTCGGCGTGGAAGGTACTCAGCACCAGATGGCCGGTAATCGAAGCCTGGATGGCCGTGCGCGCGGTGTCCACGTCGCGGATTTCGCCGATCATGATAATGTCGGGATCCAGCCGGAGCAGCGCCGCAAGCTTGGCGGCGAAGCTATCGCCGTCCTGGGTGTTAACGGGTATTTGCACGATACCGGGAATACTGTATTCAACCGGATCTTCCAGGGTGATGATTTTACGGCTGGGCTGGTTCAGGGCGTTCAGCACGCTATATAAGGTGGTTGACTTGCCGGAGCCGGTCGGGCCAACTATCATCAGCATGCCATGCGGATGCTCGATTACCTGCTCCAGAGTCCGGCGCTCGGCTTCCGACATGCCCAGATTATCCAGTTTTAACAGCTGCTCGTTAAAATTAAACAGCCGGATCACGGCGTCCTGGCCATAAACCGAGGGAATGGTTTCTATCCGCATGTTCAACACATAACGGACCGAGTCCTGTCTGGTGATTTCGTGCTGCATATGCCCGGTCTGGGCGGTTTTGGAGGCGGTGGAAATATTGGCGCGGCTGGCCAGGGCGGCTTGCATGATACGGTATTTTTCCTGATCCATATTGGCCACCACATGCAAAGCCCCGTCAACCCGGAAGCGGACCCGCACGTTAGTCCGCTGACATTCCAGGTGAATGTCGCTGGCCCCCAGACGATCGGCTTGTTCTATTAAATAGGTCAGGATATCGTCGGGCCGCACTGAAGCCAGGGTCCGGGAAACGCTGCTCAAAGTCTGACTGTCACCCTCTGCGGCAATGGTTACGTCGTCGTAAACCACCTCTTTGGGAGGATCTAGGCGGGCCATCAGCTGCCGAAAACCTTCACCGCTGATCATCACGAACAAGACATTACGATTCTGGAACCGGCCGCGCACGTCCCTCAGCAGTGACTGCGGGGTGGCGCTGGTGATGCCAAACACCAGCGGCTGATCGTCGCCATCGTCCCTCAGCGGCACGATGTGGCCCTGGTACATCTCCTGTTTGCTGAGGAGAGACGCCGGCAGCCGGTCTTTGTCGTTCAAAGAGCGGGTGTCAAAGTATTGCAGGCCCAAAATAGCCGCCCGGTTGCGCGTGTTTTGCTCGTCCTGGTCGCGAAATTTCGCCTGTTGTTTGGCGTCGTTCATTCTGATTATGGTTAATTGTAGCAGAAATCGACCGAATTCATCCCAAACGAGCCGCAACTTGACAGTTAATGGTAAAAACTGTCATGATCTTAATTTAAGACATTATGAAACCGCAAATTGCCGTTATCAGCTGCGGTATTCGTTCCGCGCACAACATAGGATCGCTGTTTAGAAGCTGCGATGCCTTTGGCGTCTGGAAATTATTCCTCTGCGGCGTCAGCCCCCACCCCGCTTACCACGGCGACCCCAGACTGCCTCATTTGGCAATTAAAAACGGCCGGGCAATCGCCAAGACCGCCCTGGGCGCCGAAAAAACCATGCCGTTTGAATATCACGCCGACGCCGGTAAGCTAATTGACAGCTTGAAAAAAGACGGCTGGCGAATTGTCGCCCTAGAGCAAGCGCCTTTCAGCCGGCCGCTGGCCTCGATTCGGCCGGCGGGCCGCACCGCCCTGTTGTTGGGCGAGGAACTGGCGGGCCTGCCACCGGCGCTGCTGGCTCAAGCCGATGTCGTCGCGGAAATCGGCATGGCCGGGCGCAAAGAGTCACTCAACGTGGCGGTAGCGGCCGGTATCGCCCTGTACCGGTTCAGCCAGGCTGGTTAACGCGCAGAGCCAGGCACTCCTCGCCGTATAGCTCAGACAACGCTTTTCGCAACTCCGGGCCGTAGCTTGCCCCGAACGGCAGCTTGACTGCGGACTGTTTGGGCTCGCCCAAAACCAGAACAATCGGATCGCCGCCGGGATGCCGGCTGAGAGTTTGTTTGAGTTTTAACAGGCCTTGATGATCGGATGGTTTTTTAACGTGTATGTAAATGGTTTTAATTTGTCCGGCCGCTTTGGCGCCGGGCCCGGGCAACGCGGCCAACCCGGCTCCCTCCGAGCCGGGTTCAGGACTCGCGACAACGTCTGACGCCATGATCTCCACTTGATTGGCAGCAATCTTAAGCGCGTCACCCGGCCTGCCGTCGCGGCCGCGCCAACTGACCCTGCCGCTGATTTTCACCAGCCGGTCCCGGCCGATGTCGCCGCCCAGGTGCTCCAGCAGGTCGGGGAATACCACCACCTCGCATTCGCCCGATTTGTCCTCCAGCCCCACGAAAGCCATTTTGCCGCCGTTTTTCGTGGCAATAGTCCGAACGGCAACCACCACTCCGCCCACGACCACCGATTTACCTTCGTCGGAAGGTTTAATCGACCCTATAGCCGTAGCGCCGGCCGATAACAACTCCTGGTAGATATCCAGGGGATGAGTGCTTAAGTACAGCCCCAGCAGCTCGCGTTCCCACTGCAGCTTTTCAAGCGCCGGATGTTTGTGCGGCGCCGGATCCAGTTTCAGCCTTTGGCCGGACAGTGAATCCGCGGCCAACGCGCCGAACAGGTCCGCCTGGTTGCTCTGCATTTCTTTTTGCTGTTTCTGCGCGAAAGAAACCAAGGCGTCCAGGTTGTACAGCAGGTCGGACCTATCGGCCAGGCTGTCGAAGGCGCCAGCCTTAATCAGCGACTCCCAGACCTTCCTGTTTAAAAAGCGGCCGGCGGCAAGACGACGGGCGAAATCCTCCACCGATTTGAAGGGTCCGTCTCGATCGCGAAAGCGCAATATCTCTTCGACGGCGCCCTCGCCCACGCCTTTAATGGCCGCCAGGCCGAAGTGGATGGTGTTGCCTCCGGGAACTACGCCGAACTCCACGAACCCCCGATTAACGTCGGGCGACAACACGGTGATGCCCATATGGCGGCACTCGTTGATTTCTATGGCCAGCCGGTCGGTGTTGTCGCGGTCGCTGGTCATTAGAGCGGCCATAAAAGCGGACGGATAATGCGCCTTTAAATAGGCCGTCCAATAGGCTATCATGGCGTAACAAGCGGCGTGGGATTTGTTGAAACAGTAGGCGCCGAAAGCTTCTATTTTTTTCCAGAATTCCTCCATGGCGCGCCGATCGGCTCCGCTGTGGTTAATTGCGCCGTCAATGAACTCCGGCTTCATTTTGGCCAACACTTCGGGAATTTTTTTACCTATGCCCTTTCGGAGTGTATCGGCCTGGCCGCCGCTGAAGCCGCAGAGGTCCTTGGAGATCTGCATAACCTGTTCCTGATAAACCAGTACCCCGTAAGTGGAGTTAAGGGCGTTCTCCATTTTGGGATGGATGTATTCGATATCTTTCCGGCCGTGTTTGCGATCGATAAAATCTTCTATAAACTGCATGGGCCCGGGGCGGTAAAGAGCCACCATGGCGATAATGTCATCGAAAACCGTAGGCTTGAGCTCTTTCAGATAGCGCTTCATGCCAGCGGATTCCAGCTGAAAGACTCCGGTGGTATCACCCTTTTGGAACAACTTGAACGTCTTGGGATCATCCAGGGGCAGACGGTCCAGATCGATTTCGGTTTTGTAGACTTTCCTGATGACTCTTAAAGCATTTTTGATAATGGTCAGATTAGACAGGCCCAGAAAGTCCATCTTCAAAAGTCCCAGGTCGTCGATCGGGCCCATGGCGTACTGAGTGGCTACCACGCCTTTTTGGGCCATTTCCAGGGGAGTGAACTTTACTATGTCGTCCGGCGCGATAACCACTCCGGCGGCGTGCACGCCGTGAGAGCGAATCGTGCCTTCCAGCCGGATGGCGTAATCAAACACCCGTTTAGCCACCGGATTAGTCTGGTACTCTTCTTTAAGTTCTCGGTCATTCTTCAGGCTGAGACTCAACGGGATATGACGGCCTTGCACGGGAGGCGGTATTAATTTGGCCATGCGATCGGCCTCCGCGTAGGGTACTTTTAGCACCCGGGCCACGTCCCGAACCGCCGCCCGGGCGGCCATTCGGCCGAAAGTAACTATGTTGGCCACGCGGTCGTCGCCGTATTTTTTCAGGCAATAATTAATCACTTCGTCGCGGCGAGTGTCCATGATGTCTATGTCAATGTCGGGCATGCTGATGCGGTCCGGGTTTAAAAACCTCTCGAACAGCAGATTATATTTCAGCGGATCCAGGTCGGTGATCCGCAGGGCGTAAGAGATGATGGAGCCGGCTGCCGAACCCCGGCCCGGCCCAAAAACGATGCCGTTCCGCTTGCCCCAGCTAATAAAATCCCAAATAATCAGAAAATAACCGTTAAAGCCCATGGCGTTTATGGTGGACAGCTCGTACTCGGCCCGTTCCAGAATATGGCCGGGCAACAGCCGGCGGCACCGGGCAACACTTAAAGCTGTCAGGTTGTCGGGCACTTCGGCGACGTAGCGTTCCACCAAACCTCGGTAGACCTGTTTCTCCAGATAATCCTTTTCGGCTTCGCCGCCCGGTACCGGAAAACTGGGAATCATGATCTTGCCCAGTTCAAGCTCCAGTTGGCAGCGCTCAGCAATTTCGCTGGTAACCCTGACTATTTCCGGATGCTGATCGCCCCAGCGAGCGATGATATCTTTCGGGTCAGTCACGTGTAGTTCGAATTCCTTCAGGCTCATCCTGTTGGCGTCTTCCAGATAGGCGTAGGTGCCGACGCAGAGCAAAATCTCGTGAGCGTCCCGGTCCTCGGGCGACAGATAGTGGGCATCGCTGGTCAGTACGCAGGGAATATCCAGCTCGCCGCCCAGTTTGAATAAGTCGCGGTTGATCAACTGCTGCTCGGGCCATTCGTTATGATCCTGAATCTCCAGGTAATAGCGGTCGCCGAACACCTGTTTATACCAGCTAGCAACGGCTTTGGCCTGATTGTAATTGCCGGAACGCAGATTTTCACCCAACTCGCCCCCGGCGCAGCCACTAAGAACAATCAGCCCCTCGTTGTATCGCTCCAGCAGCTGTCTGTCGATCCGCGGCTTGTAGTACATGCCCTGCAGATTGGCGATGGTGCTGAGTCGCATCAGGTTTTGATAGCCGGTCTGATTCATGGCCAGAATTGTTAAATGGTAGCGCGCTCTGTCCAGCGTCGGATCGCGATCGAAAATAGTCCGCGAAGCGACATAAGCCTCCAAACCGATAATCGGCTTGATGCCCGCAACCTTGGCAGCCTTGTAAAACTCTATGGCGCCCGAAAGCGTGCCGTGATCGGTTATGGCTACAGCCTGCATACCGAGTTGCTTGACCCGCTCCACCAACTCGTCTACCTTCGTCAGTCCGTCCAGAAGGCTGTGATGGGTGTGGTTGTGCAAATGAACGTAATCGCTGCTGACCAATCCGGCCGTTTTCTTAGTCACTGGTCACCTTCCGCTGGTTATAAAACTTGAATCCAGCCGCCTGGGCTGCTTCGCTTAAGCATTATTATAATGTCAAAAACGGAGCCTTTGTATTAGAAGATTTACAACGGCCGTCAAAGAAACGGACGGATTGTACGCGGCTGCGGCCTAGCGCCGCTGCTGCAGGCTTTGATTAATGGAATTTTTGACATCCTGCACGTAACCGCCAACCAGCGGCAGACTCAGCAGCTGGGTTAAAAGCCAGACCGCCAAAGCCAGCACCACCGTACCTCCCAGCGCGCTACCCAATCCGAACATCAGGCCGCGAACGAAATTCATCCGGTACACCTGACGCCGATGCGCCCAGTAATCGTTAAAAAGCTCCTCGACCATAGCCACCATAGCCGTTTTGGACTGTCCGGTCTTAAAGGCCTCAACCAAAGAGCGGCCCTGCCTGGCGGCGCCGGGTGTGGATGTTTTCGGGTGTTGTCGTTTATCGGCCACGTTATAAAAAGTGTTTAGCTAGGTTCAATCAAGCACTGCGGCCGCTCCAAGCCGGCTTTTTAAAACCGTTATCTTGTTAGGACGAGCCTTCGCCGCGTTTTCTAACTTCGTCTACCCGTTGCCTGGCCTGTTTCAGCGCTCCTTCAGCTTTGTGTCTGGCGTCGTCACCCAGCTTGGAAGCCTGTTTTTTAAATTCGTCGGCTTTACCGGCGGCCTCCTTTTTAACCTCTAGGGCTTTTTGCTTAAGATCAGCCCGGGTTTCTTTGCCGCTTTTCGGGGCAGCCAGCAAACCGGCGATTACGCCGGCGGCAGCGCCAACCAGAGCGCCTAGGGCAAATTTGGATCCTTTTTTCATCTCTCCTCCTGTAGCTTATTTTATACTTTGTTAACTGCTTTTTGATGATTTAACGGCGTTTTTTCTTCAGCGCGCCAACCACCCCCTGAACCAGATATTTAGCGAAAACCGCCGGTGCGGCGGCTTTGGAAGCGGCAGCCACAAAACTGTTAACCTGGCGCACGGTGGTCTCGGCGGCGCCGGTAACCGTCTTGATTTGTTTGGTCACCTTCAAAAGCAAAACTATCAAAGCGATGGCCAGTCCCAGAAAAACCGCCAGGAATGCTGCCAATATGATCACCAGAATTTCCGCTGCGTTGCCCATAAATTAATCAGCCTATTTAGATATTAAAAGTTACCGGCAATTTTAAACTGCCTGAAACTCAGCCTGCTCGTGCCAGACCTTAAACGGACCGGAGCCGCTCAGGCTCGCCTGAACAATTTAACCAGCCAAAGCAGGATGATCGAGCCGACCAGCGCCACTAGAAGGCTGTAAAAGTTAAAGCCGGTAACGCCTTGACCGCCCAGGGCGGTAAACACAAAACCGCCTATCAGCGCTCCCAGCACCCCGACTACCACATTAGCTCCGACGCCCATCGAGCTGTCCGTCTTCATCACTATGGATGCCAGCCAGCCGGCGATGCCGCCGAGGATAATGAATAGTAATAGATTAACCATACCTCCCATTCCTCCTTCGCTTTGTTAATGTGTGCTTACATTATACACCCGCCAGGGAAGTCGTGGCTAAAAAAGCCACAACTTAACGGGGCAAGTTGGGCTGCCAGGTTAAAAGACGCGCCGGTTTTATTGGCCGGCTATTTCGTCCAGCAGCCGGGCCGCCAGAGCCGGGTTGGCCTTACCACCGGTACGCTTCATCAGCTGGCCAATGATGTAGCCGCCCGCTCTCTTGTTACC
The DNA here is from genome assembly GCA_964544355.1 of uncultured Candidatus Saccharibacteria bacterium. Classification (GTDB taxonomy): domain Bacteria; phylum Patescibacteriota; class Saccharimonadia; order Saccharimonadales; family Saccharimonadaceae; genus Chaera. The sequence continues at coordinate 56,273 of CAZJAI010000003.1, read as the reverse complement.
GCCGCGAAAATCCCCCAGAGCACGGGCGGCAGCTGGATCTTCCTGAATCAGCCGTTCCAGCGTTTCCGACAGCTCGGACTGATCGCTAAGCTGCAGCAAGTTCATCTGAGCGGCGATACGCCTAGGCGAAAGCTGGCTGCCCGGCAAAATAGACAGCACTTTTTTGGCCGCGGTGGAACTCAGGCTGCCTTCCTCGACCATAACGGAAAGCTCGGCTAGAGCGGCCTGCTCGAATTCGACCGGACGACCGGATTGAGCGGTGTCGGCCGGAACAGTCAGGCCGGCTAACCAGTGAGCGGCCCGGCGGGCATGGCTCGGGCCCGAATCCGCTTTCAGCTGGCTGATTAATTCAGCGTATGCCGGACGCTCCAGTAGGGCCGACTCTACCGAGGCGTCCAGTTTCAGCGGCTGCCAGTCACGGCGAAAGTCCCAGGGCAGCATAGGCAACTGCCGCTTGAGCGAATTGATTCTGGCTTCAGTCAGCGCCAGAGGCGGAATATCCGGATCGGGGAAATAGCGGTAATCGGTAGCTGTTTCCTTGCTGCGCTGCAGCTTGGTGGTTTGGGAAGCTTCGTCCCAGCCGCGGGTTTGCTGCGACAAGGCCCGGCCCTGGCTGATCAGTTTACTTTGCCGCTTAATTTCATACTCCACCGCCCGCTCTATTGATCGGAAGGAATTGAGATTTTTCACTTCAGTTCTGACTCCCAGCCGGCCGGGATCGTCCGACAGCGAAACATTAACGTCGAATCTCATATTACCATGGTACAGGTCGCCGTCGGTTACGCCGGCCATAACCATCGTCAAGTACAGTTCATAGGCATAAGCCTTGGCTTCTTCCGGGCTATGCATGTCGGGAGCGGATACGATTTCCAGCAGCGGCGTGCCAGCTCGGTTTAAGTCTACCAGCGACACATCCGAGCCGGGCGGGTGAATCAGCTTGCCGGCGTCTTCTTCAAGGTGCGCCCGGATGATCCTGACCTCCATGTAGCCGCCTTCCGGCCGGGGAACTTTCACCGTGCCGCCGCCGACCACCGGCCGGTCAAGCTGGGTGATTTGATATCCCTTAGGCAGGTCGGGATAAAAATAGTGCTTGCGGTCAAAACTGCTGATTTTGGCGATTTGGGCGTTCAGGGCCAGGCCGGCTTTAATGGCCAGATCCACGGCGGCTGAATTGAGCACCGGCAGCGTACCGGGCAGACCCAGGCACAGCGGGCTAACGAGCGTGTTGGCAACGGCCTGGCGGGCATCGTTTCCGGCGGAGCTAAACAATTTGCTCCTGGTGCTTAGCTGCACGTGACATTCAATGCCGATAGACGGCAGCAGTCCGGCCATTTAATCTATCGCTCCCATGTCGCGCAGACCGCTGACAAAACTATCGACGGCTTTGCGGGCCGCGACCTGGCTGATCTTGACGCCGTTTTCATGAGCCAGCCGGTTGCGCAGCTTATGCGCCATCCAAACGGCGTTGCGCTTGCTAAGCAGCGCCGCCCCGTTTTTGAGAATTTCACCCATATTGGCGCCGCGTACTCCTTTTGCTTTCATGGCGTGAAACAGCAGTTTGTCGGCGTTAATAACCGCGACCTGCCAGCCGTGAGGGCTGCTACCGCTTAGCAGTTGATTAATTTCAGACAAATGGCGCCTGTAAAAACTCTTATTCAAAGGCAAGCGGCGGTGCTGAGTTAAAACTATGATCACCAATATGGCTACCGCCACAAACAGCACGGCTGACAACATAAGTAAAATCGGCGTGGAATACATGCTCTTTAAACCCCCTCCAGATCCTTGGCCAAATTCAGCAGTCGCCCGTCGCTCAGTTGCGGTCCGATCAGTTGGACGCCCACCGGCAGGCCGGCGTCATCAGTGCCGGACGGCAAACTGATGGCCGGCAGGCCGGCTATGCTAGCTCCTACGGTCATAATGTCCGTCAGATACATCTTCAGGGGATCTTTAACGTTTTCACCCAGCCTAAAAGCCGTGGTGGGCGCCACCGGTCCGATTAAAAAATCGAGGCGATTAAAAGCCTGTTTGAAATCGTTAATCAGCTTGGTGCGCACCGTTTGAGCTTTTTGGTAATAGGCCTCGATATAGCCGCTGGACAGCACATACGTGCCAATTAATATGCGCCGTTTATTTTCGGTGTTAAAAGCCTGGTCGCGGCTCAGGCCGTAAACCTCGGCCAGCGAATTGGCGTCCGGCGAACTGTAACCGTAGCGGATACCGTCATACCGGGCCAGGTTAGAGCTGATTTCGGCCGGCACTACTATATAGTAAACGGCCAAAGCCAACGGCAGAGACGGCAAACTGACCGGTTCGACGACGTGGCCTAACCGAGCCAGCTTCCGGCAGGTTTGATCAACCGCCTCCCTGACTCCGGACTCGACGTCCGCGCCCATGAATTCTTTGATTAAACCGATTTTTAAAGGCGATGACTTGACCGGGTCGGCCAGATCTTTCGGGCGGGGCAGTGTGGTCGGGTCATTTGGATCACGGCCGGCTAAAACGTCTATCAGCAGCGCGGCATCGGCGGCGCTTCGGCTGAGCGTGCCGACTACGTCGGTGCTGCTGGCCATGGCCACCACCCCGTAACGGCTGATCAGCCCATAGGTGGGCTTGAAGCCGACCACGCCGCAAAAGCTGGCCGGCAGCCTGACTGAACCGCCGGTATCGGTTCCCAGAGCGAACGGCACGCAGTCCAGGGCCACCGCCGCGGCAGAACCGCCCGAAGAGCCACCGGGCACCCGGCCGGGATCGCGGGGGTTAAGCGTCGGCCCGAAATCGCTGTTTTCGGTACTGCTGCCGTGGGCGAAGGCATCCAGATTGACCTTTGCCACGCAAACGGCTCCCTCGGCTTCCAGTTTTTCTATGGCTGTAGACTGATACGGCGCCACGAAATTCTGCAGCATTTTGCTGGCCGCCGTGGTGGGAGGGCCGAAACTTAAAAAATTATCCTTGGCGACAAAAGGCACTCCGGCCAGCCGGCCGGGGCGAAAGTTTTCGCCCCTGGTTTTCAGCGAACGGTCAATCTGTTCGGCCCTCTCCAGAGCCCGCTTTTTGCAAGTATTAATCACCAGATTATATGAATGGTTTTGAGCCAAGGCGCGCAGGGCGGCTACGGTGTTGGCTTTAGCGCTGCTCCGGCCGCTGACAACTTTTTCGGCTATGTCCTGAATCCGTCCGGAGCTCATTTTAAAGTACCCGCCTGACCCTTATGTAACCATCGGGCCCGATTTTCGATTCGTCGCCGCCACCCAGAACTTTCATGCTGTCCGGGTAATCCGTCACTTCGTCGGGCCGTTCCACGTCCTGCAGGCCGGTTACCTGATAGGTTGGCTCCAGGCCGGCGGTGTCCACCGCGGCCAGCTGCTCAACGTAGCCGACAATGGCGCTTAAATCGCGCGCCAGCGCTGCGGCCTCGGATTGGCTGACGCTCAAAGCGCTTAAAGCAGCCAGTTTTTTAATGTCTTCAGATGTAATTTTAGGCATTGGCGTTAATTATATTAACAATTTCTGGTCATCCCCTAAAACCACAGGCCTGTCCGTCCGGTTGCTTACGAACTCTAACCGCCCGGCAGCCTGGCTAGTAATTATAGTAGGAGCGGTTTTGGGCGGGATCGAACGGGGTAGTTTGGGGATTCGTCTTGACTCTCTGCCCGGTGGTTCCAGCCAGCACGGCCAGCAGTACCAGCGCGCCCACGACCACGCCCAGCGACAGGTTGACTACAAGGCTGCGCTCCAGGCGCCCGTCTTGCTTGGACATCACCCAGACGGCGGCAGAGTGCGCGGCGATGGCGAAAACAGCCGGCAGTACCAGTGTCAAAAACTGCTGACCAAAAGGACCGGGACCGCTACCCATGATCGGGCCAACCAAGGCACCCACCAGACTAATAGCCAAGCTGAAAATGGTAAGTATCTGCACCACGACGAAAGCGTACAGCGGCCAGCGGTGGGCTTTGCGCAGAGCTAAAGCCGGCTTGGCGTCAAGGCTGCCCCTCTGACGACGCCACAGCACCAGCAAAAAAGGCACCACCACAAACACGGCCGGTATGGCAAACACCAGCGCTCCGGGAGCCGCGAAACGGTCCGCAGGCGACAGTGCCAGATACTCGAACAAACCGAACACTAGGCCGTCAAACAGCCAAAGCAGTATCGCCGCGAAGAACAGAAACAGCAGGTGCTCGACAAAAAACCAGTCGGCCCGCTTCAGCCACACCGGTGTCCGCCACTGTCTGTTTAAGGGGCCGTTTTTGATAGTTGTGTCTGCCATGGTGATATGTCAACTCCTTGGTAGTTACTGCTTAAAACCCATTGTATCACCGGCGGCGCTTTAACTGTTCAATTAAATCGCGCAGCTCAGCCGCTTTCTCGAATTCCAGGTTGGCCGCCGCCAGTTCCATCTGGGAGGTTAGATCGCTAATCACGTGGGGCAGCTCGTCTTTAGGGATTTTCTGCAGGTCGCGTTTTGCCTGAGAGGCCTCCTCGGACAGAGGAATGACCGACCGCAATCCCATGCCCACCTCCTTGGCTACCGATTTGGGGACAATGCCGTGTTTTTGATTGTAAGCGGCCTGCACCTTCCGGCGACGGTCGGTTTCGTCGATGGCCGCCCGCATGCTGCCAGTTATAGCGTCCGCGTACATGATTACCCGGCCCTGCAGGTGACGAGCGGCCCGGCCGATGGTCTGCACCAAAGCCTGTTCGCTGCGTAAAAAGCCCTCTTTGTCGGCATCCAAAATGGCCACCAGGCTGACTTCGGGCAGATCCAGGCCTTCCCGTAAAAGATTGATTCCCACCAGCACGTCGTAAACCCCGATACGTAGATCACGTAAAATATCCCCCCGGTTGAGAGTATCTATATCGGAGTGGATGTAAGCGGTTTTCACCCCGGCCTCCTCCAGATAAGCGCTTAGATCTTCGGCCATCCGCTTGGTCAACGTGGTAACCAGTACCCTTTGGCCGGCGGCCACCGTTTGGTGGATTTCCTCCATCAAGTCATCGATCTGTCCTTCGGTAGACTTGACGGTGATCTGAGGGTCAAGCAGGCCAGTCGGCCGGATGATCTGCTGAACCGGCCGGTCTGATCGGCCCAGCTCATAGGGGCCCGGGGTGGCGCTGGCATAAATCACCTGGTTCATCTGGCGCTCGAATTCGCTAAAAGTTAACGGCCGGTTATCAAGAGCGCTAGGCAACCGGAAGCCGTGTTCCACCAGCATTTCTTTGCGGGCGCGATCACCGTTATACATGCCGCGCACTTGGGGTATGGTCATGTGCGACTCGTCAACCAGCAGAAGATAATCATCCGGAAAATAATCCATCAAAGTAGCCGGCTGCTCGCCCGGTTCGCGATTGGTTAAATAGCGGCTGTAGTTCTCGATACCTTTTACGAAACCTGTCTCCTGCAGCATTTCCAGATCGAACTGTGTCCGCTGGGTCAGCCGCTGCAGCTCCAGCAGCTTACCCTGAGACCGCAGCTCGGCTTGCCGCTTAGTCAGCTCCTGCTGGATAGCCTTTATGGCGGACTGTAGTTTCTCTTTGGGTGTAACGTAGTGACTGCCGGGGAACACCGTCAGCTCCGACGGCCGCCCCAGCACTTCGCCAGTTAAAGGGTCTATGTTGCTGATTTGCTCGACCCTATCACCGAAAAACTCGATCCTGAAAGCCGTTTCCGAACCGGCCGGAAAAATATCCACTACGTCGCCGCGCACCCGAAAAGCGCCCCGGTGAAAGTCCACGTCGTTGCGCCGGTACTGAATGTCGGTCAGCCAACGGACCAGCTTGTCCTGTTTGCGAATTTCGCCCCTGAAGATTTTAACGGCCATGGCGCCGTAATCTTCGACCGAGCCTATACCGTAAATACAGCTGACGCTGGCCACTATCAGCACGTCCCGGCGGCTGAGCAGCGACGAGGTGGCGGCATGGCGCAGCCGGTCTATTTCTTCGTTCATCTTGCTGTCCTTTTCAATATACGTGTCGGTCTGCGGCATATAGGCTTCCGGCTGGTAGTAGTCGAAATAACTGACGAAATAATGCACGGCGTTCTCCGGAAAAAACTGCTGAAATTCGCTAAACAGCTGGGCGGCCAGAGTTTTGTTGTGGCAAAGTACCAGAGTTGGCACCTGGCGATAGGCTACCGTGTTGGCCATGGTAAAAGTTTTACCGGAACCGGTAACTCCTAAAAGAACCTGTTGCTTCTTGCCCTCTTTTAAGCCGCGGCACAGTTTTTCAATGGCCTGCGGCTGATCGCCGGTCGGCTGGTAATCGGTTCTGAGTTTGAATCCCGCGCTCATTAACCTTTCAATTTTATCATCAACGGCGCTTTAGAGCCGATGGCAGGGGTTGGCCGGGCGGTTTTTTCAGCCTAAGCGGCGACGGTTCTTAGCGGGAGGCTCGTCAGTCACCACCTGCTGCTTGAAGTCGGCATATTTCTTATCCAGCGCGCCAATTACCCAGTCAACCAGCCGGACAGGGTCGGTATGGTAAATAACCTGGTCGCCATGCGGCGTTTCGACACTGCTAAGAAGCGTTGGTAAGAAATCGGCCAGACCGCCGCTGCCCAGTAGCACGGCGCAGATTTTGCGGCTTTCGATGGCGGTCGAAAACTCGTGAAGGCTGCCCATGCGCCCGCCGACAGTGATAATGGCGTCGCAGGAGCGCACCAAGTGCACGTCGCGGCCGACATATTCCATACCGGTAAAGTTAATGTAGCTGAACTCGGCGGTAGGCAAGCGGTAGCTGTTAACGTGCTCTCTGAGGGTGGCGGCCGGAGAAAAACCAACGGACAAACCGCCGTTTTCGATCGCTCCCTTGGCGGCATAGCGCGGCAAGCCTACGGTAGCGCCCGTTATAAGGGTATGCCCCCGCTCGGCAATGGCCTTGCCAAGCTGGTAGGCCAAATTATGCGAATCTTCGACCGCCCGGCCGGCCGCCGAACCGGAAACGCATATTTGATACTTGCTCATTAGTAAAAGCTCTTTCAATCCTTAGGCTGAGGGACGCAATTTTTCGGGTTTAACCATGTCGTTATCTAACCGGATGAGTATTTGGCGCTCCAGATTTTTGTGCCCCATGTACCGCATGAAAATCTCGTTCCACAAACTTTCGCGCATATGATAGACGTAGCGGTTGGCATAAAGCTCTTGGTTGGAATAGGCCAGGGCTACGTCCATTAAATTGAAACTGACCGGACCGTCCGGCTCAAGGCGGCCGACAAAATCCAGACCCTGCCAGAATGACATGGCCGGATCTATCTGGCTGAGTAGCTCCTCGGCACGGCGCCAATGCAGGTCTTCGGGATGGACGTGAGGTTCGAAATCTTCGGGGTGATTTTCACCGTCCAGTTTACCGAAATAACGCTGAATAACTCTCCAGTGAACGTTTTGGCCGGCCATCTGGCTGGCCGAGGAAGGGTCGGCAATCAAAGTATCCACCACTATCCTGCCAAAGCTGCTTTTAACTTGTTTTAATTTGAAAAAAGAGCTGTAGAGTCTTATTTCGTTGATGTAGTGCAGCATCAGCGGCAGGCTTTTCAGAGTCAAACCCGGCACGGTTCCTTGTTTCATCGGTACTACCACGATAGTTCCCAGCTCTTTGCTGTGGGTGATGTTGTGGCGTTTTTTATGCACAAAGCCCTCGGCAAGATCGGCGTATTTTTGCTGATCCATAATAATAATGCTTATATCGCGGGTTTCGAAATCGCTGGGGGTAACGGTTTTAAACAGCTGGTTGTAGCGGTTCAGCCAGGCGCTGCCCTCCGAAAATCTGATGGCCGTGTAAACTTCGTCAAATTTTTCATGCTTGAGCAGGCTGTCGACCGATCGGTAGCCCAAGTGTTGCATCAGCCGGCGCGGAGGCATCGCCTTAAGCAGCGATTTGGCGCGGGAGCGCTTCAGCACCCAAGCAAAGCGCGATGTTTTCAGTTTCAGAACCGCCTGCCTGATAATCGGCATCATGGCGGCCACGTCCTCGGCTTGCGATTGGCCGGCCCCAATGATTGACGCCACCCGGCGATTATCTTCGGCAATCCGGTTATATAGGGCGCCAAACAGTTCGCGCCCGGTGGAATCGGCATGATCAAGCCCCATTTGCTGTATGGCGGCATGGGTTTTTTCAATGATTTCGCCCACCAGCCGAACGTCTTCGCCGGGCCGGCCGCTGGCCATTTCCAGTTGTCGTAGCGCCAACGAAAACAGCGGCTCTTCAGCATTTAACAGATCGCGCAGTAATTTAGCCATATTTTTAAGTGTTAAGCGTATTTTTTTGTTTAAGCGGTTCGTTCTGGGATATTGTAGCAGCATCGAGCGTTTTCAGGCGAAGCGGCATACCGTGCAGGGGCGCCCCTCTGCGCAGTATACTCTTTTTGGCGCCAATCTGGCCGACCACCGAAGTGGAGTTAGCACTGGCTAAGACTATAGAATCGGCCAGACCGGCCCCGGCCGCCCAAGCGCTTAAAAACCCCGAAGCGAAAGCGTCCCCGGCGCCAGTCCTGTCCACCACCGGCACGTCCTCGTAGGTACCGGCCCGCACCAGTTGCTTGCCATCGCTGGCGCAGGAGCCGCGCGGCCCGTCCGAAACAATCACCACCGGGCATAAGTTCAACCCATGCAACACCAGCTCCTCGAGCGTTTGTCCGGCAACCAGGGCCTGCATCTCCTCTTTGTTCAAGGCCAAAACCTCGATATCGGGCAATAGGCTGCGTAATTTGGCCGGGTGGCTCAGTTCCGCTCCGGCTGGATTAAGCATTACCTTAATGCCGGCGGATCTGGCGACACTAACCAGTTCGTTAAGCAACGACAGCGATCCGATGGAAGAGACGTACAGCCAGTCGACTCCGCCAATCAGCGATAGATCGAGCGGCCTGCCATCCGACGCCGGCAGGCTGCCGTGAAAGTTCAGCACCGTCCGCTCACCGTCGGGCGAGATCAGCACCGTCGAGTAACTGGCCCGGCAATCATCGCGCTGAATCACGCCGGTGGTATCCACGCCTTCATCGTCCAGCTCGGCTAAAATCGCCTGGCTGGCCGGATCCTCTCCCAGCAGCCACATATAACCAGAGCGGTGCCCTTGCCGGGCGAATGTTACGGCGGCGTTGCAGGCGTTGCCGCCGGTAGCGAATACCACCTCGTCAACGTCCAGTTTGGCGCCCAGCGGCAAATGAGTATATGCCACCTTGCCTTCTTTTTTAGGGTCGAATTCGGCGCTCTTTAAAAAGACGTCCTGCGTCGCCTTGCCCACTGATAATATAGTCGCCACTTTTTCCGGGTTCATCTGTCTTAAATAACAGTATATAACACTTATGCTTGCTTTAGCGACGAATCGGGAGTTATGTTGATTGTCATGAGAAGAATGAACCCAGAAGCCGCGGCGGCGGGGGTGTGGCACCTGCGAGGCAGCTTCGTGCCGGCCCGGAAAGAGACCGCTCTGCACATGGCGCAGCTGGTGTATAAGGATTTTGCCTCGGCTCCTTTTCGAGCCGAGCTGCTAATTAAGTTCTGCCTGGTACTGGGCCAACATTCCCCGCTTTTAAGGCGCGTCAGGGTGGATAACGACTCCGCCAATCCGGTGATAAACGGCGGCAGCCTGCAGGCCAGTCTAAAAGAGGGCGAGATCAAACAGCTGGCGGATCTTCAGTATCTTTACCACCCTGACCAGTTGGGCAAATTAGCTTACCGTCTGACTTACCGCGCAGCCGTTACGTCCAGTATGGTTGATGCCTACGCCGCCGACGGCGTCATAGCCGGACAGCTGCAAGAACCCTACATCGAAACCAATCTGCTGGACCGGCTTTATCGGGACTATCAGCGGTCGCTTAGCGGCAGTCAGGGTTAAACTACCGCCTTGCCGGCCGAGCCGAAAGCTTCGATTTTTTCTTCGACAACCTGCTGAACCGCCCGGTAGACTTCCGGCATTAGTTTAACCACGGCGTATTCGTCGGGGTTGTCGGCCAGGACTTTTTCCAGCGTCTTGCGAAAGACATAGCGCATGTCGCTGTTGATGTTAATCTTGCTGACGCCAATGCGGGCGGCTTCGCCGAAATAATGCAAAGGGGTGCCGCTGCCGCCATGCAGCGAAATGTTGCAATCTATGGCCTGGCGAATGCGACCCAGCAACTCCAGGTCCAGCTCTTTAGGGACGGGATACTTACCGTGCAGGTTGCCCACGGCCGCGGCGAAAGTATCAATGCCCGTGGCCTCCACGAAATGTCGCGCCCCTTCAGGAGTGGAGAACGTCTTTTTAATAACCTCGTAATCTATCGACTCGTTGTGCAGATTGGAGCTGCCGGCAAAGTAATGCGGTTCGCTTTCCACTACGGCTCCGGTAAACTTGGCGTACTCCACCACCTGGCGGGTGGTCTCGACAATCGCCTCGTCGCTGGCTTGGTGATCGGCCTGCGAAATATCTATGTGAATAAATTCGAAACCGGCATCGACGCCCCGCATGGCATCCTCCACGCTCGGGCTGTGGTCTAGATTCAGGTAGATTTCCACGCCATACTCGCGCCGATAATTGTCCACCATGTCGCGGATGTTACTGAGGCCCATAGCCTTAACCTCGCCGTCGCTGACCTCAACCAGCACCGGGGATTGCTTGGCCTGAGCCGCCCGGCATACGGCGATCAGCGTTTCCTGGTTATCTATATTAAACGCCCCTACGGCGAAATGCTGACTGCGCGAGCGCTGCATAAGATGCCGGGCGCGCAGACAGGCATCGCGGATCTCAGTGATAGTACTGCCCATACGATTAACCCCTGCCTCTCGATTTTTTAATACCATCCAAAAACTGGTGGGCGCTCATGGCGATATGAGCGGGGGTTAAGCCGAAAGCTTTCAGTAGCTCCTCCGGTCGCCCCGATTCGCCGAACCGGTCGTTAACGCCCAGGCGCTTAAGCGGCACCTGACACTTTTCGGACAACACCTCGGCCACGGCGCTGCCAAAACCCGCCTGTGTCTGATGCTCTTCAACGCTCAATACCCGTCCGGTTTTTTGGGCGCTAAGCAGCAGCCTGGTTTCGTCCAGCGGTTTAACCGTGGGAAAGTGTATCACCTCCGCTCGGATACCGTCAGCTGCTAGCATTCTGGCGGCCAGCAAAGCGGGATAAGTCATGGTGCCGGTCGAGGCGATAGTCAGCTCGACTCCTTCATGAAGCAAATAGGCCCGGCCGATTTCAAACGGTGTCTCCGCCGTGGTAAACACCGGCGTGGCTTCGCGGCAAAGCCGCAGATATGTCGGGCGGTTGTTGTCGGCGGCGGCCAGGGTAGCTTTTTCGGCTTCAGTGCTGTCCCCGGGCGCCAGGACCACCATGTTAGGCAAAGCCCGCATCAGAGCCAGATCTTCAAGCATCTGGTGAGTGGCTCCGTCGGCGCCGGTGTACAGTCCGGCGTGCGATCCGGCTATTTTAACCGGACGGTCGTTCAGGCAGATGGTAGTCCGGATCTGCTCCCAGTTGCGGCCGGGGCTGAACGCGGCGTAGCTGCTGGCGAACGGTATTTTTCCGGCTGCCGCCAGGCCGGCGGCCAATGTTACCAGATTCTGCTCGGCCACCCCCACCTCGATAAACCGGTCGGGAAAGGCGTCGCGAAAAATATGCATCTGGGTGCTCTCGGTAAGATCGGCGCACAACGCCACCACTCTTTCGTCGCGCAGGCCGGCCGTCGCCAGGCCGCGGCCGAAGCCTTTGCGGATAGGCTCTTTGGCGATGTCCGGCTTGCCGATATCCGGGCTAAGCCCCATCAGTTTATTCATGCTCGCTCCTGATTTTGCCGGCCAGAGTGCGCAGTTTATGCAAGGCGGCCTTGGCCTGCTGTGAATTGGGTGGCGCACCGTGCCAGTGATAGTCGTATTCCATAAAGTCGACTCCCTTACCCGGAATAGTGTGGGCGATAATGACGCTGGGTTTTTCAACGATAGAACGGGCCATGCTGGCAGCGTCGATGACGCTTTCTATATTGTGCCCGTCCACTTCCTGAACGTGCCAGCCAAAAGCCTCCCACTTGGCCCGTAAATCCTCCAGGGGCATGACGTTTTCGGTATTGCCGTCTATTTGAATGTTGTTGCGATCAATAATAGCTACCAGGTTATGCAGCCGGTTTTTAGCCACGAACATGGCGGCCTCCCAGATGTTGCCCTCGTCCAGCTCGCCGTCGCCCATCACCACGTAAACCCAGCGGTCATGGATTTGATCGATTTTCAGCCACGAATAAGCTATACCGGCCGCCTGACTCAGTCCGCTGCCCAAAGGACCACTGGTGGTTTCCAGCCCAGGCAGACGCAGCCGTTCGGGATGGCCCTGAAGGCGGCTGCCGTATTGGCGCAGGGTCATCAGCTCGCTCCTGTCAAAATAACCGGCATGGGCCATGGCGGTATAGCGCACCGGCACGCAGTGTCCGTTGGACAGTATCAGCACGTCGCGGCCGGGCCAGTCGGGCTTTTTGGGATCGTGCTTTAATATATTGAAATAAAGAGCCGTAAAAACATCAGCCAGGCCCAGCGGGCCGGCGCTGTGCCCGGAGCCGGCGTGTTCCAGCATGCGAATAATATCCTGGCGGATCTCATAAGCCTTCTTTTCCATCTGAACCAAAGTCATCTGCCCGCTCATGTTTGAACGCTTGCCCTTTCGCCCCGGGTTGGTATGTTTGCTTTTAAGTTGATCTAAGAGATCGAGCTTATGCTATTTGCCAGCTTAACATACGCGGCCGCCGGATCGCCAGCCTCCATAATGCTGCTGCCGGCTACTATCACGTCCACTCCCGCGGCGGCAATTTGCGCCGCGTTTTGCCGGTTGGCGCCGCCGTCCCAGCCTATCTCGACCTGCCGGTTCAATTGTTTAATTACCTTGACTTTCTCCAGTAAGCCTAGGTCGGCGTTACCGCCGTAACTGCCCAGTTTTCCGCTAAAAATCAGCACATGGTCAGCCTCGCCGATCAGTTCCGCCTGGTCTTCGGGCTGGATAGCCGGCAGCAGACAGACTCCGGCCTTCAGGCCGCATAGTTTCAAATGCCGCACCATACCGACAATGTCGCCCTCGGCCTCGGCGTGGACTATTACCAGATCGGGCTTAAGCGACACCAGAGTTTCAATATGCTCCAGCGGACGCAAGTACATTAAATGAATATCGGCCTGCGCGGCGGGCGGCCACCAGGCCTGAATAAGATTGATGCTGGCAGCAGGAGCCAGGAGGCCGTCGCTTAAATCGATATGTATCCGTTTCGCGAAAGGCTCGAGGGTTTCAATTTTTTGCAAATAATCCTCGGGGTCAGCCGCCAACACCGACGGGCAGATCAGGCTCATCGGCGACGAGCGGCTACCGCCGAAACGCCGGCTACCGCTCTCAAAGGCGGCAACACCAGGATGACGGCGAAGAACCAGAACATAAAACCGTCCAGGTTCATCGGCGAGGAAGCCGAGGCAAAGGCCACGCTCAGCAGGGCCACCGCGGCGAAAAGTGTTTCCAGCCCAATAAGCAGCAATCTGTCAATCTGAACGCTGAGCGGGTAACGCCGGCAGATGACCACGAAAAGCAAATCGTAAACCAGCACAGCCCAGACAACCACCAGCAAAGCCGTTAGGGCCGATTGGAAAAAGAAGGTTTCCTTCAGCAAGCCGCCGCTGACTCCCCACTGGGGCCCGTAATACAGAGCGTAAATCTCATTCAGGATGATGAGCGAAAGGAAAATGGCCGCAGACACTGCCGCCCGCCACAGCGAACCCAAGTAGTTTAAAGAGGTCAGCATAGCGAAAAGATCGCTTTTTAAGATTTTTTTGGAACGTGTTGTTTTTTTAGTTTTCACCATATTTGGCATTATAACAAAGCTTTAGCTTTACGCAAGTTCGTCAAGCTGGCGATTCCTCCGGATATAACGGGCAGCTCCGGCAAACTCGGTATTCAGCCAGGCATCAATTATGTCCTGCCATTGCCGTTCGTCCCGATCCTGTAGTAGCCTGCCGGGCAGGCACAGCACGTTACTGTCGTTATCGTTGCGACTGAGTTTGGCCTCGTGAGCGTCCCAGGCTACAGCCGCCCTGATGCCGCGTACCCGATTGGCCGCCATGCACATGCCCTGCCCGCTGCCGCAAATCAATATCGCCCTGGCGTCGTCGTGTTCCGACCCCAGCACTTTAACCGCCGCGGCGTAGGCAAATTGGGGGAAGTCGTCCTCCGGATCGAGCTCCTTGTCGCCAACGTCCTCGACGTCCCAACCGCGTTTTTGCAGATAAGCGAAAATTTTCTCTTTCAGGTGGAAGCCGTTATGATCGGAACCCAGATATATTTTCATCGCCGAAACCGCATTAGCGCAAATTCTTAGCCACGTCGGCGGTCAGCTCGACCAGGCGGTTACAATAGCCCCATTCGTTATCATACCAGGCGATCACCTTGACCAGATTGCCGCCAACCACGTCGGTTAACGGCAGATCCACGATGGCGCTGTGCGGATTTCCTTTAAAGTCGGATGAGACCAGCTGTTCCTCGGTAACGTCCACGATTCCCTGGTAATAAGGCTCCTTGGCGGCCCGCCGGAAAGCCTGGTTGACTTCCTCCACGATGACCTGCCGCTTGGTTAAGACGGTCATATCGCTGATCGACACTACCGGAGTGGGCACCCTGATGCTCATGCCGCCAAAGCGGCCCTGTAGCACCGGCAGAGCCAGACCGGCGGCTACGCTGGCTCCGGTTGTGGTCGGCACGATGTTTTCGGCGGCCGCCCGAGCCTCACGCAGATCCTTGGCCGGAGCGTCCTGCAACCGCTGGCTGGCGGTATAGCTGTGCACCGTGCTCATCATGGCCTTGTCTATGCCGAAGTTGTTCTCTAAAATGGCCATTACCGGAGTGATGCAGTTGGTGGTACAGCTGGCGTTGCTGATGATGTCTCCCGCCTGGTCCAGTTTGTCTTCATTGACGCCCAGCACGATGGTCTCGGCGCCCTCCCCTTTGGCCGGAGCGCTGATGATCACTTTTTTGGCGCCGGCCGGGTCAATATGGGCCCTGGCTTTGGCCGGATCAGTGAACAAGCCGGTGCTCTCGATGACTACAGCCACGTCGTGGGCTCCCCAGGCCAGGGCGGCCGGATCTTTTTCGGCCAGAACTTTGACGTGGCGGCCATTGACAATAATGCCCGATTCATCGTAGGAAACGTCGTGTTCGTAGGTGCCGTAGGAGCTGTCGTATTTCAGCAGATGGGCCAAGGTGCGGGTGTCGGTTAGGTCATTCACCGCCACCACTTCGATGTCATCGCGTTCCAGAGCTATCTTAAAAGCGTTGCGGCCTATCCTGCCGAAACCGTTAATAGCAATTTTGGTCTTCATGCCCACTCCTTTTATAGTAAAACTCTAATGCTAATTTTCAGTCTCATTCTACTGCATAAACCGCGGCTTGCCAAAACTATCCGGCGCTCATGGCTTATACTGATAATTAAGATGCAGGCATCAGATTTAATCAACCGGGCGGCTGCGCACTTCAGCCAGACCCAGCTTGAGCGGCTGCGACGGGCGGTAGAGACGGCCGACTTCGCTCACCGCGGCCAGCTTCGCCTGAGCGGCGAACCCTATATCAGTCACCCCCTGCAAGTGGCCG
This sequence comes from uncultured Candidatus Saccharibacteria bacterium, assembly GCA_964544355.1. Classification (GTDB taxonomy): domain Bacteria; phylum Patescibacteriota; class Saccharimonadia; order Saccharimonadales; family Saccharimonadaceae; genus Chaera. The sequence goes on along the minus strand of CAZJAI010000003.1, from coordinate 40,711 downwards.
ATACCTTGCTGGAATGGGGTATGGACATTGACACCGTTATTGCCGGGGTACTGCACGATACTCTGGAAGATACCACTCTGACGCTAACCGAAATCGAGCGACAGTTCGGCCAGTCGGTGGCCTTCCTGGTGGACGGCGTGACCAAGCTGTCCAAGGCCCGTTCCGGTATGCGCGATATCGGCAGTTACCTGCCGCAGACCCGAGACAACCTGTCTAAACTGCTGATCGCCATAGGCAAGGATATCCGGGTGGTGATCATCAAACTGGCCGATCGCCTGCACAATTTGCAGACTCTCAATTTTCTGCCAAAACAAAAACAACTTAAGATCGCCCGCGAATCATTGGAAGTGTTCGCCCCCATGGCCGATCGCATGGGTATGGGTCGGGTGCGCATGCAGCTGGAAGAGCTGGCCTTCGCCTACCTGGAACCGCAAAAGTACTCTTTACTGAAAAAGCTGATGAAAGACCGCCTGGGCAAATCGCACAAAAAACTGGTCAGCGTCCGGCACGAAACGGAACAGGCCCTGCGGCGCCAGGCGATAGATTTCACTATGGACGGGCGGGTCAAGAGCATCTACAGCCTGTACAGAAAACTGGCCAAAACCGACGGCCAGATAGACAACATTTACGATTTGATCGCCCTGAGAGTGGTGGTCGACAGCAAAGAAGATTGCTACCGGGTATTGGGGGTGATTCATTCGCTCTATCAACCCATGGTGGCGCGCATTAAAGACTATATCGCCACTCCCAAACCCAACGGCTACCAAAGCCTGCATACCACCGTGCTGACCCGTAATGAACAGATCGTTGAGTTCCAAATCCGCTCAAAGGAAATGCACGAGTACGCCGAACGCGGCCTGGCGGCCGGGTTTCATTACCATCAGCAAAAAAGTTCCGATGCCTACCGCAAAGGCCGGCCAAGTCTGCTGCCGCCGAAATTGCAATGGATCAGCCGCCTGCAAGCCGTAGCCATCCGGCTGGCTCAGAGCGAGAACATACCTATCGAACAGCTCAGGCTGGAGCTGTTCGCCGACCGGATTTTCGTCCACTCCCCCAAGGGCGACATCTACGACCTGCCGGAAGGCGCCTACCCGTTGGATTTCGCCTATCTGGTACACAGTGATATCGCCCGCCGGGCCCACGGCTTCAAGGTTAACGGCAAGATGGTGCCGTTCGACCGCATCTTGCAAAACGGCGACGTGGTGGAGGTTATCACCCGGCGCAACGGAGAGCCCAAAAACGACTGGCTGGAGCTGGTTAAAACCTCGCATGCCCGCGAAAAACTGCGGGCACAGCTTAAAAAACGCGATCTCTAGGCAGCTAGATCCGGCCGGCTCTGCCGATAGCGATCAATCGACTGCCGGATAACCGCTTTGGCGGCTTCGGCGTCTCCCCATCCCAGCACCTTGGTGCTGCCAGGTTTTTTAAGGTCTTTGTAGTGGGCGAAGTGATGCTCGATTTTTTGCTTCCAGCGTTCTCCTAGATCGTCCAATGAACGCATGGCGTCGCCGCCGTCACGGTCGTCGGCCGGCACAATCACTATTTTGTGGTCGGCATCGCCATCGTCATTGAAATTTAAAACGCCGATAATCCGGCCGCTCAAATACACCCCGGTAGGTATTGGCTGGCTACAGACCACCAGAGTATCCAGTTCGTCGCCGTCTTCGTCCAAGGTTGCCGGAATAAAGCCGTAATTAACCGGCTTGGCGAAAATTGACGGCTCCACCCGATCCAGCCGGAACGCAGCCAGGCGGCGGTCCCACTCAATCTTTAACGCAGAACCCTGGGGAATCTCCACCACGGCATTGACCAGCCCGTTGTCTGTATCGCCAGGCGTTAAGATTTGGTTGTAATCAGCCACGTTTTTGCTCCCTTGATAGCCGCTTGAATTTCTTGGTAAGGTCAGTTTAGCACACGGCCGCCAGGCGCGGCCAGCGGCCGGGCGGCAGTTTGTTACACTGAATGCATGCTGATTATCGGACACCGCGGCGCCGCCGGACTGAAGCCTGAAAATACGGTAGCCAGTTTGCGGGCCGGCCAGCAAGCCGACGTGGATATTTTAGAGTTTGACGTCAGGCTTACCAAAGACCGGGTACCGGTTCTGCTACACGATCCTCACCTGTGGAGGACACACCGCCTGCCCTACCTCGTTAAAGGGATAACCTTTCAGGAGCTGAACAGGCGCACCGCCGGCAGCGTCAATCCGGTAACTACTCTGGAAAAAACGCTGGCCGAGTTCGGCGGGCAGGTACTTTTGAACCTGGAACTAAAAGACCGGGGCAGCGCCGCCAAAATCCTGCCGCTTCTGAGCAAATTCATTAAAAAGCCGTCCGACTGGGATTTGTTTTTATTCTCGTCGTTCCGGGTGGGCGAGCTGCGCCGCATGCGCAAGGCCTCGCGCCGCGCCCATCTGGCTCTGCTCCACTGGTATAATCCGCTGCGTTTTCTGTTCGTCAACCGGCAACTGGAGCTAAGCGCGGTAGGTTTTCACCGGCTACATGTCAACACCTTTGTGGTTAGCGCCGCCAAGCGGCTGGGACTGTTCTGCTACGTCTACACGGTCAACCGGCCCCAGGCGGCTGAACGGCTGCAGGCATTAGGGGTAGACGGCGTAGTAACCGATTACCCTTCGCAAATCCGCAAGCACATCGAGACGAAATAAGCCACCAGGCGTCAGGTTTTTTAAGAAGAGGCGGCGGCAGTCACTTGAACGGCCGGGCCGGTCTCCCGGGCTAAGGCTAGATCATCCAGGTATTGGCGGATTTTCAGCGCCGCCGTGGCGCCTTCGCCCACGGCGCTGGCAATTTGCATGGTGGCGCCGCTTCTGACATCTCCGGCAGCAAACACCCCGTTAATAGCGGTCATCAGGTTGACATCCGTCTCAATCAGGCCGCGCTGGTCAAAACCAACGCCCGAGCCCTGTAAAAATTCCGTATTGGGCCTCAGCCCGATAAACACGAACACGCCGTCGGTTGGAAACTCCTGCCGCTGGCCGTTTCGGGTGCCGACCACTTTAATAACCTTGCCCTGACTGCCAACGATTTCATCGGTGGTAACACCCAAATGAACGGATATTTTTTCAGACTGCCTGGCCAGCTCGTCCAGTAGCGCCCGGGAAGCTTTCAAACGCGACCTCACCAGCATGTCTATACGCGAGGCGAAGCGGGTCAAAAACAGAGCCTCCTGAACGGCTGAATTGCCACCGCCGACCACTACCAGCCTTTTGTCTTTATAAAACGCGCCGTCGCAAGTGGCGCAAAAATGAACGCCGCGGCCGTAATATTCCGACTCGCCCGGAACGCCCAGTTTTTTGTAATCGCTGCCGGTGGCTATCAGCACCGTTTTGGCCTTGATCGGTCCTTCGTCGGTAGTCAGCAGCCGGTATCCGCCCTCGTCCTGTACCTTTTGCACCTCTCCCAGACGAATTTCGGCGCCGAATCTCTCGGCCTGGGCCTGCAGCCTGGCCGCCAGCTCCAGACCGCTGACGCCGTCGGCGAAGCCGGGATAGTTGTCCACCTTGTCGGTAACCGCCGCCAGACCGCCGATCACCCCCCGTTCGTAAAGCAGGGTTTGAATGTTTTCGCGGGAGGTATACACCGCCGCGGACAGGGCGGCGGGTCCAGCTCCCACCATCACGCAATCGTAAATCTTATCGCTCAAGTTTTTTGACTGTTCCATAGCACTTAAATTAAACGCCGATTGGCCCGAATAGGCAAACCGAGGACTAAAAAACCGGCCGCAACTACCCGCCTAAGCGGCCAGTGCGGCCGATAACTTGCCGGGATTCCAGCCGACGGTGATATCCTGGCGGCCGCTGTCGTCGCTGACAATCGTTACCGGCACGGTTAACTGGCCGGACATCTGGTAAATCCTCTGCCGTTCGTCCGGCGAGTCGTCCAGGTTAATTTCCTGAAAAGTCTGGCCCTTGGCGCTCAGCCACCTCTTAACCATTACGCAGTAGGCGCAACTGGAAGTGGTGTAGATGGTAACGTTTTTAGAGGACGGCATGGCTTTTTGATTTCCCTAAAATTATTAAGTTTGGTTTTGGCGCGACCTTAACCTTAATTATATAGCGTAGTCAGGGCTTTGCAAGACGCTATATGTTGTATTTATTGCGAAAAACCGACTAGCTCTATGTAGAAATAAAGCGGCTGGTTGGGACCGATGGACGGCGGGCTGCCGGCGGCACCGTAGGCCAAATCCGACGGAATGTACAATTTACGCACCCCGCCGGCTTTCATTCCCTGTAGGCCCTGTCGCCAGCCGCCAATCACCTGGCTGAGCCGAACGGCTATGGGTTGTCCGCGATCGTAGGAATTGTCAAAAATCGCGCCGTCGGACAGGTTGCCTAAATAGTAAACGGTGACGCAGGCGTCCGGCGAATTGATGGCCGGTCCGCTGCCCACCGTCACATCCTGGCTCTTTAACTGCCCGATAGAGTTTTTATCGAATGGCTGAGCCGGCGGTTTGACGTAGTTTTTGCCCGGCGGCGTTGGCGCCGGGTCGCATTTGAGCTGTTGTTGCAGCTTGGTTAGCTCGGCCTGCTGTTTGGCGGCCTGATCAGCCTGGTTGTTGTTAGCCAAAATAACCAGAAAATAAGTCCCCAGGGACCCTACGGCCATCACGATGGTTATCACCCAAATGAAAATACGCTGCGATTTTTTGGTGGTACTCATTGCTGAAAAATATCCGGCTTTAATTGTAGCACGGTCACTATTGCAGGATTAGGCGCAGCCTGGCCAGTCGCCCGAACCTTTCCGATCCCGACATTTCGGCCTCCGCCGCCAAACCATGCAGAGCGGCCGAAGCGCTGGGATACGGCAACGGCAGCGATCGCAGCTGCTCAATGCTCAGGCCGCGTTCTACAGCCAGAGCCAGGTAGCCGATGGTCTCGCCGGCGGCCCAGCCCACGCAGACCGCGCCAACCAGCTTTCGCTTATGATTGACTATCGCCTTGACAAAACCTTCGCCCCCAAAACAATTCAACGGACCGGGCGCGCCGTAGGTCGAGGTAATAACGTCATGAGGCAGCCCTTCCTGAATCAGCTGCTGGACAGTCACGCCGACCGTTGCCACCGGCGGGTCGCAGTAGATGCACTGGGGCTGCCACTTGGGAGCGAACGCCTTCAAACCGAACAAGGCGTGCCTGGACGCCTGCCAGCCGGCCCAGGCCGCGCTGTGGCTGAGCCGTGCGCCGCCCCCGGCAACAACGTCGCCGACGGCGTAGATACGCGGATTGGCCGTGCGCCAGTTGCCGTCAACCGCTATGCCCTCGTTTTTAACTGATACGCCGTTTGATTTTAATCCCCACGGCAAGCGCGGCCGCCGGCCGGCGGCTACAATCAAAACGTCGGCGTTCAGACTGAGCTGCCTGCTCCGGCTCTGAACGACCAGGCGCAGCCGGCCGTTCTGGCCGGCCGCTTCGGACATGACCAGAGAGCTGCTGGATAAAACCGTTACGCCGGCGGATTCCAGTTTCGCGGACAGAAATTCGGCGGTTTCCTCATCAATTCCCATCAGGATGTGCGGATTGTGCTCTATTAGGTGAGTTCTGATTTTCAATCTGGCCAGCGCCGAAGCCAGCTCAACGGCCGAAGGACCGCCGCCTAAAATCACCGTCCTGGCGGGCTTGCGTCTAGGTTGCATCAAAAAACTCTCCACCGTTTCGTAACCTGCTGTTTTCAGACCGGTTATTGACGGTATGGCCGGTTCCGATCCGGTGGCCACGATGATCCGCCGGCTCTCCAGCCGCTCCCCGCCCTCCACGATCACGCCGCCGCGCCTGTTCAGAGATGCCCGGCCGTAAATCAGATCAAGCGACGGCATCTGACTCCAGGTCCTCAGCAGCTCCTGGCGGGAGCGCTCAGCCGCCTGTCTGGCCGCCCGGCAAGCCTGGCGCCAGTTGGCAGCAGGCTGCTGACAGGCCAGCGCGAACACTTTGGAGGGCAGATCGCTGCCGTTAACGCTGCCGCCCCCCAGGCAATCCGCCGACAAGTCAATTAGTGCCGTCCGGGCACCGGCCCTGGCGGCATAAACGGCGGCAGCCGACCCACCCGCTCCGGCGCCTATCACCACTAGGTCATAGCGCTGCCGACTCATAATGTATATCAGTCTACATGCCCGGCGCCCGAGAGTGAAGCTAAAAATCCGGCGCTTGGATAATTTAACTACACCTGCTCTGCGCCCAAGCGCTTGGCGGCCGCTTCGGCCAGGCGGGCTATCACCCCGTTAGCCTCCGCGGTGGTCAGAGTGTGCCGCCGATCGGCCAGTTCTAACCTGAGGGTAACGTTCTTTTTTGAAGGATCGGCCGGGTTCTGGTAAATATCCAGCGGACGAAAGGCAGCCTCCAGGGTCTCGCTGCTCAAGCTGTCTTCCACCATCGAGGCTATGTCAGCGTAGGGCAGTTCGCTTGGCACCTTGAGAGTGATGTCTTTCTCGGTGCCGGGATACTTGCCGGCGGGCCGGTAGTCAGAGGCCGGCCGGGGCAGGGCCGACAAAGCCTCCAGGCTGATCTCCAGCCCGGCCACGCCCGGCGGCAATTTCAGATCTCTCAGGACGCCGCTCCTGAATTCCCCGGCCACCCCGAGCAAAGTTTCAGAACCGGACAGATAGATGGCAGCGGAACGCTCCGGCATGAACGGAGCCAGCCGCTGGTCGGATTGATCCGCTTGGAGCGGCCGGAACTCGAACCGTAATTTCAAGCTCCAGGCAATATACTCGGCGAACCGGCGGACAAAGTAATAAGGCGCTTGGCTGGCTGGCCCTGGCCGGGCATGGATGAGCGCCAAAACCGGATGTTCGTCGGGCAAACCGTCACCGCCAGCGGGAGCACGCTGGTGAGTTTTGCCTATCTCGAACAGGGCAAACCGGCCGTAGCCGGCTCTCAGGTTTTGCCGGCACTTGTCCAGCAGGCTGGGCGTTAGGCTGAGACGGTAATACTGCAGATCACCGCTGAGAGCGTTGCTGATCCTGTAAGCCAGCTCAGGCTTCTGGCCGGCTGCCAGTAACAGATTGGCCGGAACGAAGCTGTAGGTCAGCACCTCGTTAGCCCCGGCTCTCAGCAAAACTAACCGCAATTGCCGGGCCGTATCAGCGGCCGGTTCCGCAGCCACCGCGGCCATCGGCCTAAGCGGCAGGCGGGCCGGAATGTTGTCGTAGCCGGTCAGCCGGCCTATTTCTTCGATGACATCTTCGGCAATGTGCAGATCGGCCCGCCAGAAAGGCGGCTCGACCGTTAACCGGTCGTGGCTGCGGCTAGTTCCGATTTCGGCGCGTTTCAAAACGACGGCCGCCTGAACGGCGTTGAAATCCGTGCCTAGCACGGCGTTAAGTTTGTAGATATCGAGGCCGATAGGGGCGACCGGAGCGGGCTCGGGATAGATATCAACCACCTCGCTGATCCGCCGGGCGCCGCAGATTTCGCTTAACATCCTGACGGCGCTAGCCAGCACCGGGGCGGTCTGAGCGGCTGGCAGACCCTTAGTAAAACGGGTGGCCGCTTCGCTGAAAATGCCATGACGCATCTGGCTGTTGCGCAGACGGTAAAGATCAAACGTGGCGCTCTCCAGCAGCAGGCGCCTGGTGCCGGTGTCAACCATGGTGCTGGCTCCGCCCATAATACCAGCCAGAGCCACCGGCTTCGGTCCGGCGCAGATTACTATGTCCTGCCCATCCAAATCGATCTCCCCCCCGTCGAGTAAGCGCAGCTTTTCGCCCCGGCGGGCCCGTCTGACGGCTACTTCTGGTTTGTGCTTCGGATGTTCGGCCAGCAGTTTGTCCAGATCGAAGGCATGAAGCGGCTGTCCGGTCAGATACATCAAATAGTTGGTCACGTCCACCGCCGCGCTGATCGGCCGGATACCCACCCTGGCCAACCAGCTTTGAATGATTAGCGGCGAGGCCTTGGCAGCATCAACGCCTTCCAGCGCCACCAGCTGGTAACGCTGGGACAACCCGGTTTCGGCCACGGCCGCCCGCAGCGGCAACAGCTCTACTTTGGCGTCAATGGCCGCCAGTACCGGCTTGAGCGCTTTCAGCCAATCCGGGGTTTTAAAGTCATGTCCGGATATGGCGGCCACTTCGCGGGCAAAGCCGATTAAACCGAAACAGTCCGGCCGGTGCGTCAGCGACTTGTTGTCGATATCCAGCAGATAATCATCCAGCTGATAGGCAGCGGCAAAACTGGTTCCGGCTGGCCGGCCGGATTCCGCTTCGACTATCCCCGAGTGATCATCGCCCAGGGCCAGCTCTCTGGCGCTGGCCAGCATGCCGTAAGAAATTACGCCGCGCACCTCTTTGGCTGCCAGAGTTTCTAATGTTTTGCCATAGTCTGCTGGAACGGCCGCACCGGGAGGCAGCCATACGGCTTCCATACCCTGTCGTAAGTTGGCTGCGCCGCAAATCACCTCCACGCTGCCGTCTTCCAGCCGGCTCACGCCTTGGAAGTCCCCGGCACCGGGATCTACGTGTGCCAGCCGCAGCTTGTCGGCATTGGGGTGAGGTAGCACCCGCTTCACCCTGACCAAGGTGGCGCCGCGGTATCGCCGGCCAAGATCAATTACTTTTTCAACCTCGACCAGGCGAGACCCGATTAACTCGGCTAGCTGCCGCGGCGGCAGATCCGGGTTGGTAAATTGACCGAGCCAATTCAGCGAGATGATCATGGTTTAAAACTGCCTCAAAAACTTTAGATTACCCGATTCGAAATGACGGATATCCTCTATGCCGTGCCGCAGCATGACCAGTCTCTCTATGCCGCCGCCCCAGGCAAAACCACGATAGCGCTCTGGATCAATACCGGCCAGACGCAGCACGTTGGGGTGAATCATGCCGCATCCCAGCACCTCCAGCCACTGTCCCGGCTTGCCGCCGATCGAGGCCGGTTTTTCGATAGCGAACTCCAGCCCGGGTTCAACGAAAGGGAAATACGCCGGCTGGGTCTTGATCTTAACGATCTGATTGAAATAGCGTTCATAAAAATGCTTCAGCAGGGCCAGCATCTGACCCAGACTAGCATCACCGCTGACATACACCCCCTCAAGTTGATAGAAAGTATGATCGTGGGTGGCGTCCACGTCCTCGTTTCGGAAACAGCGCCCGTAAATAACCGTGGCAATCGCTTGCCCGGCGGCCAGCCGCTGCTTGCCCTGTTTGAGGATGCGGTGCTGCATGGTGCTGGTGTGGGCGGGCGGAATCAGCCCCTCTTCGGTACGAAATGAATCGTAGCTGTCGCGGGCCGGATGATCGGGCGGAAAGTTAAGGGCGGTAAACATGTTGAATTCATCGTCCAACTGGCGCGACTCCACAGCCTCGAAGCCGATTCGCTGAAAAATGTCCACCATTCTGTCTAGCTCTTGGGTAACCGGATGTAGTGAACCCTGTTCGGCCGGCAGCAGCCCGGATTTATCCAAAGGTTTGGCGTTCACACCGAATGGGGCGGTTACGTCAATCGGCGACCTGTCCTGTCCTTCGCTCCCGTCTTGCCAGGTTCGCAGCTTGGTTTCCAATTCGATTTTTAACTGATTAATGCGTCTGCCCAGGGCCGGCCGGTTCGCGGCCGGAACGGTTTTCAGCGCGGCGTATAGATTTCTAAGCTGCGGCGCTTTTAAGATGTCGGATTTGTCGTCCAATTTCTCATAAGTCTCCAGTAGCGCCAAACGCGCCCTGTCTATATCGTGAGCGTCCACTTTAAAATTCAGTATAACATCAAAGAGCGGCGGCCAAACGGCCACGACGGACCCGCCTAAAGCAGCAACAGAGCCAATCCGGCTAGAACCGCCAGGCCGACTATCACCAGCCAAAAACCGGCCGGACTGGTAGCCTTCCAGTCAGCTTGATCGTAAGTTTCGCTGTTGGGCGGTGTCGATCCGTCGGGGCGCCGCCCGCCTTGGGAGTTTTGCTTCAGCCGTTTGGCGATTTTAGCGCTCAGCTCGCTTTGAGGCTGCTGCTGCCGTAAGAACATGGCCATGGTTATATTGTAGCTCATCTTCAAGCCAGCTGCCCCGTTAACTGGTTAAGGCTTAGCGATAATTTTCCCAAAGCTTGAGGTCCGACTGTTGGCAAATTAACCACTAAAGGGGTATACTGCAGGTCATAAACCAATTATCGGAGGAGCTATGGTCAGAAAGACTGCCAGAAAAACGTCCGCAGCCAAACCTAAAAACAAAACCTCAAAGCCCGTCGTTGCCGTGCGCAGCCTGAAAAGCCGCGGCGCTTTTTCGCTCAGCAGCAATCGTTATCTGGCCAACGTGTCGGTAAGCGCCATGCTGGCCGAGTTCATCGGCACGTTCGTGCTGGCCCTGGTGGTTCTGAACTTTTCGGGTAACGCCGTACTGGCCGCGCTGGTGTTCATGGTGCTAGTACTGGTCTTCGCTCCGATTTCAGGACCCAACCTTAACCCGGCTTTAACTGTAGGCCTGTGGGCCGCTAAACGGCTGAACGGCAGCCGGGCGGTCAGCTACCTGGTGGCCCAGGTGCTAGGAGCTATGCTGGCCCTGGTGGTGGCTAACGCCTTCATCCCGGAAGTGATTAACCCGATCACCGGCCAGGCTACCCGGGGGCAGCTGTTTACCGCCCAGGCGTTGCCAACTGAAACCGCTAAACTGTGGCGTACCGCCGGCGTTGAAGCGATCGGCATGTTCGTCTTCGCTCTGGGCGCCGCCAGCGCCTACATGAGCCGGCGCGGCCTGATGGCCAAGGCTTTCACCCTGGGAGGTTCGCTGTTGTTCGGCCTGTTGCTTCTGCAGGGCAGTCCCATGCTCAACCCGGCGCTGGCCCTCAGCGTACAGGCTCTTAAATGGTCGCTCTGGCCGTTGACTGTTTATGTGGCAGTGCCGTTGGTTAGCGCCGCCCTGGCTATGCTCTTGTGGCGGGCTCTGCAAAAAGACAGCGCCCTAAGCGACAACCGGGCGTTCGAGCGCGAAGTCTAAAAAGTACTCATAAACGAGGATAAAACAACCCGCCGGGTCAAGATGCCGGCGGGTTTTAATTATCGTCAGCCGGCTTGTCCAGTACCAGCGGTTCGACTACCGGGGAAGTCTTGGCGATTTTAACTATGTCCTTGTCGACCTTGCCCAGTTCTTTATGAGCGTGGTTGTAGTGATTAACCGTTACCCCCAGGCTGCTGCCCAGTTTTTGCATGAACTCTTCGAAATTGTTAATGTGCCGGCCTAACTGCCCCACTCTTAGCTGTATTTCTTTGGCCTGCTGTTCGATTTGCAGGCTGCGCAGACCCTGCAAAACGGTCTGCAAATAAGCCATGAACGAAGTCGGACTGACAATAATCACCCGTTTTTCGCGGAAGGCGTATTCAATTAAATCGCGGGCGCTGGTGCGGGTAGCGCCTACCTTGTTGGCCAGCAAGTCGTAATAAATCGCTTCGCTGGGAATAAACATGAAGGCAAAGTCCATGGTACCCTCGGACGGCCGGATGTATTTAGCCGTTTCGTCTATCCGGTTTTTCAGGTCACTTTTAAACAGCTTGACCAGCGCCTGCCTGGCGGCCGGTTCGGTTTCTTCGACCAGCCGGTTATAATTCTCCAAACTGAATTTGCTGTCGATCGGCAGGATGTTGTCTTTTTCCAGGAAGATGACCGCGTCAACCGTTTCGCCGTCGCTAAAACGGTACTGCAGCTGATAACGATCCGGCGGCAATACGTTTTGCAGCACCGAAGCCAGATGATATTCGCCCAGCACACCGCGCTGTTTGGGGTTTTGCAAGGCGTTTTGCAAAGTCTTAAGCTCGTCGGCCACCCCTACCACCCGCTTGTTGGTTTCGTCCAGCCGGGTCAGCCGCCGAGTAACGTCGGCGATCAAACGGGCGCTCTCTGAAAACTGCTTTTGCAGGGAATCCCTTAAAATCGCCTGGTTTTGATCCAGCCTGGTGGTTAGGTTGCTTTGCAGGCCGTCTTTCAAATCGGTCACGTTTTTATTCAGTTCAATCAGATCCTGCTTTAAAAATTGCATGGCCGAGCTATCCGGCGGAGATTGTTTTTGCCTGAACAACACTACGATCAGCGCCGCCGCCAAAGCCAGCGCTGTGACTGCCAGTACCACCAAGACCGCGGCATTTTGCATAACTTTTAATAGTATAGCCCGATGACAAAAGCTGCGCCAGCCGGACCAGTCACCGGTTTGTTCATCGTCAACAGTTTCGGACCGAGCTTATAGCAGCATTAGCCAGCGCAGCAAAAACACCGCCAGCAGCAGCACGGCTACGGACCAGCCGAAGTTGCGCAGCCTCATCAGCCAATAAAACAGAAGATACCCAAGACCAAATAAAACGACCAGCCACATCCCGTATTCCAGCCAGGAGGACAGCTTGCCCAGATAAACGTTCAATCCCCATAGCGAGGCGGTGGCTCCGACTACCACCAACAGCGGACGGTAGATGGCGAAACGGGCCAGCGCGGCCACGGCCAGGGTAGCCACGGCCAGGGTAGCCACGTAAAATGATATGCCGCCTCCGGCGGCACAAACGCCGGCCGAATCGGCGGTACGACAAAAGACCGGTTCAATGAAATACCTGTTGAGTAGCCAGCCAAACAGGCCGGTAAGCACTCCGGCGACGGCTCCGGTGGCGGCCACCCGGATAATATCCACTCGGCTAACCGGTAAGTAAACGGGCAGATTTTCCACTGTTTGATTCGTATCTGTAGCGGCCACTGCTAGTCCTCTTTTCTCCCAGCCCTTTTTGAGTAACTCCGGTGTGTTATATGACTATTCTAAAACATTTTCAGTCCGTGGCAACTGAAATATTAATTACTGCTGCGGTCGCGCCGTTTGAAAAACCAGCCGTACCACAGCCCTACGCCGATAGCGGCAGCCGCGTAACCTCCGGCTATATCTACCGGCGTGTGTACCAGCGCCAGCACCCGTCCAATCCCTACGGCTACGCTCAAGCCGGCCAGCCACAAAGAGGCCCGGACATTCCCGGTAACCGCCCAAACCACCAGGGTAACAGTCGCAGCCAGAAGAGCGTGGTCTGAAGGAAAGCCGGGGTTGTTCAAATAAGCCGCCTTGGGCAAGGCGCCGCTTACGGCGAAAGGGCGGGCAGCTTCCTGGTAGAACAGGCTCATAATTTTAGCTACAGCCAGAGCGCTCAAACCGGCCATGAACGCCCTGGCATAGGTCTGGTAAACGTCCCGGCGCACCGATTTGACGAACACCGCCGCGCCCAAAATAGCCACCACTACTACCAGACCGTCGGCCGCTATCCTGATTAACGCGTCGCTGAGATTCATGGTTTTCGCTTGATTTTTACAAGTCGGATATTTTTACGCGGCATAAGCCCGGCCGCTTTTCTTGGCTGCCGCCAAGATTGAAGCTATCACCGAGGCGCTTATCAGCAGTATACCACCGCCGCCGGCGATGTATTGAGGTATGTTGATGAAAATACCCCCCAGCATCACCGCGGCCAGCACGCCAACGGTGTAATGGGCGCCATGCTCGATATAGCGGTAAGAGTTCAGGATGCGGCGCCTAACCATGAAAACCGTCAGCGACCTGACCCAGACCGCGCCGATCCCAAGGCCCAGAGCGATCATTGGTACCGAATTGGTAATAGCGAACGCCCCGATTACGCTGTCGAACGAAAAGCTGGCATCCAGGATTTCCAGATAGATAAAACCGGCCAGACCGGCCAGACCGATTTTTAACTTGCGGCTGGGACGCTGCCCGCGGCGCTTGCCCAGCAGCCAGATAACCAGATGAATGATGATGTAGGTCAGCATGCCCGCCGCGCCGGATTGAAACGTCTTAACTGGTTCGGGGTTGGCCGGCCAAAAACTGACCAGAAGCAGCACGGCTACCGACACCACGGCGTAACTCCACGGCCTTGACACCTCCTGCAGCGGGCCTTCGATGAATTTCAGCCAAAGATGTTTACGCCTGGTCGAAAAAAAGAAATGCAGAAACAGCATGGTTAAAAACATTCCGCCGAAGGCGGCTATCGATATATGGGCCCGCTCAAGTGCGTGAGCATACTGTTCCGGCTGGTTCAGGGCCATCGAGATAACGTTTCCCCAAGACAGACCGGCAGAAAAAGACACTATCAAAACCGGAAAGATGATGCGCATGCCGAAAATAGCAATCAGTATGCCGACAGTCAAAAACATTTGCCGCCAAAACCGCGATAATCCTGACAGAACCTTGGCGTTAATGATAGCGTTTTCGAAACTGAACATAATTTCCACGCCGATTAAAATCACCGCCGTCAGTACTGCCGCCGGCCCCAGCCAGGCAAAAACTCCAGCCAGCGCGGCCAGAGTCAAAAAGCCGGATATGAAAAATATCCTAAACGGCGAATGAGGATGTAACAGCTGGTTTGCCACTCTCAAACATTATAACCAAAAGCGTTTTAGTTGGCAGCCAAGCCACAGGGCCGACTGGGCTGCCAGCAGGCCGGCCAGCCAGCCTCCCAGCACGTCCAGAGGCCAATGCGCGCCTAAATACACCCGGCTTAGCCCCACCAGCGCCGGCAGCGCGACCAGTAAAATCAGCCATGATGTCCGACGAGCCTTTTTCGGCAGACCCAGCCAAATCGTGGCGGCCATAGCGGCCGCCACGGCGCTGTGTCCGGAAGGAAACCCGTAATCCTGCAGGTATCCTGGCCAGCGCACTATAATATCCGCGTGCAATCCAGCCGGCCGCGGCCGGCTAACGGCAATTTTCAAACCGGCCGTCAGCAGGCCGGCCAGCCAAGCAGCCAAGCCTAGCCGTAGAGCCAGCATTTTTTTGCCGAAAACTACGCAGCCCACTACGGCCAAAACGGCGAACTGCCAACTGCCAAGCATGGTAACGGCGATCATGGGAGCAATCAGCCACTGCGGCCACTCGTAAACCGCATCAAGGACTGCCGCTTCCGCTGCCGGCACGCCGGTCTTGCCAGCGGCCGTCCATAAACTTAGAGCGGTCAAAATCAAAACAATTAGTCCCGACCAGGCAATTCGCGCCGGCCGGTCGCGACGGACACCTGGGCTGGTTGTCATTAAGAGTAATTAATCCTTTCTTTAAGAATAAGCGGTTTTTTCAGTGCCCGAACAATAACGGCCGTGGCATACATTATGTCACAGCTGCGAGCGTCAAACGCGCCACATAATTTGATAGTATAAATCCATGACCCAACAAACAATCGCTACCGGTGTGGCGCACGGCGTTCCGGTGGATTTGAACACGGCCCTGCGATCCGATAAAACCGCGCTGGAAAAATGGCAAAGCCTTACTCCCCTGGCGCGCAACGAATGGATCTGCTGGATAATATCCGTCAGTAAACCGGAAACAAGAAACCGTCACACTAAGCGAACGGTCGCGGAACTTCTAAAAGGAAACCGCCGGCCCTGCTGCTGGTACGGCTGCGTCCATCGTGCCGACAAGTCCGCTAGCCCTTCGGCGCTGAGAGCGGCGCTCCATCAAAAAGCCCACCGAACCTGAAACGATCCGCCGAACCGGAGCAATGATTGACAAATAATTATAAAGATGATACTATTTTACTTACAATGGAAACAAGTAAACAGCATCTGGAGAGGCTGCCTGATCCGGCGTCCGAACTTGAGGCTATAGTTGATCGGCCGTTGACGGCGGAAAGCATAGACAGCTATGCCGAGCAGGCGCTGAATGATCTTGTCAAACTCGTCCGGCAAGTGTCCGCGGCGTACTGCGGGCAGCCGGCCTATTTTTATAAAAACAGCCGGGAGCTGGAGAACGCGGCGTTCGCGTATTTTGGCCTTAGGGGCATAGAAGAAACCTTAGATCACATCGCCGACAAAGCCGAAGAAATTAACGGGCTGAACCAGATAATCGCCGAAGCGAATGTTACCAATCAGGTCATCCTCCCTCCCGATCCAAACGAAATCAGCATTATTCGGGATAACGGCACGTTCCAGGAAAAGATCACCGTCCCGCGGCTAAAAACGCTGCTTTTTATCTTAGGCAACGAATTCCAGGCAGACCTTCAGGATAAAAGCCAGATCAGAATAACTAAGGGCGCGGCGCCAAAAAACAGCTTAAGGCACTCCAGCTACTACCTGGTTGAAGCCCCCGTTTTGGACAGATCGGTACTGATGTGCGACGAAGAAGGCAACGCCACCTATGTTTTTGTCGCCAGCTTATTGGAACAAGAAGGCAAAAGTCTGGATGACCTGCTTTGCGCCGGCAAAACCGAACTTAACGCCTGGATTAAGCGACGCCCGGGCCTGGGCCGCAAAATCATGTACACCAAGAATTTTATACCCAACCTGATCGAGGCACTGGAAGATGACGGCCTGGAGCGGCCCGAGCCCGACCGGCAAGCTACACAAAAAGGCCGATATTTACGGCCAACCCCTCCCGAAGGGTCTCTGAGAAAGGGGGCCCTGGCCCGATTATTGGGAGTTGATCGCAAAGCCATCTACAGGGCTATCGAACAGCTAGGGGAATCGCTGGGAGAAATTGAGGAGTTTATATCGCCAAACCAGCAGGAGCTAATCCGCCAACAACTCGAGGCAACCGGAGTTTTCGCAGAAAAGATGCCGGAAGGATATTTAAGCGTAGGAGGTTTTCGAAAAAATAATCATCTAGACAATCGAACTTTGGGTCTAGCAATAACAAGTTTGGGCGATGAATTAGGAGAAATAAAAAGGTATAAGTCCGGAACTGTTTTTGCCTTATGCTTATCCCCTTCTCAGCAAGACATGCTGTTAGGGTGGCTGGAAGCGGCCGGTCGCCTGGCGGAAAGGGCGCCGGAGGGCGTCGTTTCAAGAAGGGGTCTTTCTAGAATTACTGGAGTTAGTTATCGTACCATTCAGAGATGTGTCCATGAGCTGGGGAGTAAGCTGGGCGAGATCAAACTCTATAAGTTCGTTAATAAAATAGCTTTAGGATACACCCCCGAGCAGCAGACACTTATTGTGCAGTATATGGAATCCAAGGGAATCTTAGGCGCTGCTGCGGCGCCGGAGGGGTATCTATCGGCAAGAGGTTTATCCAAGCAGTTGCATGTGAGTCCTCAAACGGTACGAAGGGCGATAGCAGCGCTTGGGGAGAGCCTGGGAGAAGTCTCGGTTTATAAATTCGGTTCCTCCCAAATAGTGCCGGGCTATTCTCCGCGACAACAAGCTATCATTAAAGCGTACCTGGTTGACAGAGGTTTAGTAGATCCCAACTAGCAGCCTTCTGAACCGGCCGGGTCAAAACGATTGGCCGTACAACAAGAGCCGGCGGTAGCGTAAAACTGCCGCAAAAGTTAAATTCTGCTAAAAACCTTGGCTGGGACGGTAGGATTCGAACCTACGATCTCCTCGTCCAGAGCGAGGCGCCTTACCGCTTGGCCACGTCCCAATGCGCAGGCAAATTATATCTTATGAAGGCTGGTTCTTCAAACCGTCTAAAATCTTCCGGCCACCTAGTACGTAGTACGAGCAAACCGCCGCCGCGAACAAAATCGTAAAGCCAATAATAAAGTAGGCGTTAAAACCGCCAATCAGTATGATAGGCCCCAACACAAGCGTCGGCACCAGCCGCAGCGGAAAGCTCAAGCTAAGTAAAAACAGTGCGCCATACCATATCAGGCCCGACAGCGCGCTGAGCGCGCGCATTAACTGGCTGAGGCGCAGCCTCAGCCAAAACGGCAAAGCCAAAAGCTGTAACAGCAATATAGCGATTACCAAAAACTGAGCTAGCAGCCGATTGCCTCCGGTGATAATTTCCGCGGTGAAGACCGTATTGCTCATATTCATTAACTGATAAACCAAAGCTGCCGCCGTATACAGGGCCAGCGTGTAGGGAACTACCATCAGAGCCAAGGGAACCGGCCTGGGCGGATCAACCGCCTGAGCGAAACGAAAACGCATCATGACCACCCCCAATATATCACTGTTTTTCACCCAGCCGTGATGACGGCTGTCGCTGCTGTGCTCCGGATTATCTCCTGTCAGATAAACCTGATCGCCCCTGACCGCCCTGACTCGCTTGATGACTTCCCGGCCAGCCTGTCTGGCTACCACCAATACACCAGCCGCCGGGCGGCGGCTCCAGGCCAGCACGATGTCGTCCGGCAGCAAACCGGGAGCCATGCTGACACCCACGACTCTTCTGAGCAGTAACATGCTTTATTTTTTGCTGTCGGCGAACAGCTCGGCGACCCTGGCCACGTCCTTGATTAACTGGTCGGCCGCCGCCATGTCCACGGTCTGCTTAACCCGGCTGGCCGATTTCACCGCCTGCCAGACAGCCTGGTGCAGATCCGGATATTTATCGAGATGCTCCGGCTTGAAATAATCGCTCCATAAAATGCACAGCTGGTCTTTAACCGTCTGGGCGTGCTGTTCTTTAACCGCCACCATACGGGCGAAGTTGTTACGGGCAGTTAAATCGTCGCCGCCAAGCTGACCGATCAGCTCGACCATACGGCGGCAGGTTACGGCGGCATGGGTCATTGTATCGGTTTCGTAAATACCGCACGGAATATCGCAATGAGCGTAAACCGGCCTGATGAATCTTTTAAACATGATGAGTTTTGTAAAGAAACCTCCTGTTATTATTCTAGCCGACTTTGCTGACAGATAAAATCGTTGTTTTTTATTTAAAAATGCTTGCTCTTCTTGAACCGACGGTCTAAAGTGTCCTGCAAGCGATATTCCAAACACAAAAAACACCCTAAAAAAAGTTTCGTTTTAAAGCAAGGTGTGCGGCTAATCGCTTGAGCTATCCGCCACAACAACACTTCCGGCCAGGGCCCCGCGGCTTGCCTGACGCTTTAAGTTAAGCCGGCCCGGGGCTTTAACGGTTTGATCTTATTTTTTGAAAAAATTAGCCGGCCGCTTTGGAGTGCGCCTGGCGCCACTGGGCGATTTTGGCGTGATCGCCGCTTAGCAGCACCTTTGGCACTTTCATGCCCTCGAATTCCTCTGGCCTGGTGTACTGGGGATATTCCAGTTTGTGGCTCTTGGAAAAACTTTCTATTTGAGCGCTCTGCGCCCCGCCCAGCACGCCGGGCATCAGCCTGACAATACTGTCTATCATCATCAAAGCCGGCAGTTCGCCTCCTGTGAGAATAAAGTCACCGGCCGAATACGTGTAATCGGCCAGCCGGGTAATCCGCTCGTCAAAACCCTCGTAGCGGCCGCATACAAAAATCAATCCGTCGCTTTCTGCGGCATGGCGTCTGGCCAGGGACTGCCGCCAGCGCCGTCCCCGCGGACTGGTGATAATCACTTTGGCGTCGGGATCAAGCCTTTTAGCCTCAGTCACCGCCCGCCACAGCGGCTCCACCATCAGCAACATGCCGTCGCCGCCGCCGTAGGGGGTGTCGTCCACCTGCCGCCTGAGCCCAAGGCCGTACTGTCGCAGGTCGTGGTGTAAAAACTCCACCAGGCGCCTGGACTGCGCCTTCCACATCATCGACTGTCCCAGTACCGATTCGAATATGACCGGGAATAGTGAAATGGTTTGTATCTTTCTCATATTGATATATGTAACAGATTAATCCCGCTCTCCGGCTGTAGTTTCAGCGAAAGCCCTTCGCTAAACCTTTAAACCCCTCGCCAAGCGGAGGGGTTTAAAGGCACAGATAAAGCTCTCAAACTTATGCGTTTAAGGTTTGCTCGCAGCAGAGCTTTTGTTTTTTGGGAGAAGTTCTTTTTGTGGTTTTTTAAGAACTTTCCTACAGGAACAATTATATATCCAGGTCGTCCAGGTCGGCAAGCTCTTTCCGGGTGCGGGCCGCCACCGATTCGCGCTCGTCCACAGTTTCTTCTCTCGGTTCTTCCACATCCTTGCGCTCTTGCTTGCCAGATGGCCTGGCGGCCTCTTCGGCCTCAGGCTGGCTGGATTGAGGCCGATCGTTATCGACGATTTTCAGGTTGTAGCGGGCGTCGTTTTTAGTCCCCAGCGCTCGCAGCAGGGTGCGCAGGCTCTGGGCGGTGCCGCCACGGCGGCCGATGACCCGTCCCAGGTCTTCTGGATTAACGGTCAGTTCCAACAGCACGCCTTTTTCGTCGATTTTACGCGTTATCGAAACATCTTCGGGGTGGCCGACCAGAGACTTTACCACATATTCGACAAACTGCTGATCGATGGTCACAGATTCCGGCATGAATTGGTCCTTTCGTGGTTACACTGTTTGTCGGTTTAATTGTAGCCGTTTGGGTGCTGGAGCGCAAACAGCTAATGCTTGCGGGAATTGGCGCACGTCTCAAGCGGCCAGGGCTGGTTCCCCGCCTTCTTGGCGGCGCTTTAAAAAGCCAGAGCCGGAAAAATATATCCCCCTTTAGCTCCGCTCAAGCCGCGGGCTGGTTGGTTTCAGAAGATGACGATTCAGTTTCCGATGGGGCCGTTTTGGCGTCTTCTTTTGCGGCTTCTGCCGGTTTATCCTCGGCGGCCGGACGGTTTTTGCGCAGCTTGTCGGGGTGGCGAACCGAGGATTGCCTGCCGCCGTCGAGACCTTTTACCCAGCCGGGCAGTTTGATTTTCTGGCTTTTAAGCAGCCCGACCACCCGGGAGGAGGGCTGGGCGCCGTTTTCCAGATAAAATTTAATCTTGTCGTTATCCAGCGCCATGGTTTTTTGGTGGGGGTCAAAACTGCCCACATAGGCCACCACCTTTCCGCTGCCGGGGTGCCAGCGGGCGTCTTGAACCGCCAGCCGGTAAACCGACAGCCCCTTGCGGCCTAGCCGTTGTAATCTGATAGCTAACATGTTGTTTAGAGTAAACTTGCTTTCCGTTAGGCGCCAGCAGACGTACGGGCCGCTAGGCCGCCTTTTAGTAATCCCGGTCAGTATAGCCCAGCCGCCGCCCTCTTGTCAATCTGTTTTGGCCGATTT
The DNA here is from genome assembly GCA_964544355.1 of uncultured Candidatus Saccharibacteria bacterium. Taxonomy (GTDB): domain Bacteria; phylum Patescibacteriota; class Saccharimonadia; order Saccharimonadales; family Saccharimonadaceae; genus Chaera. The sequence continues at coordinate 19,916 of CAZJAI010000003.1, read as the reverse complement.
TCTGACGGCGTACTTAGCCAGCGCCGCCCTGGCCGCCTCCTGCTGGGCCAACTGCTTGGAATGCCCGCCGCCACGCCCCATCAACTCGCCTTTTACGTAAACCCCCAGAGTGAAAAACTTGTCGTGATCCGGACCGGCCTCTTCGAGTACTTTATATACCGGGGTGTCGCCGTCCATGCTTTGCGCCACTTCCTGTAGGCGCGATTTGGGATCAAGCCAGCTGCCGCTGCTTAGAATCTCTGGCAGGGTAGACAAAATGTGCCTGTCTATAAACTTTTGGGATTCCGCCAGGCCGTGCTCCAGATAAATCGCGCCGATTATGGCTTCGAAAGTATTGGCCATAATCTGTTGGCGAGCCCGTTGGGATCCCCGCTTCTCGCCCCGGCTCAACCTGATTAGATGGTCGAACTCCAGGGCCTGGCCGGCCGCCGCGATGCTTTCCGTGCGCACCAGGGCAGAGCGCCAGCTGGTCAGGATGCCTTCCGGCTCGGCATAGTTTTTATATAGATGCTCGGTCACTACCAGCTCCAGCACGGCGTCTCCCAAAAACTCCAACCGCTCGTTGTGCTCACGGGCGCTTTTTTTATGCTCGTTCATGTAGCTGCGGTGGGTCAGGGCGGTAACCAGCAGCTGCGGGTCGCTAAACTCGAAGCCCAGGCGCTCCCTGGCGAAAGCCTGATAAGGCTCGACGTCCACGAAAACCGGCGGCTTGATCATATAATCCTCATCTGGCGCAATTTTTTCATGCCCAGCAACATTAGCTTGCCGATGTCTTCGTATTCTATTTTATCCAGAGCTTCGTTAAAGGGAAACCACTTAATGCTGTTCATGTACTCTTCTTTTTTGATGGCGTCGGTGTCGCCCTTGGCGTGCACCAGGTAAATCTGAGTGGTCATCAACACCAGGGTTTTGAGGCGGCGGTAACGAAAGTGGATTTTACCCAGCCAGCACAGCACTTCGGTGTCGGACAGGCCGGCTTCTTCTTTAATCTCGCGAACGGCCGTTTCTTGAGCGGTCTCGCCCTCTTCGATATGCCCCTTGGGGATGGTCCAGCGCTCGCGCGGATCCTGGATCAGCAGCACCTCTACCTGTTTTTGGTCGTTCAGCCTGAACACCACTCCGCCGGCAGTCGCCTCGCGGGCTACTTCTTCGATGGATTGTTTGCGTCGGGAAAAATATTTTCTAAAACGTTCGAATCTAGGCGCTTGCATCTGGTACTTCCTTTACCAGTGAGCGATAAGCGGTTCCCAGAACGCCGTTGACGAACTTGCTGGAATTTTCCGAGCCGAACGCTTTGGCCAGTTCCACGGCTTCGTTAATGGCCACCTTGGGAGGCACCAGCGCGTGATCGCCCTGCAGCTCGTAAACGGCCATGCGCAGAATCACTCTATCCACCCGGGCAATCTGGTCTATCGGCCATTCCGGAGCAATGGGCTGCAACACGGCGTCCAGTTCGGCGCGGCGGCTGTTGACCCCGCGCGTCAGCTGACGGACAAATTGTTTGTCCTGCACTGTGTCATCGTAGCGCTGCAGATTGCGCTTCAGAATCTCGTCCAAAGAAACCGTTTTGTCGTGACAGCCGGTCCTGAACTCGAATTCGTAAAGCGTCTGAAGAGCTATGATGCGCCCTAGATGCCGGTTAGATGCCATAATGGTTCGATTACCGCTTGTTAATTTTACAAAAACTCTGGGTTTTTTATCTGCCTAAGACCTGCCGCGGGACAATAAAGTCTACTCCGGCTGGTTGGCGGCCCTAGGCCCGCTTCGCCGGTTTTTTGGGATTTTGCCGCTTGGTGGTTAACGCTTTGACCGGAGACTTGGCGTTGACCGTCCGTGCCAGTTTCAACACCAAGTGGCTGCGTCTGAGGCCAGTCCGGCGGGGGCTGGTCTGTTTTTTGGGTTGGCCCATCTTTAAAAGCGCTGCTCCTTATTCTCTTTGGTTGATAATATTGGCACCAATTATATCAAAAACAGATGTGAAGCACAATAAGCCGGCGCGTCGGACAAGATTAAAGCCCGATCTTTAAATTGATTTTCATGCTAGTTTGTGTTATTATAAAAGAATGGATAAACTTTACGAAACCTACTTTACTCCTAATATTCGTACAGGCCGGTTCAGTAAGGCGGCCGGTCTGACGGCTGCCGCAGTGGCTCTGGCCGCCTGTTCGAATTACGCTTCCAAAGAAGCGCTGGCCGCCCCGCCCGCCAATGACAGCCGGTGCACCAACGAATCGGCCCGTGCCGGCGACAACCTGTCCAAAATGATCGTCAGGGCCGTGCAGAATTTGGGGAGTAAACCCTCAGATGTGGTACCTGCCCCCGTCCTAGTGTCCCAGGAAATTGCCCCTAAAATCGTATACCCCGGCGACCAGGTTGAGCTTTGCCTGAACGGTTCAGGCAATAAAATCGTCCGCGCCGTCATCGTACATCCGACGCCAAAGAAGTAGGCCGACCCTGCGAACTAAACAACCAAGCTGACCAACCGGTCCGGGACGTAAATGATCCGGGCCGGTTTTTTGCCATCCAGCAGCCGCTTGATTTTGGGGTGATCCAGTGCCGCCCGCCTGGCCTCGGCCTCGCCGGCGCCGGCGGACAGCCGAATTTCAGCGCGCACCCGTCCGTTCAGCTGCACCGCCAGCACACGGATTTCTTCGGCCAACAGGGCATCGTCCCAAACGGGCCACCCCGAAATATGAACCGATCCCTCGCGACCGAGCTGTTGCCACAACTCTTCGGCAATGTGCGGCGCGAACGGCGCCACCATCCGCACCAGTCCGCTGACAGCTTCGGCCCACGGGCCGCCGCCCTGTCCGATGCCTGTTCTTAGCCTGTACAGCTCGTTGACGAACTCCATGAGAGCGGCAATGGCGGTGTTAAAGCTCAGGCGCTCCAAATCCCCGGTAACTTTTTTAGCGGCCTTGGAAAGAGCCCGCCGGACCTTTTGCCCGTCGTCGGATTCTGGCTGTCTGGCCGAATCAAGGTATTGCTGCGTTAAAACCCATACCCGGTTCAAGAAACGGTACGTCCCGGCGATACCGCCGGGATCCCAGGCGGCGTCCAGCTCGTACGGCGCGATGAACAGTTCGTAGACCCTTAAGGCGTCGGCGCCGTACCCCTGTTCTATCAGCTCCAGAGGGTCTACCACGTTACCCTTGCTTTTGCTCATTTTCTGTCCGTCATGCGCGTAAATATAGCCGTTATAGACCAGGCGACGCACCGGCTCCTGGCGGCTTTTTTCGATCAAGCCCTTATCGGCGAAGAAACGCATCCAGAACCGGCTGTAAAGCAGATGGCTGACGGCGTGGTCGCCGCCGCAATAGTAGTCTATTGGCATCCAGTAGTTGGCCTTGGTGGGATCCCAGGCCTGACGGTCGTTGCCGGGATCGGTGTAGCGTAAATAGTACCAGCTGGAGCAAGCGTAGCCGTCCATGGTGTCGGTTTCGCGCTTGGCCGGTTGGCCGCATTCCGGGCAGGTGGTGTTTACCCAATCTGTAACGCTAGCCAGCACGCTGGTGCCTTCGCCGGTCGGCTGGTAGCTTTCAACTTCCGGCAGCACCACCGGCAGTTGCTCGTCGGGCACCGCCACGGCGCCGTGTTTTTTGCAGTGAATGATTGGAATCGGCGTGCCCCAGTAGCGCTGGCGGCTGATCAGCCAGTCGCGCATGCGCAGGTTCACTTTCTCGCGAGCTATCCCTTTAGCAGACAGGTCGCTGACGATCTTTTCCCGCACCTGATCGGTAGTCATGCCATCGTACGGGCCGGAATGTTTAATCCGCCCTTCGCCGCCGAACGGGATCTGGCCTGCCGCGCTTTCGTACACCTCGACAACCGGCAGGTTAAACTTCTCGGCGAAATCGTGGTCGCGCTCGTCGTGCGCCGGCACGGCCATGATGGCGCCGGTGCCGTAATCCATCAGCACGTAATCGGCGATCCAGACGGGAATTTTTTGCCCGTTGGCCGGATTGACGGCGTAGCTGCCAAGGGGCACGCCGGTCTTTTCGCGACCAGCGTCCATCCGTTCCACGTCCGATTTGGCCTGAGCCTGCTGGACGTAGCGCTCGACGTTGGGCTTTTCGGCTGCATCGGTCAGGGCTGCGACCAGCGGGTTTTCCGGGGCCAGCACTAAAAACGTAGCGCCGAACAGCGTGTCGGGCCGGGTGGTGAACACCCGAATTTTTTCCTCGCGTCCCTCGATGGCGAAATCAACTTCAGCTCCCCTGCTGCGGCCAATCCAGTTGCGCTGCATGGCCTTGATCTTTTCCGGCCATTCCAGATCGTCGATGCCCGCCAGCAGTTCGTCGGCGTAGTCGGTAATTTTAAAAAACCACTGCTTAAGCCATTTTTTTTCCGCCGGCGTATCCTCGTGCCGCCAGCAACAGCCGTTAACCACCTGCTCGTTGGCCAGCACCGTTTTGCATTGCGGGCACCACCACTGCAAGCTTTCTTTCTGATAAGCCAGGCCGTCCTTGAACAGCTGGATAAATATCCATTGCGTCCATTTGTAATATTTGGGGTCGGTGGTGTTGATTTCGCGCGACCAGTCGTAGCTCATACCCAGGCGGCGCAGCTGATTTTTAAAGTTGGCAATGTTGCGGGAAGTGCTTAGCCGGGGAGATACGCCGGTTTTGATAGCGTAGTTTTCGGCCGGCAGACCAAACGAATCCCAGCCGATAGTGGTCAGCACGTTCCTGCCGCGCTGCCGGTGAAACCGGGCGATGGTGTCGGTGATCGAGTAGTTGCGCACGTGGCCAACGTGCAGACCGCTGCCGCTGGGGTAGGGAAACATGGCCGTCACATAGGTTTTAGGCTTGCCGGCGTCCTCGCTAACCTGGTAAATTTTAGCCTCGTCCCACAGCCGCTGCCATTTGGGCTCGATTTCGACAGGGTTATAACGTCGCGTCATTTGGAACTTATTATAACCCGAGCGGCGGCCGCCCGCCAGATGAAGGCAGTATCGGCTCCACTCTAACGGCTAAAGCTGAAAGACTGACGGGCTGGTAGCGCCGGGCAGGCCAGGCAGCGACCAGGTAGCCGCCGGACCGGACGATCCAAAGTCTTTGCGCAGCGCGTTCAGCGCGTCCTGGTAAGGAACGCTGTCGGACGGTACCACCACGGTAGTGGCGGCATCACTGTACTTGAAGTCGAAGTAACCCTTGTCGCCCTTTTTGTTGTCGTAGGACAGCCTGGTGATGTCGTGGGTCCAGTAATCCACCCAAGTCTCAACGTTCAGTTGGTTTAGCTCCCTGACTACGTTGGGGATTTCGCCCAGGTTGATGGTGAAGTCTTTGTTGCAGGCCTGCAGGCGCCGGTAGGTGTCGGTGCCCATAACAGCGCGAGCCAGCGACATAGCCTTGGCTTCGTCAAAACGCAGCTTGTAGTGCGAGCTGCCCCGCCCGCCAATTACCTCCGCGGGCAGATTAGCCTCTGGCGCCACAAACATATTCTGGCGATAGATCCGGCGCAATTTATTGCGTTCGGCGGCATTCTTGGACAAATCGGCGAACGTTTTCTGGAAGCACTGGTCGGCTTGAATCGTCTCTTGCGAGACGGTCGAATTATTGAAGCGTATCCATCGCCCGTCTACCACGCTTAAGAAATTGCTCAGGCTGCCGGCCACCATTTTCCCGGACGCCCCGCCGCCGGCCAGCTGCTCGACGGTGCCTTTGGCGTTGTTGACCTTGACGAAAAAGTTCTGGCTGCCTTCGGCGATAACGGAAAGATTGAGGTTGACCGGGCCCACGCCAAAGGGCTGTTTGTCGCGTATGGTCAAGATTCCGTCCGCCGCCCAGTTGCGCGCGGCGTTAAATCTTATTTTTAAGTCGCCCGACAGGCTGGCTCTTGGCGAGCTGAAGGATTCAATCTTTCCCTCCAGGGCCAGCTGTTTGGAGTTGGCCAGCTTCAGCAGGCTGTCGGATACCGCGTTGGCCGGCCGGTTATACAGGGCCCAGGCCGTAAACGAACCCAGCAGCGCCACTAATACCACCGCCAAGGTTACGAACAAGCCGGTTTTTTTAGAGCGCGGCGGTTGGAGGTGAGGCTGTTGAGCAGCGAAGGCGCCGGACGAAAGCGCGGCTTCTGGCTGCGCGGGCGGTACCGGGTTAGCGACCGGGGTAGCCTCCGCTTCGGCGGCCGCGGGACTGTTTGGATCGGGCTCCGCGGCAGAGCCGGAGGTTTCGCCGCCCTTCACCTGCCAGGGCGACATATCTGACCCGGCGACCGGCGTTTTTTGGTTTGAGTTTTCGCCCGTTGACTGATCTGGCGCCATGGTTGAAATTAAGCTCCTTGCCTTTTTAGCTTAAAAATGCTTATTGTTATTTATAACACGTTACGCTGCGTCTTTGAAGAATTGGGCCCGTTTTTTGGCCAGCCATTGCGGCGACTGGCGCACCAGCTTGAATTCGTCCTCGGTACTGTGCAGCAGCATTTTCAGAGCTTCCTCGCAAAATACGCCGTTTTGCGAACCCTTGGCCAGCACGACGGCGCCCGGTTCTAAAATCTTATGCACGAACGCGCCGGCTTCGTACGGGCTGATGAAGCTGCGGACCTGGCAGCCGCGCCGGGCGGCGGCCGGAGCCAGGTATTCGGCGGCATCTTTGCCTACGGTTACTACCCAGGCCAGCAGTTTAGGGTCGCACAGCTTACCCAGATTTTCATGCAGCTGCGGCGACATGGCGCCAAGTTCGTTCATTGAACCCAAAATGGCGACGCGCTGCGAGACTTTAAAATCGTAAAGCGTTTTTAAGGCGGCGGCGGCGGCCAGCGGACTGGAATTGTAACTGTCGTCAATTAATATGGAATCGTTCATCCCTCTTAGCAGTCTCATGCGCCCAGACACCGGCTCGATTGATTCCAGGCCAGCGGCGATCTGGCGGCTGGACAGGCCGAGCCTGGCCCCAACTGCCGCCGCGGCTACCATTGGTTTCAGGCTGTGCTCGCCTACGACGTTCAGCTTGATGGCCAGACTGCCGATCTCCGGCCCGGCCAATTCGCCTTTGAAGCCCCCTTCCGGCAGGCGGTCTTCTACTATGAACCTGTACTCGGCCACGCTGCTCAGGCCGTAAGTCGAGATGGAACTGGTAGCGGCATAGCGGGCGAACTGCTCGGAAATATCGTCGCGGTTAATCAGCGTCCAGCCGCTGGCGGCGGCCACGCTCAACTCCTCTTGGGCCACGGCATCCAAATCTTTGAAGAACTCCATGTGCTCGGGCGAAACGGCCGTTACGACGGTAATGTCGGGCTTTAAATACTCCATAAAATGAGGGATATCGCCGGGCGCGTCGGTGCCCAGCTCCTGAACTATCACGTCCACGTCTTTGGACCGGGAGCTCTTCAGTCGCATTAGCAGCAGCACCTTAAGCCACTGGTAAACCGAGCGTGGGTTGGCAGGATAGGGTACACCCAGCAGGGCCGTCGGAACGCTGAAGTGGGTGTTGTGGTTGCCGCCGTGCGCTCTAACCTTGAAATTTTGCCGCAGCACGGCGGCGATAGCCGTTTTGGTACCGGTCTTGCCGACGCTGCCGGTGACCACTACCAGCCTGGGCGGCTTCTTCTTAAAATACCGCCTAACCTGAGCCTCGAGCAGTTTTAGGATTTTATCTTTCATGAAATTGGTCGGAAGACTTACTTAAAAACAGTATACGAGACACCACGGGCCTTCGTCTAATCGTTCTCGGGCCGAAATTACGGATGAATTTCTATCCTGGTGTCCGGGCCGATACCGGCCACAAGTTCGACCAAGTCGGCCTTGTTCATAGCTACGCAACCGGCGGTCGGCGTGAACGCGGGCCGAGCAACGTGCATAAAAATAGCGCAACCCTTGCCCGGCACTACCGGGCTGTCGTTGTAGCGAATAACCACGAACAAATCGTAAAGGTCGTCGTCCGGCCGCCAAAGATTTTTATAGTTGCCACTATGGGACAGTTTAACGTGGCGGTTGTACGTTTGAGAATGGCTGACGTCGTCGCACCAGCCGTCGCCCAGGCGAATCGGCCGGACCGGTAGAACCGATTGGGTCCGTTTTATCTTATCAGGCCTGAACCAGACCTCGCGCAAAGCGAACTCGCCGGCGGGCGTTGCCCAGTCTCCCTCGCGTTTATCCAGCATCACGCCGCTCCTGCCCAAAACGGCCCGATACACTTTGTCGCCGTAAACGACTCGCCTGTTAGAAAAAACTTTTATGTTCACTTAAGTTAAGTCTTGGCACAGCATACTGGCTCAATCAAACCTGGTGGCGTTCTCCTGCCAATATTTGAGTGAAATTTAGGCGGAATCTCTGTGAAGCATCTTAGCTCGTACTTGGCAAAAAACTTTCGGCGACTTCTTCCTACGGCGAGGTTATTTCCGCGCTGGATTCGCCTCAGTCTTTCGCATTCTCGCGCTCGCGGCAACGCCCCGGTCAACTTCCGTGCCCAGCCGACGTGGATGTTCGCCCCGCTGCAACAGCACTCGCACAAACCGGAGAAGCAATACGGCGTCATCGAACGGATCAGCAACGGCCCCTATCTCGAGCTGTTCGCCCGGCGCCGGCCACGGTCGAACGCAGCGTGGGCGGCGTGGGGAGACGAGATCGACGCCGACATCGTGATCCCCGGGTACCCGCAGGCGTACACCATACCCCCCAGGCCAGCGACAGAGCCGAAAAGCAAACCTCATGTCCTATCCGCGCGCACGAGGGGCAAGGTTGCCCTACGAGCGCTTTGGTGAAAGCTTACGAATAGGCTAGAGCGGCTTTTCGCAAGCTTAAGAACTAAGATGAGCTACAGTCGCGCCGCCTTTGGCGGCGCTCCAACGGAGTCGGCACGGCGCACCCCGCCTGCCATGCCTCCTATTATTTTTTGCCCGCGCGATTTTTGCAACTCTTAATATGAATTGCGTAGCTTACTAGCGGCCGGAACCAGAATTATATTCTACTTATATTCTGCCGATAGTAGGATTTTCTTAGCAGTAGACACTGCTGACTTAGTAAACCACTGTTTAGCATCCGAGAGGCTACTATAGCTCGGTTGTGGACCACCAAACGGCCCACCTTCAACTCCGAACTGACTTATGTTAGTGAGTCCAGGAACTGTCTTGAGCTTCGTATATTGACCCCAGTAGTTAACTTCCTTAGATGTCTCCCCAACTTTAAAGTTGTATTGACTGATAAAGTCAGTAGAAATTATATAGATTTTAGATAAGTAAGTAGTTTGTGGGCCACGGCCTGCATCGAGTTGAGCGCTTGACACATCTTGAATAACCCTTAATTTGTCTACCGAGTAATTAAGTTGATCTATAGAGACTGGGGTGTGAGCTTTTATGTCATATCCTTCCCCTGTGTTAAAGTTCGGAGAATAGCTAACCAACACTGTCTTACCAGGATCACTAACAATAACACCCTCATTAATGCCAGAATTGACCTTCTGCAAGCTCCAGTCAGATGGATACTTAAAACACATATTTTCTGCAGTAGAGCAATATTCTTTCCAGCCGGCATAAGTATCAGCCGTTGGTTGCTGAATTGCGGTCGCAGATTTCTTTGTAGCAGCTGTGCTCGTATTATTCACATTTGATGCACCGTTATAAGCCTTATTGCTGCTGTTCTTGCTGTGCCAAACGTACCAGCCAACGAAACCAACTAAAGCTACAATTACCAGTATTAAGAGACCTTCCACTGCACTGAAGCCTGCGGAGTCTGATGGGGATTTCTTCATCTTTAATTCCTTTTGTAGCTTTTTCGTTTAATCTATTTACCTAAAAATAACCGCCGCTACCACGCAAGTCAATAGCCGGTAAACATAGTGGTAAAATATATTTGTATTCAACAAACATGAACTTCTTTTTAATTGGCGCAATCGGACAGCTAGGAGAAATCCTTTGTTGAATCCACCGGTTACGCCCTTTATGTATTAACATAAGAATTTTAAAAATTTTTACGTTTTCTTTTTCTTCTTTTCTCTTATGCCAACCAACTACTAAAGTTTCAACCAAAAACCGGATTTTCACAGCTGCGTGCGGTGGTAGGAGTGCGCAGCACGGATTGTGCTCGTGTTAAAAATTCTCTCTTGGTGGAGCTAGGGAGACTCGAACTCCCGACCTCTTGCATGCCATGCAAGCGCTCTAGCCAACTGAGCTATAGCCCCGCAGTTTCCAGACCGAACTGACCAACTACTATACTAAAACGCCGGCTTGCTGCCAAGCGACGCTTTAGTTCCGGCGGGGGCTCGTGCGCGCCCACCCGGCTCTTTTTTTATGTGTGTTTTAACGGAAGTTTTTGTTTAATCAGGCCGCGCACATGTTATCAAAAAGAGCCTTTGCACACGAACCCCGTCTGCCTGACACCATCATGCCATAAGCGTTTTTAATTGGCAAGCTGAGGATGACTGTAAAATTCTATCGGCAGACGGCCGTCTTTTAAAGCCGGGCCGTGCTCCACCGGATAGCCTTCAGACTCGGAGTTGCTGACATACCGTCCCTCACCAAGATAAAACCCTATATGCATATGCCCCCGAGCGTTAGGCGGCCAAACAACCACTTCACCCCCCAGCAGCGCGCTGTCCGTGCGGCGCCAGCCCACTTCAGCCATCCTGCTCAAGGTTGTCGATACGGTGGCGTGGGGCGCGTCAATCAGATTAACCAAACTGAGCAGCGATGAAACTACCAGGGCGCAGGAGATTTCCCCCTCTTTGGCGGCGTCAAATTTGACACCGCTGCCGTCTTCGACCATTAAATGTTTAAACAGCTGTGATCCGGGCAAGGCGCCCAGCATCAGCCGCAGATTGCTTCCCGCCAGTTTGATCAGGCCCCCAGTACCAGCAGCCGGTCCGCTCATTTAATCAGCTCCAAAAAAGCGGCTTCGTCTAAAACCGGTTTGCCCAGCTGCCTGGCGCTGCCCAGCTTGGCCGACCCGGCATTTTTGCCGGCCACCAAAAAGTCGGTATTCTTGCCGACGCTGGTTTGAAAAACACCCCCCAAAGAACGGATCTTATCGGCCGCTTCTTCGCGGCTCATACTCTTTAGCGTGCCGGTAATGGCAACGGCCTTACCGCTCAGCTTGCCCGCCTGTTTCTTGGCATGCCTGGGCCTGACCCCCAGGCGGGCGAATTTTTCCAACAACTTTCGGTTGTCCGGATTGGCGAACCAGCCGGCCACCGATTCGGCCACCACCCGCCCTATGCCTTCTACCGCTTCTATTTCTTCAGGCCCGGCGGCCGCCAGGCGTTCCAGGCTGCCAAATCTCTCCGCCAGATCGGCGGCGATGCGCTGGCCGACGTGTCGGATGCCCAGGCCGTAAATAAATCTGTCCAAACCAGGCCGCCTGGTCGCCCGTATAGCGGCGGCCAACTTGCCGGCCGAGATCTCGGCGAAACGGTCCAACACCAACAGCTGGCTCTTGTTCAAGGCGTAGATGTCCGCCAGATCGCCTACTAACCCGGCATCAACCAGGGTGGCGGCGTTTTTTTCGCCCAAGGTGTCAATATCCATAGCAGCGCGGCCGGCGAAATGAACCAGAGCCTGCTTGAGCAGCCGTCTGCTTTTGTCAGCCTGAAGCCGATAAACCACCTCGCCTGCGGGGCGGCTGAATTGCATATCCGGATGCTGCCGCTTAAGCTCGCCCGCGAAATCGAAAGGCTTGGCGCTTGGCGGCCTTAATTCTTTTATGACCGATTCAACCTGGGGAATAATGTCGCCCGCCTTATATATCACCACCGAATCACCCACTCTGATGTCCTTTCTGGCAATTTCATCGGCGTTGTGCAGGCTGGCGTGCCGCAATGTGGTGCCGGCCAGTTTAACCGGATCAAACACCGCCACCGGCGTGGCCGCGCCGGTACGACCCAGGCTGATGGCGATGTCTTGAATCCTGGCAGTGGCTTTTTCGGCGGCGAATTTGTAGGCCACGGCGCCGCGCGGATTTTTTCCCGCCGAGCCCAGGCTCTCGTATTGGGCGCGATCATTCACTTTAATGACCAGACCGTCGGTATTAAACGGCAAGCTGTGGCGCTGATCACTCCAGCGTTCGACAAACCGTTTCACGTCGTCGAGTGTCTGATGAACTTCGGCATCATTAACGGCGAATCCGGCCAGCCGCAGCTTTTTATACGTCTTTAGAAAAGTCGGTAGTTTAGCCGGGTCTTCAACCAGCATATCGTAAGCCCGAAAGCGCAGCGGACGGCTGGCTACCAGCTTCGGATCCAACTGCCGGACGGTACCGGCGGCAAGATTGCGCGGATTGGCGAAAACCGGCAGTCCCTGCTCCTGCCGTTGCTGGTTAATGGCGGCGAAGTCTTTTTTAAGCATGATTATCTCGCCGCGGACTTCAACGGTGCCGCGCGACAGCTCCGCCGTGTCCGGCGCCTGCCGCAAGCTAAGCGGCACGCTGGATATGGTTCGAACGTTCTGGGTAACGTCCTCGCCCACTTTCCCGTCGCCGCGGGTAACCGCCCTGGCCAGCCGGCCGTCCCGGTAAATCAGGGCGCACGCCAGGCCGTCCATTTTAATGTCGCAAAAGAACTGGTGGCGTGTCCCCGGCAGTAGCCTGTCCATGCGTCTGATCCAGGCTTCAACGTCCTCCATGTCAAAAACATCCTCCAGGCTAAGCATCGGCCTGGAATGGCTAACTTTGACGAATTTTGCAAGCGGCCTGGCGGCAATGCGCTGAGTGGGGCTCTCGGGCGTAATCAGCTTTGGGTGACGCTTTTCCAGCTCTTTCAGCTCTGACATCAGGCTGTCGTAAACGCTGTCATCGACACTGGGGCTGTCTAAAACGTAATACTCGTAAGCGTAGCGATTTAACAGGTCGCGCAGCTGCCGGACGCGGTTAGCTAGTAGGCTCATGACATTTATTTTAAATCAGACGGCGATACAGTTTGTAAAAATAAATCGTGGCCAGGCTTAAGCCCAATCCGTCAATCACTCCCAGCAACACCGAAGTGACCGGCGACACCCAGCCAAACTTGTAATCGAGCAGCCACAAAGAAAAAGCCACCGCCAGCCAGAGAGCCGCGAACCAGGCCGCCGCCGCCAGTAGCCTGAGCAGCATTATCAGCCGCCGGCCCATAACCAGCCGGCGGGCTTCTTTGAGTGCCGCCACCGGATAGGTGTTTGGCAAAGTGGCGATCACCAGCGCCATAAAAGACTGCAAAAGAAAATAAACGCTCAGAATAATCAACAGGCCGGCGGCCAGGGCGAACATCATGGCCTCGACGCCGCTCAAGCCCCCCGACTGACCTAAGGTGTAACTTAAAATCAACAACCCCAGCAGAGATGGCAAGGCCTGTAGGGTCATCACTATTATTATCAGAATAACAGGCACCAGCGGCCGCGGGGAGTTATACAGAGCCTGGCGGACGGTGACTTTTTTACCGGCCGTCGCGTACCGGGCGGCCCAAATCAAAGACATGGCGAAAAGCAAGATAAGAAAACTGCTTAAAAACTGCTGCAGGTCGCTAAGCGGCGGGTTAAGTAGGCCTCCCAAGGTCCCGGCGGCCACGGAGGCTGGACTCTGGCTCGTGACATCCGGCGCCAAAGAAGGCTGCGGTACGCCCCTAACCAGCCACTGCGCCAAAACATAAATCGCACTCAAACCGCCGAACAGCTTAAAATGCCGCTTGAAAAATACCGCCGATTCCAGCAGCAGCCGGGTGCTTCCTGGCAGTTTGGGCGGGCGGGCAGACTCACCACTGGAGCGTATACCCGGGCTAAGCTTAAAACTTTTAATCGGCGACGCCTGTCTGCCGCGGGCCAGCGACCGCCAGATTTTAGTCGGCGGACCTGCCAGCACCGACTGAATTGCGCGGACCGGCGGGCTGTAGCGGTTTTTAGGCCCGGCGGTTTTTTTGGTCATAGACGGGAACTGATTTACAGCTTCTCCGACATTTCACGCAGCCGAGCGATGCGCTTCTCTACCGGCGGATGCGTGCTAAACAGGCCGGCCAGAAAACTACCCTTAAGGGGATTAGCGAAAAACAAGTGAGCAGTGGAGCTGTTTTGCCGCCGCACGGCTGACCCGGCCGAAGCGATTTTGGACAGAGCGCTGGCCAGGGCTTCCGGGTAGCGGGTGGTTATGGCGCCGGTAGCGTCAGCCAGGTATTCCCTTTGGCGCGACACGGCCAGCTGTACCAGCATGGCCGCTACCGGAGCCAGCACAATGGCGACGATGCCGATAATGAACAGGGCGGGTGGAACCTGACGGTTGTCGTTGCCGCCGAACCAGCCGATTCGCAGTAGCCCGTCGGCGATCAAACCAATGGCGCTGACCAGACCGAAGACGATCATCATCACCCGTATATCGTAGTTCTTAACGTGTCCTAACTCGTGAGCCATCACGGCCTCAAGCTCGTCGTTGTCCATAATGTCAAGCAACCCGGTAGTAGCCGCCACCGAAGCCCGGGCCGGATTGCGACCGGTAGCGAAGGCATTGGGCGCCGGATCATCAATCACGTAAACCCTGGGCATCGGCATGCCGGTAGCGATGCTCAGATTCTCCACCGTGCGGTAAAGTCTGGGGTTGTCCCGTTTAGTTACCGGCTTGGCGCCATTAACCGCCAGAGCGATTTTGTCGGCTATAAAGTACTGGATTAAAGCGTAAACCAAACCAAAAACCAACGCCCAGACCACCCAGCTGGAGTTGCCGTAAAGCCGGCCGCCTATCCAGCCCAGGCCGGTAATAATTGCCACGAACAAGGCCATAATAAGAAAGGTGTTGCGTTTATTAGCTGATATGGCGCTGTACATGATTAAGAATTATAACTGTTCAGACCGGTTATTGACAAAGCCGGCTTACAGCTTCATCTCGGCGAAAGCTTCTTTGAGAATATCCATCATCACCGGATACGGCGACGGCTTAACCTTTGACGTGGCGCTGGCCTCGGCGAACAGATAAACCATGTTGTCGGCCACTTCGATGTTAACTTCAAAGGGAAGGGCCTCCAGCTTTTCCATAAAAAGCGGGTTCAGCAGCTCCAGGCTGGTAACTTTTTCGGCGTCGCTGGCGTAAACGTCGTACTTATCGTTGAATTCGCGCCATTCCAAGGTAATCTTGAGCATATCTTTGAGACCAGGCATCGGCGGGCGCTTCCACCAGCCCTTTTTGCGCCTGACAAAAATGTTGCCGTAGGTTTTAGGCAGCGCGGCTTGGGCGATAATGTAGCCGTCGGAATCGGCCTTGGCAAAGCTGCTTCTGTTTTTGTAGTAACGAATGTCGGGAATGTAGGTATAAATCTGTACCAGACAGTTTTTGTACATGCCGATAGTGTGATTGTTGATATCCGAATATTGGAACCTTCCATTCCCGAACAGCTGGCTGCGGCGGGGCAGCAGCAGGCGGCCCCAGTCCAGGCTGTAGTAAAATCCCTGGCTGGCGGCGAAATCCACTATGGAGTTGTCTTTCATCAACTGGCTGGCGGTAGAGGGAGTGATGCCGTCCAGCATCCATTTATCGCCTAAGCGTTGGAAATACCAAATTTCTTCGAAAGGCTTATCTATGGTATAGAGAATCGAGTTGTCTCTGGTATCCATTAAAACGTTTTTGGCTTTAGCCCTAACCGCCACGTTAATGCGATCTTTAGAGTTGTCGACATCGTCCACGGCGTCAACGATCATAACTTCTTCCACCGTCACATCACTCATCAGGTTGCGCCGGGCTGCCAGATACATGGCGTAAACCATCAAACTGGCGTGATACTGGTAACGGGGGGTCATATAAGCTTTCATGGCCTCAGTGTTGTAGCTGGACCAATCCTGTTGATAGCGAACAAAAACTTCTTTAGCTCTTTCCAGTAAGCTGGTTTCGCTCCAGGATGGGTCCTGAACAGCCGCGGCCTGCAAAGTTTGGGTGGTTTTTCGGGACCGCCAAAAAATACTAAACCACCTGTACAGTCCCGCCCCCATACCCAGCGGAGCACCCACGGCAATTACCAAAGGTATCCAGCTAAAAGCTCTAGCGGCTAAAAAGAGCCATAAAGACGCGTAAACCGCAGCGATAATCCACCCTATAACCTGGACACCCGCCCAGTTGGTTTCGTTTTTCTTAAACTTGCGGATCAAATGCCCTGCCAGATGCATCGGGGCGTAGCCTATCAGGCCCAACAAAAATAAGACTCCGCCACCGTTCGAACTACTGGAGCCGCCGCCGCCCGCCTGGGCAAAATAAGATAACCCATCAACAAAAGCCGCCACCGGCCAGTTCGGCAAGATCATATGTTGTTATTTTTCCTAATGAAGGATTTTTGAAACTTTTAAAACTTCACGTCCACCGGTTGCTGAGCGGCGGCCAGATCGTCCGTTTCGAAGAATTCGCGTTCCTTAAAGCCGAACATTCCTACTACAAGATTGTTGGGAAAAACCTTTAAGCGAGTGTTGTAGTCGCGCACCCCGCCGTTATAAAACCGCCTGGCGGCCTGGATTTTATCCTCGGTGTCAACTAGCTCTTCTTGCAGCTGCTGGAAGTTTTCGGTAGCTCTTAGTTGCGGATAATTCTCAGCCACGGCGAACAAGCTTTTCAGAGCCTGTTCAAACATGTTTTCGGCCTTGGCCGTCTCGGCCACGCCCTGGGCGTTCAGAGCGTTAGCCCGCGCCTTGGTAACATCTTCGAAAACCTGCTTTTCGTGCGCGGCATAGCCCTTGACCGAATTAACCAGGTTAGGTATCAAATCGAGACGCCGCTTCAGCTGAACGGTGATATCGCTCCAGGCTTCTTCCACCCGAACTCTAGCTGTCATCATGCCGTTGTAGGTAGCCCACAAGAACACCACCAGCAGCACTGCCAAGCCTATTAATACGTATACCCAGACCATTTTTACTCCTTAGTTTAGTTTGACTGTCTTCGAACTATGGCTTAATTATAATCGGTTTATCCGAATTGTATATAGCCCTGTTTTTTCGGCCGGCGCGGCCGGATCAAGTCTGAATCCGCCTGAAGAAGAAAGCCCCCAACCATACGAATGCCAAGGTTATCGCGCTCAGTACTATCAGATCCGTCCCCAAACCGTAGTGTCCGGCGTCTATCAGTAAAACGCGCAAGGCGTCTATGCCGTAAGACAGCGGGTCTATCCGGGCCAAAAAGGCCAGCACCACCGGCAAGCCCTGCAGCGGGAACAGCGCTCCGGAAAGGAAAAACAGCGGCATCACCAAAAAATTCATAATCAACTGAAAGCCCTGCATGTCATCCAGCAGCGAAGCTACCATAGTGCCTAGCGAGGTGAACAAAAGGGCCACTAAAAACATCACGCCCACCGCCGGCAGCACCAGCCACCAGTTAACCGGATGAAAGCCGAACGGTATGGCGATGAACATGACTATCACCCCCTGTATGGTAGCCACCGTGGCCCCGCCCAGGGTACGTCCTATCATAATGTGCAAGCGCGGCACCGGCGCCACCAGGGTTTCTTTCAAGAACCCGAACTGACGGTCCCAAATTACTTCAATGCCCGAAAATATAGCCGTAAAAATAATGCTCATGCCAATAACCCCGGGAGCTAAGAAATTAAGGTAATTGCCCTGCCCCGCCTGTTGATAAATCGAGCCGAAACCGTAACCCAAAGCCAGCAGGAAAAACAGCGGCTGCCCTAGCGAACCCAGCATTCGGGAGCGCGAACGAAAATATTTTTTAATCTGCCTCAGCCAAAGGTAATAGATTTTACGCATATCAATGCCTCCAGCCTCCCCCGCGCGCCGCTCGCATGAAAGCCGCCGGATCGGCCGATTCCTCCCTGATGGAGCGTCCGGTCAGCGCCAAAAAAGCATTTTCCAGGCTGGCGGTTTTGGTTTGTTTTTTCAACTGGGCGGCACTGCCCAGGGCAATAAGCTTGCCGTGATCAATTACCGCTATGCGCCGGGCGATCCGCTCCGCCTCGTCCATGTAGTGGGTGGTAAAAAACAGGGTGGTGCCTTCACTTTTGTTTAATTTTTTCAAATAAGCCCACATATGGTTTCTGGTTTGCGGGTCCAGACCCAGGGTGGGTTCGTCCAGGAAAATGATTTTGGGATGATGCAGCAGGCCGCGGGCAATCTCCAGGCGACGTTTCATGCCGCCGGAAAACTGTTTAACCAGGCTGCGACGGCGATCCCACAAATCTACGAACCTTAAAAGCTGCTCGCCGCGGCGATTCAGCTCAACGGAGGGCACGTCGTACAGCACGCCGTGAATCTGCATGTTTTCCCAGGCGGTTAAATCGTCGTCCAGACTGGGATCCTGAAAAACTATGCCGAAAGAACGCCGGGCCAGCTCGGGACGCAGCACCGGATCGATGCCGTCCAGCTCGATACTGCCGCCGCTGGGCTGAAGCAACGTGGTCAGCATTTTAATGGTGGTGGATTTGCCCGCTCCGTTAGGCCCCAGGAAAGCGAAAATCTCTCCCTTTTTAACCTCAAACGATATGCCGTCAACGGCGGTGATCTTTCCGAATCGCTTAACAAGATTAGTAGCTTTAATCATTTCTGCTCTCCAGCGCGCTTTCGGCTACCTTTTGGCTTAATCTGGCGTACTGTGCCAGTTCGTCGTCGTTTAGTCCTTGAAACAGCCGGGCGAAGTGTCCGGCGAACTCGGCACGCACGCTGGCGAATTCAGT
Source organism: uncultured Candidatus Saccharibacteria bacterium (assembly GCA_964544355.1). GTDB lineage: Bacteria > Patescibacteriota > Saccharimonadia > Saccharimonadales > Saccharimonadaceae > Chaera. The sequence goes on along the minus strand of CAZJAI010000003.1, from coordinate 1,371 downwards.
CCGGCTGCGCTCGTTCAGGCTAAGCGTCTGCACCCGGCGATCATCCGCGGATTCCCGCCTCAGCAAATAACCCTTTTGCACCAACTCGTCAACCAACTGGGTAGCGGCGCTGCTGCTGACGCCTAGTGCCCTGGCCAGCTCGCCCACGCTCAGGCTGCCTTTTTTCAATACAGTCGCCAGCGCCTCCCACTGGGCCGGCGTGATCGGCGTATGGGCGCGGCCATGGCAGGCGGGCCTCTCCGCCGAATCGTGGCGCGCCGACATTACCCTTTTAATGGCGTGGATACTTTCTAATATCCGCTCCAGATTTCGTTCGCGTTGAGATTTGTTCATATAAGTTACTAATAACTTAAGGTACTTACATAAATATGTCAAGCGCGTTTTCAAGAAAAATGCTCCTTTAAGGGAGGGTTGGTGGAACTATGCGGCTCTGCTTGAATATTTTTTGAGCAGAACTGACCGCCGCCGCACTCTAGCGATAGGCTAAAACTTTTTGCCGCCAACTATAACAATTGCCGTAATTTCGATACTTTTATCCTAGCTTCTCGCGGCACACTTTCAAAATTAGTTTCCGCATCCTTAATAAACCAATCGCGGACTTCAAGGGGGTATAAAAGTAACCACGGCAGGCCTTTTATTTCATACCATACTGGATTGTAAAAATTCGCGTTGTTTTTTTCCATGTCTCGCGCTTCGTTTCCGTCGCCCAGTTCTGGCTCACCGGAAACTGGGAGGCAGAGATAGAAAAATTGCTCGGTGTTATCGTCGTAAACATGATGATAGAGTAATTTTTCTATCTTTACTTCAAGCGATGTTTCCTCTTGGACTTCGCGCAAAACCGCCTGCTTAACGGTTTCTTTATTTTCTACGCCACCCCCAGGAAAAACATAATACTCCCTGCCGTGACTGATGCGATGAATAAGCAAAACCTTTCCGTCATTGACGATTACGGCAACGGCGCGAATTCTTTTCATAGCTTTTTCAATTCAAAATTCCTAAAAGTTTAATTCTGGTGGGCGAGGTGGGACTCGAACCCACAAGGCTTATTCAGCCAGCGGATTTTAAGTCCGCCGCGTATACCGGTTCCGCCACTCGCCCGTTCTTTTTAGACCCATTCCTCCGCAATCGGCAAAATGGAGGCGCGTACGGGATTCGCACCCGTCTACGAGGTTTTGCAGACCCCTGCGTAACTTCTCCGCCAACGCGCCGCGCAGGCGCCGCCTTTGCCGCCTGCCCTATTTTAATGGCAGAGCCGCCAATGGAGCAAATCCCCGCCCCTCTTAACCCTGGAGCCAACTTGCCAATCTGGTAATTTCTTAGTTATAATTCTTGAGGTCATGCGGGTGTAGCTCAGTTGTTTAGAGCGCGTCC
>CAZJAI010000002.1:0-153790 GCA_964544355.1 uncultured Candidatus Saccharibacteria bacterium | reverse complement strand
GCCTATAAATAAGGTGGTATCTTCACTTGGTTCGAATCCAGTTCCCGGAGCCAGACCAAGCAGAGAAAAGTGCAGACGTAGTTCCTAGACCTGCGTTAACTTCTCTCCTTGGTCCGCCAAGAAACAAAGTACTGATTACAAAGTACGAAATGTTGGAACCGTCAGAAATGGCGGTTCTTTCATTTCACCCCTGTAATTTAATTCTAACCCAGCCTTTTGTGCCCTGAAGGAGCAAGCAGCCTAAAACCAGACCCATTCCCTAGATCTATCGATGATTTAAGCCAAAAAGAAAACGACTTCAGGCATAGAACTCAAGTTCACCGTTTTTTATCTGTAGTATTGGACCCATATTTGCAGCCAGAAACGTTCTTTCACTATCCGTGCCGTCTGCAAGTACATATCTCGCATACTCAACGAATGAATTGTCCAACTTTTGATCGATCCTGTAATGCGTAAGTATTGTCTTGGTGGTATAGAAATGTTTATCGACTCTTGCTCTGAGCTTATCCGATATTCTGATTTCATTGTAATGTTCTTCGATAAAAGCTTGCATCAGTTCACAGAGCTTTTCCTCATTTACGTATTTTTCAGCACAGTTTGGATCTTTATTTCAGGGATTGTCCTTGTTACCCACCAGTAGCGGTAACCGGTTTTCAACCAGCAGCCGCAGTGCTGTTGCTCTAGCGCGTGGGAGGTTAGGGTTGGTAGAATAGGCCATAGCAGGTACTCTCTGTTTAGAAGTAGTGTTCTTACAGTGTAGGACGCCTACTTTTATGTTGCAAAGGTGGTGAGTTACTACGGCCACGTTGCTAATTATTGAAAAATAAGCTATAATATGCGAATATGATCGATCTCAATCACGTTTCTTATGAAATAGGTGGGAAAGAAATTATCCACGACGCCTCTTTTACTATTAACAGGGGCGAAAAGATCGGTCTTGTCGGTGCAAATGGTACCGGTAAAACCACACTTTTAAAGCTTATTAACGGCGATCTAAGCCCGACCGCTGGCGAAATTTTTCGTTCCGATGACGAAATTGGTATGCTGCCCCAAGACCTGCGTGATTGGCTCGACCATAGCGTGTATGGGTTCATCGAAGAGGTGACAGGTGTAAAAGCTGTGCGTGAACAATTTGATGAGCAATGTGCAGTTCTTGAGCATGATACGTGCGAGCGCACTCTATTGTTATATGCCGACGCATTGGAGCGTTATGACAAGTTTGAGGTCGCATCGTTCGAAGCTAACTTAGAAAAAGCCCTTCGGCGCGCTGACATACCCGCCATTAACCCGCACAAAGAAATCGGCAACTTTTCTGGCGGTCAACGTACGCGAATCGCGCTTGCCGCGGTATTCGCCGCGCGTTATGACGTGGTGTTGCTTGATGAGCCGACAAATAACCTCGACCAACGGGGAGTGGTTGTACTGGAAAAGTTTATCGAAGGCTCTAACGCGGCATTCGTGATGGTTTCACATGACCGTCGATTTCTTCGCAATGCCACGAGCCGCATCATCGAGCTTATGGGCGGAGATCAAGGTATTCGGCAATACGGCCTAGGGTATGACGAATATGTAGAAGCTCGCGAAAAAGCAAAACAATCAACATTCGACCGTTACGAGCAGTATGAAAAAGAAAAAAAGCGCCTTGACCGCGCCGCCAAAGCAGCCAAAATAAAGGCCAATTCAGCCGGATCTAATCGCTCCAGCTCCGACAACGACAAGCTGACGGCTCATTTTCGTAAAGAAAAAGCCGCCAGCGGGCTGGCGAGCGCCGCCAGCAGTATGGTCACTCGCCTTAGACACTTTGAAGAGCCGGAGCGTCCCGAAGAAGACGTCTCGCTAAAGTTTATGTTTAAAGAACAAATGGGGAAAAAACTAAACTTGCTTTCCGTATCGAACTTAGAAGTAGACTATGGTGACGGTCAAAAAATCGGTCCGGTTTCTTTTTCTGTCCACTCTGGCGATAAAGTGCTGCTGGTCGGTAAAAATGGCGCTGGAAAAACGTCAATTCTACGGGGGGTCATGAACGAAGCACCGGTCTCGGCAGGCGACGCACGCATTAATAAAGACGCAAACCTTATTTATATTGATCAAAATCAGACGCTGCTGCTGCCGGACGCTTCGGCCCTTGATAATCTGCAGCATCTTGCACCAACGCTCGAGCTGCACGATGCCATTAACATGCTCATCAGGTTCAATCTTAAAAAAGACATCATACAAACGACAGCAGGCCACGAACTCAGCGGCGGCGAGCGCGCTAAGGTGCTTCTGGCCGGGATTGCCGCAAGCAACGCCGGCTTGCTTATTCTTGATGAGCCAACGAACAATCTGGATATTCCAACCATTGAAGCCCTTGAAGCCGCTTTAAAAAGTTATAAGGGAGGTGTCGTGTTTGTTTCGCACGACCGAGATTTTGTGCAGAATGTGGGCCCGACCAACGTGGTAGAAGTCCGCGCTCCAGAACGTATTTGATAAGGATACCTTTTTGCGTTATTATCTACCTAGATTTGGGAGGCTTTCCCATTTCGTACCTACTCTCTCCCAAGGAGGTGATTACTATGGGAGGAATCAACTGCCCACCCCCGAACGGGGCGCTGGGCAGAAACGAGATTGTTGACCGCTATGTCAAGGGGCTCGCGAAGTACTGCGGGTTTCTCTTCGATGGGTCTGCCAAGTTCTTCGAGGCGAACGTCGCCATCGAGACCGCGGTATACATGGGCGATGATCTCGCAACCGCCATTCAGGCGCTGGGCATGAGCGAGGACGCACTGTCGCAGGCTCGCGCACAGCTCGGCAACGTGGCAGCGCTGTGGTCGTCTGTTCGCGCACCCGAGGTTGACTTCGGTGAGCAGCAGAAATTGATCACCGAGGCCGTGGCCAAGGTTGCCGTGGCGCGTCTGGAGCTTCAGGCGCTCGCTATCAGTGGCTCGCTGCAGCAGTCGCTGTGGCATGACCCGGCCGTGACGAGTACCTTCGTCGCAGCCATGGAGTACCTGGGCAAGACGACCAGGTGGCAAGCACAGTTCGCTCAGGCGTTCGCGCCGGCGAACCTGGTGGCTGCGTAGGCAGCCACGCACCTTGGGCCGGGCGGAGGAAACTTCGCCCGGCCCAAGTACAACAACTTTGTAGTATGTTTGAAATTATTACCACGACGTTTCCACAGATAAAAACTGTACGGCTGCATAGCAAGGCTGATTTCCGTCCCTGTGCCACTGGAACAGACATTGACAACCTGAAACTGCGGACACTAATGGAGGGTACTGAGCTCGATCGTACGGATGAGCGAAAAATCATTGCCTCGGCCGCCCATACTGACAGGAAATCATCTATTGAAAATGCCTGGCAGGAAGCAATCGAAAGAATTTCCCTTGCCGCCTGGTGGGCGCTGGATCGGCCGTTTATTTCAACGGTACCTGGTACATTTGTGGATGAGCTACTGGCAAAGAACCACGTCAAAAAGCCGGATGGTTTTTCTGTTCATATCGGATTTGTCGAATCGATTCATCCGCTTTACTACGTTGCCTGCGGAATTATGGTTAACGACAAGGCGCACCCATATGCAGTTCTTGGCGGCGGATGTTCGAAAGACGCTACGCTGGCTGCTGATAAAGCGCTCTATGAATCTATACAGTCCTGGACGGCGACAGAGTGGATCGATTCGAACTGCGATGTCAGCCAAAAAGTATACTGGGATATCGGCGAGCTTGAAAAACGTATTTCAGGTCTCTTCGAAGTGACGGCTGACGTGCCAAAGAAAATAGTACCCACGACTGGCAATAGCTATGTAGATGGTCTGAGCGCACGAGTGAGTCTTCGGGAGGGTATATACGTTACTGAAATTGTTGAACCTCGCCAAATTTCTCATACCACGCGGGAACTCGCAAAACTTGCGATGAGAGAGAATGAGCGTATTTCAGTTTTCACGCCTCATAATGTGTAACATGCCAGTGTTCAGTGAGCGAGAGGACATATCCTTACTCCTCGAAGTGCTAAAGCATGGTATCTATACGAGCGCACAGGAGGACTTGGTCACGTTCCGCGACCCCAGAACTTCAGGATCGAAAGCATAGCTTTCATCGGAAGGCTCCCTTGAGAAGCGCCACTGGCGCTTCTCACCTCCACGCGTGGAGGTTCAAGACCATCAAATACCAAGGATTCCAAGGTTAATTCTTGGATTCACACCGGCAGGCCAGGTGAGTTGAGAAATATCGGAATTCAACGATCATTAGGTAAATACGTTCTTTTTGGCCTTAGCTGGCAGATCGTGCCCGAAAACATAGACGAACTAATGAAAAAGCCGAACGCTTTCGCGCGAATGATGCGCATGAAAAAGCTCGTCATCGAAGACTTCTAAAAAATTTACCGCTTGCCTTCTAAGTAATCTCAAGCTTAATATTATCGTATGAACGATTCACCGCAATTCAAACAACCGCAACCGGCCGAAACCGCCTCGGTTCCAGCCGCCAGCTCCGACAAAACCAAAACCACACAACCGTTTGCCTCGCGCCTGCTGTGGGGGCTGGCGGTACTGGCGCTGGTAGCGGCCGTCGCCGCCGGCGTGTGGTGGTGGCAGCAAAAAAGCCTCAGCCGGCTAAGTTCGCAAAAAAACGACCTGTCGGCCAAAGTAGCCGCTCTAACCAGCGAAAAAAACAAGCTGGCAGCCGAAAACAAAGCGTTGGCTCAATCGGCCAACCCTCCAGCCAACACCGTCTACAAGGCCAACGTTGGCAAATTTACGCTGACCCTGCCTAGTAAGTATGTGGTGGTACACCGGCAGGATAACGCCAGAACCGGACTACCCTGGTTACAACTTCTTATAGGCGAAAAAACAGCGGACTATAATGTTATTGAAGCTCCCGACCTAGGCGGCGTCACGATAGACGCTCGGCTTATGGATAGAGGAGAGAATTTTCGCAGCGCGGTCGATAGCGATGTAAGTAGCGCTTTTGGCTTGCCGCCGTCAAAAAAGCTCATCCCAACATCGTTGACCATAGACGGCACGGCAGCGGAAGTCTACACGGACACCGCTTTCGCGCAGCCTCCCAAAAGGGTCTATTTTACTAAAAATGGCATGTTATATATTCTCGCGATCAAGGATGGTGACAGTCAGGCCAAGCCAAAGCTGGACGCCGTCATCGCCGGCTTCAAGTTTAATTAACCCCGCCCCGGCTGAATTCTTAATAAGGCGTTAAACTTTCTCGCCCCAGCCTCAGCCGCCGCTTCTAAAAACGCCTCGGTTTTTGGCGCGATCCCCATAAAGGGTGTAAAATGGTTCCAGAAGAACTACTGAAGTTGCGTTTAAGGCAAAAAGTAGGAGCACTTTATGAGGTACCAAATACACTCAGGTGTGGATCGGGAAATAAAAAGCAAAATCCTCAGCCTGGTAATGGTCATTGCCGTAGTCAGCGCAATCAGCGTGTCGGCTACCCGTGTCATGCTGAACAGTGGCGGCAGGCCCGTTCCGGTGCCTGTGCCGGTATCTCAAAACTCGTCTCCGCCGCCGGCGCCCGCGCCGAACGGCCAAACTGTTTCGGCGCCGCTGAATCCGGCACCCGCCGCTTCGCCGGGGCAGGCGCCGCCCGGTGCCGCTGATGCGGCGGTGAGTGCCGCCCCGCGCTATCAACCGGCTCCTCCGGCCGCCGCCAAAAGCGGCTGGTGTTTTTGCTCTACGATTCGTTCGGCAACCGGCAGCCCGGCTCCCAACGGTGGCAGCTCTGCCGCTTCGCCCTCGCCGCCGTCCTCTCAGACTGGTTCGAGCGGCTCTCCCGCGGCGACTAACCTGATACCCAGCCTGAATCTGCCGTTGCCCGGTCTTCCTCAGTAAAATATAAAAATTACAACGCCAAGCTATTGCCAAAGCGTTACGGGGGATGTATCTTTTAACTTAAGCCTTTAGTGAGCAGAGTTTAAAACAAAGATTACTTAAAAAGAGAGCAGACATGGAGCCTAATTTAGGTGCAGCCCCCGTTTCGCGAAGCGGCCGGCTGTGGTGGTTGTGGCTGTTGGGACTGGTTGTTGTAGTGGCAGCCGGTACGGCCGTGTTCCTGTCTGCCGCGGTGGTTAAAAAACCGGCCGGTGACACCGCCGGTTCCAGTATCTTACCGGCCTTGACCTTAAACGGCAGCCGTCTGACGCTTGAGGGCGCTAATCCTTCTACGGTTGATTTAGAGCCGATAGTCCGCCAGCTGGCGCGGCAACAATCATCTCCAAGCCCGGAGTCAACGGCCAACGGCTTAGTAGCGGTTACCAGCGGCGGCGGCCTGGTGATGGTGGGCAGCGGCACGGTTATAGACCCCTACCGCCTTGGTCTGCAGGCCTGTGCGTCGGGCAAAGTCCTCACCAGCCAGGGTGGCGGTAGCTGGGGTTGCGCCACGACGGCGGGGGTCGGTGGCGGAGTGGTTTACTCTGCCGGCAGTGGCATTTTAATCAGCGGCAGCCTGATCAGCAACACGGGCATCTTAAGCTTGGCTGCCGGCAGCGGCCTGTCCGCTTCGGGCGGACAAACTCCCACCCTGTCTTTCGCCGCCGGAACGGCCAGCGGCCAGATTTGGCAATGGAACGGCAGCCAGTGGGTGCTGGCCGTCTTGCCATCTGCGGGCGTAAGCTCCATGGGGGCGTTGGACGGCCAGCCCAAAAACGCCAACGGCGCGGCCATTGTCGGCAGCACGCTGTATTTGCAATCGGCTGATTCGGCCAATCCCGGCCTGATCACCGCCGGTAGCCAAGCCCTGGCCGGCAGCAAAACTCTTACCGGCGCCTTAACCGTAACCAACTCCGCCCTCTTCCAAAACACCACCAACTCCACCAGCGCCTTTGTCGTTAAGAATGCTGCCGGCACCTCGGTGCTGACGGTAGATACTACCAACCAGTGGGTAGGGATAGGCACCAGTACGATGTCTGCCGGGGCCAAGCTGGAAGTGGTCGGTTCAATGGCTTCCCCCGGTATTAGCGGCCAATCCATAACTTCTTATCGTGATCTGGCGGCTTATTCCGGACCATCGGGTAATTCTACGGGTACGATGGAGATTGTCATGCCGAAAGGCTGGAGCAACAACATGATGCAAATTGTTATCAGGGGCTATGACTATTCTTCTTTTACTGGCGCCTGGACAGTTACGGTCGGAGGCTATAACTACATTGGAGGCGCTTGGTATAATTATTCAGCCCGAATCGACGGTAAAGCACCGTTCAGCCAGGTGCGCCTGGGCTATAACGGCACCAACGTAGTTATTTTACTAGGTAACACCACAACGGTTTGGAGTTATCCCAAAGTTGTAGTAGCTGACTTTATTGCTACGAGTGACGCCAGCGGCTGGGGCAGTGGCTGGAGTATCTCGCAGATTACCAGTGAAACCGGGCTGACATCCATTGTCGCCCCCACCGTTAACCAAACGGCCTATACCAACCAGACTTTTTTGCAGGGAGGTAATAGCTTCGGTGCTACGGCGGTTCTTGGTACCAATGACGCTAACGCTTTGCAGTTTGAAACTAACGGCCAGACACGTTTGACTCTCGATGCTGTCGGTAACCTCGGCATTGGCACGACGGCGCCGGCTGCTCTGCTGGATGTTAGCGGCAGCGCCAGTATCAGAGGCGCCTTAACCGTAACCAACTCCGCCCTCTTCCAAAACACCACCAACTCCACCAGCGCCTTTGTCGTTAAGAATGCTGCCGGCAGCAATCTTTTTACAATTGACTCTCTGAACTCGCGCCTGGGCCTTAACCTTGGCGGCAGCAATCTGCCCAGCGTGACCTTTGATATGGTGGGGGCCTTGAGGCTGGCCGGCTCGGTCAGTGACACCACTTCTTTCGTTACGCCCGCGGCCGCCAGCACGCCGACCAAAATCAACATACCGCTTTACGACCCTGGTTATTCTGGTCAGGTACTGGCCCTGGGCCTGCCCTCTACGACCGGAGTAACATCGCGCGCTATTACCCTGTTCGATGCCCGGACAGTGGCCCACCAGCCCACCTTGGCGGTGCTGAATCCGGCTGAAAGCGACGGCGTCGGCTTTTCGTGGGACGGCAGCAACACAGTGGCTGGCATTAAAACCATCGGAACGGCCGACATCACGGTTAACAATGCCCTTAAGGTATTTAAGGCCGGCGGCAGCGTTTCGGTGGGCAACGTCGGTCTGTCCACTACCTACACTCTTAACGTCAGCTCGCCAAGCACTACGCTGGGCGGTATCTGGATAAGATTGCAAGGCAATCCGGAAAAATTCTTCAAAGTAGACACTAGCGTCAGACCGACCAGCGACGTTTTCAACATCAGCTCTGCCGGCACGGTGTGGATGAGCCCCTTAAGCGATACAGCCACCAATCCTGCCCTTAGGATCCGCGACTCCAGCGGAAACTATACGGCCCTGGACGTCGACACCCAGTACGGCGCCCTGGCCATTAACCAAAACGTCAGCACCACCGGGGCGGCCGCTCTGGACGTGATTAACGGATTTGGCTCTACCACCCAGATCACTTTCCGGGCCAAGGCCGTGGCCTCGCAAACCGCCGATGTTTTCCAGATAGTCAACAGCGGCGGCTTAACGGTGGCCAGCATTTCGCCAGCCGGTGATCTTACTGTGCAAAACGGAACTATTAGTAATGCTCTGACGGTCTACAGGATTATCAGCAACGGCGTCGCGCCAACGGTTGCTGCCGGTGCCGCCGCCGGCACCGGGGCCACGGTCAGTGTGGTCGGCAATAACATATCCGGCACCATAACCGTTACCACCGGCACCTCGCCGACCGCCGGTACCCTGGTCACCCTAACGTTCGCGCTGCCTTATACCACGGCTCCCAGGGTTACTTTGGAGGCCGGCAACGCCAGTGCCGCCGGGCTGACCCGCTACGTTACGCCAACTACCACCAATTTCGGCTTGAATTCGTCCGCCGTGCCGGCTGCCAGTACCACCTACACTTTCTATTATCAAGTTATTCAGTAGCTATCAGACTAGCTGCTAAGCAAACTTTTTATGCTAAACTGGCATTAATCCTAAAAAGTAATTTAAACGGAAGGTGAATAGATCAATGATGCTGAACAAACGCGGCTCGATGATTAAAAAAATTATTGTGGCGGCGGGGGTACTGCTGCTCTTGGCCGCCCTGGCCGGCGCCGGATATTTTTACACTAAATATCAACAATTGCGCAAGAATCCCTCGGCGGCGGTGCAGGCTGATACCAAGGCCTTGGTGGACAGAGTTGGCAAGCTGATGGAGCTGCCCTCCGGCGAAACTCCAACCATCGCTACCATTCAAGACAAGGACAAGCTGAAGGACCAACCGTTTTTCAAAGATGCCCAGAACGGCGATAAAATCTTAATTTACGCCCAGGCCAAGAAGGCTATTATTTTTAGAGAATCGACCAACAAGATCATTAACGTCGGGCCTATCGCCATCAACGACACCAGCCAGACTTCGCCCACTACTACTAGCCCGGCACCCGCCCCCAGCAATTCTTCGTCAACCACGCCGCGCCGTTAGCGGCCGCCCGCGTTCCAGCATTCCGACATGTCTAACCGGCGAATATCGTCCACGGCCAAGGCGGAGCCGCCCCAGTTTAGTCCCCGGCAAACCGACGCCATTATTCGCAAGTTGGCCGAAGTGGTGCAAAGCGGCGTACCCGGCGACGTAGTCGAGATGGGCTGCTACAGGGGCGATACCAGCCTGCTGCTGCAGCGGGCCCTGTCTGGCAGCGGCAAGCGGCTGTACCTTTACGATTCTTTCGCCGGGCTGCCGCTTAAAGGCCCGGCCGACATTAGCCCGGCCGGACAGCAGTTCAAGGCCGGCGCGCTGGCCGCTTCCAGAGTAGACCTGGCCCGCAGGTTTAAAAGAGCCGGCCTGAGATCTCCGGTTATCGTCAAAGGCTGGTTCGAAGAACTTGACCAGTCTAAGCTGCCCCTGAAGATTTGTTTCGGCCTGCTGGATAGCGATTTTTACTCGTCAATCAGCGCCAGCTTAAAGCTGGTAAGCGACAGACTGGCCCCGGGCGGCTGCCTGGTGGTGGACGATTACCAGAGTGAGGCCTTGCCCGGAGTGGCCCGGGCGGTTGACGAGTGGCTGGCGATCCGGCCGCCAGCCGGATTCAGGGTGGTGCTGGGTATGGCGGTGATAAGCGTGTAACGCACCGTCGTTCGGTAGTCGGTTCTTTCAGGGGTGCGCTTCATGGCAGGCGCCGCAGAGTCCGCGTAGCTCGACGCTGTGTTCGATCGATAAGAAATGGTACTGCCGGGCTATTTCGGACAGCAACCGCTCCAGCCTGGTCGAGGCGATGTCCACGGCAATGCCGCAGCGGGCGCAAACGGCGTGGTGATGATGCGGCAGGAATATTTCGCTAAGCTCGATTTTAGGCACCTGTCCGAAAACCACCCGGTTAACGATTCCGACTTTTTCGAATACGCCGACTGTGCGGTAGGTGGTGGCGCGGTCGATGGCGGGACTCAGCCGGCCAGCCAGCCGGGCGACGGTTAAGGGGCCTTTGAGTAATTCGCTAAAGGCCATTCTTCTGGCTATGGTCACGCTGTAACCGGATTTACGCAGCGCCTGGTGCAGGCGCCGGTGCATGATCGAGTGCGGATAAGCCGTCCGTTGGTAGGTAGGCATATTTTAACTTTAGCATAAAACCTTTCGCCAGGAGACCCGCTGGCTCGCGGCCGGCGCTGCTTTGGTCTTGAGCAAAATTCCCAAACGATGCTAAACTAATAGTCACTAATTAGGTGATAATTTAAAAACTTAAAGAAGAAGCGCGTTTTTGGTTTTTGCTTTTCGGGCCGGAATCATGTGAAATTCATGAGCTGTGCCGCAACGGTGAAGGCTGCCCCCTAGCCTTTCATAAAAAGCCCGATACGGCCTTGAGAAGTAACCAAAGTGATATAAAGACCGGCCGAAGCCGGAGCGCGCTGCATTTTCCCGAGCAGGAAGCTACTTCCGTATCGCGCTGGCCCTAAAAAGCCCCGGATCGCTTTTTGCCGGAGGCTTTTTCATGATACGACAGCCCAATCCGCCCCTTGCGCCGCGTACCACCCAGCGGCCCGAAAGCTACGGCGAATTTAACGCCATGACCGATGCTTCCGAGCGCTTGCCCTCCTTGCCGATTGATACCCGCGACTGGCAGCTGATCGGCGATGACGGGTTGGTTTATTCGCGTTTCGGCGGACGGATGGCCGACCTGGTCCGCGCCGGGTACGAACAGTCGACAGGGGCGGGTTATGCCCACGAAGCCGCCCGGCGACTCCTGGAATACCAGGAAGCTCTGGAGGTGGAAGCGCTCTGCGCCGGGAGATTGAGCGGCAATCTGCTGGTTAAAATTTCGCCCCTGCCGGACACAGTCATTAGCGGCGTTCATCAAACCCCGGGCTACCAGCAAAACGTCGCTTTGGTTAGACTATATTTTGCCGATGCCGGCCGCGGCCGTCTGCTAACCCGCTGCCTGTCGCTGGAGTTGTCCAACCAGGCGGCCATCCGTCAGGCCGCCCGCCAACTGGGCTGGCACCTCCAGCCGGGCGGCTCCGAGGCGATTTTAGCTTCGCGTCAGGTTTTGCGGGCAGACGCTGCCGATTGGGCCAACCCCGGAGACCGCTTAAAAGAAGCTTACTACGCGGCTCTGGGGAAATGGCGTGAACTGGGCGGTTTGGCTATAAAAAACAGCTTGGACCGGCCCGGGCGCGATGCCCTGAGTTTTGTCCGCGCCCACCCTGATCTGCTGAAGCGCTATCTGGGGAATCTGGCATCTGCCAGGCGGACGGCGGACGGCGCCGCAGCCTTGGCCAGGCTCCAGGAAGAAGCCATGCGCCGCTACGCCGCAGCCCTGGACTCTCGCCGACGGGGCAGAACATCCGCTGCCGGCCAGCGGTCGGTACTGGAACGGCTTGACAGTTACGGCGGCAGTTGCGCGGTTTTGACGGCCAAAGACCAGGCCAGGCAGGCAGGGATGTTAAAAGGCGAAATTAAAAACGTTACCTGCCCGCTGTGCGGCCAGGCGGGAGTAACGGCTCTGGTGGAGGGCTTTGCCCTGGCGTGTTCCAGCTGCGCCGGCGCGGTGGATATCTGCACCGGCGCCTTGCTCCGCCGGGCAAAACCCGGCAGCCGTCCGCCCAGGTTCAAACCTCCCCAGCAACCAGCCGGCGGGGCCGTCTCGTCCGCCAAGACTTTCGGGCGGCCGCCCGGCGCCAGGCGGTTTGTCGAACTGGGCAACGCCTATTGGCTGGTATACGGTTCCGGCGGCGAGGTTCTGGCCCGTCTCTAAGCTCTCAGCGCTGTCCGCCCCAAAGACACCAGATGCTTTTGGCGGTAATCGTCAAAGGCTTCTTTAGAGGTGCCGTGATGCCTGATGAAAGCGCTGATGCGTTCGCTGCCGATAAAGTGCGGCAGCATGACGTAGGTGGCGCCCAGGCGGTAGAGCTCGGCGGCGTCGTCGTAGCTGTCGCCGTGGCAAACAATGACCGCCCGCTGGTTTTTCCGCCTGATCAGCTGGATGAGCGCCTTGTTGGTGGAGAAATCGGTCATGGTGCTGACGATCAGCTTAGCCTGTTCGATGCCTATCTCTTCCAGCAATTCATAGTCGGTGGCGTCGCCGTAGACGTAGTTAACGTGCTGGCGCTCCAGAGTTTCCACCACTTCGGGATTATAATCTACCACCACGTAACGTTTCTTCATCTCTTTGAAGGCGCGCAGGAACTCGTGGCCGCCCTTGCGGTAGCCGAACAGCACCAGCGGGTAGCGGGTGAGGGTTCTTTTGTCGTCTTTTGTGACCATTCTGCGCTCAAACAGGTGAACCCTGTGTTCCATCTGGGCAAACAGCTGCTCGTCGTATTTCGTCAGATAAGTCGAAGCGGCGATGGTGATCACGGCCACCAGAGTGATGATGCTGCTCAGTATCGGCGAGACCAGGCCCACATTCTGGGCCAGCACCACCAGTACAATTGAAAATTCGCTGATTTGCGACAGATGGATACCGGTTTTAAAGCTAGTCCGTTTGGTATACCCCAACAGCCCCAGCCCGTACATGATGATCAGCGGCTTGCCAATGACGATAACCAGCGAGAACAGCAGGGCGGGGAACAGCGCCGCCGTCAGGTTGTCCAGCCCCAGCCCCTCGCCCAACACGATGAAAAACAGCACCACGAAAAAATCGCGCAGCGGCTTGAGCCGCGAAGCGATCTCCTGGGTGTACGGCAGCGAGGCTAGACTGACACCGGCGAACAGGGCGCCCACCTCGAACGACCAGCCGGCAATCTCGAACAGGCTGGCGATGCCAAAGCCCCACGAGATGGCGAATAAAAACAAAAACTCCTGCGACTCGGCGAAAAACTTGGTCAGTCGAGGTAGTACTTTGCTGCTGATGAGGGCCAGCAGGGCCAGCAAGGCCAGCCCCTTGGCGGCCATCAGGCCCACCTGCAGCGCCGGCAGCCCGTCGCCGCGGCCGGCAGATACCAGCAGAAGGGCCAGGGTGGCCAGAATATCCTCTACCAGCAAAATACCGATGGCCAGCTGTCCGTAAAGCCTGGATTGCTCGCGTTTGTCGGTGAGGACCTTGACCACGATAATGGTGCTGCTAAACAGCAAGGCCAGGGCCATGATGATGGCTTCCGTTGAGGTCAGCCCCAGCGCCGTGCTCAGCAGATAGCCGATCAGCCCCAGTCCGGCTATTTGGGCGGCGGCGGTCAACAGCACCGGCTTGCCCAGGCTTTTAACAACCGACACATTCAGCCCCAACCCGATAATGAACAGCAGCAGAGCGATACCTATCTGGCTGAAACTGGCAAACGCCTTCTGGTCCTGAATAAGATACAAGAAGGCCGGCCCCACCAGTATGCCGGTAAGAATGTAGCCCATGATCAGCGGCTGGCGCAGCAGGCGCATCAGCCAGGACACGAAAGTGGCCAGGACTATGACCAAGCTGAGCTGCAGGAAAATCGTTTGTTCCATTTTTGTTTAGGTTACCCTGTCCGGATGGTGCTTTTTAAAGAGTATGTCAATTTTACGCCGCCTTGGCAAGAGGCGGCCCTATAGATTGGCCAGCAGATATCCCGCAAAAGCTCCGACGCTGATAATCAGCGCGCCCAGAACCGCCAGCTCCAGGCCGTCGCGCCATGGCCTGGCGCCGAGCAGCCGCCCCTTGTAGTATCCAGCCGCGAACAGTACCGATACGGTTAGCAGGCTGCTGGCGATCACCGCTCCGGCCAGGCTGCCAATCAACAGCAGCGGCAGCAAAATGACGGCGCAAACCACCAGATAAACCAAAAATTCAACCAGCGCCGGTATCAGGTAATAGCGCACCACCCGGCGCTTTTCGCGCCCGTCCAGCTCGTCGGTGAAGTGCTGGCTGCTGTAGCGCACGGCACTGCTATTAAAGCCGTTGACAATAATGCCAATGGCCGCGGTAATCAGCAGCAGCCGGCGGTTGGAAGTCTCAAAACTCAGACCGGCCAAAATGCCGCTGAAAATGGCAAAACCGCCCTCTATACCTTCCAGAACCGACAAAAAATTGTCGGTTCCTAGGGGCAGCCGCCTGAGTTTGCGCCTTGCCAGCTGATGCCTTAGTTGTTGGTGAGGTGTTATGGTTTTGATGCGACTATTATACAGCCGTCGAATCCGGTCTGGCGACTTACCCGGTTTGACCAAAGCAAGCATTGTTGATAGAATTAAGATTGTGCCTATTTTTAGCGGTACTTGCTCGCAGGGCAATTACCGGCGGCGGAATAGGCAGGCAACTTATAAGGAGGATATATGCCTATTACTGTTAGGAAGGTGCCTTCTCGGCCGATTCGCGTCGAGGTGGATATCGTTCCAGCCGAGTGGCAGCAGTATATCGCCCACTAGAGAAAACAAAAATACCCCGGACGGCCTTCATCCACCAAGCCTCCGGGGTTTTTCTTTTTACTGGCATGCAAGGTGGCGGACGCGGTTTTTGTTAGACTACATTTATACGGACGGATTGCGTACAATGAACTCCAGACATGTCGCTTTTCAGCTTTTTCGGGTTGGTTATTTTATGGGTAGCGCTGGTGGCGCTGCGCGGTTTGCGCCTGGAGCTGCCGCCGCTGGCCTCTAAGCCCGCCGACTCGCGCCGTCAGATCAGGCAGGAGCAGGCCGCCATCAGGCTTAAGTTGCGCGAAGAGCGCCTGGCCGATCTTCAGGCCGTCCGCTATCTGGCGGAAGCTTTGGTGGTTGCCATGACGGCCTGGTTGCTGATCGGCAGCGCCGGTTTTTTGGGGGTTTGGCTACTGACGGCCGGTTTGCTGCTGGTGCCGCTCGGCTCCCATTTAAGGATTATTACCAGCCAGGGGCAGCAGCTGTATCAGCGCTGTCAGCCCTGGCTGCTCGACCGCCTGGACGGGTGGCATCGCTGGCTGGCCTGGCTCAGCCCGGCCGCTCTGTCCAGATTCCATCGGCTGGAATCAAAAGAAGAGCTGATTGAAATGGCCAGACGATCATCCCCTCAGGCGCTGGACGAGCAGGAGCTGAGCCTGATAGAGAACGGGCTGGCTTTCAAAGAAAAACTGGTCGGGCAAATCATGACGCCGCGCTCAATGATTGACGGCGTCAGCACCGATGAAACCCTGGGGCCGGTGGTGCTGGATCGCCTGCACAAGACCGGCCACAGCCGGTTTCCGGTGATGCAGTCCGGACAGGTCGACAAGGTGGTGGGCATGCTGTACATGCGCGATCTGCTGCCTCTCAAGCCGGCGGAGAACCACCGCAAGGCGGCCGCCGCCATGCGTCCCGAGGTTTACTACATTCGCGAAGACCAGAACCTGGAGCATGCCCTCTATGCTTTCTTGCGCACTCAGCATCATCTGTTTATAGTGGTCAACCGGTACAGGGAAACGGTTGGGTTGCTCAGCCTGGAAGACGTCATAGAATCCCTGCTCGGGCGCAAAATCATAGACGAGTTTGACGCCTTTCACGACCTAAGAGCGGTAGCCGAGTCCAACCCGCGTAGCATCAACCAACCGCGCCGAAAAGAGGACGTATGAGAGTGTTATCCAACGAATTGGCCGGCCAGACCGGCAAATCGGTCAGCTTGTCGGGCTGGCTGCACAAAAAACGCATTATGGGCGGCCTGAACTTCGTGATTATCAGAGACCGCCGCGGCCTGGCCCAGGCGGTCATCAGCCGGGACGAAGAACTGGAAAAGTTGCGCAATATGCAGACTGGCACGGTGCTTAAGCTGACCGGCCAGGTAGCCGAGGATCAGCGGGCGCCGGGCGGCGCCGAGCTGCGCGATGCTTCCGTGGAGGTGCTGGTGCCGATTACCGAGGCTCCAGCCATTGAAATCGACAAGCCGATCGACCACTCTCCGGACAACCTGGATACTTTGTTCGAGAATCGGGTGCTCAATCTGCGCAATCCAGACGAGCAGGCCATTTTCCGGCTGCGGGCCGAGGTTAACCGGCTGATCCGCCAGTATCTGGTGGAGCGTGAATTTGTGGAAATCCAAACGCCCAAACTGCTGGCCGGAGCGGCCGAGGGCGGCGCCGAAGTGTTTCGCACCGATTATTTCGGCCAGGAAGCCACTTTGGCCCAAAGCCCCCAGCTGGCCAAGCAGATTATGGTGGGGGCGTTCGAGCGGGTGTTTGAAATCGGGCCGGCCTTTAGGGCCGAACCCAGTATGACCACTAGGCACATGAGTGAGTCCACCATGCTGGACGTTGAGATCGGCTTTATCGATTCACACGATCAGGTTCTGGAGCTGGCTGAAGACATGGTTTATCAGGTGTTAAATCAGCTCTACCAGCAGGGCCGCGCCGAGCTGGAGCGGCTTAAGGCGCCGCCGCTGGTGCTGGCCAAGCGTTTTCCCCGCTACAAAGTCAGCCAGGTACATCAGCTGTATAGTCAGGCCACCAATGAGGATACCACTAATGAAAAAGACTTAATTCCGGCCGAGGAGCGCTGGATCTGCGAACACGCCAGGCAAACGGCCGGTTCCGAGGCGGTGTTCGTAACCGATTTCCCGATTGAAGCTCACAAGTTTTACCAGATGATTAATCCGGACGATCCCAGCACTGTGCTATGGGCCGACCTGCTGTTTCGGGGTGTCGAAATCGCCAGCTGCCCCCAGCGCGAACACCGTCTGGAGAAACTGATCAGTCAAATGCGCCAGCAGGGCATCGATCCGGATCACCCTGGCTTTAAGTATTACCTGCAAGCCTTCGCCGCCGGCCTGCCGCCGCACGGCGGTTTCGGTTTCGGCATTGACCGTTTCGTTCAAAAAATTATCGGTTTGTCCAACGTCAAAGAAGCCACTCTGTTTCCGCGCGACGTCCGCCGCCTGGCACCCTGATGGGACGTCCTGCCAATAAAGTTATTGCCTGGCGCCGTCGCCTGTGTAATATTAATGGCAAGCTAAAAAGCGGTTAAGTTTAAACAGAAACGGGGGGTGACATGCCGGACCAGCAAGACAGGTCGGCCGATCAGGAGGCTTATCAGGAAATTGCTTCTATCGAGGAGGCAGCTGACGCCGAAGCCCGCCGCCTGGAGGGCGACAAGCAGCCTAAAAACCACGATCGCTCCCAACTGCCTCACCATCCGCTTCCCGAAGAGAGGGCCGAGGCCGAAAAAGCGCAGCGGCAAAAAAACCAGCAAAATACCCCTGTCAAGCGGCCGCGGCGGCCAAGCAAAAAACAGCTGCTGATCGGCCTGGCCGGCTTGCTGGCAGCCCTGGCGGCTGCCTGGTTCGTGCCGGCCAGCCGGTATCTGGCGCTTAATCTGATGGGGGTTCGGGGGAGTCTGGAGATTTCCAGCCAGGACGAGGCCGGCGGGCAGGGCAGCAGCACCGCCAGTATTAAGCGTTTTACGGTGAAGATAGACGACCGGACTTACGATTCCGGCCAGTCCGCTACGCTGACGGTCAGCGGGCTGAAATTCGGTCGCCACCAGGTCAGCGTCAGCAAACAGGGCTATAACTCTTACCAGACTACTACCGCGGTTGATTTTAATCCGTTTTTCGGCATCCTGCTGAAGCGGCAGACCTTACCGGTGATGGCCCGGCTGAAAGCCGTGGGCACGCCTGTTAGCTTTGTGGCCAAAGACTGGGTCAGCGGGCTGCCCATTACCGCCGGCCAGTTCACCGTGGCTGACCGCACGGTAACACCCGATGGCAGCGGCAAAGTAACGGTTATCGCCCCGCCGTCCGACAATAATCAGGTCAGAGTATCGGCGGCTTTTAGCGGCAGTTTCCTGGACAGGAGCTTTGACTTGCCGATTACCGGCCCGCCGCAGGAAGTCGTTTTTATGCCGTCGGCCCGCGATTACTTCATCAGTAACCGAGACGGCGGATACAATATTTACAGCAGCCTGCTTGATGGCAGCGACGTCAAACTACTGGTTAAGGGCGCCCCGCAGGAGACATCCGCGAGTTTGAGGTTTTCAGTGTCGCCTTCTGGCAAGTACGGCGTTATGGTATCACAGCGCGAAGGCGTCAAAGATTCCACCGGCGGGCCGGTTAGCAAAATATACCAGGTCGATCTGGCCACCGGCGCTTACCAGAAAATAGACGAAGGCGGTTATAGTCCCAATATATATGGATGGTCTGGAGACTGGCTGACCTATAGCTACAACTATGTTCCAGATAAAAGCACCGACTACAGCACGCGGCTGGTTACCCGCAACCTGGCAAGCGGCCAGGTCCAAGAAATTTACGGAGGCAGCGGTTGGCTTACTGGCCAGGTGTTTATCACCGCCAAAGGGGTAGCCTTTCCCGAGATGCCGCGGTATCAGCCGGGTGTTACCCAGACTGGCGTAACCGTTTACTGGGCGCCTTACGGCAGCGGTGCCCGAGCGCTGGCCAGCGGCGCCAAGGATCTGGTGCAAACCGATTTTAACCGCCTGGTTTACGGCAGCGGCAACGGCTCCTGGAGCGAACTGAACACCGATTCGGGTCAGATACGGCTCGTCAGCCAGCCACCGGCCTCAACAAAGAGCTTCTGGCCGGTCACTTCCGGCGGCGGAGAACGCATTATCAGCCAGACCATAGATGGCCAGATTAATTTGATAGCCCGCCAGGCGGACGGCAAGGAGAGGACCGTGACTAAACTCGACGGCACGGTTACCGGTATCGGCAATCTGCGCTTTGTCGATTCCACCAACTTGGTTTATCTGGCAGTTGGGCCGGGTTACGGCTGGTCGGATTACGTGGTGTCGCTCAGAGGAGGCAGCCCCCATAAGATTACCAACGTGACCAGCTGGCAGTGATTTCTCGCCATTGAATGGCCTGAGGTATCGAAAATTCCTAATAAGTAAGCGCCCGCTTGGCCTATAGCTATCCGGACGGCTGGAGAGTTACAATATAGTGATATATGGCAGCGAACGAATCAACCACCCCCCAAGCCCTAACCGGCGACAGCCTTAAGATGGCCGTGGCTTCTTTAGACGTGGGTTGGGCGGTGCTGCCCGGGCGCGGTTTGGTCAAGGTGGTGGAAACGGGTGATTTTGACGAGGGTTTTGTTTTGGTCAGCCAAATCGCCCAGGCTGCCCGCCGGCAGAACCATCATCCGGAAGTAACCTTGCGATACGGCGAGGTGGAAGTGGCGCTGACCACTCATGAAGCCGGCGGCATTACCGATGCCGATATCCGCCTGGCCGCCGAGCTGGACGGATTTTTACCCTCGGCTGCCAGCGGCCAGGCTTGATGGTCCGGTCTGCCGGTGTAATAATTAAGCCTTGGTTTATGTTAAAAGCTTCCATTGTCAAACCAATTAGCGCTGCTCTGCTGGGGTCGCTGCTGGCTTTTAGCCCGCTGCTAGCTCAGGCGCCGACGCCCGGTTCCGCTCCGGCCGGCCTGACCGAGCAGAAAATAGCCACTATCCGCCAAAACTGCGTGGACGCCCAGAGCAACCTACAGCGCATTCAGCGCAGCGACGTGGTGTCCCGGACCAACCGCGGCCGCAGTTACGAAGAGACCCTCCGGCTGATGGCCGCCTTTAACGGCCGGCTGGCCTACAATAAAATCAACGAGCCGCGTCTCAATGAAATTGCCACAGAATTGCAAAAAAACTTCACGGTGTTTTACGGAGACTACACCAATTACGAGAACACCCTCGAACAGGTGATCAGAGTTAACTGCGTGGACCAGCCGGTCAGCTTTTATCAACTGTTGGTCCAGGCCCGCGGCCAGCGGCTGCAGCTCAAAAACGACGTAGACGCCATGCAGCGGCTGATAGACGAATACGCCGCCAGGCTGAACGCTCTGAAGGTGAAATTGCAAACTCCTACGCCGGCCGCTCCGGCCGGAGGCCAGCCGTGAACCAAAGCGGCCGCCTGGCTTTTTTGCGCTCCAAAATCTTTCTGGGGCTGAGCGCTGCCGTGGTTACGGCCCTGGTACTGACGGTTATCAGCATGGCCCTGTACATCAGCAGCGGCGTGTCCAGGCTGGATCTTAGCCGGCCGGGGTTCGAAAGTGCTCGCGCCAAGGTTAAATCCTCGCCGCCAATCAAGACTTTTGATGTCAACGGGCCGGTTAACCCGGCCGCCATTGACGAGTTTTTAAAACTCTACGGCGATGCCACCCGGGATCTAAAAGCCAGCAGCGATTTCGGTGACCAAAATCTGGAAGACGACCAGCTCAGGCTCAACCCCGGGCCGCCGCCGGCCGGGCTTTAGGGGCGCGGCGAAGACTGCCGACCGAGCTTTTCTCTGGCCAGCCGCTGTCTCAGCCAGACGTCCAAATCGCCGGCACTCATGGCTACTACCAGGCGGCCGCGGCCGCGCTGCCGCTTGATTTCCCGCCACAGCCTGTCGTCCAGCCGGGCCGTTACGATTTTGGCCCTTTCGGGCAGGCCGGCTGTCAGCCGATCCGGCGTTAACACCTCTAAGGATTTGTCCTCGCGGCTCAAATAGGTCGGCAGCCAGTAAACTTTTCGGGCCGGGCCGAAACAGTCGGCGTACTGCCGGCCGATAACATGCTGCCTGACATTCTGATGGGGTTGGTAAACCGCTACCACCTCATCGGAAAGCTCAGACGCTAATTGCAATGTTGCCGCAATTTCCTTGGGGTGATGGGCATAATCGCTGTACAAATTGTCGGCTAGTTTTTCAAAACGGCGCGATGTGCCCGGAAAATCGTTCAGCGCGGCGATTATTCGCTGGCCGCCGCCGGGCAACAGCAGCCCGGCAGCCTGGGCGGCCAGATAGGCGTTGCGTCGGTTGTGCGATCCGGCCAGCCTAAAAGCCGACAGATCGCTCTCATCGGGGTAGATTTGGCAGTTGGCGGCTGGGGGCAGAGGATTTAAATAGTCAGCGTCGTTCTGCCAAAGCAGACTGGTATCACTTTGGCTTAAGAAGCCGCGAAAGGCTTGCCGGTAATGGTTCGGACTGGGGTAACTGTCCGGATGGTCGTAATCAAGAGAGGTGATGACGCTCAGCCGGGGATGAAAATGCAGGAAGTTACGGTCGTATTCGTCGCATTCGTAGATAAAAAAGCGGCTGCCGGGCTGGTAGCGGCCGCTGGGACCAAAACTTAAAGAGGCGCCCACCGAATAGGCGACCGGCTGCCCCAGCCGGCCGAACAGCCACACCAGCATGGCCGTGGTGGTAGTTTTGCCGTGAGTGCCGGCCACGGCTATTAACTGAAGACGCTGCTTTCTGATGATTTCGCCCAACAGCTGGTGGCGCTTGCCGAAGCGGATGCCGTTTTTCCGGGCGAATTCCAGCTCGCCGTTGTCGTCCGGCAGGGCCGAGGTATAAACGAACCAATCAATTGGCTGGCGGCGGTGCAGGGCGGCCATCGCCCGGCCATCCTGGTCGGTATTGACAGTAACGCTGCGGCGGGACAGCGTTTCGGTTTGGGGGCTGACGACCGGGTCCGAGCCGCTAACCTTCATGCCCAGGTCCAGGGCGATTTCAGCCAACGGCCCGACCCCTACGCCGCTGATACCCGAAAAATACAGGTGCATAGCCTAAAGTATAACCTACGCCAGCCGGCCCCGGCTGGCGCCTGGCCGGTGATATGGTTTATACTGTTGGCAAAACAATCCTTGAAGAGGTGGGAATGTCCGGTCCGTATATCAACCCCCATGAGTACCAAACTGCAGCGACGGCTTAAACCCCTGGTCGCTTACGCGGGCAGGGTCAGCCGGGCGCCCACCTGGCAGCTGCTGGTAGCCCTGCTATTGCTAATTTTCATCTCGGCCACCCTGCTCAGGCTGAACAACATCGGCATGATCGAACGGCGGGCGGCGGTAGCAGAAGCCGACAAAAACGGCGACAAAGCCAAAATCGCCAGCCGCCTGCTGGATTTGCAGCGTTATGTCAGTTCGCACATGAATTCCAGTCTGGACAGCGGCCTGTACCTGGAGACGTCTTACAGCCGCGATCGCGACAGAGCCCTGGCGTCGGCCTCGTCGGCCAGCAATCCCAACAGCGAAATATACAAGCAGGCCAGCCTGGAGTGCCGCAGCCGGTTTGTGGGCGGAGTGGCTTCGTTCCGCAACGATTACGTGCAGTGCGTCGTGCAGAAGGTCGGCGTTCTCAGCCCCGGGCAGGACCCGGCCTCCAGCTTAAAGTTGCCTCGGGCCGATCTTTACCGCTACAATTTCGTCTCACCCGCCTGGACGCCGGACGCCGCCGGTTTGAGCGTGCTGATTACTCTGTTGTTGGCGTTCTGGATAGCCGGCCGCTGGCTGCGCTCCGGGCTGGTTTGGCTGCTGGTCAAACGGCGGTTTATGCGAATTTACAGTTGACAGCCCTGATGACTGGGCGTTATCGTTGTCATCGTAAGCAATAACTAAGGAGGAGAGACTAAAACTATGGCAGCTTACGCACACACGAACTCGAAAGGGGTAACTTACTACCTGCACAAGAAAGACGTTACCTTGCGCGGCGGCAAGCAGCAGACTATTTATTTCTTCTGCAAAGACGAAAAAGGGGCCAAGGGCACCCCTACCGAACTGCCCGGTAACAAGACCGTAACCGAAAACCCTCGTAACGGCTTCTTGACCGTTAAAAACAAATAGCTCTTTTTCAGGCTTGCGGCGTAAGCGCTTTGAGTGATACGCTATAGCCAAACAAACAGTGCGTCAAAACTGGCCCGGATTCCCTATGGATTACATCTGTGAGGAGTCTGGGCCGCTTTGACGTGGCGCCCCCAACCGCCGGCTAATCTTCTTATTCAGAACTTGAAAAATATTAAATATCGTGATATAATATACAGATATGGATTACCAGCAGCTGGCGCTGGAAGGCATGCCAGATAAAAAACCGCCACAGTCATTAGTGTCAGCCTACCAGCTGTCCGCGATATCCCCGGACGATTTCCGCCGGCGGCCGGGCGGTCCGGAGACCGCAACAAGCGATGATGATAAAGAGCCCTCAGTTTATCAGGATCTTGGCGGCGGCAGCTGGCGGCCTAAACCACTTGAGCCGCCGCGGCCTCGCCGAACCGGGCCGGGCGCGCCTAAAAATAAAAACAACGACGGGCCAAAGACCGAAACCCGGCCGGCGCTGGAGCGGGATTACCACCAGCCCTATCGCCGCCCAAAAGAGCGGTCCGCTGATGAGTTGGAACGCATTCATCAGCTGGCCGCGGTTGCTCGCCGGGCGCTGCAAAGCCCCCGCAACAGCAATAGCGGTAGCGCTCCGGATCGTCAAGGCTAAAGCTGCCCCGGCGCTGTTTTTTGGCTAACCGCCACTTTAGGCGCCAGCGTGCCGTCCAGATTTGTTTGACACAATACCCTCGGGGGGTATACAATGAAATCATGATCACGGACTTAAAGAAACGCGCCATTCACCGCTCCCGCATTCTTCAAGGCCAAATGAAAGGCCTGGAAAAGATGATCGGAAAAGAGGAATACTGCATGGATATAATCACCCAGTCGCTGGCTATCCAAAAATCCCTTGGCTCACTTAATAAGCTGGTGCTGGAAAATCACCTGAAAACCCATATCATGGAAGAGTTTTCGTCCGGCAGCCACCAACGCCGGCAACAAGCGGCTCAAGAGTTGATCGATCTGTATGAGCTAACTAACATAAGAGCCAATAACAAGTCAGGAGAGGTTGCATGAAAACTACTAAAACTCAACTTGCCAATACTTTCGCGCTGGCCGCCGCAGCGCTTTGGGTGATTTGCTCGGCGTTCGTGGCGGCTTTCCCGGGCTTTTCGCTCACAGTCGCCCAATGGTGGCTGCATGGCATGAACATAGGCGCTTTGGGCACATTCCGCCTGGGCTGGGATAATTTCTTCTGGGGTGGAGTAACCCTGGTGATCTCGCTCTGGGTCGTCGGCTATGTTGCGGGTTGGAGCGCGGAAGTGGTTAAACCAAGGAAGGGGGATTAGATGGACGGGGAGCACAGTCATAATCATACAGACACTGCGGGGTCGCCAGGTGAGCTGGCCATCTGTCCTGTTATGGGCGTTGAAGTCAACAAGCAAAAGGCCGAGGCGCATGGCTTGGCGCGCGAATACCAAGGTCAAAAGTATTACTTTTGCTGCAACCACTGCACCGACGCTTTCGACAAAGACCCTGAAAAATACGCCAAAGTTCAGGATGGTGCGCTCAGAGATAAAGACAACAGTTCGTACGAGGCGGCCATGGGCAGCCACAACGCCGAACACATGAACCATGGCGGCCACGATCATCACGCCATGATGATGTCCGGCAAGATGAGCTTCTGGCAGAAGTTCAAAATGAGCATGACCATGACGATGGGCATGGACCACACCGGCCTGGCCGGTCGCGAGATGGCCAAGATGATGGAGTTGGACATCCGCAACAAGTTTTTCTTCTCCCTGATACTGACCATTCCGATAGTTATATTTTCGCCGCTCGGTGAAAAACTTGGCGTGAACTTGCCGAGTTCGGCGGCCTGGATTTCGCTTATTTTAACCACGCCGTTGTTCTTCTACTCCGGTTGGATCTTCCTTTACTCCACATTCTTCGCCCTTAAAGATAAGGTGTTGAACATGGCGGTGCTGATCGCCGTCGGTATCTCGGCGGCCTATTTCGCCAGCGTTTATTTGACTTTTGTGGGTAGCAAGGACACCTATTTTGACGCAACGGCCTTCCTGGTTACATTCGTGTTATTCGGCCACTGGATGGAAATGAAATCACGCCGCGGCACTACTGATTCCCTGCAAGCCCTGTTCGATTTAACCCCGCCCCAAGCCCGTTTGTTAAAAGACGGTCAAGAAGTGTTAGTGCCGACCAGCGAAGTTAAGGTTGGTGACACGGTTATTCTGAAACCGGGCGACAAAGTGCCGGTGGACGGCGAGGTTATCGAGGGCGAAACGGCCATAGAGGAATCGCTGGTAACCGGCGAGTCCCTGCCGGTGACTAAAAAAGTCGGCGACCAGGTGATTGGCGGCTCGATAAACCAATCGGGGTCGGTGCGCTTCAAAGCCACCAAAGTCGGTTCGGACACGGCGCTGGCTCAGATTGTCAAAATGGTGGAAACCGCCCAAAACTCCAAAGCGCCTGGCCAGCGCGTGGCCGATAAATTCGCCGGTTATTTGGTTATTCTGGCGGTCGGCGCCGGGCTACTGACTTTTATTATTTGGTCTTTATTATCCAACCAGCCGTTTCTAACCGTACTGGGCTTCGCGATTTCGACCATAGTCATCGCTTGCCCTGACGCACTGGGGTTGGCGACGCCCACAGCCGTAGCCGTCGGCACCGGTTTGGGCGCCAAGCACAACATTCTGATAAAAGACGCCGCCACGCTGGAGCAGGCCTCAAAAATTCAGGCTATCGTTCTGGACAAGACCGGCACTCTGACCGAAGGCGCGCCGCGGATTACCGATATAAAAACCGTCAAAGGTTTTGACCAAAAGGAGTTGCTTAGGCTGGCAGCGGCGGCGGAGGCAAATTCGAATCACCCGCTGAGCGTGGCGGTGCTAAACAGCGCCAAGCAAGCCAAGCTGGACATCCCCGATAAAGTAACCGGCTTTAACAACATAGCCGGGCACGGCGTTGAAGCTAAGATTGGGAACAAAGAAATCCTGGTAGGTACCGTGAAGCTGATGCGCGACCGAAAAATTAATACCGGCGGATTGGACAAAGAAATCAGCGGGCTTGTCAACGCGGGCAAAACCATCATGCTGGTGGCCGTCAATAAAGAACTGGCCGGCGTAATGGCCGTGCAGGATCCAATCAAGCCAACCGCCAAAGACGCCGTTTCTCGAATGAAGCGATTAGGTCTGGAAGTCGCCATGATTACCGGCGACAACCAAAAAACCGCCGAAGCCGTAGCTAAACAGCTTGGCATTGAGCGGGTGTTTGCCGAGGTGCTGCCGCAAGACAAGGCCGGCTACGTTAAAAAGCTGCAAAAAGAGGGCAAGTTCACCGCCATGGTCGGCGACGGCGTTAATGACGCGCCAGCGCTGGCTCAAGCTGACATAGGTATCGCCATTGGCGCCGGAACGGATGTAGCAGTGGAAACCGCCAAGATAGTGCTGATGAAGTCCGATCCGGCCGATATACTTAGAGCCATCCGCCTGAGCAAAGCTACTGTCCGCAAAATGAAGCAGAACCTGGCCTGGGCCAGCGTTTATAACCTGGCAGCCATACCGATTGCCGCTGGTATCCTGTATCCGGCATTTAAGATTGGTCTGCCGCCAGCAGTCTCGGCTCTGCTGATGGCCATGTCTTCGATCTTTGTCGCAGTAAACGCCGTGTCGCTTAAACGGGCAGAAAAACAGTTGGTGGAGGCCTGACTTTGCGGCCGGGGATATCCGCCCTGCTGATGTTGGTGTCGTCCATGATCGTGGCAGTAAACGCCGTGCCGCTTTGGGCCGGACCGAGCGCCAGCTGACCTAAAAAAGCCGCTTTCTGGCTTGTTGTATCGCCTGTTTGATTTGCTAAAATAATAATTGCAATAATCAACAGGAGGCAGCTATGGCCTTACAAGAGGAGCGTACCACCAAAGTTACTCGAACCGCCGGCAACCGGACTGTCTCCGGGCCGGTTTTCGCCCAGCGGCTGGTCTATTATATCGGGGGAGCCGTGCTGACGCTGCTGCTGCTCAGGTTTTTACTGGCTTTGCTGGGCGCCAACCGCGCCAATCCCTTCGCCGATCTGGTCTTTGGTTTGAGTTATCCGCTGGTTTGGCCGTTTTTTGGTCTGTTTAGCTTTCAGCCGTCGTACGGCAACGTTACGTTCGAGTCGGCTACCCTGGTAGCCGTGGTGGTTTACGGTATTTTTACTCTGGGACTGGCCAAGCTGTTCACCCTGCACCGCAGCGACCGCGACGAAGTTTAAGCTAAGCGTTTCTGGTATAAGCCAACTAACTGAGCCGTCTCTATCACCCATTCCGCCGCGGTCGAGCGCAGCCGCTGGGCGCTGGCGCCCTCCGGCAGGTCCAACCGCCGGTTTAGAGCGTACAGCTCAAACACGTAGCGGTGCCGGCCGCCGGGCGGGCAGGGGCCATAGTAGCCCAGCTGCCCGGCGCTGTTTTGCCCGCGGATAGCACCTGGCGGGGCGCTTTGAACGATGGCGCCAACGGACGGATCCAGATTAAACAACACCCAGTGGGTAAAAGTGCTGCCGGGGGCGTCGGGGTCGTTCATGATCAGGTCCAGGCTTTCGGCTGCGGCCGGCACGTTCTCAACAGTCAAACGGGGATTAACGTTATCGCCTTCGCAGGTGAAACGGTAGGGAATTTCCTGCTGATGTTTGAAATCGGGGCTGCTAAGCCGCATGGCCATTACACTCTAACCTCTCCACCAAACAATTATACAGCCGCCCATCGGGCGGCTGGCCGGGTTTCTCCGGCAAAGTCGGATTCTGGTGGGGCTGGTTGGAATCGAACCAACGGCCAAGCGGTTATGAGCCGCCTGCTCTAACCTCTGAGCTACAGCCCCCAGTAATGGTTTTAGTATAACAAAGATGCGTCCGGCTGGCTCTACGGTATAGGCCATGGCGGTGATAAACTGAAAAGGCTACGATGAAAGCTCGCCTCAAACAGCTGCGCTCCGCCGCCAGGACTTATGTGAATATTGAAAACGCCACCCTGGTGCTGGCTTTGCTGATTGCCCTTAGTCTGGTCTGGAACACCATGCAGGCCTTACAGCGCAATTTTTTGCTGCAGCAGCGCGTAGACAGGCTGAACCAGGAGATCCAGCTGCTCTCTCTGGAGAACGAGACCCTGCAATATCAGCAGAATTATCTGAAAAGCGCGGAGTATCTGGAGCTGAGCGTCCGTGACAAGCTCGGCAAGGGCCTGCCCGGCGAAAAGCTGATCATTCTGCCCCAGCCCCCAGCCAGCTCGCAGCCCGCGGCCAAACCAGCCAAGCCGGTCTACAGGGGTAATTTTGAGCAGTGGCTGTATTTCTTTTTTGGCAAACGGCCAGGCGCTTGACAGGCAGACCTCCGGGGATATAATGGTAATTTGTCGGCGCGGGGTGGAGCAGTCTGGTCAGCTCGCGTGGCTCATAACCACGAGGTCGCTGGTTCAAATCCAGCCCCCGCTACCATGATAACTGCTCGTCAAAGACGGGTGTTTTTTGAAGAATCTTCTTAGTATGTTAAACCCATCATCTCCGGCCGGCCGGGGATTTTAAATTTTCGGCTATCACTTTAGCCGATTATGTTATACAATCAAGCCGCAGGTTCCTTTATGTGCTATTTGTCCGATGGGTTCGCGGGTGCGTTATAAACTAAGCTCCAAGTTACTAATCGGCAGCCTAAAGTAGGGTCGTAACTTGCTTTTAAGTAAATAATAAGGTACCCATAGATGGCATATAGATTGTTTGTCGGCGGTTTGCCTTTCAGCACTACCCAAGAAGAGCTGGAAGCCGCTTTTGCCCCGTTTGGTACCGTTGAATCAGCGGTTGTCATCACCGACCACGAAACAGGACGCTCCAAAGGCTTCGGTTTCGTTGAGATGTCAACCGAAGAGGAAGGCCAGGCGGCCATCAACGGTATGAACGGCAAGGAGCTGGGCGGTCGCACCGTCACCGTTAACCAAGCCCGACCCAAAGCCTAGGCTTAAGGTTTAAGCGAAAAAACAGGCCCCGACAAGCGGGGCCTGTTTAGTTTTTAGGACCCCGCTTTGCTAGATTTTGCCGCAAGCTATCCGCACCGCTTCGCTCCAGGTAGGAAAGGCGTGCAAAGTAGAGGCTACCTCGCTGGCCAGCAGGTCGTACTGAATGGCCAGGGTCAGCTCGTGTATGACTTCGCCGGCCCGCGGGCAAACCGCGCTGGCGCCGATCAGCCGGCCGGATTTGTCGGCTATCACCTTGACGAACCCCTCGCGGGCGTTGCTGGTGTTGGAGCGGCCGATGATGCTGACCGGAGCTATGGCGGTGCGCACGGCCATGTCCCGCCGCAGGCAATCCTCCTCGCTGACCCCCACCGAGGCGACCTCGGGGTTCAAAAAGGTGACTCGCGGCACCGCGCGGTAATCGGGCGAGCGTTTTTCTTTATGGGTCAGGTTGTGGGCAACTACCCGGCTTTGGTAGGTGGCTACGTGGGTTAGCATGTAGCCACCCAGTACGTCTCCGGCAGCGTAAATGTTCTTGGCCGAGGTCTGCAGGTAGGGGTTAACGCCGATGCCGGCGGCGGCGTACTGCACGCCGGCGTTTTCCAGGCCAATATCGGTGTTAGGCAGGCGGCCGGCCGCTACCAGCACCTCTTCCGTTTTGACCGACTGCTCGCGTCCGCCGCGAGCAAAGATCACTTTTTTAAGAGTTCCCTCGCGGCTGACTCTCATCACCTTGCTGCTGCTCAAAATAGTCATGCCGCGGCGTTGGCTGAATATTTCGGCGACCGTCTGGCTGACCTCCTGATCTTCGCGGGGCAGAACGCGCGGCGCCATGTCGGAGAGGTATATTTTACTGCCGAACGAGCTGAACAACTCGGCGAATTCACAGCCACTGGCGCCGGCACCGATCACGAACAGGCTTTTGGGCGGCCTGCCCAAGTTAATAGCTTCGCGCGGCGTCAGGTAGCCAGCTTTGTCCAGGCCCTCGATTTCGGGTATTTGCCAATGCGAACCGCTGGCGATCAGAAAATTCTCCGCCGAAACGTGCCGGCGGTCAACGCTGATCTGATGCGGCCCGATAAAATGGGCGGTGCCGCTCAGCACTCGTACGCCGGCTGATTCGTGATAAGAACGGCTGTCTCCGACTCCAGTGTTTTTAACGGCGCTGTCTTTCCAGGCTTTGACTGACGGGTAGTTATACCCTACCGCTGCCGAACGGATACCGAAAGGCTGGCCGTGTTTGGCGGCGTCGTACAGCGAGGCCGCCTGCAGCAGTGCCTTGGTAGGCACGCAACCGTAGTTGGGGCATTCGCCCCCCAGGGATCCGGCTTCGACTATGGCTACCCGCCGGCCGGTTTTGGCTACCAGATGGGCCGCCACACTGCCTCCGCCGCCGCTGCCTATTACCACCAGATCGTAATCATATTTTTGTTTTGCCACTGCTTTTTCAGAACCCCCTTCAGACTTAGCGCTTTTTTAAGAAATGATTTTTTGTTGTTTATAGATATACGCCGCTTCCGGATTATAGGCAACCAGCGCCTCGGCGGCCTTGCGGCGAATGTCGGCGGTGGTAACTTCAGGACGCGGGGCCAGCCATCGTTCCAGCTTGGTAGCGGCCAGATTGGCTATGGTTTCGGCGTCGCCCTCCGGAGCCCTGACGCTTTGGCAAGCGGCTTTCAGGCTGGAACGCAACTTGGCCGGGTTGTAATCTTCCAGCCGCCCGTCGCGCTTCACCAGCACGGTTTTCACCATGGCGCCGCGCCTCCCGCTCCGAACAGGCTGAGCACGTAAGCGCTGAGCACCGCCAGGCCTAGGGCGCTGCTTAACTGTAAAAAGCGGCGGTTGGACTCGCGCCATCTTTCCAGCCGGCTGACTTTTTGACCGGCCGACATGGCCGCCGCCAGTAAAAACAGCGGAGCGCTGGCCAACAGGGAGTAAAGAAGCAGCACCGTCAGGCGGTTGAGGTCGGGGTTGCCTCTTAACAGCGCCGCCACAAACAGCAGCGGCGCGGCTATAAACGGCAGTTCGGCCATTCCGGTCATAATGCCCAAGGCCATGGCTTCGGCCGGCGTGGTGGATCGCTTGGTGCGTTCGTAAAGATAGTTTTTCATGGCTTCGGGTATCCACAGACGGCCGCCGTCGCGGTGGTAGACCAGCAGCGTCGCCAGCCCAGTTAATCCGCCCAGCAGCGCCAGCAGCACCCACAGCGGCTTCTGAGGCAGGCCCAGCGCGCTCAGCAGATAGGTGGCGCCGACGGCCAGCAGGGCTATGGCCAGCAGGTTGCCCCAAGCGTATGAGAAGGTTACGCCGGGCAGGAGGTGTGGTTGCCGCCTGGCGGTTCCGCTGCGGCCAAGAACGTGGCCGCCCAGCCTGGTGAGGACGCTGACCGCCAGCTGAAAATTGGCGTGTAACAGTCCGGCCAGAGCCACCACCGACAGTATCGTCAGCAAATCAGAGGGTTGGGTCAGGGGATACATAATTTTGGTTTTAGGAGCTTTTATCTAACCCTAGCACTTTTAGGCAACCCCTGTCAAAAAGCTAAAGCTCAAACAGCTCCTCGATCTATTGACAAAATAAACACAAAAGAGTATAATTTAGGCATTAATCACTAAATCAAACATAAAAAGGTCTAAAATTACAATGGTGAATGACAACCAGTCTACTCCGGAAACCAAGCCGGTTGACAGCTGGAACCGGCGCGACACCAGCCCCGAGGCGCTGGCCGGATTACGCGCCAAGCTGGAAGCCAAACTGGGCGAAAAGGCTCTGGCGGCCGTTGAGGAGCTCGACTCCGACGACCAACCGGCGGCTGCCTAGAAAATCAATCCGACTGCTGTTACAATCTAACCTGTCATCTCTTCAGGGAGGCACGGCAGGGTAGCTCAGCCGGTTAGAGCACAGGACTCATAAGCCTGGGGTCGCGAGTTCGAGTCTCGCCCCTGCTACCAGATTGATAATTTACCAGAATATGCCGGTTAAAAATTGTTAACCGGCATATTTTTACGCCAGCCGCCGGATGAGGGCATTGGGCAGGGTTTGGCGTTTGTCCAGGCCGGCTGCCGGCCGGTTGGCCGCCGTCAGGAACAGCATTTTGCCGATGCCGCTGTGTCCGACCAGCAGCACCCGGCGGTCCGAATAGTCGCGGCGCAAAGTATCGAGCAGCCGCTCCGCCCGCCGGCGGAGCTCCTCCAGCGATTCGACGCCATGGCGCTCTACCGCTTCGGCTTCGTCGGCGGCGTAGTAATCGGCGATAGGACCGCCTTCAAAACTGCCCCCCGATCTTTCAGCCAGCAGGCCGGTGTAAATTATGCCGGCGGGGTCCAGACCCAGCGCCTTGGCGACAATTTTGGCGGTTTCGGCCGCTCGCTGCAGGCGGGAACTGATGATAACGTCCGGCCGCAGCCCCTCGCTGAGCGCCGCCTGACCGGCCGCTGCGGCCTGCTGCCGCCCCAGCTCGGTTAGTGGGCTGTCCAGACGACCGGCCACCAAGCTGTCAGCATTGGCCTGGCATTGGCCGTGCCGCATGAAGTAAATTTCGGTGGTTTCGGTTTTATCCATATTTTTTAAGCATAATTTTAAACTTTATTAGTCCCGGATAGTCGGATTTTAACTTAAAGTAATGTTTATAACAAAGATATGCGCATCAACCAATTGAATCCGGGCAAGTACGTAGTAGCCGTTTCGGGCGGCGTGGATTCGGTGGCCCTGCTGGACCTGCTGAGTCGTCAGCCCTGCCTGGAATTGATCGTGGCCCACTTTAACCACGGTATCCGCGGCCGCCAATCCAGCCAGGATGCCCGTTTCGTGGCCGGCCTGGCGGCCGGTTACGGCCTGCCCTACTGCCAGGGCGAGGGCAGGCTGGGCGCGGCAGCCTCTGAAGCCGTTGCCCGCCGGGCACGGTACGCGTTTTTGCGACAGATTTGCAAAAAATACCAAGCTCAAGCCATAATCACTGCCCACCATCAGGACGATCTGGTCGAAACCGCCCTAATTAATCTGATACGCTCCGGGGGAATCCGCAGCCTGACTTCGTTGCGTTCTTCGCGTTTCGGGATTATCCGGCCGCTGCTGGGTTCCCCCAAGAGCCGCCTGGTGGCATACGCACGCCGCCACCGGCTGGCGTGGCGTGAGGATCCGTCCAACCGGGAGGTTCGTTTTTTGCGCAATTATCTGAGGCTGAAGGTTTTATCCGGTCAAGATGCCAAGTCCTCCAAGCGGGAACTGGCGAAGCTAGCCAGGCGCCAGGCCGGCGTAGTGGATAAAATTGAAGACGAGGTCGCAAAAATTCTGCGCGGCGGGGAATTCGCCAGCCTGGGCGGGAAGACCGCTTCAATCAGCCGCTACTGGATGATTATGCTGCCGCGCGGCGTCGCGGCCGAGCTGCTGGGGGGCGTCATATCCGGTTTGTACGGGGGGGAAAGGTTGCTCAGCCGCCAACTGGCCGAGCTTATCACCTGGTCTAAAGTCGGCCGTCCGGGTCGGCGCAAGGCTATCGGCGTTTGGCGGTTTAGTCTTACCCGGCGGCAAATGATTGTCGAGCATCTAGAAAATTGCTAAGATTAACTAGTGAATTCAGCGGCCAATCTTCCAATTGACCCGTCGCTTTCGATATCAAACCGTCGGGAGGCCCCGACTTTCAAAAGGCCATCTTACTATAAGAAAACTTTAAAAAGAGCGATAACGTAGTGGTAAAAAGACCTAATCTAACCAAACCCAGCCAGCCGATCCGCACGATGCTGTTTTGGAGCATCGTCGTTTTCATGGGCCTGGCCCTGTGGGCTATTTACGCGCCGCCGCAGAACCTTAAAGAAGTGCCTATTTCAGAGGTAGTCAAGCAGTCCAACCAGGGTCAGATCGCTAAACTGGAAATCAGCGGCGATACCGTTTTAGTGACCCCGCTGTCCGATAAGGCCGGCGGCAAACCGACCGAGAAGTCGCGCAAAGAGTCTGGCAGCAGTATCTACCAGCAGGGATTGCGCACCGACGCGCCGGCCGAGGTCGTCGTTAAAAAACCGTCCGAAATAGGCACGGCGCTTATCAACCTGCTCGGCCTGCTGCTGCCGGTGCTGCTGATAGGCGGGCTGTTCCTGTTCATGTTCCGCCAGGCCCAGGGGCAAAGCAACCAGGCGCTGGGATTCGGCAAGTCGCGGGCCCGCCTGTACGGCAGTGACGTTGAAAAAGCCACCTTTGACGATATCGCCGGCAACGACGAGGCTAAAGAAGACCTGCAGGAGGTGGTGGATTTCTTAAAGCACCCCAAAAAATTCCAGGACGTCGGCGCCCGTATACCCAAAGGCGTGCTGTTGGTGGGCATGCCGGGCACCGGCAAGACGCTGCTGGCCCGGGCGGTGGCCGGTGAAGCCAACGTGCCGTTTTTTAGCATCAGCGGCTCGGAGTTTGTCGAGATGTTCGTCGGCGTCGGCGCCAGCCGGGTGCGCGACCTGTTCGCCAAGGCCAAGAAGAACGCACCCTGCATAGTGTTTATAGATGAGATTGACGCTGTCGGCCGCCGGCGCGGCAGCGGCATGGGCGGCGGCCACGACGAACGCGAACAGACGCTCAATCAGATTTTAGTGGAAATGGACGGTTTCGAGCGCGGCACCAACGTCATCGTACTGGCTGCCACCAACCGGGCCGACGTGCTGGATCCGGCCCTGCTGCGCCCCGGCCGGTTCGACCGCCGAGTCAATATCAGCCTGCCCGAGCGGCGCGACCGGGAGGCCATTTTGAAGGTGCATTTCGCCAAGAAGCCGCTGGACGCCTCGGTTAACCTTGACGCGCTAGCCGCCAAAACCGCCGGCAGCAGCGGCGCCGATCTGGCTAATATCGCCAACGAGGCGGCCATTATCGCCGCCAGGCATAATCGTAAAATCATCACCGACGCCGACGTGACCGCCGCTTTCGAGAAGGTGGCGATTGGCCCGGAGCGCAAGACCAAAGTTATGAACGACGCCGAGAAACAGCTGACGGCCTACCATGAAGCCGGGCATGCCCTGGTTGGCCATGTCCTGCCCGACAGCGATCCGGTGCACAAAGTTACCATTATTCCGCGGGGTGGCACCGGCGGCGTAACCTGGTTCTTGCCGCCCGAAGACAAGAATTACACTTCGCTGATTGAATTCAAAGACGTTCTGGCCCGCGCCCTGGGCGGCCGCATGGCCGAGAAAGTCCACTACGGCCCCGACCGGATTACCACCGGCGCGGGCAATGACCTGAGAAAAGCCACCGAGATTGCCCGGGACATGGTTATCGAACAAGGCATGGGCCAAAAACTGCGCGACCAGGTTTTTCACGAGGATGCCGGCGGCCTGGTGTTCGAGCGGATGGTTCACGACCGCCCCTACAGCGATGATACCGCCAAGCTGATTGACCAGGAAGTGGCCGGGTTAATCCAGGAAGCTTCGCAGCGGGCCGAGGCGGTCATTAGAGCCAATCTGACTGCCCTGGACAAGCTGGCCAAGGCCTTGCTGGAAGAAGAGACGCTGGAAGAAGAGCGGGTAGTCGAGCTGCTCAAAGGCACCAAACTGCCGGCCGAGGCGGCCCTTTACTAAAATCGGGGCCGGCGAGTCTTTTTTATGCCGAGGCCGAATTTTACCGGGAACGTCTTTCAGGACGCATCCGGACGATCGGCGGAGGAAGAGTATAATCAGGGCAAGCGAAAGCGGGGGTCAGACAGCAGCCGCGTAACCCTTCACGTCAAATGAACCGCGTCAAAAAAATTGTCTCCAAAGCCAACCGGCAGCTGACCATACAGCTGGCCGCTTTTTTACTGGCCGGCTCCAGCCTGCTGTCCAGCCTGCTGGGCCTGCTGCGCGACCGGCTGCTGATGAGCAACTACTACGATACCTACAAAACCGGCATCGACGCCTACACGGTGGCGTTCGTGATACCGGATTTCATGTTTTTCCTGCTGGTATCGGGCGCGCTGAGTGTAACCTTCATACCGGTTTTCAGTCAGCGGCTGGCTTCCGGCAACAAGAAATCGGCATGGGAGTTGAGTTCCAGCCTGGTTAATTTCATGGCCGTCATCACCCTGCTGGCCAGTCTGCTGATCATCATATTCGCCGACCCGCTGGTGCGCTTCGTGGCCGGCCCCGGGCTGGACGAGACCTCGCGCGGACTGGCCGTTTCAATGATGCGGGTGATTGCCGTTAATCCGTTTTTGTTCGCTATCGCCAGCGTCATTGCCAGCATGCAGCAGGCCATCGGCCGGTTTACCTTTTTCGCTCTGGCGCCGACCATCTATAACCTGGGTATCATTTTTGGCATTACGGTGCTGGCGAACGGGGTCAACCTGTTCGGGTTTCAACTGTTCGAAGGTGGTATCATGGGCGTGGCCCTGGGCGTGGTGCTGGGATCGGTCATGCAGCTGCTGGTGAGCAGTATCGGGCTGATAGGCATGGGCTTCGACTACGACTTTAAAATCCGCTGGAGAAACCGCGGTTTTCGCAAGGTGCTTAGGCTGCTGCCGCCGCGCTCATTCGACCAGGGGATAGATTACTTCAACAACATCGTGGAAACCAACCTGGCTTCGCGCCTGGGCGCCGGCATGGTAACGGCCTATCAGCGCGCCACCACTCTGCACATGATGCCGGTGACTTTAATCGGCGTAGCTATCTCTACCGCGGCCTTTCCCAGGATGAGCGAACGGCTGGCGACCGGCCGGGTGGATTTGTTCAAGAGCGAGTTACGCTCGGTGCTCAGAGTGATTATCTGGCTGGCGCTGCCTACTGCGGTAATCACCTTCTTCACCCGCGGTTACATAGTTAGCTTTATTAAGAACGGGGGCGATTTGCTGATCGCTAACATTCTGGGCGTACTGGCGGTAGCCATTTTGTTCCGTTCGATTTACCACATTGCCGCCCGCAGTTTTTATGCCCGCCAGGATACCCGCACTCCGCTGTACATTTCGATCATCACCATTACCTTGAACATTTTCCTGGCGGTGCTGTTCGTGCTGCGTTTCGGGCTGGGCGTGTACGGGCTGGCTCTGGCTCAGGCGCTGGTGTCAATCGTCGAGGTGGCCATTTTGTTCGTGATCATGGCTTTCAGGATGCCCGGCCTGTTTGACGCCACGTTCATTCATGCCGTTTCGCGGATGGTTTCGGCCAGCGGATTGATGGGACTAATCAGCTATGTCTCGGTGAAGTTGCTCGACCTGAGCGCCCGCGACCAGAGTTTTTTCACCACCTTCCCCAAGTTCGCCGTCATCGTAACCATCAGCCTGATCAGTTATCTTATGATCTGTCGCCTGTTCAAGCTGGAAGAGCCGGTGCCGGTGATTAAAAAGATCATAGGGCTGGCTTTCGGGCAATTCCGTCCCCAGGGCAAGGTGAAAGTATGAACCAGAGCCGTATCCGGAATTTTTGCATCATCGCTCATATCGATCACGGCAAGAGCACCCTGGCGGACCGTCTGCTGGAAGCTACCGGCACGGTGGATGCCCGCCAAATGAAAAACCAGCTGCTCGACAGCATGGACCTGGAGCGCGAGAAGGGCATTACCATCAAGCTGGCGCCGGTCAGGATGCGTTACGCGAAGGCGAAGGACGACTCCGGCCCAAATGGCGGCGAAGACTACCAGCTTAATCTTATAGACACTCCCGGGCACGTCGACTTCAGTTATGAAGTCAGCCGGTCGCTGGCCGCCTGCGAGGGGGCTCTGCTGGTGGTCGACGCCAGCCAGGGCATTCAGGCTCAAACGCTGACTAACGTTTATTTGGCCCTGGAGGCCGACCTGACGATCATTCCGGTGCTGAACAAAATCGACCTGCCAGCGGCCGAACCGGACAAGGTCACGTCCGAACTGGTTGAGCTGCTCGGCTGCCGGTCGGAAGACATCATACAAACCAGCGCCAAAACCGGCCAGGGAGTAGACGGGGTACTGCGGGCGATCGTGGAACGTATTCCGCCGCCCAAAGGGTCACCTCAGGCGCCGGCCAGAGCCTTGGTTTTCGATTCGCTCTACGACGATTACCGCGGAGTGATTTTGTATTGCCGGGTATTCGATGGCAGCTTAAAAAGCACCCAGGATATTAGGATGATGGGGACCGCCTCGGTTGGTACGGCTCTGGAGGTCGGCAGCCTGAGTCCGCGCATGCAGCCCGTCGGCAGCCTGGGTACGGGGGAGATCGGTTATGTGGTGACCAACTTCCGTTCGGTGTCCGAGGCCCGGGTGGGAGATACCCTAACGCTTCGGTTGAACCCAGCTAGCCGGCCGTTAAGCGGTTACCGGCAGGTCAAGCCGTTTGTTTACGCCGGTTTGTTTCCAGCTTCGGCCGAACAGTATCCCCAGCTGAAGGACGCTCTGGAAAAACTGGCCTTGAACGACGCCGCGCTTAACTACGCCGCCGAAAACAGCCAGGTATTGGGTCACGGTTTCAGGATAGGCTTTTTAGGTCTTTTGCACATGGATATCGTGCGCGAGCGGCTGGAACGGGATTACCGGCTGGAGCTGATTATCACCAGCCCGTCCACCGATTATCAGATAGAGCTGGCCGGCGGGCAGAGCCGGGTCATCCGTTCGGCGGCCGAGCTGCCCGAAGCTTCCTCGGTCACGAAAATCAGCGAACCGTGGATTCGCGGCGAAATCGTCACGCCCGCCAGGTATACCGGTCAGGTGCTTACCCTGATCACCTCAGTACGCGGACGGCATGGCCAAATCAGTTACGGCGAAGGGGATCTGGCGGTGATTAATTTTGAAGCGCCTCTGCCTAACACCTTAAGCGGTTTCTACGACCAGCTCAAAAGCCTCACCAGCGGTTATGGCAGTTACAGTTACGAACCGGCCGATTACCGGCCGGCCGATCTGGTGCGGCTGGACTGCCTGGTGGCGGGGGAGCGGGTGGACGCTCTAAGCGCTATCGTTCACCGCGGCGAAGCGCCGCGGCTTGGCCGCCAGCTGGTCGAAAAACTCAAACAGGCAATACCCAGGCAGCTGTTCGTGGTTGGCTTGCAGGCGGCGGTTAACGGTAAAATCATCGCCCGGGAAGACGTTCCGGCCCTTAAGAAAAACGTTACCGGACACCTTTACGGAGGCGATGTCAGCCGTAAAAAGAAACTGTGGGCCAAGCAGAAAGAGGGTAAAAAACGGCTAAAGAAGTTTGGCCGGGTGGACATACCGGCGGAAGCTTTCCGGGTGCTGCTTAGCCAAGAGTAAGACCGCCTAGCACTCTTGACTTAGGAGTGCCAGATGATTTAACATAAAAACCATCATGACAGAGAGGCAGGCCCAGATTTTGGCAGCCATTATCGAGCAGTACGCCGAGGTAGCTGCGCCGGTCGGTTCGGTCACGCTGGCCAAGCTGTTCGGCGTTTCCAGCGCCACCATTCGCGCCGAAATGGTCCGCTTGGAAGAAATGGGCTACATCGGCCAGCCGCATACCAGTGCCGGCAGGGTACCCACCGACAAAGGCTACCGGTATTATGTTAACGCTATAGTCAGCAGCCCCCGTGATGACTATTTGTCCGTTGATCGCAGTGCGAGAGCGATCGAAACCCGCTTGGCCACTCATGCCGGTTCCACCGAGCTGATGATCCGCAGCGCTACCGACAGTCTGGTCGAGTTGACCCACAACCTGGGCCTGGCCACCATAGGCAGCCAGCTGTACATCAGCGGCATTGGCAACCTGTTTTCCCAGCCCGAATTCAGCCGCGGACAACACGTTCAGGCAGTGGCGTCTCTGCTGGACAACCTGCAACCCTGGCTGCGCGAAACCTCCCCCAACCAGCCGCTCAGCGTTTACATCGGTCGCGAGAACCCCATAGGCAAGGCCAGTGGCTGCAGCCTGATCATCGGCCGGTTCCGCTCGCCTTATTCCGATCACAGCTATATTGGCGTGCTTGGCCCCACCCGCCAGAGCTACGGCCGGGTTATTCAGCTGGTGCGCCACGCCGGCGAGTTATTGGAGGCGGGACTGTATGGCTAAACCGGCTAAAAAAACCAAGGGCGCCTCTTTGGATCAGTTACGGCTTCAAGTGGAAGAGCTGACCGAAGCGTTGCAGCGCGAACGGGCCGACGCCATCAATATGCGACGGCGTTACGACGAGCAGCTGGCTTCTCTTAAAGACGTTCTCAAAGCTAGCCTGGTGCGCGAATTCTTGCCGATTTTCGACAATTTCGAGCGGGCCCTCAAACACACCGGACCAAACGGCCAAAATGACTGGGTTGAAGGCGTCCAAAAAATCATTTCGCAATTCGATAAAACCCTGGAAAGCCTGGGCGTCCAAAAAATTAAGACGGTCGGCGAACCATTCGATCCGCGCTACCACGAAGCCGTGCAGCTGGAGGATGGCGCCGGCAGCCGCGAGATCGTCAGCGAAGAGCTGCAGGCCGGCTACCGCATGGGCGACGAGGTGATCCGCCACGCCATGGTCAAGGTCAAGATGGGTTAACGGCGGCTTTGTTGATGGAACGACCAGCTGCCTCGTGCGCCGATTGCCCGTTACGGGACATGCCGCCAGATTGGACCAGTCAAGAGTGGGCCATAGAGTTTGTCAGGTTTGATTTGCTACATCACCCCGAGGATCCGGCGATCGTGCTGGCCATGCCTGGTGGCCGGTCCCTGGCTGACGCTCTGGCCAAGGATCGTCCGGAGCGTTGCCGTCAGCTTGCCAAAAATCTGCCGCCGGCTCCGAAAGCCCGAAAACGCAGTCGGCCCCTGGCTCTGTGTCCCGAAGTCCGCGCGGTGGACTACGCCGTTCAGTTGGGTTTAATTACCTGGCCCGAAGACCAGCCGGCGGTTTAGTTAGCACTCTTGACAATTGAGTGCTAATTTTTTATGATGAAAGCCGTAGCACATCAAAACAAAGGTCAGGGTTTAATGTAAGCAGCTCCATTTTATCAAAAGGCTGTCAAGGAGGAGGCAGATAAGACTTATGGGCAGAATTATTGGTATAGATCTAGGGACCACCAACAGCGCCATGGCGTACATGGTGTCGGGCAAGCCGGAAGTGATTGCCAACGCCGAAGGCAACCGTACCACCCCTTCGGTCGTAGCCATTAATAAAAACGGCGAGCGGCTGGTCGGCCAGGTGGCTCAGCGCCAGCGGGTTACCAACCCTAAAAACACCATCTACGGGGTCAAGCGGCTGATCGGACGCAAATGGGAAGACAAGGAAGTGCAAAAAGACCTCGACATCATGCCCTACGACATAGTCAAGAAGGGCAGCGGCGTAGCGGTCAAGATGGGCGACAAAGAATACAGTCCTGAAGAAATCTCAGCCATGATCCTGTCCAAGCTGAAAGCCGACGCCGAGAACTACTTAGGCGAGCCGGTTACCGAGGCGGTCATTACCGTGCCGGCCTACTTCGACGACAGCCAGCGCCAGGCCACCAAGGACGCCGGCAAGATAGCCGGTCTGGAGGTCAGGCGGATTATTAACGAACCCACCGCGGCCGCCCTGGCTTACGGCCTCGATCAGAAGAAGGAAGAGAAAATCGTCGTTTTCGACCTTGGCGGCGGCACGTTCGACGTGTCGGTGCTGGAACTGGGCGATGGCGTGTTCGAAGTGAAAAGCACCAACGGCGATACCCACCTTGGCGGCGAGGATTTTGACAACCGCATCGTCAACCACTTTTTGGAAGTTTTCAAAAAAGAACAAGGCATCGACTTAAAGGGCGACAATGCCGCCATGCAACGGCTAAAAGATGAGGCTGAAAAAGCTAAAAAAGAACTATCCAGCACTAACCAGGCGGATGTCAACCTGCCGTTTCTGACTGCTGATGCCGACGGCCCTAAGCACTTCGAGTACAAACTGACCCGTGCCAAGCTGGAAGAGCTGGTATCTGATTTGATTGACAAAACCGAAGCCCCCTGCCGCCAGGCCCTCAAAGACGCCGGCCTGAACGCCAAGGACATTGACGAAATTGTGCTGGTAGGCGGCATGACCCGCATGCCGGCGGTGGTCGAAAAAGTTAAGAAGATTTTCGGTAAAGAGCCGCTGAAGGGCGTCAATCCCGACGAAGTCGTGGCAATCGGCGCGGCCATTCAGGGCGGCGTGCTGGCGGGCGACGTCAAGGACGTGCTGCTGCTGGACGTTACCCCGCTGAGCCTGGGTATCGAGACCATGGGCGGCGTCACGACCAAGCTGATCGAGCGCAACACCACCATACCCACCAGCAAGTCGGAGGTGTTTTCGACGGCTGCCGACAACCAGCCGCAAGTCGAGATCCACGTGCTGCAGGGCGAGCGCGAAATGGCCGTCGACAATAAGTCTTTAGGTAAGTTCATTCTTGACGGCATTGCGCCGGCTCCTCGCGGCGTGCCACAGATAGAGGTTACTTTTAACCTGGACGCCAACGGCATACTCAACGTTACCGCCAAAGACAAGGGCACCGGCAAGGAACAGTCCATCACCATTCAAAACAGCGGTAACCTCAGCAAGGAGGATATCGAAAAAGCCCAAAAAGAGGCAGAAGCCCACGCCGAAGAGGACCGTAAGAAACGCGAGCTGGTAGAGGCGAAAAACCTGCTGGAGAACGCTGTCTATCAGGCCGAAAAAATGCTCAGCGAGCACAAAGACAAGCTGGCCGACGACGACAAAAAAACCGTCGAGGAAGCTGCCGCCGAGGCCAAGAAACATTTGGAATCTAGCGACAAGGCCGAACTGGAAAAGGCGCTCAAAGAACTGAACGAGCGGATCATGCCGATTGGCGCCAAGATGTACCAGCAGTCTTCCGCCCAAGGCGAAAGCGGCGGTCAGGCCGAAAACCCCAAGAAAGACGAGGGGCCGGTTGAAGGCGAAGTGGTCGACGACAAGAAATCTTAACAACATGGCGGCGGCGTTGACAAAAGCCGGCGGTTTTGTTACCCTAACAAGTACAGCACCCCGTGTTGGCGCCAGCCTCAGCGGGGCTTTTTCTTTGGGGGTTGTTTTATGAAACTGCTGATTGACGGCGAGAACTTCAGGCATCAGATAGCCGGCGTGCTGGCAGCCACGGGCAGGATTAAAGACAGCAACAGCTATTTCCGGTTCGATTTCGCCGGATTTTGCGCCGAGGTGCTGGGCGACAAGCCCGACATCACCTATTACACCACCAAAATCAAGCGGCCTCGCCAGAAAGTCCCCAAGCGGCTGGACAAGCAGATTGATGCTATTTTATCGGCCAACCGTCGCTGGATCGCCCAGCTGACCAATCAAAAAATTAGAGTGGTTAAGGCGGGTTATTTGCGGGTGCGCGAGTCGAACGC
Organism: uncultured Candidatus Saccharibacteria bacterium; assembly: GCA_964544355.1. Taxonomy (GTDB): domain Bacteria; phylum Patescibacteriota; class Saccharimonadia; order Saccharimonadales; family Saccharimonadaceae; genus Chaera. Next base: position 110,691 of record CAZJAI010000002.1, on the reverse strand, counting down.
CTGCGTTCATTGCGGTAAAACCACCCTGGTTTTGCAGGAAAAAGGCGTCGACGTGCGAGTGTCCACCGACCTGCTGCTGGCCTCCCGTAGCCAAGGAGCCGGACCGGTGGCAGTGGCTTCCTCGGACAGCGATATCGTGCCGGCACTGGAGGCGTCGCGCCTGCTTGGCGCCAAAATAACCTATGTCTGCTATGCTGGCCGGCTGAACCGGTCGGTGGCCGCCCAGGCCGACAAAACGGTTACATTCGACGATCAAGACATCATAAAATACTTCAAGAATGACTAAACGCGATTATTACGAAATTTTAGGAGTGTCCAAAGCCGCCTCGCCTGACGAGATCAAAAAAGCGTACCGGCGCCTGGCAGTTCAGTACCATCCCGACAAACAGGGCGGCGACGAAGCCAAATTTAAAGAGATCAACGAGGCTTACGAGGTACTGCGCGATTCGTCCAAACGTCAGCGCTACGACCAGTTCGGCCATGCCGGGGTGGGCGGCAACGGCGCTGGCGCCGGCAGCCCGTTCGAGGGGTTCGGCGGCCAGGGCCAGAACATTCATTTCGACTTTGGCGATTTGGGGCTGGGTGATATTTTCAGCAGCTTTTTCGGCCAGGATTTTTCATCCGGCGGCCGCCGTTCTCGCCAGCCCCGCGGCCGGGACGTGGCCGTGGAAATTGAGCTGGGCTTTGAGGAGGCAGTGTTTGGCGGCGAGCGCACCCTGCGCCTGGAGCTTAAGGACACCTGCCCGCACTGCCGCGGCAGCGGCGCCGAACCCGGCTACGAGATAAAAACCTGTCCCACCTGCAAAGGCTCCGGCCAGCAGGTCAGGGTGGTTAACAGCATGTTTGGCGCCATACAGCAGGCGGTAGAATGCCCGACCTGCCAGGGCCGCGGCCGGGTACCCGAGAAAAAGTGTACCCTCTGCGGCGGCAGCGGCGTTCGCCGGAGTCAGCAGGACATTCGCCTGAAAATTCCCGCCGGCATCGACGACGGAGCGACCATCAGGCTGCAGGGCCGCGGCGAAGCGCCCGAGGTGCCTGGGACGGCCGGCTCCAAGGGTGATTTGTACGTTAATGTCAGGGTTAAACCGCACAAAAAATTCACTCGCGAGGGCGACATTATCCTGAGCTCAGAACATATCGGCATGGTGGACGCGGCGCTGGGCTGCGAGATCGACGTGGATACGGTGGACGGTGTGGTGCGGATGAGAATCCCCCCCGGCACTCAAAGCGGTACCGACTTCAAGCTGTCGGGCCACGGCGTTCCGCGGCTGCGCGGCTCCGGCCGGGGCGACCATATAGTAACTATCCATGTGAATACGCCGACCAGACTGACGAAGCAGCAGAAGGAGCTGCTGCAGGAATTTACCCAAGCCGACTCGAAAAAACACTTATTTTAATTTTGTCTACAACGACTGACGTTTTTGTTATAGTGAGCCTATGTACGATGCGGGCGGGGGCTTGCTCTTATTCATACTGATTTTTCTTGTCATGGCTATTTTGAGCGCCTGGCCGCTGGTGGTGGCGGCGCTCATTGTCTTTTTCATACTGCGTAAACGCCGCAAGCCTGCACCACCCGCCGCAACGACAGCACCAGCGCTCGTGCATGATGATACCCTCAACCGTCAGCAGCTGCTTGCGCGCTTGCGCCAGGTGCTCGCCGAGGTCGAAAACCAGCCGGATTTGTCATGGAAAGTCGGCGGTTTGCGGGCAGCCATAGGCATTGTCGAGACATTCCACCCGGCTCCCGCTTGGCCGGAAGCAGCATCGCCCGCAGTGCTAACGCGCGCTGAAGATGCACCGGCACCAGTTGGTGCCGGTGCACCGCCGGCATCGAAAATCGATAGCGCCCTAACCCTGTTGTATCTGGGCGCATTCTTATTCATCGCCGCCATTGCTCTGTTTGTGTGGCTTGCCGGCCTGGACGGGACGGCTAAGACACTCCTGATTATCCTGACGGCCGGGGCGCTATACGCCACCGGCCTTGCTCTTGCTGCCGCTAAAGCTGATCTGCGTCATGCAGCACCCACCTTCCTGGCCGGCGTCATGGTGGATGACCTACCTGCCGGAGCTGTTCGGGCCGACGGCCTTACTGGTAGCGTCAATTGCCGCGTACATCGAGGTTCGTCGGCGCGAGGGCGCGTCTCTGGTGGGCGAGCTGGCGGCCCTGGCCGCCGCCATGCTGGCGTTGCAGCTGGGCCTGCACACTGCACTTAACGGCAGTATTGACGTGCTGGTGTATACGCACCTCTGGGCAGCCTATCTGACCTTTGCATACCTGCAAGTGAAGCGCCGGGCCCCGGCTGAGAATGCCGACGCCCTGAAGTACCTGGCGCTGGCAATCTTCAGTGTGCCGACTGCCTTGCGGGCGCTCAATGACCCAACGGGCGGCTACAGCGTGCTGCTCCTGGCCGAGCATGCTGGTTTAGCGGTGGTGGGCGAAGCCTTGAAGCGCCGCGACATCGTCAAGTGGGCAGCTATCGTGATAGTACTGGCGGTGGTGTACATGCTGCGTGATTTCACTTACGTCATCACCGGCATTGTCGCCCTAACTTTGGTTGGCTATGTCATTTACAAGTTGTCAAAAAATGACACGCCGCCTGCGCGGCCGCTCCAGTAAACGTTCAGGTTTGTCTTAAAACCGTAAGCAAAATTTTCCATAATTAACAATTAACGGCGAAGATAGCTTTGGCACCGCTCTTAATATGCGATCGCCCCGGCGCACAAGAGTCTAGATATTGACAATCATCCTAAACATGCTACAATATAAACAATGGAATACCAGCTTGCACCGCGGCCCGTTACTGAAATTTTTAATGACATTCTCAGGAATGAGCCAAGACCGGTAGCTGCTTACGTGCCGGGAAATGCCGATGAACAGCGCGTGCTGTTTCTGCGTAACGAAATCGACAACCCGCGGCACACCTACCCGAAGCTGGATACAATAGACTTCGAAGCGAGGGATCGCAGGCTGCAGGAACTACTTGTCGAGCTGCAAGCTCACAATGAGGTTAACGCAAAACACCTGATTACCTATGAAGACTTCATTACCTCTTTTCGCCAGAGCAACCGGCGCATGCAGATTGCCCACGCTTTGCATGATGATACGCTAGGCGGGGCTCAGCGCGCCGATCTGGAGCGCGAATTCATAGAGCTGAACGTTGAAACATACGGTGCGCCCGACCTGGACGCCTACAAGTCACTGGTCGCCGAGCTGAAAGCTGCACTCGCCAAGAAGCATTTCACTAATCAGGCTAGTGTCATCTATGAAGAGCTGCTTGCGATGCTGCCCGGCACCGAGGACGCCGCCTCCGAGCGCTATAGGCCCAGTCGGGAAGTAGTCGAGTGGGTAGAAGGAGTCGTCGAGTCGCTCTACGGCAATCTGCTGAGGCACGTGCCTGAGCGTGACGAGCCTTTTCAGCCGACCGAAGTCAGGGATATTTTTGAAAGCATTATCCGTGAAGAGTTCGGTGCCAGTGCGGCTGAGTGGCGCGTCAGCCTGACCGATTCAGTTTCTATTAACGTGTCAGTAGGCGAGAGGCTGGTTAAAGTACCGCAAAACCGCGCTCCGGTTCCGCACGAAGAGTTGAAGGGTCTGGTTGCTCATGAGCTTGGCGTGCATATGTTGCGCGCCGTAATGGGCGAGCAGACCGATCTGCTACCCATGCAGGTTGGATTTGCTAACTATGGTGACGCCGAAGAAGGTTTGGGTAAGGTTATGGAGCAGGCGGTAAGGGGCAAGTATGTTGATGCCGGCATCCCGTACTACCTAGTAGCCAGTCTAATGTATCATGACCACAAAGATTTCAGGGGTGCTTTTGAAGTTATGTGGCGCCGCAACCTGCTGCTTGGCGCCAAGGAGGGTAGCGAGGTCAGCAATGAGGCGATTGAAAAGGCACGCACTGATGCCTACAAGACCGTCATGCGAATTACGCGCGGCACCGATACGCTGCCGTGGTTTAAGGACCTGTCGTATTACAATGGTACAATTTCACAGTGGCAGCACTTGGAAACAATTATGGGCGACGATCTTCTTTTTACCTTTGTGTTACTTGGTAAGGCCAATGCTGCAAATAAAGAGCACGAGCGTATAATGTACGAAACGCAAACAAAATAGCAGGTGGGTATGATTGAAAAAGAACGCTTAATCTTAGGCAGCCTGGCGGAAGTATCAATTCCTGAACTTAATATTGAAAACATAATCGCCAAGGTTGATACCGGTGCTTTTTCAGGGGCGCTGCATTGCACCAAGATTCGGGTGAAGCGGCACGACAAGCGTGGCACCCTGTATTTTACGCCGCTGGGCGACAATAAGCTGGCCACCAGTACTCACAAATTTAAAGAGGTGATTGTGCGCAGCGCCAGCGGGCATGAATCGAGCCGGTTTGTGATTCCCGTTACGCTACATATTGACGGGCATCCGTATAAAACCATGATCGGCCTGACTGACCGCACGGTCATGAAATGTGAAATGCTGCTAGGCCGGCGATTTCTACTGGAGCACGACGCCCTGGTTGACGTATCGCTGACAAAAGAATTAGATAATGAAGCGGAGATGATCGAATGAAAATCGCAATACTATCCAACGGCCCCGGTAACCACTCGACGAAGCGTCTCAAAGAGGAAGCCCTAGCGCGGGGCCACGAAGTAAAAATAGTAAAGTACCGTGATTGCTACGTGCTGGTGGAGAAAAACAAGCCGACTATTAAATACGGCGATGAAGACCTGATGGAATTCGATGCCATCATCCCGCGCATCGCCAGCCACATGACACGTTATGGCACCGCTATTGTTAGGCAGTTCGAAATGCAGGGCGTTTATACCCCGGTCAGTTCAATCGCCATAGCCCGCTCGCGCGACAAGCTTAGAACCCTACAGCTGCTTTCACGGGCCGGCATTGGTATTCCTAAAACCATATTTGCCCGTTCGGCAGCGGATGCCAGCGCTCTGATAGACGAATTGGGTGGAACACCGGTGATCATCAAACTTGCTCGCGGCACGCATGGGGCCGGAGTGGTACTGGCGGAAACCAAAAAAGCGGCCAAGTCGGTTTTACAGGCATTTTATGTTATGGACGTGGACGGCACCAACATACTACTGCAAGAGTTTATTAAAGAGTCGGCCGGTACCGATATTCGTGCCTTTGTGGTCGGCGGAAAGGTGGTGGCCAGCATGCAGCGGCAAAGTTTGGACGACGACTTTCGCTCCAACCTTCACCAGGGCGGTAAGGGCAATATGATCAAACTAACCGAAGAAGAGCGCAAAACCGCCATTAAAACCGCCCGAGCTATGGGCCTGCATATTTGCGGAGTAGATTTAATGCGTTCCGAAAACGGCCCGTTGGTCATAGAAGTTAACTCCAGCCCGGGATTCGGCATCGAAGCGGTTACCGGCAGGAATGTTGCCTCCCAGATCATCGAATACATCGAACTTAACGCCAAGCGCCGCACCAAAAAAGACCGCATAGGGGCTTAATTAAAAAAGGGGGATAAAGCGACCGTGGGTGAAATCCGCCGTCTGCGGAACCTGTTGGTAATGGTTGTTTTGGCCGCGGCATTGGCCGGCAGCCTGCTTTGGTTTTTCGCGCCCAGACCATATGCTCATGCGGTGCTGCCAACCGGCGAGCAGTGGCGCCTCGAAGTGGCAAGGAAGTCTGAAGATTTAGTGAAGGGCCTGTCCGGCCGGCCAAACCTGCCGCCGGGCCGCGGCCTGCTGATGGACTTTAGTCGGGATGGCTACCACGGTATCTGGATGAAAGACATGAATTTTCCCATAGACATCATCTGGCTGGATTCAGGCTTCAGCGTGGTTAAAATACAGGAACGGGCCCAGCCGTCAGACTATCCGCGGGTGTACGTGCCGCCAGTGCCCGCCCGTTACGTGCTGGAAGTGCCGGCCGGCGCTGCCGCCCGGCTGAAGGCCGGCGACAAACTGCGGCTGGAAACGGTTTTTGGTAGGTAGAGGGTGTTATCATAAGCAATATGGCCTATTTGGTACTGATCGGGTTATTCGCCGGGCTGTTCGGGCTGGCGCTGCTAAGCCGGCGGCGGTTCGGCGTGCTGGGTCTGGGGCTGGCGGCCGGAGCGGTGCTCAGCCAGAACCTGAGTGACCCGCTGGCGAATTATCTGTCGTCCGTTCAATTGCCGGGCTGGCTGTTGGGCGTCAATGTGGCTCTGCCGGTCTCTGCCCTGCTGGTTTTTTCGCCTTCGTTGCTGCTGATGCTGTCTGGGCCGAAATACGTAGGACGGATCGCCGCCGCAGCCAGCGCGGCCGGTTACGCCGCTTTGAGCGGACTTTTCATGCTTGGCCCGGTTACCGGCTCGCTGGCATGGAGTCTGCAGGCCGGCCCGGCCCTTGATTTTATCAGCCGTTACCGGTCTGTTTTAGTGGCCCTGCTGATCATCCTGGCGGTAGCCGATATGTTTGGTGCGCGCGCCTCCAAACCGTCGGGCAAACACCGCTCTCGTTGACATTAACACCTTAAATTGTTACTCTATAGCCTGCCGGTTCAAGGAGTACGGGTCCATAGCTCAGCTGGTTAGAGCACCTGCCTTTTAAGCAGGGTGTCGTGGGTTCAAGTCCCACTGGACCCTCCAGAAACGAAATCCTCGCCAATATTTCTTTTATTCAAAAGGGTTGGTTTTTCTATCAAGGCACAGCAAGCACCTGCCTTCTGGGCCGAGCTTCAGCCTTCTAGATAGGTTCGAGCTTCGTGGCAAAATCGCTCCGTCTATAAACGGCAGGCGAACCAGAGCTCAACGTTCTTTGCATGGGTCGTTTCATCATGTTAGAATATAGCCGTGGTTGCCGAAGATACGCAGGACAAAAAGTATGCACATGCACTTAAGCGTGTTTTTGATGACATTGAGCAGCTAAGTCCTAGAGAAATTGAAGATAAGTTTTATGAAGTTGATGATACGTTTTTTCCCGATACCAAACCTAAACATATAATGATGCAAGAAATTCATTCGGGAATCGTTCACGATCTTGACCCATCTTGTCCGGACAACAATCAAAAAGAAACCCTAGAAAGATTTAGAAAAATTATCACTGACTATTTATCAGGTAGTTACTATCCTTCCTATTTCGCACTTAGCGTAAACTACGCCGATCAACATCGGGGGTTTACTTGTAATGTAAAGTTACAAGACAACAAGCTTGCAGTTAGTTGTGCCAATGAAATTATTGCCAGGCGCCTAGGCGAGATTGCGGGTGCGGCCGTAGTTGTCGACGAAGAAGAAAGAGATTTAGAAAATTTTCAAAAATCCTTACCAGAGCAAATAGGCAGCCTCACGCTTATAAGCTCTGAAATCTGGCAGGACTATTTGGTTGAAGCTCCCTCAATTTAGTGATAATAGTTTGCGCCTTATTCCTCTAGAGGCTTCGCTAGCGTTTTATCATTCGATCGGTGTTGTTCGTTGCCGGCTTTAGTGTAATCGTCATAAACTCTCCGTCGGCTTTTGATATACTAACCACTAATCATGCGTTGGCTGACACTCCCGCAGCGGCTGAACCGGACGTGGGTAGTGGGCGGATTCAGCGCGGGCGGATTGGCCGGTCTGGCTCTGGTGCCGGCGGGCCTGAGACTTTACGGCTGGGCCTGGCCGTTGGCCGCGGTACTGCTTCTGGCAGCCTGTTGGCGGCGGCCGAAAATCGCCCTGCTGTTCGCCGTTGCCGCGGGGCTAATGATCGGTGGCTGGCAGGGCAGCACGACCTGGAGACAGCTGAGCGGCCTGGACTCTCTTGTCGGCAGCAAGCTAAGCCTGAGCGGCCAGATTACCGACGACCCGGTTTACGGCAAGCGCGGCGAAAAGCAGTTCAGGATTAAAAATATCACGGCGAATGGCCGGCAGTTGCCTGGTCAGGTGAGAGTCAGCACGTTCGACCCGCGCACTTTCAGACGCGGCGACAGAGTAGTTTTAAGCGGCAAGCTCAACCCCGGTTTCGGCAACTACCAGGCCAGGCTGAGCTTTGCTGAAGTGGAATCATACACCCCCGGAAACGACCCCGCGCTGCGGCTGCGTGACGCCTTTGCCGCCGGCGTGCGATCGGCCGTGCCGGAACCCGAGGCCAGCCTTGGCCTGGGTTTTTTACTGGGCCAGCGCAGCGCTTTGCCCGACAAGCTGGACGAAGATTTAAAAAGAATCGGATTGACTCATATCGTGGTGGCATCGGGCTATAACCTGACCATTTTGGTCAGGGCGGCCCGGCGCCTGCTATCCGGCCATTCCAAGTTCCTGGCCGCCGCCGGTTCGTTCCTGCTGATGGGCGGCTTCGTGCTGATGACCGGCTTCAGCCCGTCAATGAGCCGGGCTGCTTTGGTCAGCGCCCTGGCGGTTCTGGCCTGGTACTATGGCCGGCGGGCGCATCCGGCCGTATTGCTGCTGTTTACGGCTTTGGTTACCGGTCTGGTGAACCCGCTTTACGTTTGGTCGGATCTAGGCTGGTACCTGTCGTTCCTGGCCTTCGCCGGCGTCATGCTGCTGGCCCCGATGATTTGCTGGCGGATATATGGCAGCAAAACTCCGCCGCTACTGATGCAGGTACTGATAGAAACCTTTTCGGCTCAGCTGCTGACCTGGCCACTGCTGATCTGGACTTTCGGCAACCTGTCGGTGTACGCGCTGCTGGCCAATCTGGCGGTGGTGCCCCTGGTACCGCCGGCCATGCTGGCTACGTTCGCGGCGGGACTGGCGGGCTTTATTTACCCGGCCCTGGCCGGCTACGCAGGATTACCGGCCAACTTGCTGACGGGCTACATTGTTAATTTGGCGGACAAAATATCTGCCCTGCCGAGCGCCGTGGTGGAGGTAGCCGGCGGACACACCGCCGTCATGGTGCTGGCTTATCTGGCCATAGGACTGTTCGGCTGGCTGCTGTGGCGGCGCACCCGCTATGATTTTTTATCTTCCAGCGTTACCGACTAATCGGTTAACCTGTTAAAATAGTGCAAGTAAACTTTTGCTGATTTTTAAACTTTAAACAGATTCAAGACATGGCCGGACACTCCAAATGGGCTCAGATCAAGCGGCAAAAAGGCGTCAACGATGCCAAGCGGGGCGCTCTGTTCACTAAACTTGGCAACCAGATATCGGTGGCCGCCCGCGGCGGCAGCGATCCCGCTACCAACCCCAGCCTCGCCATGGTCGTGGAAAAGGCCAAAAACTTTAACATGCCGCTTAGCAATATCCAACGGGCTATCTCCCGCGCGGCAGATAAGGCGGCGGCTTCGTTGGAAGAGGTGCTGTACGAAGGATACGGCCCCCAGGGAGTGGCCATCCTGGTGGAGTGCGCCACCGACAACAAGAACCGTACGTTCCCCGAGGTGCGCCACGCCTTTACCAAACACGGCGGCGCCATCGCCGCGCCGGGCAGCGTGAGTTTTTTGTTTGAGCGGCAAGGGGTTCTGCGGCTGAACAAAACGGGCGATGACATCATGCTGGCCGCCCTGGAGGCGGGAGCAGTGGATTTTCAGGAAATTAATGGCGGCGAGTCGTTGATCTATACCAGCCCCAAAGAGCTGGCTAAGGTCCGCGACGGCCTGGCAGCCGCCGGTTTCGAGTCTCTGGAAGCCGAACTGACCTACGCGCCCAAAGAAACAGTTAGCATAACCGATCCGGCCGTCGCCGAAAAAATAACCCGGCTGATAGAGGCCCTGGAGGAAATCGACGACGTGGTTAACACCCACGTTAATTTCGATATAGACGAAAGCCTGCTGAAGTAAAAATAACAGGAGACAATCATGCGCATAGTCGGTATTGATCCGGGCACCGGCATCTTGGGCTTCGGAGTGATTGACTCTCGCGCCGGCCGGCTGGAACTAGTAGACGCCGGGGTAATCCGTACCGCCGCCCGGCAGGACGACGGCGAGCGCCTGCTGACTATTCACCGGGAACTGAGCCAGATTATAGCCCAGTCCAAGCCCGTCTGCATGGTTGTTGAAAAGCTGTTTTTCGCCCAGAACGTTACTACCGCCATGACGGTCGCTCAGGCCCGCGGGGTGGTGCTGCTGGCCGGCCGTCAGGCCGGGCTGAGTATTGTGGAATATACGCCGCTGCAGATCAAGCAGATGCTGACCGGCTACGGTCGGGCCGACAAGAAGCAAATGCAGGAGATGGTGCGCCTTAGTTTGAACCTGCGTCAGGCGCCCAAGCCTGACGACTGCGCCGACGCTCTGGCCGCGGCGATTGTCTATGCCGTCCAGAGCAAAACCTCGCGGCGGGCTGCCGGCTGAGTGAAGGCCGTCCGACGCTCGCCTGTCTAATTTAAATAATAATGCGATCGCACTAAATTTACTAGTGAAGCTTTTATAGTAGTCAGCATAGGTGTTCCGGAGTATAATCTTTGATGCGATAGCCTAATAAATAAGAAAAAGTTTTATGAATCCCAGTGTCTTAAAACTGCACCAAAAAGGTAACGGACGGACCTTTCGCGGATAACCGCGGGAGCTGCGGCCATTTTGCCTTGAAGACGACGCCTCTCTTAGTCCTGTCGTCCGGCCAGCAGGCCGGCAAAAGCCCGGCGCAGTCTGAGTTCGATATTGGTACGCTCGGCTACCAGGTAGGTTATGTACTGGTCTATATGATAAGGCCTGGCAATGGCCATGACCTGTTCGGTGCATTCGAACGGATAAACCCAGCAACTTCTTTGGCACTGCCACAGGCCGAGTTTTTTCAGGCGCCCGGACAGGGCGTTGCGGGCGGCCCGTTTTTCTTCGGGAATGTCAAACAACACGAAACGCCAGCGGCCGTCCCATCGTTTAGGAGCGGCGATTGCTAACCGCTGCATCTGGTATTTTTGGATGCGGCGCCAGCCGCTGAGCGTTACCGACACGGCGCTTTCGGAGCCTGTCAGCTTCTGCACGCTGAGCAGTTTCTGGCTGACCATGTAACTGGCGATTTTTCCGGCGGCTGGCCGGCCGAGGCTGATACCGGCGGATTTGGCCGCTCTAAGGGGCAGGGAGCCGAAATTATTGACAACCAATTCCCGGCTGAGCGCCCCGTCTTCTACCAGTCCGGCCAGGACGCCGTAAACTATGCGGCCGGTAGAGCTTACCGGCTTCCGGCCGGAGGTGCCGCTCACCCCCTCCCCCGCTTCGTTGTGTAGTTCACCATGGCTTGCTAGCCTTGATTATTGAATTCGACCTATCGCGATCAGCTACTACCTAAAGTAACACAAAAATTATGCGGTCGCATAATTTTAAGAAGAATTGTTTTTCCAGCCTGAAGCAAACCGGCGGTGGAGGTGTCGACAGATGACATATGGGTTATACTAAGGCGTATAATGATTGCCCATGTTTCGGGAACGGTCAGCGACAAGACAGGCCACAATTCCCTCATCGTAGACGTTGGCGGCTTGGGATACGAGGTGCAGGTGCCCTCGAACGATTTTAGTGCCGCAGCGGTTGACGCTCAGATTAAACTGCACACCTACCACCACGTCCGCGAACAATCCCAGGAGCTTTACGGTTTTTCGCAGCCGGCCGCCAAGCTGTTGTTTGAAAGGCTGCTGGAGGTTCAGGGCGTCGGCCCCAAGGCGGGGCTGGCTATTTTAAGTCTGGGCAGTCCCCAGCAGATCTGGCAGGCGATCGCGGCCGGCAACTTCGGCCTGCTTCAGGCGGCCGGCGGAGTAGGCAAAAGGCTGGCCCAGAGAATAGTGGTTGATCTGGCGGATAAAATCGCCGCGCCGCTTGGCGGCGAAGGTCACCTGCCCGGCCAGAACGGGACCGATGACGCCCTGGACGCGCTGGTGGCTCTAGGCTATTCGCCGCCCCAGGCCGCCGCCGCGCTGTCCGGCCTGGATAGCGGCCAGGACGCTTCCGCTCGCCTGAAGCAGGCGCTGGAGAGGTTAGCCTCATGAGCGTGGAGAGACTAACCGATACCGCTCTTAATCCGCTGGCCGCCGGCAACGACGAACAGCAGTTCGAAGCCACCTTGCGGCCCAAGCGTTTCATCGAGTATATCGGCCAGCCGCGACTCAAGGCCAACCTGCAGCTGGCTATTACCGCCGCCAAGAAACGCGGCGAAACCATTGATCACGTGCTTTTGTACGGACCGCCCGGTCTGGGCAAGACGACCATGGCCACGGTTATCGCCAACGAGATGGGGGCTAATCTTCGGGTAACCGCCGGGCCGGCCATCGAACGGGCCGGCGACCTGGCCAGCATTCTAACCAGCCTGCAGGACGGCGACGTGCTGTTTATAGACGAAATCCACCGTTTGCGCCGGGCCGTCGAGGAAGTACTCTATGCTGCCATGGAAGATTTCAAGCTGGATATCATGATAGGCAAGGGCGCCGGCGCGCGCAGCGTCCGGCTGGACCTGCCGCACTTCACCATTATTGGCGCCACTACCCGCACCGGTGCGGTGGCCGCTCCGCTCCGGGACCGTTTCGGCATAGTGCACCGTCTGGAATTTTACGCCCCTCGCGAAATTAGGCAGATTATTAGGCGTACGGCTGACATCCTAGGAGTCAGGATTGATGATCGGGCGGCCGGCCTGCTGGCCGAAAGGTCGCGTCTGACGCCGCGTATCGCCAATCGCCTGCTCAAGCGGGTGCGCGATTATGCCGACGTTAACGGCGACGGTATCATCGATACGGCTACGGCCGAGGCTGCCCTAAGTTTGCTGGAGATTGACCACCTGGGGCTGGATAGCGCCGACCGTTTGCTGCTTTCGGCAATCATCGATAGCCATGGAGGCGGACCGGTTGGCGTGGAGACGCTGGCGGCTCTCACCGGCGACGAGCGCAGCACGATCGAGGATTTTCACGAACCGTATCTTTTGCAGGTTGGTTTGATGGAGCGCACGCCCCGTGGCCGCCAGGTAACCGACAAGGGGTATAAACATCTCAATAAATCGCGGCCTCAAAAAGGTGGCGTCCAGTCTCAGCTGCTGTAATATATCAAAAATGCCTCCGCTTAGCCCAAACACTCTGCCTACCCAATCACCCGCCGCAGCCGCGCCGGCACCGCAGGCGGATCAAACTGACGGCGACCAGGCCGAAGTCCAGCGGCTGCACCAGGAATCCCTGCGCCGCTACCCCAATCTTCACCTAAGCCCCAACGAGTACGTTGTTTTCGCCGTCAGGCGGCATCCCATCGGTCTGCTTCAGATCTGGGGGTTTGTCGGGCTGTTGGTCGTGCTGGTCATGGCGCTGATAGTGTTTTACGCCGGCAGCCGGAGCCAGCTGGCCCAATTGATGCTGCTACGTCCGGAGCAGCTGCCCTCTCCGGCCTTGGTCAGCTTGCCGCTGCTGCTAGCCGTGGCGCTGTTTGTCGTCGGCGGGGCGGTGGCCACCATAGTTTATCTGGGCAATCGATTCTATCTGACCAACGAGAGCGTGGTACAGGTTCTTCGCACCAGCCTGCTGGCTAAGCGCGAACAAACCATCAATCTGGATAATATCGAAGACGCCAGCTTCCGGCAGCGGGGCCTGTTGCAGATGATGCTCAATTACGGCTCCTTGCGGCTATCTACCGAAGGGGAAGAAACGACCTACTTGTTTAATTTTGCCGCTAATCCAAAGTTATACGTGGCCAAAATCAATGACGCTGTCGAGGCCTTTAAACGCAGTCGGCCAGTCACCAACAATTAGCGGGCCGGGCTGTTTTTGGTGAAGATGGCTTCTTTTTCCAGGATGGCCCTAAGGGTGTAGCCGCGGCACTTGCCGGCGCCGTCGCAGCCCTGCGGCTCGTAGCGCAAGGTGGAGTTTTTGTCGCCCACGGCCTTGCCGGCCGGATCTTTGAGCATGGCCGGGTCCAGCCCGGTCAGCTCGCTGGCGCCAAGCGACGCGGGGTAATATTGGTGCGCCGGATAATAGATGCCCTCAAGGTTATAGTAAATGGCATTAACGGCGGTTTTGCGCTGGGCGTCGCGGTTTTGAGCTTGGATATCGCTCTTTTGAACCAAAAACAAAAAACCGGCGGCCAGCAGCACCGTCAAAGCCACTATCAGTTCTATGACCGTAAATCCCGGTACCGTTCGGTTCGGCCCGAAACTACCACGACGAGTCGACATCAATCCCATTGTAGCAAAGACCCGGTGGCAAAGGTTATAATATTAGTCAGCGTGATTGTTCGCGAAACGGATCTAAAACTAAATTGCAAGGTGGGGTGAAAGGATAATTTCAAGGCATGGCCAATAAAGCCGTCAAAGACGATTCGCCGAAAGCTGATACCGGGCTGAAATTAAAGGCTCTGGGACTGGCTATGGAACAGATTGAAAAACAGTTCGGCAGCGGTTCGATTATGAAGCTGGGCGAATCGCACCACTCGCAGAAGGTGGAGTGTATTCCCTCCGGCGCCCTCAGTCTCGACTTGGCCCTTGGCGGCGGGTATCCCAAGGGGCGGATTATTGAAATTTACGGACCGGAAAGTTCCGGTAAAACCACGTTGGCTCTGCACGCCATTGCCGAGATTCAGCGGGAAGGCGGCACGGCCGCATTTATCGACGCCGAGCACGCGCTTGACCCGGCTTACGCCAAGCGTCTGGGGGTAGACACCGACAACTTGCTGGTATCGCAGCCCGACAATGGAGAACAGGCTTTAGAGATCTGCGAAACCTTGGTCAGATCGAACGCGGTTGATCTGATTGTGGTAGACTCGGTGGCGGCGCTGGTGCCGCAGGCCGAAATCGAAGGCGAAATGGGCGACGCCCATGTCGGCCTGCAGGCCCGCCTGATGAGCCAGGCCCTGCGCAAGCTGACTGGTATCATCAACAAAAGCAAGGCCACCGTTATTTTCATCAACCAGATCCGCATGAAGATAGGCGTCATGTTCGGCAACCCCGAAACCACCACCGGCGGTAACGCTTTGAAATTTTACTCCAGCCTGCGGCTGGACATCCGCCGGATTGGACAAATCAAGGTTGGCGAAGAGGTCATCGGTAACCGCACCAAAGTGAAAGTGGTAAAAAACAAAGTGGCTCCGCCGTTCCGCATTTCCGAATTTGACATCATGTACAACGAAGGCATTTCCAAAACCGGCGACCTGCTGGATCTGGCCGTGGCGCACGGCATGGTTGAAAAAAGCGGCGCCTGGTTCGCCTACAAAGAGCAGAAAATCGGCCAGGGGCGCGAGGCGGCCAAGGAGTACTTCAAGCAAAACCCCAAGGTTATGGCTGAAATCGAAAAGGCCGTCCGTCAAAAAGCCGCCGCCGAAGAGCGGTAAGCTTCGCCGGCCAAGAGACCGCCGTGGACGGCTTACCTAAACAGTGTTCAGGGGTGCTAAGCGGTATCAAACCTCAAACGAAAAACCCGCAAAGGGTCAACCTTTACCTGGACGGCCGTTTTTGGATATCCCTGGACATTTTTCAGGTAACCGACCTGGGCCTGAAAATCGGCGCGGTCATAGAGCCTGACCGCCAGCGGCAGATCGAACAGGAAAGCCTGTTCGGTAAAGCCTACTCGCGCGCCCTAGATTTGCTGGCCCGCCGGCCTCGCTCCGAGAAAGAGATCGTCGACTATGCCCTGCGCAAGCAGTGGCCCGAGCCGATTGCCCGCCGGGTTATCGAGCGCCTTTACCAAAAAGGCTATCTGGACGACAGGCAGTTCGCCGCCAGGTGGGCTCAAAGCCGGCAGCAGGGTCGGCCGCGCAGCCGGCGGCGGCTGGCTGCCGAGCTTAGGCAGAAAGGCGTCGGCGCCGAAGAGGCGGCCGAAGCGTTAGACAGTTATGACGAACAGGCGGCTTTGGCTGAAATTATCACCCAAAAGGGCCGCCGCTACGGCGACCCTCGCCAATTGGCCGCTTACCTGGCCCGCCAGGGCTTCGACTGGGAGGACATTAAAAGAGCTTTGTTCTAAAAAACCGCGCTAGCCGCGGCTTTTTAGACGTCCGTCTGGGGGTTGACCTTGCTTCTAAACGGGTTGACTGGCGGCTTCAGCCTGGACAGCGCCGGCTCCGGTTTGGCCAGCTCGTGCCTGACCACTATGTAATCGTTTGAAACCTCGACGATCTGCTGACGGTCGATCAGCAGCTTGCTGGTGGAAAAGCTTTTCAAAAGCGGCCGCCGGGCGCTGATTTTTTTAATCATGAAATTACTGGTTTCGGTAGCGAAATCCTCCACGGTGCCCAGTTTGGAGCGGGCCGTGTCTATCACCGTCCGGCCGATCAACTGGAAATTAAAGTTGATCACCTCCTGAAGCCTGACCAGTCCGCCCGGCGGCATCAGATCCTCGCTGTGGTTAACGATCATCCCGATATCGGAGAACTCCCGGATGTCAGACACGTGCAACACTGACGGATGGTCATCCAGCAGGGGGCCGTCACAATAAAAAGCCACAATGAACAGGCGGCGGGGGTCTATGATGGGTTGGCCGGTATGGGCCAACACCGCGCCGGTTTGCAGGCTTAAAACCGGCACGTTGAACAGGTTATTAGAATAAACCAGCATACGTTTTTAGTATAAGCCAATCCAGGCAAAAATAACTATTTACAAATCAGCCGGACGAAGGCATAATCAACGCCCAAGGAATGATTGCGCACATCTGGACTGCCACTGTCATTCAAATGTGGGCAGTCTTGACGTTGGCCGCCGTCTGGGCGGTCTTTTGGCCGGCCGGAGCAGCGTCTGCCGCCAAGGCGGCGGACGAGGACACGCCCGTCCGGCCGGTAAACTCCCTTATTATTATCGAAGCCAGTCCGGGCTTTAACCCGTCCCTAGCCAAAGCGGAATTTGTCGAGCTGGTCAATGTCGGCGAGGAGCCGATCGGCTTGGTGGGGTGGCAGCTGCGCAAGCTGCCAAGCACCAGTTCCAAAGGCAGCCTATACCTCGATCTGGGCAAGGTTATCGACGAACCGGATGCGGCAATTAAACCGGGCCAGCGTTTGATGCTGGTGTCCGACACTATCAGCCCCAGCGATCCCCGGGCGTTTTTGTACACGCCCAGCTTAGGCATCAGCGCCGATAAAGGTACCTTGCGCCTGGTTAATCCGCAGGGTCAGCCGGTCGATGAGCTGAGTTGGCAAAAACCGTCAGAGATTTTTAATCCCTGTCCGGAAACGCCAACCGCCGGCCAGACCGTACCGCCGCTCCACCCTTCGGGCAAAAGCTTCAAACGCCAGCTGAACGCCGACGGACAATGGCTTGACAGCGGACTGTCCGAGAAAGATTTTTGCCTGAGCGACAAACCTACCAGCAATTTACTGCCGCCGGTTGACACGGCGGCACCGAAACCGGAAACGCCACCGGCTGATCCTCCGGCAGAAGAGGAGCCACGCCCCGGCAGTGGCGGCAACGCGACCTACGCCCCGCTCGGCCTGAGCGAGTTGCTGCCCGACCCGGTTTCTCCGCAAACCGACGAAGAGCACGAATACGTGGAGATCTACAATGCAACGGCCGAAACGGTTAATCTGAGCGGCTACTCGGTTGAAACAGGCAGCCAATGGCGTTACAAGTACGTCTTTGCCGATGGCGCCCAAATACTGCCGGGTGGCTATGCCCTGGTCAGCTCGTCTGGCAGCTCTATCAGGCTGGTTAACGACGGCTCGGCCGTGCGCCTGCTGGATCCTTCAGGCAAGGTGATAGACGAAACGGCCTATCCGGCCGCCAAGGCCGGTCAGAGCTGGAGTCGCAGCAGCAGCGGACAGGGAGAATGGCAATGGAGCCTGGTGCCTACGCCGGGCCTGGCCAACATCATACAGCAACCACCGCCCGCGGCGCCTGCTCCGGCTGCGGCCGCCACCGCCAAAAAAACGACCGTCGCCAAGAAAACGGCCGCTCAGCCCAAAGCCGCTGCCGCCGCTAAGGCCAAGCCCAAGACTTCGGTCGCCGCCCCGGCCGTTGTCCAGCCGGCGGCGCTGGCCGCTCCGCCTGCCAGCCAACAGCTGAACTGGACCATTCTGGGTTCGGTCGCCGGTTTGGTAGCCGCCTACGGCGCGTTCGAATTTCGCCGCGAGATAGGCTCGTTCGGGCGGAGGGTGATCGACAAGCTGTCAGCCGGCCGTCGTTGACGGCGCTCTATTGTTACGGCTGAAACGGATTGCGCTTACCGTCGGGCAGGGTCAGCGACGGATTCTGCCGGCTTTTCAGCTGGTAGATTTTCTGGATGGTGGCCTGATCGAAGCGGATATTGATCCTTTCCTGGGCCGGAACATTTTGGGCCGCGGCTTGGTCGAACGGCTGGTTCAAGATAAGCCTGACGCTGTTGACCGCGTATATTAAAAACCCCAGCACCAAAACGGCAGCGATGATCACGTGGTGCCGATACAGCAGCCGCTTGACGGCCACCAGGTTTTGGCTCATGCCCGCTAGATTGATGGCGGCTCCTTTCATATCGTCTATTCCCTTACGTAGATTTGCAGCCCGACGGTCGGGTTGTTAATTTCGGACGGATTGTTGGGATCAGGAATCATGTTAACGCCGGTGATCTGCATTTTGGTCAGGTTGTTTTCAATGGCTTTTAAGAATTTCAAGAAACTGTCGAACTGTACTGGTTTGTCCAGCGTAATCACGGCGTTGATGGTTTTAACACCTTTAATAACCACTGCGGACTGCGGTTGCGCGCCCGGGGCAGCTTTGTTCTGCGGGTTGCTAAAATCGTATCCCAGCACCCGTACGCCGGCCGCCGCCGCGAAGGCGTTTATGTCTTTGACTATCTGATCCTGGTACTGATAAAGTTTTGTTTCCGAGACGATCTGACTGGCTCGGGCAGCGGCGTCGCGCTTGGCGCTAAGCTCGCTGGCTAGCAGTTTCAGCCTGGAGATATTGTCCGAAGCTACGGCGGCCTGAGCCTTGATGGAGTTGGTTTGCGAAACGTTTTGCCTAAGCAGTTTGGATGAAAAGTAATAACTGGCGCCGGCCGCTCCGATCATCACGGCGATGGCAACCATTAACAGCCGGCTCAATTTAACGGCATTCACGGCTGGCTCCTGGCCGGCGGTTTGATGATGGTGGCGCTGATGGTGACGGTTACGGGGAACTCGCGGGGAATCCGGAAATTGGGGACCTGGTCGGCCGGCGACGGTTTAGCGATCGTCAGAATGTTTACGTTCGAAAAAAGCGGCGAATTTTCCAAAGCTGCCTTTAAGGCTAGCGGCGTTTCGGTATCCTTGGTTCGGGCGTTAATGGTAATCTGCTTACCCAGGTTATCGGTTGACAGGCTTAAACTGGTCAGCACCACGTTGGGCGGTATGGTCCTGGCGATCTGGACTATCAGGTCGCTGAACACGGTTTCGTTGGACAAAATGATTTTGGCGGTTTTGAGGTTGTCAGAGAAGGCTTGGGCTTCCTGTTTGGTCTGCTGGTAGCCGGCCAGGGCTTGCTGGTTGGCGGCTAACTCCTGACTGGCCGCCGAGCGTTCCGCGGCGGTCAGTAGGTAGCCCACCCCGAAAACGGCCACGATAAACAAAGAAGCCGTCCCCAAAAACATCACATAGCGCAGCAACAGCACGTTCAAACGCCCGGCTCTTAGATTGCGCTTAGCTTCGTCGGACAGTAAATTAATCATAGGGATTCGCCCTCTGGTAGTATTTTTTAGCTGTTAAAGGAATAATCATACCCAAATATCCTTTGGCTGGACACAGGCCAGCCCGGCCGCGGTAATATAGCGTGGCTTGAACTGGCGTGAGGGCTGAGACAGTCGCCCGAAGTTGAGCACCTGCCAGGGGCTGGCCACCCGAGCCGGCATGACCAGGGCGTCGGTAAAGTAATCGCCCAGGCCGGGCACGTTAGAGCCGCCGCCGACGATTATCACCTGTTCGACTTTACGCTTGGCACCCATCCGCTCGACATAGTAACGGATCATTTTCTGTACCTCGGCGGTTATTTGTTCCAGATCGGACTTTAGAGCGTCCTGGATTTTGGATTGCTTGGAACCGCTGCTGAGGCCGTTTAATACCTTTAGCTGGTGGGCGTTTTCCAGCGAGACCTTCAATTTTCGGGCGATGTCCAGGGTAAAGCTGTTGCCGCCGACCGGGACGCCACCGGTTACTCTGATGGTTTTATCGAGCATGGCGATATCGGTGGATCCGGCGCCGATATCCACGATAACTGTAGGCAGGTGGCCCTCTTCGGTTTGGGTGATCAAACGGGCTACCGCGCTGAGTCCGGGCTCTACCATGACCACTTCCAGCCCTACGCGAACGGCGGCGCCCACAGTAGAGTCGACTATCTTTTTGGGCACTGCCGACATCAGGACGGTAATTTCCTTGGGGCTGCGTTCAATCACCTGGTAGTCAATATTCAGCTCGGACGCGGCGATGGGGATGTATTGCTCGGATTCCAGCAGAACGGCCTCTTTAAGATTTTTCTCGGCGTCGCGCGGCAGAGTCATGGAACGGGTGTAGGTTCTGGCCGTTGGTACGCTCATCACCACCTGGTCGCTGGGCAGCTTGCCGGCCAGTTGGCGGCTGAGCAGCCTCTCCAGCCCCTCGGACAGATAGGTGTTGCCGGTGTTAATGCTTTCTTGAAGCTTGGCCGGATCCAGATCTAGCGAGCCGTAAGCCTCGACGGACCATTTCTTGACGTCGATGGCCATAACCTTAATACCGGTCTGGCTGATGTCTATGCCGCTGACCGGTTTGTCGTGATGAAACAGTTTAGGTTTGGCGCCCATCCCTTTTTATCAAACTAACTCTATTTAGAGTACAGTATAACATCTGACGGCCGTCGGGCTAGTAGGCCGGCACGTTATTTTCGGCGCAGCCCGCCGACTGGTATCTGTTGAACGCTGGCAGACCGGGGTCGTTAAAACCCCATTTATTGGCCAGATAAGCCTCCACGCCCTCCATTTGCGGACAGGTTAGCTCGCGGTCATAGATGATGATCTCGGCAATTTGAACACCGGCCGCCTGGGTCAGGTTGTTGGCCTGGGCACCCACGGCGATGCTGTAGGGAGCATTCAGCTGGATCACGCTGTCCTCCAGGTTTTGCGGTGGCGAATTGGTGCCGCTGATCCTAAACAAACGGTTGCGCTCGGTTATGGATTCGCGCATACTCAGCACGGCCCAGCTGGTTTCGCCGTCCATTTCCAGATTGCTAACGTTGCGGCAAATCCGCTCGACATTATCGCGGGCGATGCAGAGGTCGTTCTGATTAATGCCGCTGGCAGCGTCCCAGCTGTGGAAACCGCTGTTAGGATGCCGCCAGAGCGGCGAGAGCAGCGCGTTATTGGTGCCGCTGCCCCAGAAACTTAAAATAGAACCGGTGCCATTGTATTTGTCGGTGGTGTTTAAAACGTTAACTACGGTGAACACCGTGTAGGTATTGCTCTTGCGGGCGGTGGCAGCCGGCACGGTGGCGGTCATGGCCGAAGCGCCAGCCGTGAAACTGATCATCGGTTTGCCGTTCGGAGCCGTCGAGGTGGGGTTCTGCACAATGGTCTTTTTGGTCGGCCGCGAGGCGTCGTTGACGGCACTTAAATGAAAGCCGTTACCCGAGCGGTCGCGCCAGTAACGCACCAGGTCGTTGGTGTTGGCCGGCACGTTGCTGCTGTATGTCAGATTAAGGGTGATTGGCGACATCTTGGCCCGCCGGGTGCCAGGGCCGGTGTGATATTCGAACAGCAGGGCGATGTTGTTGCCGGTGTTCCAGCCGGGCCGGTTGATAACTTCCTGGATGGCGTCTTTGAGGTTGGGCGTACGCTGAAAACTGCCGCTTTGGTTAGGTGACGGCCAGGGTCCGGGGTTCCAGACTATTTCAGCGGCGGTGCGCGGCTTGCCCCACAGCTGGTCGTTGCCGATGGCGGTGAAATTGGGCTGATTGTCAACCGCGATACCGTAAATATGCATCGCGACTTGGTCGGAGTCAGCCCCGGAGTCAGCCTTGGCGCCGGAAGTGAACTGAACATAGGCGTCTGTAATGGTGGTGCCTTTAGGTAGACTGGCGCCGAAATTGAAAGTCATGCCTACCAGCTGCTGGTTCCACAGGCCGCACTCGCTGTTACTGGTCAGCGACAGCAGGCCGTCTCCGGTGGCCGGGGCGCCGCCGCAATAATCGCCGCTGCTGGATTCTTCCCGCGTACTGCCGGCCACCATGGAAGCCGAGCTACTGCCGTCTTTTAAGACGGTGTCTACCTGGCAGACCGGGTCGGTGCTGGTATTGGCGTTGCAGGAGGCGTCATACCAGGCCATCGGGCTGAAGTCGGAGGGGTCTTTGGTAACGATCTGGCTGCGGACAATCTCGCCGTTAATCACTCTGGTGTAGCTGGCTTTAACGGCGGCCGGCGGCAGATAAACCCGGCCGATACCCTGCATCCGCTGCGACCGGCCGTCTGGCGAAAGACTTCCAGGGATCTGGTTCAGCTGGTAAGTTACCCGGTAGCGGCTGTTTTGAAACAGGGTGGTTTCAGCGGTGCCGGCATAGCTTAGATTGCTGTCGAACTGCTCTTTGCCGTATTCCAGCGCTCCGTGAGCCGCCGTCAAAGCGATCTGCCGGTATATGATCTGATTGGTAAAGGTGGTCATCACGGCGATGAACTGCAGCAGCGACAATATGATGATGGTGGCCAACCCCAGCATGATCATCACGGTAGGCAGCATGAAAGCCGATTGCTTGGCGTCAGGATATATTTTTGGGCAGGTTGGCTGCATGGTCTTATTCTATCTTTTTTATGCTGATCGAGGCGGTAGCGGTTACCGGCTCGGCGTTAACTTTCTTTTCAAGCGTCAGGGTGATATCCACCCGACTGACCTGGATGTATTGTTTGGGGTCGGTCTGCAGCTGGGCCGTGGTGATCTCGGTGTTGCTGCTCCAGCCGGAGTAAAACCGCTGCGAAAACTGCTTGACGTCGCTGGCTACCGCCACGTCCTGCGGGCAGCCGCCGCCGGCCACGGGACAGCTCTGCAGGCGGTAGGTGCTCAGGCAGTTTTTGGTTTGATCCGGCACTAACACCCGCTTGTAAAGGGTGCTGCCGGAGACGAAGTAAATCAAGGTGTTGGTGGAATATTGGTTCTGACCGATCTCGGTGCCGTTACAGGGATTGGGCATGTCTTTTTTATAAACCAGCTGTCGGGCGGCTATCTCGCGCGGGGCTGTGTAAGCCGCCTCGTAAACTATCAGAGCGTTTTGGTTGGCAGCGTTCCAGCCGCCCGAGGGCGCGTTGGGATCGGTGGTGTCGACTTGGTTAGTGCTGGCGAAACGTACCGCGTAATACATGTCGTCGCGCATGCTGAACAGGGCGCTTTGGGCTTCGGCGGCCAGTTGCAGGCTAACATTTTTGCTCAGCAGGTTGCCGTAAACGGTGATTAAAAAAGCTACCAGTACGGCTACGGTCAGAATCATGATCGGTATAATAATGACCACCTCCAGCAAGGTGAAGCCCGACTGCCTGAACCGGCTCGGTTTCATCTGCCCAGGCCTCCCGCCTGTACGAAGTCGCCGTATTCGATGGTTTGGGCGCCTCCACCGGAGCCGTACTTCAGCCGCACTAAAATGTACTTAAGAGTGGCCGATTGTTGGCTGATAAACACTTTGCCTTCGTGCGGCGGAGGCAGGCTGGACGGCAGTTGAGAGCTGAAATCCTCAACCGGCGTGCCGTCAAGCTTGAAAGGAATGGAAGCGAAATCGCGGTTTTCATAGTTTTGCAGCTTTTGGTAAGCCAGCGAATTAGCCGTCAACAGATCGGTGGCCCGATCGGTATAGGCGGTGGCCGAGGCGTACATATTGGTTAGCAGGACGGCGGCCAGGGTAACGATAAACAGGGTGATCAGCATCTCGATGACGCTGAAGCCGGCAGATTGGCTGGCTGTTTGAGGCTGTGCCATTTTTATTTTTGCATCCCCATGCTTTTAGAGCTTATGCTACCATACTTTCATCGGAAAAACTAAAACCGCCCCCTGGTGATAGGAGCGGTTATGCTAATTTAAGCGGCCGGCAGTTTCTTGTTTATGTCGCTACTGCAGGCTGGTTTTTACCTGTACGGCGTTGCTGGCCGTCTCTTTAGCCCAGTACAGTTTGAACTTGGCGCAAGGTTCGGCTGTACATGCCGTTACGCCGTCGGATTGAAACGCCTGGTATCCGTATTGGTCTTTGGTCGGCGTAGCCGAGTTAACCATGGAGTTGGCGGTTTGGTTCGGTGGTCTCAGGGCGTTGACGTCCAGGCCCTTCAGGTTTTGCTGTACCCAGGTGTCGGTGTCCAGTTTGCCCGTAAAGGTCGGATAGCCGCCGGTCTCGCTGTTGTAAATCTCCAGCTGAGTAGCGATTGAGTTGATGTCGGTCAGGCGCTTCGAGTCACGGGCTTTGGCCGGTCCGCTGGCATAGGTGCTAAGCACCAGGGTGGCCAAAATGCCTATAATCACGATAACGATCAACAGCTCGATGATCGTGAAGCCTTTTTGCCTGCTTAATGTCTGTTTGAGCATGAACTGCCCCCCTTTTAGTTACTGCTAGTTCTTCGATGTGCCGTGCGCTCCGTAACGTGGCACGCATCTTGAACTCAAGTATAGCCATAATCGTTTTGCAGTCAATATGCTTTTTAGCCCTTGATATTCTGAGATAAACTGGCTATCGGCCCCATGACGCTGGCGGCGATCAAGCCGACCATCGAGCCCATAATCACCAGCATCACCGGTTCGATGATCGAACTGATGCTGTCTATGGTGACATCTACTTCTTCCTCGTAAAAGTCGGCCACCTTCACCAGCACCTTGTCGGTCTGGCCGGTTTCTTCGCCTACCGCCAGCATTTGGGGGATTATGGCCGGAAACAGCGGGCTGCGTGATAAGGCGTCCGAAAGAGTTTTGCCGTTTCTGACCTGCTCGGCGGCCTTGGCCAGCTCATCCTTAAAGGCCACGTTGCCAATCGCTTCCCCGGTTACTTTAAGAGCTTCCAGTACGCTGACGCCGGCGCTCATCAGCGAGGCGAAGGTGCGGGCAAATCGGGCTACCGCCACCTTGGTGATGATGTCGCCCAGGCCGGGCAGCTTGATGACGGCGTGGTGGAAATTAGCCTTGCCCTGCGGAGTGCGCAGGACGGCCCGGGCGGCGAATACCAGCCCGGCGGTGCCGCCAATTACCAGGTACCAGAAGTTGCGCATAAACCCGCTGATACCCAGCATGATGCGGGTCAGCAGCGGCAGCTGGGCGTCGGGCCCCCCCAGGCTGCGCAGGATGTTGCCGATGCTGGGAATCACGAAAAACATCAGGCCGAAAAACGACAGTATGGTAATAATCAGCAACACCGTCGGATAGGTCATGGCGCTTTTGACTTTTTTGCGCATGTTGTCGTTTTTTTCCTGTTGGGTGGCCAGCCGTTTAAGGATGTCATCAAGAATGCCGCCGGCCTCGCCGGCTTTAACCATGTTGACAAACACGTCGCTGAAAGCGTCAGGGTGCTTGGCGAAAGCGGCGCCCAGAGTCATTCCGGACTGCACGTCTTTGGTGACGGCGTCCAATATGGTTTTTAGAGCCGGGTTTTCCGCTTGGGCCGACAAGGTGGTTAAAGAGCGGGTCAGCGGCACACCGGCGCTGATCATGACCGACAGCTGGCGGGTAAAAATCACCAGGTCCTTGGATTTGACCTTGCCGCCGCCCAGCGACAATTTGAATTTTTGCCGCCGAAGTTCGTTCAGTGATATCGGCTTGAGGTTCTGCTTGGCTAAAACCGCCAGGGCGGTTTCGCGGCTGGAAGCGTCAACGTTGCCGGTTATCAGCTGTCCGGATTGGTCTTGGGCGGAATAGTGGAAATTTGGCATGGCTCGCCTTACTCGCGGGTTACCCGCAAGATCTCCTCTATGCTGGTTTGGCCGCGCAGCGCCTTAATCAGTCCGTCCAGCTGCATGGTGATCATGCCTTCTTTGATAGACTGTTCCTGGATGGTGTTGCTGGTAGCGTTGGCCACGATGAATTTTTGCACTTCCAGCGAATTTGCCAGCACCTCGTAAATGCCGATCCGTCCGCGATAGCCGGTGCCGCTGCACTCGTCGCAACCGCCTCGATTTTCCCGCCAGAGGTTTCTAAAAGTCTGCTCGCTGGAACTAAGCTCTTTGCCCGCGTCCGCTCCAATGCCTGCGTCGGCGGCCTGTTCTTCCAGCTGGTGAATGTGGCGCAGATCGGTTTCTTCTTTTAGGCCGAAAATCCGCCTGATCTCTTTCATTTCTTCGTCTGACGGCTGGTATTTTTCGCGGCAGGACGAGCATAACCGGCGCACCAGGCGCTGCCCGACCACCGCCCGCACGGTAGAGGCGATTAAAAATGGTTCGATGCCCATGTCCAGCAACCGGGGCAGGCAGGTGGCGGCATTGTTGGTGTGCAGGGTGGAAAAGACCAGATGGCCGGTCAGGGCGGCCTGCACCGCCAGGTTGGCGGTTTCGCCATCGCGGATCTCGCCGACCATGATGATGTTGGGGTCCTGCCTCAGCAGCGCCCTGAGTCCGGCGATGAAGGTCATGCCGGCCTGCGGGTTGACTTGGGTCTGGTTGGCGCCGGGTATGCGGTACTCCACCGGGTCCTCAACCGTGGAAATGTTCACCGACGGGTCGTTGAGCATCGACAGTATGCTGAACAGGCTGGTGGACTTTCCCGAACCGGTCGGGCCGGTTACTAAAATCATGCCGTGCGGCTGAACGATAGCCTCCTGAATTGATTTAAGCGACCACCCCCAGAAGCCCAGCTCTTCCAGGCTTTGCGACTTACCGCTTTCGTTCAGGATGCGCATGACCACTTTTTCGCCGTTGGTAATCGGCAGGGTGCTGACCCGGAAAGCGAAGCGCTTGCCGGCCAGCGAAATCTTAAAGCGGCCGTCCTGGGGTACCCGCCGCTCGTCAATTTTCAGGTTGCTTAGAATCTTGATACGCGACACCAACGCCTCGTGGACGTTTTTGGGCAGCTTGTTGGCTTCGCGCAGCACCCCGTCGATACGGTAGCGGACGATCACGTTTTCTTCGCGGGGTTCAATGTGAATGTCCGAAGCCCCGGCGCGGATGGCGTATTCTAGCAGCAGGTTGACGGTTTGGGCGATGGGGGAATCTTCGGCGATGTCTTTTTCGGACACCCGCTGCCCGGCCGAGTCGTCTTCTTTTTGCACCTCAATGACCTTGCCCAGCTCGCTGGCCACGCCTTCGCGGTAACTTTCCATGGCGTTTAGGATATTCTCTTTGGTGGCCACGTAAAGTTTGAATTTGTTGCCTATGTATTTTTGCAGGAAGTCCACGGCTTGAACGTCGTCGGGGTCCTCCATGGCGATGTGTTTAACTCCGGATCTATCAGCCTCAAAAACCACTGCGCCGTACTGCCGGGCGATTCTTTCGGGGATGACTAAAACGGTTTGTTTGTCGAGATTTTTCAGGTCGATTTCCACAAAGGGCGTACCGGTGTTTTTGGCGTACAGCTCGGTCAGCTCCTTGTCGCTCAGCAGCTCGTGCTTGATCACCAGATCCTGCAGCGGCCGGCCGGTCTTTTTCTCTTCAGCTTGCAGCTCTTTCAGTTTGTCTTCGCTAAGCTTGCCGCTAGAACGTAGCAGCTTCTCGATGGTGCTGTCGGATATTCTCATAATACTTATGCTGATTATATCTAAAACTCGGCAGTTTTGAACAACAAGCCGGCTGTGGCTGTGTTTGGCTAGCCCAAAATAGCTTTGTTGCCCGGGCAGTTGACGCAGTAGCCCGGGTAGCTGTCGGGCTGGCCGGGGTGAGCCTTGCAGTTGCCCTTGATGCAGTAATAGTAACTGCTGTCAATGCCGAAATTGGCCGCCCATGGCTCTGGCGGGAATTTGCAAGCGCTCAACGGCCCGCCGATGGGGCAAAAACGTATGCTGATTTGCACCGTTTCGCCGGAATTATTGTAGTAGTCGTAGTCGTAAATGCTGCCCGGCCACGGGCCGTCGGGCCAGTTCTTTCCCTGATCGGCCGAAATGAACTCGTTCAGCCCGGCCGGCAGCCCCCGGTTAACGTCCGGCGGATAGGTGTTGTACTTTTGGGTGTAAAACTTGACGGCGCTGGCCATGATGTTGAGCTCGCTGTCGGCTTTTTTAAGATAAGCTCGTTCCTTGGCGCCGCCGTAATAGTTCAGCACGATGGTGGCCAATATGGCGATGATCACCATGACGATTAAAACCTCCAGGATGGTGAAGCCGCCGGACGGGTTTTTGCGTGGTTGAAACATTAGGCTGGTAGTGGTTATGTTAAACAATTGTTGACCTGCTGCCGGTAAAAAGCAAGCGGGTTCGGCCAAAAACCGTTAAAATATCTACCGTGAAGCAGACCCAGCCAGCCGGCATTCTCACTATAACCACGAACAGCGCCGACGAATCGGTAGCTTTGGGTGAACGGCTTGGGCGCAACCTGAAGGGCGGCGAGACCCTGGCGCTGATTGGCGATATCGGCAGCGGCAAAACCACCTTAGTCAAAGGCCTAGCCAGAGGCTTGGGTTGCCGACAGGCGGTGCAAAGCCCGACTTTTTTGATAGTCTCGGTTTATGATTGCCGGCCGCCGCTTAGGCTGTATCACTACGATTTTTATCGTCTGGAAGATCCGGGTATTATGGTCGATCAGCTGGCCGAGTCGGTAGCTGATAGCCAGGCGGTCAACGTGCTGGAGTGGCCTGAGATAGTTGACGGCGTGCTGCCTCGGCTGAGCGCGGTCGTCCGGCTGAGAGCCGTCGGCGACAATCGCCGAACGCTGGAATTTAATATACCCGGCGGGCTTGGCTACCTTACTGAAAGCGTGGCGTAACATGGTGATACTGGCTCTTAAGACCGATTCCGATAAAGCCTCGGTGATCATTCTGGACGAATCCGGCAGGCGCCTTGCGGGCCGTACCTGGACAGCCGGCCGTTCGCTGGAGGCGGAGCTGTTCAGGGTTATTGACCGGCAGCTTAAAGAAGTTCCGGCGGCCCTGAACGATATCGGAGGCGTTGTGGTATTCGACGGCCCGGGAAGTTTTACCGGTCTGCGGATCGGCGTGGCCGCAGCCAACGCTCTGGCGTATGGCCTGGGCTGCCCGGTGGTTGGCAGCCACGGCAGCGACTGGCTGGCTGGCGGCCTGGCGGCTCTGGGTAGCGGCCAGCCAGCCAGTCACTCCTTGGTGCTGCCTGAATACGGCCGCGAGCCGAATATCAGCTCTCCCAAAAGAAAGTAAAAGTTGATAAGACGATACCCAAAAGCGTACAATATTAAACGGGTTGTATTTTCGACCGGCTGACACTTTTAACGCATTACCAATTAAAATTTCATTTTCAGTCCCCGCCGTTTGAAGCTGCAGCGATTTTGTTTTTTAGGTTAAGCCAAACGGGACGGCTACCGTCGCTCGGGGGCTAAAGAGTGCAAGAGAAAGGAAGACTATGCTGAGCGCAATTATCGCAGCGGTGCTTGGGCTGCTTTTCGGTGCCGCCTCGCACTACGCCTACGAACGTCGACAAGGGGCATCTGGGACCCAGAAAGCCGAAAAAATCACTCAGGACGCCAAGAACAAAGCCAAGCAAATCGAGCTTGAAGCTAAAGATAGAGCTCTAAAAATCGCCGAGGAAGCCAAAAAAGAAGAGCAGCGGCGCCGCGACGAACTGGCCAGGGCTGAAAACCGCCTGGCGGACCGAGAGACCCACCTTGATAGCAAATTGGAAGAACTCGACAAGCGCAGCGAAAAACTGCGCAAGTCCGAAGAAGAGGTGGAAAGCCTGAAAGACGAGCTGCGCGAAATCCGCAGCCGCCAGCAGGAGAAGCTGGAAAAAATCGCCAAACTGACCAAAAAAGAGGCCGGCGAAAAGCTGATGGCCATGACCGAACGCGACATCAAGGGCGACCTGATGGCGCTGGTGGCCAAACTGCAAAACGAGGCCATGGCCGAGGCAGAGGAGCGGGCCCAGACGATTCTGGTTGGCGCCATGGAGCGGATGTCTAGCGAGGTAACGGCCGAACGTACGGTGACCGCCATCAAGCTGGAGGACGAAGAGATGAAAGGCCGTATCATAGGCAAGGAGGGCCGCAATATTCAGGCGCTGCAGAGGGCTACGGGCGTGGATATCTTGGTGGATGACACCCCCGGCATGGTGGTGCTATCCAGCTTCGACCCGGTTCGCCGTCAGGTCGCCCGGTTAAGCCTGGAGATGCTCATGAAAGACGGCCGCATACACCCCGCCCGCATCGAGGAGGTAGTCGAGAAAGCCCAGAAGCAGATCGACAAAGATATCGAGAGAGCCGGCGAAGACGCCGCTCGCGAGGTTGGGGTGGTGGGCATCCCGCCCGAGCTGATCAGGCTGTTGGGCGAGTTGAAATACCGGACCTCCTACGGCCAGAACGTGCTGAAGCACAGCGTTGAGATGGCCCATATCGCCGGGCTGATCGCCGAAGAGATCGGCGCTAATGTCCGTGTAACCAAAACAGCCACCCTGCTGCACGATATCGGCAAGGCGGTTACTCACCGGATGGAGGGCAAGCACCACCACATCGGTGGCGAGCTGGCCCGCAAGTACGGTCTCAGCGAGGATATTGCCCACGCCATTGAGGCTCACCACGACGACATTGAAGCCACCACTCCGGAGGCGCTGGTGGTAAGAGTCTGCGACGCCTTGTCGGCCGCCCGTCCGGGCGCCCGCAATATCAGCGCCGAAAACTTTGCCGAACGCATGCGCGAACTGGAAAACGTGGCTACCGGTTTCGAAGGCATCGACAAGGCCTACGCTATCAGCGCCGGCCGCGAAATCAGGGTGATTGTTCGCCCGCAAAGCGTAGATGACCTCTCGGCTATCAAGCTGGCCCGCGATATCGCCACCAAAATAGAAAGCACCATGCAGTATCCGGGCACCATCAAGGTGAATGTTATTCGCGAAACCAGGGCGATCGAATACGCCAAGTAGTTTTTCAGTTTTTCATCAGACCCTAGCGGCAGAAACCGCCCCTGTCTGCTATAGTAAAAGCATGGCGGAGCTAAATTACGGCGACGTCCAAAGGGCCGTGCAGGACGCTACCCGCAACCTGCGCGAGCTGATGAGCCGTATTATTAGCCGGGCCGACCGTTTAAGCGGCATCGAACACCAGCTGGGAGTCGTCAGGGGCGAGCTGGAAGACGTACGTGGTCAGCTGGGAGTGTTAAGCCACAACGTTAGCTCCATACGCCCCCTGGCGCAACCCTTGCCGCACGGCGACAGCGGCCATCTGGCCAAAATACCTCAGCTTTGCCACGAGGTGGCCGTCTTAGACCAGCGGCTGGCAATGATCGAACGTTACCTGGCGGTTATCTGCGAATATTTGTACGGAACGCAAAAGCCGCCCGGCGAACGAAGCGGCGACTGAAGATACCGCCATAGCAGAATTGCCAAAGATCCAACGGGGTGTGGCGCAGCCTGGCTAGCGCGCGCGGTTTGGGACCGCGAGGCCGGAGGTTCAAATCCTCTCACCCCGACCAATCAAGCTATTTCTTCTTATTGATATACTTCCACAAGGCCATTGCGGCCAGCACCAGAACCACGATAACCAGCAGGTAGGTTATCCAGGCGAAGGCCATCATCGCGCCGCCCCAGGTGCTGTACATGGTGTTGTAATACATGGTCGATTCGTTGCCTCAATTTAAGCTATACGGTGATATTTTATCATCCGCGGCCGTGCCGGCCTAGACAATCGCCGGATTAACGGGGATAATAAATGACGTTATTTTAAATCCAACGGGGTGTGGCGCAGCCTGGCTAGCGCGCAGCGTTCGGGACGCTGAGGTCGTCCGTTCAAATCGGATCACCCCGACCAAGTTTTTTAAAAACGTACTGCCCGCAAGGTGGTACGTTTTGAATTTTTAGCCGCGATCAGCGCGGCCGGGCCTTGGCTGTCCGGCGGGCTTCGCGGGCGAACCTGTCGTCAATTACGCTGCCCGCTTCAAACCGGCCGTAGCGGCGAACCGCCGCTTTTTCTATCAGCCAATCGGCCAGAGTCGGATTTTTGGGCAGCAGCGAACCGTGCAAATAACTGCCGATAACGTTTTTATAACGGGCTCCCTCGGTTTTGTCGGTACCGTTGTTGCCGGCTCCCTTGATTACTCGCCCCAGGGCGTAGTCTGCGTTGTCCAGAAAGGTCTGGCCGCTGTGGTTCTCGTAGCCGATAATTTCACCAAAGTTGCTGCTAATCACCACGTTGCCGATTAGCCGCCTGGGTCCGGCGTGAGTCTCGGCGGCCAGCAGCCCGATGCCCCGGATCAGCTTGCCCTCGGCCGTTTTGAAAAACCGGCCGAACAGCTGGTACAGGCCGCAAATCATCAGCATGGGCGTTCCGTCGTCGGCCAGGCGGTGCAGGTGCGGGCCTATCCGCTGCAGGTCGGCCTGGACTTTCTCCTGGCCAGAGTCCTGACCGCCGCCGCCCAGTATTAGATCGGCATCTTCGGCAAAGCTCCCGCCGGGGTGGTGATAGAACAGTTGGGGCCGGTAGCCGTACCATTCCAGCCTCTTCATAACAGTTAAGACGTTGCCCCGGTCTCCGTAGATGTTCATTTCATTGGGATAAAGCTGCAGCAGGCGGATGGTCTTTTCGGGTTTGGCGCTCATACGACCGCCTCCATTGGAGCATAGCGACCAAGGCGCCGCCTGATGGCCAGCATGGCGCTATAGGTGCAGTAAATGTAGCCGCCGGAGCCAGGGAGCGACTCGGCGAACTGGCTGGTAGCCCTGGTCAGATTAGGTTCGATACGCCCCACCGTAACCTCGTCGTATTGCAGCCTGAGGGCCATGTCGTAGGCCCGCAGACCGCTGATCATCTGGACGCCGTCGTCGTGCAAGCCGGAGAAATCCACATCCCACAACCACGACATGTCGCGGCCGTCGGCGAAGCGATCGTTCACGGCAATCATCACCGCCGCGCCCGGCCGGCGCTTGGCGGCTAAACTAAGCCGGAAACCCGCCGGGTTTTTCACCAGTACCAGCTCAATGGGCCGGCCGTTTACCAAAACGGTTTCGCCCCGGCCGAACGCCGGGCCGACTTTCTCCAGCAGTTCTATCAAGGCGGCGGGGCTGGTGTCGCTTCCCAGCAGCCAACGGCAGACCGCCAGGGCGCCGGCGGCGTTAAGCAGATTGTAGACGCCGCCCAGGCGCAAGCGGGCGGGGTAGCTGGTCTTGCCTATGTGATAAACCGCCTTGTTGTCTTGGTCTGCCGATTGCAGGATGACGTCGCCGGGCCGCAGCGGAGGCCGCTCGGCTTGCGGCAGGCGCCCGCCCGGCGCCTTCAGGTCGTCGCCATGCAATTCGTCGTCGCTGACGAACAGTCCCCGCAAGCTGTCATCGGCGCCGAAATAACGTATTTCCAGCCGGCGCCCGGCGTCGGACGCGGCCGGCAGACTAAATACCCTGGCGTCGTCGCGATTGAGTACTGCGCACTGACTGGCCGAGGCTACTACCTTGGACAGCAGGCGGGCGGTGTGGTCTATCTCGCCGAAGCGGTCTAGCTGGTCGCGCATGATGTTTAGCACTAGCACGCAGCGGGGAGGCAGACGGCGGGCGAAGGCTACGGCATGGGCCTCGTCCAGCTCCAGCACGGCCAGATCGGCGTCGAGGTGGCCGCTGGAGTTGATTTGTCTTAACAGGGCGGCGGCTACCCCACGGCTGAAATTGCTGCCGGTAGGGTTGGTGAACACTTTTTTACCGCTGCCGCGCAGTATTTCGGCAATCATCTTGGTGGTGGTGGTTTTACCGTTGGTGCCGGTGATCAGCACCACGCCCTCTTTCAGGCCGCCCAGCACATGACTAACGAAGGACCTATCCAGCTTTTCAACCACCAGACCCGGCAAAGCGGATCCGCCGCCGCGCAGCGAGGCCAGCCGTTGCACGGCCTTGCCGACGGCAATCACATGTTTGCGTTTCATCGCCTGAACATCATAACCCAAAAGCACCCGCCGGGGCTATGGCGATACAGGGGTAAATGTTACAATGTGCTCATGCTTGTGACTGCCTTCGTAGTTTGGTGGTATGGCGGCGGTTGGTCGCGCCAGGCTGCCGAGGTTGCTAGCCAGCTGCGCCGGACGGCTGATTTTTTTTCGTTGGGGCTGCTTCTTAAGACGCTGTTTCGTCCGTTTAGGGGCATCTCGGCCGAGCCAGTCTCCGGGCCGCTAAGCATCAGGGTGCGGGCATGGTTCGACCGCCTGCTGTCGCGGCTGATCGGTGCCGTAGTCAGGCTGTTTACCGCCCTGGCCGGCGCTGCCGCCCTGCTGCTGGTAACCGTTACCGGTGGCTTGCGCCTGGCGATTTGGCCCTTGTTACCGCTTGCTCCGCTCGGATTAATCATCTTATGGCTGGCCGGATGGGTACCGTGGCGGAATTAAGTTTTAATCCCGGCAGTATTCGGGCCCGGAAGAGCCGCCTGGCGGTCGTTTTCAAGCGACCGGGCGTTCAACCGGGGCTGCTGTCGCTGTTTCTGGCGTTATCGGTTCTGGGAGGTTTTTTGCTTTGGCGGGGATCGGCGGCCGGCTGGCTGGCCCTGGCCCTGGCCGTTACGGTTTTGTTGCCACTGATCTGGCAAGATGAGGAACTGGCCCGCCTGGCGGCCATTAAAGACAGCGGCAGCGTCGACGGTTTGCTGGAGAGCGACCTGCTGGGACTGCTGCCGCCGGCGGAGGGCCGTCTAACCCCCAAAGTCCTGGCCGACTGTCTGGCCAAAACTGCCGGCGGACTCTTTTTGGCCGGACGATTCGGCATAGCTCCGTCCCTGTTGACCCAAACCGCTTCTTCGGAGCCGCAAGACCTGGCGGTGATCTGGCTGGAGGCCGACGGTCTGCGCCGCCAGGCCGGCCTGGAGAGTCTGCCCGCGATATGCGTGGCGGCAGCCATGGTTAAAGTTAATCCGGCCTCCAGGGCGATATTGCCGCATCTGCAGCTGGACGAAGACGATCTGTCGGCGGCCGTCCGCTGGTTCGCCTACTTGAGCCGTCTGATCGACGAATATCAGCGGCCGGTTTACGACGGTGGATTGGCCAGGGACTGGTCTTTTGGCTACACGCCCCTGCTGGAGCGGTTCGGCCGTCCGCTGGCCGGCCGCGGTCGGCCCGGTTCGCCCGTGGCGCACCAGGTTCTCAGTCACCAGAAACTAATCGAGCAGATGTTTGAGGTGCTGGGTCAATTCGGACGCCGGACGGTCGCCGTGATCGGACCGCTGGGCATAGGCAAGACCAGAGTGGTTGAAGCCTTTGCCGCCAGACTGCTTAACGCTGGTGATGCAGCGGTGCCCGGGCGCCTGCGTTTTAATCAGGTTATCAGCCTGGACGCTGCCGGCCTGATCGCCAGAGCCGGCGGCAGGGGAGAACTGGAGCGCCTGGTTGGGGCGCTGCTGGTGGAGGCTTTTCGCGCCAAGAATATCGT
The DNA here is from genome assembly GCA_964544355.1 of uncultured Candidatus Saccharibacteria bacterium. GTDB lineage: Bacteria > Patescibacteriota > Saccharimonadia > Saccharimonadales > Saccharimonadaceae > Chaera. Next base: position 75,499 of record CAZJAI010000002.1, on the reverse strand, counting down.
CATCTGCCTGGACGATGCCCAGCTCTTCTTTGAGGAAGGCGTTGGCTCGGTAGACATATCCAAAGTGCTGCAGCCGGTCCTGGAAGGGGGTGGCTTGCCGATAATCTTAACCATGGATGAGCAGCGCTGGCTGCAAATCAGCCGCCGCGATCCGAATCTGGCCGCGTCGGTTATCAGGCTTAATCTGGCCGAGCCCGATGACCACGAGGTAACCGATATTATCTTCAGCCAGCTGACCGTCATGGAATTCCAGCACCGGGTTACCTACATGTACCAGGCGGTGCGCGAGGCTGTCCGGCTCAGCCGCCGCTATCTGCACGACCAGGCTCTGCCTGGCAAGGCCGTCAGACTGCTGGAAGCCGCCGCTTCTCGCGCTCAGTTGGGCTTGGTAACGGCCGCTTCGGTGCAGGCGGCCTTAGAGGAATCGGCCGGCGTAAAGGTGTCTCTGGCTACTTCGCGCGACGAAAGGAAAACCCTGCTTAATCTGGAGGAGTTGATTCACCGGCGGATGATTAACCAGCACCAGGCGGTATCTGCCGTCAGCGACGCTCTAAGGAGGGCGCGGGCCGGCGTGCGCAATCCCGACCGTCCGGTAGGCACCTTTTTGATGCTTGGCCCGACTGGAGTAGGCAAAACCGAGCTCAGCAAGGCCCTGGCCGAGGTCTACTTTGGCGGGGAAGACAGGCTGCTCAGGCTGGATATGAACGAATATTCTTCGGCCGGCGACGCCTCCCGGCTGATTGCAGCCAACGACGCCAACGGCTTCAGCCTGACCTCCCAAATCAGCCGGCAACCCTTTAGCGTGGTGCTGCTCGACGAGATTGAAAAAGCCCACGACAACACCAAAAACCTGCTGCTGCAGATGCTCGATGAAGGCATGCTGCGCGACAGCGATAACCGGCAGATCAGTTTTCGCGACGCCATCGTTATCGCCACCAGTAACGCCGGCGCCGACATGATCCGTCAGATGGTCGAAACCGGCCAGCAGCCCGACAATTTTGAGGAGCAGTTGATTGACCACCTGATATCTTCCGGCCAGTTCCGGCCGGAGTTTATTAACCGCTTCGACGAGGTGATTGTGTTCAAACCGCTGGGCAAGGAGGAGCTCCGTCAGGTGGTTGATCTGATATTGGCCAGCATCAATCGCAATCTGGCGCTTCAGAAAATCAGTCTGAAACTGTCGGACGACGCCAAAGACTGGCTGATAGACAAAGGCTACGACGCCCGCCTGGGCGCCCGGCCGCTGCGCCGGGTGGTGCAGCGCGCCGTGGAGAGTCTGGTGGCCAAAAAGATGCTGGAAGGAGGCGTGCCGCCGGGAAGCGCCATAGAGGTGCGGGCGGCCGATCTGCTGGACTCCTAGCCGCTGAATGTTAAAATAAATTGGTCTTAAAAAGTTTTTAAAAACCCGGCTTGAAAAATGCTCTTAGGCGAGCCCGATAAACCATGACTCAACATGATCATTCTTTTGACGAAAGAGATAACCAGCTGCTGAAGAAGCGGGCGCTGCAGGTGCAGCGCGGTGCCGCCCGGGCGGCGGTGCTGGGCGTTAACGACGGCCTGGTCAGCACTTTGAGTATCGTTCTGGCGGTGGCGGCCGCCGGGTCAAGCCCGGCCGGCGTCCGCCTGGCCGGCTTCGCCGGGTTAATTGCCGGGGCCATCTCCATGGCAATTGGCGAATGGATCTCGGTAACTTCGCAGGTGGATTTATTCAGGGGAATTCTAAAAGATCTGAGGCGCATGGTCAGGTATGACCGACCACTGCTGCGGGAACAGCTGGCCGACAATCTTGTCAGTGCCGGCATCAGCCCGGCTACCGCTGCCCGGGCGGCCAGTGAAATCTCGTCCGACGAGAAGCATCTGCATACGGTTTATGCCAGCCGGGTCATGGGCATCAACCCGGAAGAACTGGGATCGCCCTGGGTAGCGGCGTTTTCCTCGTTTATGCTGTTCACGGTTGGCTCGCTGGCGGCTCTACTGCCCTGGTTTTTCACCTCCGGCTACCCGGCCATCACCCTTTCGGTGATTTTTACCGGCCTGGGCGGGCTGTTGGTGGGCGGTTACGTGGCCAGCTCGGGAGGCCACCGCGTGATACCGGGCGCCCTGCGCCAGCTGGCCGTCATCGTGCTGGCAGCCGGCGTGACATACGGAGTGGGGTATCTTTTCGGCACTACCATTCGCTAAGCCAAGCCCTTATAATGGTGACGCGTCCGTTTCAGGGGACCGGGCGCGACCCGCTGCGGGTGTCGTATAATGGCTAATATACTTGCCTTCCAAGCAAGTGATGCGAGTTCGATTCTCGCCACCCGCACCAGCATTAAACTTGGGAGCAGATTGATGGCACTGGAATTTACTAGCATCGCTGATCGTGCGGGGGCGGCCTGTTACGTGTTGCACCGAGGAACAATATCTGATGCCCGGAGGTTTGAGCGGCTTAGCCAGGAGATAACAAAAAGTACCGATCACCAGGTTGTCGTGGTGGACGCGCGAACCACCGACGGAGAACGAATAAGAGATTTTTATGATATTATGCCGGAACAACTGCCAGCGGTGCTCATTATTAACGACGACGACAGCGTGGCGCAGCTGTGGAGCGACGCGGAGATTCCCGGCGCCGACATGATAGCTTATCAGCTCAAGCAGATCAGCTCCTAAACAACCTGCCCCGGTAGCTCAGTGGATAGAGCAGAGGACTTCTAAGCCTAAGGCCGTAGGTTCGAATCCTACCCGGGGCACCACCTAGTAAATCAGAGGCACGAAGGCGAACGAGCCATATTCTTTAACGTCCAGACCGTCCGGTTGTTTGATGACTTGTAAAATCTGGTGCCTGACGGGAATCACCATAGTGCCACCTTCCGCCAGCTGTTTGACGAGAGGCTTGGGCAGCGCCGCCGCCGCCGCCGATACTAGTATTCTGTCGAAAGGCGCCTGTTCGGGCAGCCCCAGTTTTTTGCTTGCCGGCAGCAGGCGCAGCTGTCTGAAATCGTACCGGGCCAGATTGCGCTCGGCCCGGGCCAGCAGTTGCGGTAATCTTTCCACGCCGTAAACCCGGCCCTCGGGACCGCTTAGGTAGGCCAGCAGAGCCGCCGTCCAGCCCGAGCCGCTGCCTACCTCCAGGACTTTTTGCCCTGGCTGTACGTCCAGCAGGCCAAGCATGAAAGCCACCGTGCTGGGCTGTGAAACAGTTTGGTTCCAGCCGATACGCAGGGGTCGGTCTTCGTAAGCGTGGTCTCTTTCTTCCTCTGGCACGAAATGGATGCGGTCGATTTTTTCAAAAGCCCCCGCCAACCTGTCGTCGCCCAGCATGCCCGAGCTCTTCAAATGCCGAACGAGCTGATGGTTGGTCATGTTTTTAGTATACTCCGCGCCTCGGTTCGGCGCCCCCGGCTGCCTGTATTTTATCTGTAAAATTTGTTACAATTCACCGGGTAAGCCGGTTGTTTTGGCGGATGTAGCTCAGTTGGTTAGAGCGCTGGATTGTGGCTCCGGAGGCCGTGGGTTCAAGTCCCATCATTCGCCCCAAGACTTGTTTGCATGACGTTTGCCGGCTCGGCCGGTATAATTAATAACGATGGATGTTTTAAACAGTCTGATAACTCAGATATTTGATTTTTTGCGGGCGGTGGTCGGCCTGTTGATAGGTTTGATCAACGCCCTGCAAGGCCTGGTAACGGGGATTATCAACACCCTTAGCAAACCGTTCGGCTGATGCCGTCGGCCGGTCATTTTAACGAGGCCCGCCCTTAGCGCTTATGTTAAAATTATGGCGATGCGCTATCATTACCTGCTTGGCGCCGTTCGGCGCCGGAGCGCTCCGCGTCTTCTAAAAAACGGCCTGGTAATTATGTTTGTTTTCGGGGCGGTCTATTTGGCTTTGGACGTAGCTGCGCCGGCCAGCGGCTTTTTTTACGCCCGTCCCGCGGACAGCGTGGCCCGCGAATTGCTCAGCCGGCCTCCGGCCAGCGGCAGCTCTGTTCTCTACCTGCCTCAGCTGAATGTTAAGCTGCCTCTTAACGCCTCGGACACGGCCGACACGTTCAATCTGGTGATTCGGGCCAGCCGGTTTAGTTTGGCGGCCACGCCTTACGCTACCAGCAGCCGTTCGCCGTTTTACAACCTTGATAAGCTGCAACCCGGCGACGAAATATTTGTGGACACTGGCGGGCAACGTTATGCCTACCAGGTTCAAGCCCCTTCCGCCTCACCGGCCGGACCGGCAGGTAACGCCGGCGCAAAAACTCCCCGGTTCGGCGGCGGCCAGCTGACGCTAATAGGCGAAGGGCGAACGCCGCTGGGCGGTAGCGGCAGCGTAACGGTGGAGGCCCTCCAGACCGGCGTGGTAGCCTGGGGCGAACAGCCAATAATTAAACCCCTGAACCCTTAGCCGGGAGGCATCAGGACGTTCGGCGTTTCGTTAGTCCTTGCTCCCCCATAGAATTAAGTTTAATGCGATCGCATAATTATTGTGTTTGAGTGCCGCTGTAACTTCTTTGCTGAGCCGGTAGAAACATCAAATCAACTGCTAATAAATAATGCGATCGCATTAAAAAAGATTTTTTGCGTTAAAAAGTGCTTCAAGGTCATACCGAGCTGCCGGACCATACAACAGCCGCGCGCCAGACAGCCTATATGTCGTGAAAAGTTTCTATGTCGGCGCCCAGCTGGTTCAAACGGCTGGCCAGATCTTCGTAACCGCGGTTGATGGAGTAAACATTGCGCAGCACCGACTTTCCTTCGGCCGCCAGCATACCTATTAAAATCAAGACGGCAGGCCTGAGCGCCGGCGGGCAAATGACCTCGGCCGCTTTCCAGCGGGTCGGTCCGTCCACCTGCACCCGGTGGATGTCTATCAGCGTCACGTTGGCGCCGAGTTTGGCAAGCTCGGTAAAGTAAATGGCTCGGTTCTCATAAAACGGGTCGTGGATTAAAGTCCTGCCTCTGGCGGCCGCGGCCAGCGGCACGAAATAGGGTAGATTATCCATGTTCAGCCCCGGAAAAGGATGGGCTTCAATTTTATCCTCCAGGGCCGTCAGGCCTTCATGCCTGCGGCAGACTAAATCTACCAGACGGGTGCGGCCGTTGCGGGCCAAATAAGGGAGCCCCTGCTCGATTCGCATGCCCATTTTCTGCAGCTTGAGCAATTCCAACTCCAAAAATTCCAAGGGTGCCCGCTTGATGACTATGGGCGAGTTGGTTACTCCGGCGATGCTTAAAAAAGTCATCGCCTCGATGGGGTCTTCGCTGGGATAGTACTCTATTTCAGCCGAGGGTGGCTTGGACAGCCCGCGTACTTTCAACCGGTGAGTGCCGATCCCCTCTATCCTGACTCCCAGCCTCTCCAGGAAAAAACACATTTCCTGGACCATGTAGTTGCTGCTGGCCATGGTGATCTCGGTTGTGCCTGGAGTAAGGGCGGCGGCCATCAGCGCGTTCTCTGAAGCGGTGTCGCCGCTTTCGTACATAATCACCTTGCCGGGTGATTTAGCCCTGGTCCGGCAATCGTACCAGCCGCCTCTAGTGGTAACGCTTAGGCCGAATTCCTCCAGAGCGAACAGATGCGGCCGGACGGTGCGTTCACCCAGTTTGCAACCGCCGGCGTAGGGCAGGCGGAACTGCCGCGTCAGGCGCATCAGCGGCCCCATCAGCATGATCACGCTGCGGGTTTTGCGAGCGGCTTCTTGGTCGAGGTTGTCCAGTTTCAGCCGGCGGGGGGGTTTGATCTGCAGATCTTCGTTGGAGTTGATCCATTTCACCTGGACGCCGATGCTCTGCAGAACCTCTATCAGCCGGTAAACTTCCTCGATTCTGGGCATTTTTTTTAAGGTGGTGGTGCCGCGGTTGATCAGCGAGGCGCACAGCAGGCCGACGGCGGCGTTCTTGCTGGTTTTGACCTCCAGCGTTCCACCTAACGTTTTGGCGCCGTTGATCCTGAAGTTAAGCGTGCCGGCCTGGTTTAAGGTGACGATTTCGCTGGACAGCACGTCGCTGATGCGGGCCAGCATCTCCAGGCTGATGTTCTGCCCGCCCTTTTCTATGCGGGTAACGGCGCTTTGGCTGGTCTTGAGGGCTTTGGCCAGCTGCTGCTGGGTCATGCCGCGTTGCAGCCGGGCGTGATGGATCAGGGAGCCGATTTTCGCCTTGTAATCCTGAGGCATATCACCCATTTTATATCATAAACGATATTTCTTGATGTGTATTTTTCACACTAAAGTCCGGAGCCAAGTTTTGGCGTATAATCTTTATGAAGCGTCTTATTTTGGCGGCAGTTTTGCGGCGGCCGGACGCGCAGCGATATATTCGTTGTTTTTGTAAACTTTAATCTGGAGGCGGCGGATGTCCGACGCAACCGTAGCCCGGCTCATCGCCCAGGAAGCCGAACGTCAGCGTTCCGGCCTGGAGCTGATACCATCGGAAAACTATGTCAGCCGCGCGGTGCTGGCGGCTCTGGCCAGCGAATTCACCAACAAATATTCCGAAGGCTATCCGGGCGCCCGTTATTACGGTGGTCAGGAGTTTACCGACCAGATAGAGCGGCTGGCCATTGACCGCGCCAAGAAACTGTTCATGGCCGACCACGCCAACGTCCAGCCCCACTCCGGCGCTCCGGCTAATCTGGCGGTTTACGGAGCCTGGCTGGATCCGGGCGACACCGTTTTGGCCATGGATCTGTCTCATGGCGGCCACCTGACGCACGGGGCGCCGGTTACCCAGGCTGCCAAGCTGTATAACTTCGTTTTTTACGGCATGAAAAATCCGGATACCGGCGAGATTGACTACGATCAGTTGCGCAGTCTTGCCCTGGATGCCAAACCCAAGCTGATTATCGCAGGATTTTCGGCCTATCCGCGCAACCTCGACTACGCCCGGTTCGCCGCTATCGGCCGGGAAACCGGTGCCCTGCTAATGGCCGACATGGCCCATATCGCCGGCTTAATAGCTGGCGGCGTGCTGGCTAACCCGCTTGCTGACGGCTTTCATGTCATGACGGCCACCACCCACAAAACACTGCGCGGCCCGCGCGGCGGCCTGATTTTAAGCCGCGGCCAGGTTTCCGGCCCATTGCGAAAAGTAGAGAAAACACTCCAGAACCTGCCCGGGCTGATTGACCGCCAGGTTTTTCCCGGCCTGCAGGGCGGCCCCCATATGAACGTGATTGCCGCCAAGGCGGTGGCTTTGGGCGAAGCTGCTGGCCAGGATTTCAAGGCCTACTGCCAAAGAGTTTTGGATAGCTCCAAAGCGCTAGCCGCCGAACTGACAAAGCACGGTTTCAGCCTGGTAACCGGCGGCACCGATAACCATCTGATCCTGGCGGACGTTCAAAAAAGCTTCGGCATTAACGGAGCCGAGGCTCAGGCGGCGCTGGACACGGTTGGCCTTAACGTAAATAAAAACGCCGTGCCGGACGATCCCCTACCGCCGTTTCGCCCCAGCGGGATCCGCCTGGGTACACCGGCGGCGGTTACCCGCGGGCTGGGGCCGGAGCACATGCCCCAGCTGGCCGGCTGGATCAAACGGGCCATAGCCGGCCGGGGCGACATAGCCGAACTTCAAAGCTTAAGAAGTGAAGTAGAAGCTTTCGTCCGCCAGTTTCCCCTGCCTAGCGACAAGCCTTAAAGCAGTTCCGGCTCACGTTCCAGCCTGACGCCGAATTTACGCCTGACGGATTCGGCGATGTAGTCGCCGAATCGTTCCAGCTCTGTCCAGGTGCGGGCCGACTGATTGACCACCACCAGGGCATTGTGCTCGAAAGTTTTCAAGCCGCCGGAGGCGTAACCCTTCAGGCCGGCCTGATCGATCAGCCAGCCGGCAGCCAGTTTCACCCGTCCGCCCGGCATGTTATAGGAAACTATGCCGGGGAACTTGGCCGCCAGGGCAGAGAACGTGCCGGCGTCAACGACGGGGTTTTTAAAAAAGGAGCCGGCGTTGGCGATAATTTTCGGGTCGGGCAACTTCAACCGGCGTATTTCGGTAACGGCTTGACGGACCGTTCGTGGTGTTACCTCTCTTTCGTCAATGCCGTGCTTGTCGAAGTATTTTTGCAGGCTGTCGTAAAACGGACCTCTGGGATTGGAGCGGCTTAAGCGAATGGTGATGGCGGTAATGACATAGCGGCGGTTGGCGGGATTCTTAAAGATGCTGTTGCGGTAGCTGAAACCGCACTCTTCTTTTAGCAGCCTGACGTTGCCATGGGCGGTCAGGTCGTAAGCTTCCAGGCTGATCAGTCTGTCGGCGATCTCTTGTCCGTAGGCACCGACGTTTTGTACCGGCGTGGCGCCGGCCGTACCCGGTATGCTGGACATGGCCTCGATGCCGCTTAGGTTCATGTTGACGGTTCGCTCCACTACGCTGTCCCAATCCTCTCCGGCGGCAATCAGCAAATCGGTGTGGGCCTCGGTTTCTTCAAGCACCTCAAATCCCTTCAACCGGTTGACCAGCACCAGGCCCTCGAAATCGCGATCGGAAATTATAACGTTGCTGCCGCCGCCTAAGACGAATATCGGAATGTTGCCGGCCTGCGCCCAGCCGACGGCCTGCTCGAGTTCGTCTTTGTCGTTAACTACGGCCAGGTACCTGGCAACACCTTTGCCCAGGCGCATGGTTGACAGCTCGGCCAGGGGAACGTTGGAGCGGATCTGCATTATTGCCATTATACAGCTGTTATAATAAATGCCGCGCGCCCGTAGCTCAGCTGGATAGAGCGTTGGTTTCCGGTACCAAAGGCCGCAGGTTCGAATCCTGCCGGGCGTACCATTGTGTAATTAAGGACGCTACGGCGTCCTTTTTCATCTGTTCTGGGTAAGTTTGGACGTGAATGTACTGCTTTTCTAGGGCTGGGTACTTCTCAACTACTGGCGTAAGGTACTTAATTGGCTCAAACTCTAGTTCGCTGTCAACCTCTAACTTTCCGCAACACTTTGTCTTTTCTTTGCGCCGGTAGGCGCATGAGTTTGGCGGCGTAAGCTGCCGGACTCATGCTTAGTGCGGTATGGATGCGTTGGTGGTTGTAGTAGAAGATTCTGAGGGCAATCTTTTCGTGTAGTTCAGCGATGTCTTTGAGCTTGGTAATGTCGCCAATCTCTGACTTAAAGCCACCAAACCAGCGTTCCATGAAACCGTTCTGCCAAGGTTTGCCGGCTGCACTACAGCTGAGCTTGGTTCCAAGACTGTCACACAAATCTCGGTGCTTGTAGCTCAAGTACTCACTGCCTTGGTCGCTGTGCAGAATAGCTGGTGGTTCGTGTTTGCTGAGGGCATTGAGCACCGCAGCGTAGGTCAGCTCGGCGCTGTGATTACTACCGAGCCGCCAGCCAACAATCTGTCTGGTTTTGAGGCCAAGTACGCCGGCTAGGTAGTACCACGAGCCATGGAACTGGATGTAGGTAAAGTCCTGCACCCAGGCACCACTTCTGGTCATGCCGCTGTAGTCCATGCCGTCTTGTGGCCTGGCTTGGTCTTTGGGTACGGCGTAGCCGTGCAGAATGTTGGGCGGAGCCGTTATCTCCGGCTTACCACCTTTGCGGTAGCGGTGCCTCTTGCTGGCGGTCGGCACAACCACACCGGCAAGGTTACGAATCCGCCGCGTGCGGGCTTCGCTCCAACCTAAGTGGATAGCAAGCCTGGCAACACCATAGAACGGATGCTCAACATGTACAGCACAGAGTGCTGCTACGTCAGTGCCATCCTTAGTTTGCTGTTTGGAGGCACTACGGTAGTAGTGCGCCCTACTGACACCAAGCGTGGTCGCCAACCGTTTCCGCCATCCTGGCTCGACCTCGTCCAAGACAGCTAGTCTTTTGGGCGCTCTGTTTTAGCCGTCAGCCTACCCAAAATGCGGTAGGCTATCTCCAGCTCTTTCTTGAGCCGGTTGTTCTCCAGGATGAGGTTGCACTTGCCATCTACCACACCCTCACGCAGCCATGTGTAGATGGTCTTGCTGCTGAAACCGTACGTTGCACTTGCCACTGCCACACTCATGCCCTCGTCACGAATCTTACCAACAATCTCAGCCCTCAGCGCAGGGTCGGTAGGCTTGCCTTTTGCCATATCTAAAACACTCCTTCTGAGCACAGCGGGCTGACGCCCGCAGTGCTCCTAATTTAACAGATTAAGCCGATTCTAGAATAGACTGAGTGTGGATTATATTCGGAGGGTGACAGTTACGTATTAAGAGACCATATACCTGAAATTATTCTCGATTTAATTGAGAAACAGAAAGCTGGTGAGTTCGTTGGTGAAAATAGCGGTGGCGGCGCTGGCTTTTGGGGTGGCCATTTTTACTTACAAACCGTAGAAGCTATAACTGAAATGCGAATGAAAGACCTTTAGCCTGTAGTTGGTAAGATGGCTAAATGAGGTTGATTTTAATTCTCTGCAGGAAGTTCCCGAAGCGACGGTAGCGTATTACCAGGCGCGCGTAGGAACCGGCGAGTTGCTGTTTAATTTATCAATTTATCCCGCACATCGCATACAAGAGCGCTGTTGATATTTCTGATGCAAGTATCATTATGCTTGGAAATACAAAATAGCTCTTAACTTTGTCTACGATGCTGATAAAGAGAGCGCCAGGATATTTTATCGGCGCGTTTTTTATTGGGTGATAAATGTCAGGGCGTAGCCGGCCCGGCCGGCCCGGCCGGCCCGGCCGATACGATGCACGTAATCGTCGTAGGTGTGCGGTAGCGAGTAGTTGATGACGTGGCTTATGTCGACAACGTCAATGCCGCGGGCCGCCACATCGGTGGCTACCAGCACATTGACTTCGCTGTGCCGGAAGCGGTCCAGCGCCCGTTTGCGCTGGGATTGCGACTTGTCGCCGTGCAGAGAATCGGCCTTAAAGCCCCGCGCGACCAGCTCTTTACTGAGCCGCTCGACGCCGCGCTTGGTTTCATCGAAAATCAGAACTTTGGTGGCGTTGCCGCTAATTAGCACGTCGTGCAGCTTGTCCAACTTGTCGTACGGACCCTGGTGGCGAATAACGTTTTGGTCGACGTTGTCGCTGGTGGCGCTTATCACGGCGCTGATGGTTACGGGGTTAGTCGAAAAGCTTTTAATCAGACTCTCGATTTTACTGTCCAGCGTGGCCGAGAAAAACAGCGACTGTCGGGGCTGTTGCAGTTTGCCTAGCAGGTACCTGATGTCGCCGATGAAGCCCATGTCCAGCATGCGGTCAACCTCGTCTAGCACTACGGTATTAAATTCGGACAGTTTCAGGCTGGCGCGCTCCAGGTGATCTTTGATCCGCCCCGGCGTGCCGATAATAATTTGCGGTCGCGCGCGCAAAATCCGCAGCTGGGCCGGCATAGGCGACCCGCCAATCAGCAGCGCGGAGGACACGCCGCAGCCGCCGGCAAAATCCCTTATCTCGCTTTCAATCTGCTGGGCCAGCTCGCGGGTAGGGGCAATCACCAGCGCCCTAGTCGTTTTGTCGTCCAGCAGTTTGTGCAGCAGCGGCAGCGCGAAAGCGGCCGTTTTTCCGGTGCCGGTGTTGGCCAGGCCCACCACGTCGCGGCCTTGCATGATAACGGGAATCACCTGGTCCTGAATGGCGGAGGGCTGCTTGAAACCTTTGCGCGCGACGTTGCGGCTAAGCTGCGGGTGCAGGCCGAAATCGTCAAAAGTGTGGCGCGCCAAATAGGCCTCGGTCTTTGCTGAAGAGGCGGCTCGCACGAAACGTGCCGGATCGATAGTCTGTCTATTTCTATTTTGGGAGCGCCCGCCGCCGCTGCGGTGGCGGGTTCCGGCGAAATGCCTGGCTCCGGGGCTAAATTTTCTTTGGTACATCTAAAAGAATCCTTTTTTGGGTTAGTTTTACTCGGTATTGCTAAAAATGAAGACGAGTAAAATGTTTTTTTATGTAAAACCAACCCGGATTCATTGAACAACCAAACAATCATAGCACTAAATGTCCAAAAAAGCAAAAGCTTTTACGGCCCGACTGTTATTATTAAGGTAGGGAGCGTACAATTTAAAGCACAGGGATTTAAAGGAGGTGATACTGGCATGGACCCTCAAAATGATACGGATCAGCAGGAGAGGCGCAAGGGCTACGGCAAGCGCCCGGTCTGGCAGTGGGTGGTGATTTATCTGGTAGCGGCCGTAGTAGTGTACGGGCTTATTTACTATTTCGTGGTTCGCCGCGGCTCTAATCCGCCGCCTGGTACGCCGTCTCTGTACTGATCGCGCTAACGCTAGCGGCCGGATGATCGTTAATCTGTTATAATTGGCTTGTTTTAACCGTTCGCCCGCGTAGCTCAGCGGATTAGAGCGTCTGGCTTCGGACCAGAAGGCCGGGGGTTCGAATCCCTCCGCGGGTACCAAACTGTACATTAATCATCTAGCGAATGAACTGTTTTTTGCAGCGCCACATGTTCTAATTCGCCAAAAGGATATTGCATTTTTATTAAGGCGGTGGTATAACTGATGCATTATGCAAGAGCACTACTATTCAAAGAGAGACGATAAATATACTTTTTTGTGCGACACATGCCCGCTTAACGCTTACGGCCAGTATGACGCCGCAGTTGGCGCGGGCAGGGTAGAGGAAGCCGAAAATAACAATAGAAAGATAGGCAAGGCCAAGACCGGCCTTGGTATAGGGATTAACGCTTGTCGCTTGGCGCGGGCTCATGGAGACTGCTCGGATCCTCAAGCGCTCACGGGGATGTCCGATGAAATGCTCACAAAGACGAGAGGGGGACGGCCAATACCAAACAGTAGCCGCGAGTATTACGAGTATCGTGTTGGCATATATTATCCTCAGGATCGTATAAGTCGGTAATCTCGCATTAAACGCGCAGCGGTTAATGCCATATAGAACAAGCAGGAGTCAGGGTATTACTCTGGCCTTGTGCCGGTAGAGTGTGTCAATATAAATCCGTGGATCAACTTAAGCCAATCCGACGGCCGGATACCAGCTGGCATAACCAAGCCGCCTGCCGGCCCCTGCATCCTAGCGACCTGGAGATGGCCGATTTGTTTTTTGGCCCTGAAAAAGAAGGCCCCGTCGCCAAAGCCCAGCGCGAAAGACTGGCAAAGCAGGTTTGCCGCCGTTGCGTAGTTATAGACCGATGCTTGGCGTATGCCTTGGATGCTGACGAAAAGTTTGGCGTGTGGGGCGGTCAAAGCGAAGAAGAGCTGCGGCGCTTGCGCCGCCGGCGCCTTCTTGGCCGTGTCGAAAAAGCCTCTTAAGAACTCGGCGCAGGCTTGCTAAAAACGGTCTGTTTTGCTAAGGTTACATCTGTTGCGGGCCAGTAGCTCAGCTGGTTAGAGCACCTGCCTCTTAAGCAGGGTGTCGAGGGTTCGAGCCCCTCCTGGCCCTCCAGTTCCGTTATAAAATATACTTTTCTATCTAGCGACTTCGTTATAACGAGGTCGCTTGTTTATATATTTATAAATTCTACACTTGTGGCATGAGACAAAGTATCACACAAGAATTCGATTATGGCTGTGCCATTGCGTGCTTTGCGTTTTCCTTAAGCATTTCATACAAACAAGCGACCGATCTTCTAGGCGAAGCGCAGTCTAGCAGCAACCGTTTTTGGGTTAAAGATCTAGAGCAAGCCCTTAATGAGAATGGTTTGCAGTACAAAAGATGCTGCGTCAAAGATCTCGTTCTGGAAGCCGACAAAAAATTACCAAACAACCGCGGCAAAATTACCAGCGCTAATCCGTAAAAACCTTCGGTTCACTTGGTGTTATATTAATATCATGAATGCCAGGCGATATTGGCTGCTGAGCGCGCTGGTGCTGTTGGTGGTCGCCGCCGTGGCCGTTTCTACCGAGTATCGCGCCCAGGTGGGACAGGCCTGCGGAGCGCCGTCGGTTACCGAAAAGCGGGTGGTCTGGTTTTGGCAATGGCAGGGCGCTCAAAGCCGCCAGCAGGCCTTTGTTTCCTGCTTGGGCCCAAGCGAGTACGCCGTTTATCGTCCGCTCGATGTCGCTGCTATCAGTCTGGCGGCTGCCGCCGTCTCTGGAGCCGCCGCGTTTTTCAACCGGCCCGGCCGCGCTAAAAAATCCGGCTGAAATAATCTTCCCTTAGCATCGTAAAACACCCCTTTCCGTCGTCCGGAGGGTTTAAAATGGTATCAGGGCCGGGAGACGGGCGGCTAATTTTCCGCTCCGGCAAGAGAGGAGTCAAATGACCCAGCCAGCAGTGGTGCCTGAAGTTACGCTTGGCAGCGGCGCTAAAATGCCGCAGCTGGGGCTGGGAGTGTGGCAAATTCCGGACGGTCAGCCGGTTGAGCAAGCCGTTCTGGCGGCCCTGGAAGCCGGCTATCGGCTGATTGACACCGCCTCGGTTTACGGTAACGAACGAGGCGTTGGCCGGGCCGTCCGGGCTTCCGGCCTGTCCCGCGGCGACTTGTTTGTCACTACCAAGCTGTGGAACAGCGACCAGGGTTACGATTCAGCCCTGGCGGCGTTTAGGGCCAGCCTGGAGCGACTGGGGCTGGATTACGTGGATCTTTACTTAATTCATTGGCCGTCGGCCGACAGCGGCCTGACGGCGGAAAGCTGGCGGGCGCTGGAGCGGCTTTACCAGGATAAACTTGCCCGCTCTATAGGCGTGTCTAACTTTGAGCCCGACCATCTGAAGCGGCTGCTAGCAAATTCCCAGGTTAAACCGGCGGTTAATCAGATAGAACTGCATCCGCTGTTTCAGCAGGAGCCCACTCGCCGTTTTTGCCAGGAGCAGGGCATACAGATTGAGTCGTGGAGCCCGCTGATGCGGGGCGGCCCGTCGCTTGATCTGACGCTTCTGCAAAGCCTGGCGGTGCGTTATGGCAAGACTCCGGCCCAGGTGGTGTTGCGCTGGCACATTCAAAACGGTCTGGTGGCCATTCCCAAATCGGCCGACCCGGAACGGATACGCCAGAACATCGGCATTTTCGACTTTTCAATAGATCCTGAAGACATGGAGCGGATTAAGGCTCTGGATTCCGGCGAACGCCTTGGGCCCGACCCGGACATTTTGATTAATCCGGCCAACTAATTTAAGAAAGGGGAAGAGGAAGCCATGGGACCAGCTCAAATGCGTAGCGAAGCCCTGAACCTGCGCAACCAGGCGCGAACCAACCGGCAAAAAGCTGAAGAGCTGCAAGGGCAGGCCGACCAGCTCAAACAGCAGGCTGATGCGTTGGAACAAAAAGCTGGTGAATTGGAACAACAGGCCGACCAGCAGGAGCAATTAGTCAGAGAAAAAGAATCCGAGATCTCCCAGCTGAACGATCAACTGCGCCGGGCCGAATCGGACAAGCGACAGGCCCAGGGCGGATCGCCCGGTGGTATCATTTAAGTCTTAAGGGCGTTTTTTAGGCGCCAGGCTGGGTGGGAGCGGACGGCGGAACCGGAGGTACGGTAGGAGCAGACGGCGGGGCAGTCGGGCCGGTAGTTGGGGATGTTGAAACCGGAGGAGTCGGGCCGGCGGCCGGAGGCTGCGACGGCGTGTAGGCCGGCGGTACCTCGCGCGGCTGGTTTTCTTTAGATTCTCCCTGGTACTGGGCGCTGCCGAAGGCCAGCATCGGGTAGCCTACAATCGGGAAGAGAATCAGCCCGAAAACGGCGAAGGCGGTACTTTTGCCGAAGGCTTTGGCCAATCTTATTGATAGTATTATCAATAATACCAATGCCACCAGCAGATATACCAATATCACTACCGACGCTATAGGGCCACGCAATGGTATGAACATCGGAAGAAACAACGGCACGATTAACAGTCCCCACCAGCCGGGCTTGCCGGCAACTTCGGCTAAAACCCATGTGCTATAAAGAGGGACTATGGCGGCCCAGCCCGGCCGGCCTGCCTTGGTAAATATTTTCCATAGTGCAACAACTAGAATCAGCCACGATACAAATATGACAAAAAAGACTAGTCCAGCAATCAGCATCACACCCACCACACCCGCGGCGGCGAGGGCGGTAGAGTCATTCGTCGCAGTAGTTGTCGGCGTGTACGTGGTATAAGGTGTGTACGGCTGCACCGTTTGCGCCAGTTGATTTAACACTTTTTAAAACCCCCTTATTTTTTATCTATAGCTTATAGACTATAACGACTATCTGCAAAAAACAATAAGCTTTTTGCTCTTTTTGGCCGGCGAAGAACCACCCGGCCCGGCAAAGGCTGATAAAATAAGCTGGTATGAGGCTGTTAAACGGATCGGAGATAGCCGGATTCATCAAGCTGCGTCAGGCACGCCAGGCGCGCGCCATGAAGCAGAGCGGGGGTTCGCCGCCCAAACTGGCCATCGTGCAAACCAGGGACGATCCGGCCATCAACAAATACGTTTCTCTAAAAAAGGCCTACGGACGGGATATCGCCGCCGAAACGGCGCTTTATAAAACAAAACAAAACGAAGCCGCGGCACTTTTGGACGAACTAAACCGAGACCAATTGGTGCACGGCGTCATCGTGCAGCTGCCGCTGGCCAGGCCCGAGGAAACCGACCGGCTGGTAAACTTAATCGCTCCAGCCAAAGATGTTGACGGTCTGGGGAGCGGGTCTCTCTGGCCGCCCGCCACCCCCACGGCCATCAACTGGCTGCTGGCCGGCTACAACGTGGAACTAAGAGGCGTTAAAATTCTGATTATCGGTCAGGGCCGGCTGGTTGGCGCGCCGCTGGCCAAGCTGTGGCGGCAGTCCGGGCTGAATGTGACCACCGCCGACGAGACGACCGCCGACTTAAAAAGCCTGAGCCTGGCCGCCGACGTGGTAGTAAGCGCCGCCGGGCGGCCGGGCCTGGTGAAACCGGGCATGCTCAGCCCCGGCACCATAGTGGTAGACGCCGGCACCGCCAGCGAAAACGGGCGTCTGGCCGGCGACGTTGACCCTGCGGTTTACCAGCGGCACGATCTTACGCTGACTCCTCGCCTGGGCGGCGTCGGTCCGCTAACTATCGCGGCCCTGTTCGACAACTTGCTGCGTGCCGCCAGCCGGGCTATCAAATAGCCTTTTTACTGCCCGGCCAGGGCCTGCTTGACCCTTTCCACTACCTGGCTGGGAGTTAGCTCGGCTTTGACGATGTAACTGTGTATGCCCAAAGAACGCAGGCTCTTGGGGGCCTCCTCTTCGCCCAGGTTGGTCAGCACCAGCACGGTGATATCCTTGCCCCAATCGTGTTTGCGGATAGCAGCCAGGGCCTCGTCGCCGTCCATCTCGGGCATCTTGATATCCAGAAGGATAATGTCGGGGCGCATATGCTGCACCAGCGAAACGCCGTCGCGCCCGTTGTCGGCCATCTGCACCTCAAAACCGTCCGCCTCGAACTTCATGCGGTACATTTGGCTGATGATCGGATCGTCCTCGATGATTGCGATTTTTTTATGCATAAACTCAAGATATCATAGATCTCCGAATGGGATACTTATGAATTACCGGGTAATTGATGAAATGTGAACCTTATTCGATTACAATACGCAAAACGATTGTAGTATGATGATGTAAATAATTCCAATACAAAAACTATGGCTCCGCTAAAGAAAATTATAAAAAACACCAACGCTACTCAGAATGCCGTTCTTGCTCCGTATCATTTCAACAAGGAGTCCGCACGGCTAAAGAGGGGTGATCAATTTGTTTTAGACTTATTTCACTCTATGGCCGAACGGGTTCCAGCCTATAAGGACTTCTTGTCAAAAAACGGTATTGTTAACCATCAAGCAATACGCACCATCCAGGACTTTAAGCAAGTCCCGTTAATTGATAAGAACAACTACTTAAGAGCATATCCTCGAAAGATGTTGTGCTGGGATGGTCAATTCAAAGAGCAAAGCTGGGTAATCTCGTCTACATCGGGCTCGACTGGAGAGCCATATTATTTTCCCAGGCAACTAGAACAAGACAAAATATATGCAGATACGGCAGAACGATATTTATTGGAAAATTTTCAGATTGATCAAAAGAGCACCCTATACGTAGTAGCTTTTCCTATGGGATCGTGGATTGGAGGGGTATTCACCTATCAGGCGGTAGAGATGATAGCTCGTACGCGCGGCTATGCACTGAGCGTCATTACTCCGGGCATAGATAAAAAAGCGATCATTGATGCTGTAAAGAGCCTAGGCCATGAGTTTGACCAGGTTGTCATCGGGTCGTACGCTCCTTTTCTCAAAGATATTCTAGATGACGGGGAGGCGGCTGGTTTAAGATGGAGAGATTACCGGCTCGGCTTTATATTTTCAGCTGAGGTTTTTAGCGAGAAGTTCAGGGATTACGTTATCAATAAAGCCGGGTTGGATAATCCGTACACGACTACGTTAAACCACTATGGCACCGTGGATCTTGGTACTATGGCGCATGAAACGCCGTTCACTATATGGTTGCGCAGATATGCTCTTGGAATGCCAGAACTTTATCGAAGTCTTTTTCATGAGCAGCATAAACTTCCTACGGTAGCACAATATATTCCGGATCAGTTTTATTTTGAAACCATTGAAGATGATCATTTAATTTGCTCTTCCAGCGCCGGTTTGCCCCTGGTCCGTTACGATCTTAAAGACAGGGGCGGCGTATTGACTCTAAAAGAAGTACGTCAAGAATTTTCAAGACAAGGCTTAGATCTAAACATGTTATTGCCGACAGACAATGTTGCGAATCATTTGTGGGACTTGCCAATAGTCTATGTTTTTGAAAGAAGAGATTTCTCGGTAAGCTTTTTTGCGTTCCAGATTTACCCGGAAACCATACGCAATGCCCTGCAGGCAAAAGAATTCGATGGATTAATCACGGGAAAATTTACTATGTCCGTTCAATATGATAAGTCTGGTCGGCAGAAGCTTATTATCAACGTAGAGTCTAAATTCTCTGATCTTCCGAACGACATGGGTGTGCTTAAAAGGCAAATCAAAAACAGCATAGTTAATCAACTCCTTTTGGAAAGTTCAGAGTTTCGCGCTACCCGCAAAGAGCTTGGCCAAGCCACTGATCCGGTGATAGTTTTTTGGCCTTATGAAGACGCAACATTCTTTAAGGCTGGTGTAAAACAGCGGTGGGCACTACGAAACGTCTAGCCGTGTTAAAATTAGAGCGTTATTTTCTTAGGCCTGCGTGCACATAAATGAGTATTGGGGGCGGTAACACAAAAGTTATGGAAAAACCGGAAATTCTCGTTGAGGGGAAGTATACCGAGGATGATCTGAGGTGCCTTGAGTCGAAAAAAGTTTGGCAGACAAAGGATATTTATAAGATTCAACTGCGAGAGCTGTTTGAAATCTCAAACGCGCGCCTAAAAGGACGGCCCGGATTTACTCAAAAACTAAACGACTATATTAGACAAAAAACCGCACCAGATTACCGGCTAAGCGGAAATTATGTTTACTTACCTTGGTCGGGGCTATTGCTACACATCGTTAATAAGCGCGAATTAAGGGATCTAAGAACCAACCGTACCCATCAACTGATTACTGAAGAAGAACAAGAAAAACTGGGACAATTTAGCGCAGGAGTGGCAGGACTGTCGTTTGGTAATGGCATTGCTTTGTCGCTGGTTTATAGCGGTGCCTCCGATAGTATTAAAATTGCAGACGCGGACTGTTTTGAAACGACCAACTTAAACAGAGTAAGGGTTGGATTGCCCAGTGTGGGCGAATTTAAAGCAAATGTTACCGCCAGAGAAATATATGAAATCAACCCCTATGCCAACATCCAGAAATTTCTTGGGGGACTTAATGACGACAATATCGATGATTTCTTGAACGGCTCAACTAAACTGAACGTAGTTTTTGACGTGGTGGATAATCTTGCGTTAAAAGTGAAACTACGCTTAGCGGCCAAGAAGGCCAAGGTACCAGTTGTGATGCTTACGAGCCTTGATGACAGTATATTGGTGGACGTGGAAAGGTATGATCTAGGTCAAGATCTAGAGATATTTCACGGCTTGCTTGGTTCCGCGGCCAACGATCTCCTATCGGAATCGATGACCGAGCAAGTTAAAGCTAGGTACGCCATGCAAATTGTAGGTCCACAGGTTCTGTCGCAGAGAAATCTCCTGTCGCTGTCGGATATAGGAAAAACGCTGGTATCCAGGCCACACCTTTACGGAACGGTTAGTATTGTTTGCGGTTTAGCTGCCTACATAGTAAAAAGGATGGCGCTAGGCGAAGATATGCCCAGCCTTCGCAAGTTGGTTCAGTTTAACAAAATACTAGGCATCGCATCTAGTAGAGACGACACTCCGCAGGCTAGGGACGCATTGCTTGAAAAACTGCTTCACGCAAGAGCAGAATAATACAAGGACAAGGTAACTAAATTTAAATTATGTTAGAGCTGGTGAGCTTGGTAATAGGTGCGACGTTGACCGCCGTCATTGCCTTGGTGGTGATCCTAAAAAACAGCAGGAGCCTAACGAACAGGCTTTTTGTCACTCTTGCGGCGGGTCTAGTTGGGTGGTCGATAACTACGTTTTTCTCCCTTCACACATCCACCGACTCGCAAACCTTAGGTTGGATCCGCTGGATAATGTTCTTTGTGGTCTTGCAAAACACGTCATTTTTACTTTTGGTGAGTATTTTTCCCGCGCGTCAATTCCGGATAATGAAATCAAAAAAGCATGTAGCAGCTATCATTTTTTCGTCCATTACAGCAGCTGCGGCTCTATCCCCATACTTGTTCACAGATTTTAAAAATGGCGCGCCCGTACCGGGTCCAGGAATGTTATTATTTTTGCCGCACGCTCTGCTGTTTGCCCTTGGGGGTTTGGTTTTTTTGGCCGTGAGGTGCCGCAGAGCCGTGGGTGTAGAAAGAGTGCAGTTACAATACTTTCTAGCGGGTACGGTGCTCATGTTCACCCTGGTTCCGTTGGGTAATTTTGTGCTGCCAGTAGTCTTTGAATCGAGCCAGTTCGTTGTCTTTAGCCCTTTGTATTCGATTGTTTTTGCCGGTTTTATAGCCTACGGTATTTTGGCTAAAAGGATGTTCGATATTAGACTGACTATTGCTCGAGCAGTTACGTATTTACTGCTGTTGATCACACTCGTCAGCATCTATGCTGTCGGGGTATTTGGAGCGGTTAGGTTGTTTTTCGGTAAAAGCCAAGTAAGCGCTGAACAGAGCATTGTTTACATAGTTGCCGCCGTGTTGGTAGCCTTTACTTTCGAGCCACTTAAAAAATTCTTCGCTAAGCTGACCAATAGGTTTTTCTTCCAAGACATATATGACAGCCAAGAGGTCTTGGACAGAATTAACTCGGTACTGGTACGTACCGTTACCGTAGACAGGTTGGCAAGCGACTCCCTCTCGATTATTAATGAAGCGCTAAAGTCTGAATTTGCCTCCTTAGTTCTGTTGAGTAAATGCGGTAGCGCGGAGGCACGCCATATAGTGATAGGCAGTAAAAAATTGGAACCGAGCAGTTTGCTGGAGCACTTATCCAAACAGACTACGCCACTTTTAATATCAGATGAGCTGGAGGACAGAACCGATTCTCTATACGAAGCCTTGCAAAGATCAAACGTGGGGCTAGCGGCGCGAGTTGAGACTTCGAAAGAATTTTTAGGTTATTTGTTTTTCGGATATAAAGTTAATGGTGGCATATTCAGTAGCCAGGACATAGACTTAATTCGCATTGCCTCCTATGAATTTGCCGTAGCCATCCAAAACGCCCTAAGGTTCGAAGAAATCCAGAACTTTAACGTCACGCTGCAGCAGCGGGTCGAAGAGGCGACCAGGCAGCTGCGCCTGACGAACGCCAGGCTGAAGTTGCTCGATGCGGCCAAGGACGACTTTATCAGCATGGCCAGCCACCAGCTGCGCACGCCTCTGACCAGTGTCAAGGGGTATCTTAGTATGGTGCTGGAGGGCGACGCCGGCGCCCTGACTCCTTATCAGCGTAAACTGCTGGAAGAGGCTTATTCCAGCTCGCAGCGAATGGTTTATCTTATCAGTGACTTTTTAAACGTTTCGCGGCTGAAAACCGGCAAGTTCGTGCTGGAGCTCAGCCGGGCCAATCTGGCTAACATTATCGAGGAGGAGGTTCGCAAGCTTGAGCTGACCGCCGCCAGCCGCCAGCTGAAAATCAGCTACCAGAAGCCGGCCAACCTGCCGCCTCAGCAGTGCGACGCCAACAAGCTGAGGCAGGTGGTAATGAACCTACTTGATAACGCCATTTTTTACTCCAGACCGGGTGGCACCATCTACGTAGAGCTGACCCACGACGGCCGGAACTTGATTTTGAAGGTTAAAGACAACGGCATCGGCGTGCCTGCCGCCGAACGCCACAACTTGTTCAGCAAGTTCTTCAGGGCCAGCAACGCCAAAAAAGCCCGGCCGGACGGCACAGGTATCGGCCTGTTCATGGCCAAAAAGGTTATCGTGGCCCACGGCGGCAGCGTCATAGCCGAGACCACCGAACATAAAGGCAGCACGTTTGGATTTATTTTACCGCTAGAGCCTAGCGCGGCTGTCCGAAAACAAGCTTTGCCAACTCCAGCAGCAACCAAATCAGGGTGAACGCGGAGACCGCCAGCGCCGAGATGATTTTAACGGCCTTCTTTTTGTCCAGCCACCATTGCCTGAGCGGGCCGCGCACTTCCGCCTGGTAGCGATGCACCACCGGGGCCGGTTGCGGCTGGCCGCCGGAGCGCTTCTTCCTGGAGCGTTTGGATCTGCCCATATTCGTTTTAATTTTAACAAAAACCAGAGCCCGCTTCGGTGAAAACGTTCTAAAGAATTCGCAGCGGGCTTGGCTAGAGCGGCCTACGCCGGGTCCTTAGCGGCCCATCAGGCGGTTAATCAGGTTGCGGCGGCTTTGCTTCCAGTAGTAGCCGGCAGCGGTAACCGAGCTGAGGGCTGCGCCGGCGCTCAGCAGGTCGGCGGCCGGGCCGGTCTTGGGCAGTTCGGCTGGGGGTTGCCGTGGCGGAGCCGGCGCGCTGATTGGCACAGCGCAGTTGACGCTCTTGACTCCTTCGGCCAGATTGAAGTTCAAGGTGGCCGTAGTGGTGTAGTTGCCCGGGGCGGCGTAGGTGTGCTCGACGTTGCCCAGCTGCTGCGGCGTAACACCTTTCATAGTTTGGCCGTCGCCGAAGTTAAAGTCTACATTACGCAGAGTAGCGCCGTTTTCAGCCCTGTAGGTCAAGCTGTAGCGGTAGCGTCGTTCGTCCGGGCTGATCAGGGCGGCGGTTAGCGAGGTGCATTCGTAAAGCGGCATTGGCGGAGGAGGCGGAACGGTTAGCTGTTTAACGCAGGCGTCGCTGGTGGCCGGCACGATTTTGCCGTCGGCTTCCACTAAAGCCGTCAGCCGTATCGTATAGTTGCCGGGCTGGGAGTATGTGTGCTCGACCACGGCTGAATCGCTGTCTACCGCCTGCCCGTCGCCAAATTCAAAGCGGTATTTGACTATCTTGGCGTTGGTGGCCGAAGCCTTGGCCTCGAACCGGTAGGTGGTGCGGTTTAGCTGGATCATGTTCAGCTGGTCGCAGCTGTACTTAGGCTGGGGTACCGGCTGGGCGATCACCGGGTTGCCGCAAGCTTTGATTACGGCAAACTTGAACTCGCCGTTGACCATTCTCACGAAAGCGGTGTGGCCGTCAGGCACGAAATTGCTGACAGACATAATGTAGGCCCGATCAGTACCCTCGATACGGGTTTTGTCCGGCTGGGCGCCATACCAGCGGCCAATGGTTTTGGCGTTGGTGGCTACCAGTTTGCCGTTCACCGTTACCCGCCCGTCCTTCCAGACTATGCCATCAACAAAATCGCCCTGCAGCTGGTCGCGGCTGATACCGAAAGTACCGAACACCTTAGGCAGGTCGCCGTAGGCGTTTTGGTCGAACTTTTGCAGTAGTTCCTGCTGACTTAAGGTGCCGCATTTAATAACTGCGACAGTGTCGCAATCGCGTACCAGGTCGTCCACGCGCAGGGCTGACGCCGGCCGGCCGGCGAACAATAACCAGCCACCGCCTAAAGTGGCCAGGGCGGTGACAACCAGGCCTATTGCGAGTTTCTTCATAGTTTTTACTACTCCCCTTACGGCTTAATTGCCGACCTGCCCACCGCTTGGTCTTCGGGCGTATTATACCACAGATTGATGCTTATGCCAAAAAATTGGTATGATTTTGTTTTACTTTGCGCTAAAACGGCGCCTGGCCTTGATTTATTTCCAGAGCAACATCTGTTAAAATGAGTCGCGGGTTTTTGACGGTGCCAGACGGACACCTAATCGGCCGCTACCTTAGCAACCTGCTTTGCGCGGTCCCATCGTCTAGAGGTTAGGACACCGGGTTTTCATCCCGGCAACAGGGGTTCGATTCCCCTTGGGATCACCAAAAAGATCAATCAGCTTTTAATAACCGAAAGACTGGATTCGTCCCTCTAAAAAGGGGCGCATTCGATTTTCGCACGCTTACGCCGCTAGACGGACGTAATTTTGCGTCCTTCGATAATCTAGAAAACGTTGGCAGAGTTTCTCGATAGGCTTTATGTTAAAATAAGGTCAAATTTAGAAAAATAAAAACATGCCGGACGTACCGGAACGAATCTCCAATCAGCCCAGCTCGCAAAATATACCGCCGGCCGCACCGGGGTTAGAGGGCTGGCAGGGTGTGGCGGCCGAGTATAAGAGCTGGCACAAGGGCCTCCATCCATACGTAGAAGACAACCTTGCTCGGCGTGGCCTGCATCATCTTGTTAATCAAGGCGAAGCAAGTGAAATTATAGATCCGACGCAGGGGATACAAAAAGCGTTAGAAGACGCCAACACTATACATCTTGACGCGCTGATGAGCAGCCGCACTTTTCTGGGCCGCGCTAAGGATGAAGGAGTCAACACCGATTATCAAGGACAGGATAATCCAGAGTATTGGGATCTTCTAGCTGATGTGGTCGCAGGGTATGTGAATTTTCGCCGTCGCGAGGGGGACAGTAAATTCCTGACAGAGAGTATTAATCTTATTTGTAGGCTTCCGCAGTTCCTATTGGCCCAGCAACGCCTCGATAGTTATGGCGATGACCAATACGACTTAAAAGTGCGGGACAAAGAGGTCGCAAGCAAGTTTAATGCACTGCTGCGCACCTTCTTTGACGCTTACCCCGACACAAGCATTAAAGGTTTTACAAAAGAACTCGCTCTCATCACCGGCTATATGTTCAGAAGCGGCGATGTCAGAAAGCGGGTTGTCGAACAGCTGAACAGCTCCTTGCGCGGCGCCATGCACGAATCTGCCTTTAGGAAAATACTCGAGCGATCCGGTTACGCCAGAACGGGTATACGCGAGGCAACCGCGCAAGAGGATCTGCAGGGCATTGACATTGTTGTTGATCCCGGCCAATGGGATGAATTATGCCTTGACGTGAAAGCTTCCATATTCAATATTCAGGAGCTATCTAGGAAAGACGGCGTACCTGACTGGAACAGGCCGTTTTATCCGAAACCAGGACACAGTGGCTACACGAAAAGAGAAACTGGTGAATACGTACCGCCTCGGAAAGATGCAATAGTTATATTTTCCCTGCTGGAGGATAGCTGGTTTGGCGATAGATTTACCCTTTCCGATCAATACGTGAATGAAGTAGCCAAGATACTACCCGATATTATCGAGGAGTCGAGAACGGTACTACATAATATGCGCCAACAACGTCAGCGGCACAGGCGTCACGACTCTTGACACACAACACATAATCATGTTTTTCTAAGTATAGAATAATGACTAGAATAAAGGAATTTACAGTCATCAAACCGCCAACGAGTGGCGAGGTGCGCGAGCAAGCTTTTCAAGCGCTCAAGGCTCGTGATTATTTGTCGTTGACGGTACTCGGCATTCAGGAGGTGCCAAAACCGGAGCCGGAAGAGATTTCTTTCAATATCCTGCAGACTTCGCAATTTAAGGAAGGTGGCATGCGGCTCATGGGCCGCACGGCTACGAAAAATATCATCTTGGTGACCACCCAGGCTGACGATTCACTGCCTGCGATCGGTGAGATCCTGCAGTAGAATCTGAAGCGGGTTTTCGAAGACGGCCCCTGTTGCGGTTTCATTGAACCCCGACAGGCACCGGTATTGTCCGCGTGTTACAATTTTTATGTAAAGCAACAGGTAAGCCGCACAGGCGGCGAGGTTACCGACGAGACGGTGGGAAAAATCAAATTGTTACGCAAAAAAACCGTGCGCGATGTGCCGCTGGAAGGCAAAACCGTGCTGGTCAGGACCGATTACAACGTACCTCTGGCGGCTGACGGAGGTATTGACGATGATTTCAGGATCAGGCGGTCTCTGGACACGTTGCGTTACCTGATTAAAAACGGCTGCCGGGTGGTGATTTGCTCCCACTTGGGCCGGCCCGATGGCAAAGTGGTCCCCGCCTACAGTCTGGCTCCGGTAGCCGAGCGCCTGGCCCAGCTGCTTGAAGTGCCGGTATCCTTCGCGCGGGAATCGGTCGGCGATCAGGTTAGCCAGTCGGCCAAGCGGTTGAGCGGCGGGCAGCTGCTGATGCTGGAGAATCTGCGGTTTCACGCCGGCGAGGAGGCTAACGACGCCAGCTTCGCCAGGCTGCTGGCTTCGTCCTGCGACGCCGCTTACTTCATTCAGGACGGCTTCGGCGTGTCGCACAGGCGCCATGCCAGCACCGACGCCATCACCCGGTTTTTGCCCAGCGTGGCCGGCCTTTTGCTGGAGAGCGAGTACGACACAATCACCGGCGCCCTGTCGCACCCCAAGCAGCCGCTGGTAGCGGTGCTGGGCGGGGCTAAAATCAGCGATAAAATAAAGGTTATCGAGCGTTTCGTCAAACTGGCCGACCAGATCATCATTGGCGGCGCTATGGCCAACACCTTTTTGAAGTTCAAGGGTCTGCCGATCGGCCAAAGTGTTCACGAGGACGGCCTGGACGACGTGATCAAACGGGTTTACCAGAGAGCGGACGACAAACTGCGCGGGCGCCGGCCGGCCGACGACTTCATCTTGCTGCCAAGCGACGCGGCGGTGGCCACGGCGATCAACGGCGAGCAGCGCCGTCAAACCGTCAGCGTCAGAGACGTTCGTCCCGACGAGTACATTCTGGATATCGGGCCGGCTACCATTGCCGAAGCGATCAATCGGATCAAAGACTCCCAGACGGTGGTTTGGAGCGGCACTTTGGGATACGCCGAACTGCCGCAGTTTTCTTACGGTTCGGCCCGCCTAGCCCTGCAGCTGGCCAGCCAAAAACGGACCCTCAGTATCATCGGCGGGGGCGATACGGCCGATTTTGCGGTGAACTGGGATGCCAAGGGCGGCGACAGCTTCACCCACGTTTCCACTGGCGGCAGCGCCAGCCTGGAATTGATGGCCGGCATGCGGCTCCCCGGAATCGACTGTCTACTGGACGCTTGAGGCCGGATTGGGTTAAACTGATAGCCATAAGCACGATTTTGCTATGGCGTTAATTTTAACTTCGGGACAGCACCTGTACTAGAATGCGTAAAAAACTGATTGTCGGTAACTGGAAGATGCACTTTAACACCCATCAGGCCAGCCTTTACCTGCACGCGCTTGACCAGGCTGTCAAATCCCGGTACGACGTCGAGGTAGTGCTGTGCCCTAATTTTTTAGTGCTGCAATCGCTCAGTCTTCAGGTTGACCACCGCAAATTCAAGCTAGGCGCCCAAAACTGCTACTGGCGGGACGAGGGCGCTTATACCGGCGAGATTTCGGCCACCATGCTAAGCGGCGTGGTCAGCCACGTCATTATCGGTCATTCTGAGCGGCGGCATATTTTCGGCGAGACCGACCGGGAGGTGCGTCACAAGACTCAGGCGGCGCTGCGCAACGGCTTGACGCCGATCGTCTGCCTGGGCGAGACCGCCGGAGAGAGGGCGGCCGGCGAAACTCACGACGTGATTCACGGCCAGCTGACAGCTGCCCTGGCCAACGTCACTTCCGAAGAAATCGGCCGGGTGGTGGTGTCCTACGAGCCGGTTTGGGCGATCAGCAGCGGTGCCGATTATCAGGATCATCCGGTAGCTTCTCCAGAAGAAGTCAGCCGTCTGGCCCGGTGGATTCGCTCGACAGTGAAGGCGCTCTACGGCCAGGCGGCCGCCCGGTCGCTGCGCGTTCTCTACGGGGGCAGCAGCAACATAACCAACGCCGCCGGTTATTTATCGGCCAAAGGCGTGGACGGCCTGCTGGTGGGGGGCGCTAGCCTGAACGCGGCCGAATTCGCCTCAATCGTCGAGACCGCCGCCCAGGCCGCCGATAAGCAGTCAACCAAACGGCCAGAGGCCGCTGGCTCTTAAAACTAATGAGATGAAAAGATGAAAGATCTTGATTTTGACGAACTGGACAAAGCGGTTAGCGCCGTGCTGACGCCGGCCGCCCAGGCCGCCAAGCCACCGGAAATGGAAACGGTTGAAGCTCCAGCCGCTCCCGCCAGCCAGCCGACAGACGCGCCAGAAGCCGGCCCGACTCCTAAAACCGCCAGCCAGTCGTTGATACCGCCGCGACGCGGCCAGTTTATGGACGTGGTTCGTCCGGCCCCTAAGGCCGAAACTGCGCTCCCCGTAACCAGTTCCGCCGGCAAAACTATTCAACCCCTGACGGTCAGCCCGGTTCCGGCCGAAGAACCGAAGCCGGATCAAGCCGCCGAACCCCACAAGACCGACATCGCTTTGGAGGCGCCCGCGGAACCGGCGGACGCTGCTAAGTTACAACCGGACAGACCCGCTCTTGATACTTCCCAGAGCGACGCCAAGGAGGAACTGGCCTGGCCCGACCCTCTGGAGGTGCATGGTTTTCAAGATACGGACCGTGCTAAGGAGCAGCCGGATGCCGGCCAGCCGGCCGAATCCGGCGACAACCAGCCCGATCATCCGAATACCGAAGCGGCCGAGCCCTCCGTCTCGAGCGGTCCGTCCAACGAATCGTTGTTTTTAAAAGACGCCAAAGTAGAAAAACGTCCTCTGGGAGCTTTTTCGGCTGCCGAGGAAACCAAAGAAGCGCTCCCGCCGCCGGCCTCGAGTGAGGAGACTACGGCGGTTCAGGACGATCAACCAGCCGAAGCCGGCTCGCGCTCGCGGGACGAGATGCCAACGCCTCTGCCGCCCGAACTCGACAAAGATATTCTGACCATCGAGTCGGAACTGAGGGTTTTTAACCCGGAAGATCAGCTAAGCGAACATCGGCGCGCCGAGGATGGTGGCGAAGCGACGGGCCAGGCCGCTTCTATTCATCCGCAGTACCGGGAAAAACCGGCTGACGGGCAGCAGCCTGTTCGGCCGCTGTTCGACGTGGCCGATTATCACCCGGCCCTGCCGGCTACCGCCGGAGGCCACAACACCAGACACGTGATTCTTTGGGCGGCGGCGGCGCTGCTGCTGCTGGCCGCTACCGCGGCCGGTTTTGCCTACTGGTTTTATAAGGGTCTTTGAATTTAGGCCGCTTACTTCTCTTCTTTGGTATTTTGGTACAATAATTTAAGTGATTGAACGATTAATTGACAGCCAGCTTAATCCGGCCCAGGCTGAAGCTGCCCGCCACGGTACCGGGCCGTTGCTGATACTGGCGGGAGCCGGCTCGGGCAAAACCAAAACCCTGACCTACCGCATTGCCTATCTGATAGAGAATCAGGGCGCGTCTCCTCAGGAAATTTTAGCGGTAACCTTTACCAATAAGGCCGCCAAAGAAATGCGCGGCCGCCTGGGCGAACTGCTAGGGCAGGAGGCCGGGCACCGCTCGTTCATGCCCTGGATGGGCACTTTTCACAGTATTTGCGTCAGGCTACTTCGGGCCAGCGGGCAGGCCACCGGCGTCCCCGACGACTTCGTGATTTTCGACGAAGCCGATCGTTTGTCGCTGGTTAAAGAGTCCATGAAACAGCTTAAAATTGACGAAAAACGTTATCCTGCCCGGTCGGTGGCCTCTTTGATCGGTTCCGCTAAAAATGATCTGCTGGGGCCGGCTGAGTTCCGCCAGACGGCCAACCTACCGCTGCAGCGGACGGCCGCCGACGTCTACGCTGTTTACGAGAAGCAGCTGCGCGCCGCCAAGGGTTTGGATTTTGACGATTTGATTAAACGGACGGTCGAGCTGCTGAAGAATTCTCCGCCGGTCCGCCAGGAGTGGCGGGGCCGTTTTAAACACATCCTGATAGACGAATATCAAGATACCAATGCCGCCCAGTACCAGCTGGTCAAGTTGCTGGTCAACCCGCAACGCAACATCTGCGTGGTTGGCGACGACTGGCAATCTATCTACAGCTGGCGGGGAGCCGACTTTACTAACATTTTGAACTTCGAGCGGGATTTCCCCGGCACCCAGCTGGTCAAGCTGGAGCAAAACTACCGCTCCACCAGACATATCCTGGAAGCCGCCCACAGTGTCATCACTAAAAACCAGCAGCGCTCTCAAAAGAAATTATGGACGGCCGCCGCCGGCGGCTTGCCGGTGCAGATCACCCATGTCAGCTCCGAACGCCACGAGGGCGAAACCGTGGTGCTGAAAATCCGCTTGGCCGTCTCGATGGGGGCCAGGCGCTACGGTGATTTCGCGGTGCTCTACAGAACCAACGCCCAGAGCCGTTCCATAGAAGAAGCCTTCATCCGCTGGGGCATACCCTACAGGATAGTCGGCGGGCAGCGGTTTTACGACCGCAAAGAAATCAAAGACCTGGTGGCCTACTTGCGCCTGATTTACCAGCCGTCCGACCGGGCCAGCTTCTTAAGAGTGGCCAACCTGCCCAGCCGCGGCCTGGGCAGCGTGTCACTGGGGCGGTTCCTGGACTGGCAAGAAACCAGCGGCCAGGATCTGGTGAGCGCCAGCTTAAGCGCGAATCAATGCCCTAGACTGACGCCTCGGGCTGTCAAAGCCTTGAACGGGTTTGGCCGGCTGTTGTCGGACTTGCGCGCACAGGCGCCTGAATTACTGGTTTCCCAGCTGATCGAAGCGCTGATCCGCCGGATAGGCTACGACAATCATCTGAGCGACGACTATGGCCTTCAGGCGGCCGAGCGGCTGGAAAACGTCAAAGAGCTGGTGTCGGTTGCCAGGGGGTACGACGATGCCGGCCTGGCCGGGTTTTTAGAGGAAGTATCGTTGATTTCCGAGCTTGACGGTTTGGACGAAACCGCTTCGGCCGTTACTTTAATGACCCTGCACGCCGCCAAGGGCCTGGAGTTCCCGGTAGTGTTCATGGTTGGCATGGAAGAGTCGCTGATGCCTCACGGCCGGGCGCTTTACGACGCCTCCGAGATGGAAGAGGAGCGGCGTCTGTGCTATGTCGGCATGACCCGGGCCAAGGAGGAATTGCACTTGCTGGCGGCCGCTTCGCGCCTGATTTTCGGCGGCTGGCAGCACAACCCGCCGTCACGGTTCTTAAGCGATATCCAGCCTCAAGCCGCGCAAACCACGGCGGCCCCCGAAACCGCTTCGAACGAGCCCTATCTGGAGCTGGACTTGGCCGAACTTAACCCCGGCGACCTGGTACGGCATAAAGTTTTCGGCCATGGACAGGTGGTCAGGGTAGATGGCAGCGCCGCCGAAATTGCCTTTCAGGGAGCTGGCTTGAAGACGCTCAACCTGGCCTTCGCCCCGCTGGAGCGTTTATAGGCCGGACGCTCTGTGACTTGACTGAACAATAGATATATGCTATAATGATATAGTCTGAGTGTCCAATTGATTACATAATTTATGCGTGTAGGTAAACCAGTTTTAGGATAATGAACCTAGTTTTAACCCGGCGCCGCCTCAACGCGGCGGCAGCCGGCTTATTGTTGCTATTCAGTCTGGCGGGCTACTTGCCGGTTTTGGGGCCGCAAAAACTGTCCGCCCAGGCCGCCAACGAGCGCCTGGTTAGCATATTCGACGGACAAAAGGAGCAGACGGTCTTAACCAAAGCCGCCACCGTTCGCGAGGCTTTGCAGCGAGCCGGGGTAAGTCTGACGCCGGCCGACGCCGTGGAGCCCGGCCTGGACACGGTTTTAAGCGGCGGCAACTATAACGTTAACGTTTACCGGGCGCGCCCGGTGGCTGTGGTTGACGGTCCATCCGTAACTGTGGTGCTATCGCCGTACAAGAGTCCTAAACAGATTGCCGAACAGGCCGGTTTAACGGTTTACCCCGAAGACGTCCTGTCGATCAGCCGTACCGACAACGTGCTGAAATATGGTACTGCCACCCAAAAAGTCATTATCAACCGGGCCACGCCCGTTAACATAGTGCTTTACGGTAAGGCGGTGGCAGCCCGCACCCGTGCAGCCGACGTGGCCGGCCTGCTGCGTGAAAAACAGATACAACCGGGCCTGCAAGATAGCTTGTCGCTACCGGCCAGCCAGCCAATCAGCGCCGGCATGAGTGTAGAAATCTGGCGCAACGGCATACAGACCGTCAATCAAGAGGAGCCGGTAGACTTTAGCACCCGGCAAATCAGGAGCGCCGACCAGCCGGTTGGTTTCCGTCAGGTGCAGACGGCCGGACGGCCAGGCAAAAAACTGGTTACCTATGAGATAGACATGAAAAACGGCCGCGAGATCAGCCGCCGGATTATTCAGAGCGTGGTAACCCAACCTCCGGCCGAACAGGTAGAAGTAATCGGCATCCGTCCGCTGAACGTCTTTTCCGGAGGTCTGTCGGAAGCCATGGCCCGGCTGCGCCAGTGCGAAGCCGGCGGCCGCTATGACCGCAACAGCGGCAACGGTTATTATGGCGCTTACCAGTACAACTTATCAACCTGGGCTAACTGGGGCGGCTACCGTTACCCGCATCAGGCTCCGCCTGCAGTTCAGGACGCCAAAGCCCTGGAAACCTATCAGCGCCGCGGCTGGCAGCCTTGGCCGGCCTGCAGCCGTTCGCTCGGCCTGCAGGACATTTACCGCTAGCTAAAAAAGCGGGCGGGCGTGACATGGCAGCCAATAAAAACCTCGGACAACATTGGCTGCGCGACCGCCATATTCTTAAGACGATCGCGGATTTCGGCGGCATTACCGGGGAAGATACCGTTTTGGAGATCGGCCCCGGGCAGGGCAGCCTGACCAGCGTATTGCTGGGCCGAGCCAAAGAAGTGGTGGCGGTAGAGCTTGACCCCGGACTGGCCGCCAAGCTGCCGGGCATGTTCCCCGGTAAGCGGCTTCAGGTGCAACGGCTCGATATTATGAAGTTCAATTTAAACGGCCTGCCGGCTGGCTATAAGGTGGCAGCCAACCTGCCGTATTATCTGACCGGGAAAATTATCAAACTGCTGCTGGAGGCGGCTCATCCGCCAAGCAGCGCGGTTTTACTGGTACAAAAAGAGGTGGCCGAAAGGCTGTCCGCCGCGCCCGGCCGGCTGTCAATCCTGGGAGTGGCCGCTCAGTTTTATTGCTGGGTTAGTTTGGGCCCGGAAGTGGCAGCCAAACTCTTCACGCCGCCGCCCAGGGTGGATTCGCAAGTCGTCCGGCTGGATTGGAAGCCCGAAGGGAACCGCCCCCACGCCGACATCAAAACATATTTTAAGTTGCTTAGAGCCGGGTTCAGTTCACCCCGCAAGCAGTTGCGCTCCAGCTTGGCGGCCGGCATGGGTTGGTCCAAACCGGCGGCCGAAAACCTGCTAGCAGCGGCCGGGATTGATCCGGCCGACCGGCCTGGCCGCCTGTCGCCGGAAGATTGGGCGCGGCTGGCCGACGCCTATCGAAAAACGCGCCCGGCTTAGTTTCCGGCGTAAATTTTGTTAGTATTTTAAACATGATTACCCGCCATCAGCCGTCCAACTTCGACGACAGCCTGATTGTGGCTGTCTCGTCGCTGGAAGACGGTAACATGAAATTCGGGGTGCTGGGGGCTGGGACGAGCGACGAGCAGGTAGCGGCCAACCGGCGTCGTTTTTTAGAGGCCGCTGGCATGTCGGCTGATAACTGTGTGGCGATCAGGGTGTCTTACGACCGCGACGACTATTTGTGTTACCGGGCGGTCGGGCCGGCCGAGCGCGGCCAGGGGATGTTCGGGGACGATGCCGCCCGCTGTCCGGTCAGCGACGGGCTGGCTACCGGCACTCCGGGCTTGGCGCTATTTCTGCCGCTGGCCGACTGCGTCGGGGCGGTTTTGCACGACCCCCGCCGCCGGGTGGTCATGCTGTCGCACCTGGGCAGGCACAGCGCGGTCCAGGACGGAGCCGCCGCCAGCCTTGACTTCATGCGCCAGACTTACGGGTGCGAGCCGGCCGACATAGCGGTTTGGCTGAGCCCATCGGCGGCCCAGAGCTCATACCGGATGGATTACTTCGACAAAAAAGACCAGCCAGACTGGCGGCCGTTCTGCCAGGAGGGAGACGATGGGGTTTATCTGGATCTTGGCGGTTTCGTGCGGCAGCAGCTGATCGCCGGCGGAGTCAGGGAGCAAGCAATCGTGTCGACTGGCGTGGATACCGCCACCGATCCGGAATATCCGTCGCACGTTCGCGGCGACCCGGCCCGTTTCGCTGTAGCCGCGATGTTGCGCTCCTAGCCTGTTTGTTATCTGTTATAATACTTTAGTAACCGATGAAAAAATTCTACGTAACCACCGCCATCCCCTATGTCAACGCGCCGCCTCATATAGGCACCATGATGGACTATCTGCTGGCTGACTGCCTGTCCCGCTACTTTCGGCTAAACGGCTGGCAGGTGCGGTTTCAAGTAGGTACTGACGAGCACGGCAACAAAGTGGCGCGAAAGGCTGCTGAAGCCGGCCTGGAGCCCCAGGCCTACGTGGACAAACTGGCAGCCGCTTTCGAAGAGAACATTAAGGCGGCTGAAGTCGACTACACCGATTTTATCCGTACTTCAGACCCCAAACATCAGCGGCGGGTGCAGGAAATCTGGCGTCGCCTGCAACCTTATCTTTACAAAGCCAATTATACCGGCTGGTATTGTACCGGGTGCGAAAGCTTCGTGACCGACTTGACCGCCGCCGCCAACGGCGGAGTTTGCCCCGATCACCAACAGCCCTACCAGCGGCTGAACGAGGAAAACTACTTTTTTAAGCTGTCGGCTTTCGCCGGGCCGATTCAACAAGCCATAGAGTCCCGGAAAATGGTTATCGAGCCGGCCTTTCGTCAAAAGGAAGTGTCGAAACTGCTGACAGACGGACTGGAGGATATCAGCGTCAGCCGTCCCAGGCAACATGTTGGCTGGGGCATACCGGTGCCCGGCGACGATAGCCAGGTAATTTACGTCTGGATTGACGCCCTGAGCAATTATTTAACTGTGTTGGGCTATCCCGACGATGAATCCTGGCGGCAGTTTTGGCCGGCCGATGTTCAGGTTGTCGGCAAAGACATTTTGCGTTTTCACGCGGCCATCTGGCCGGCCATGCTGATCGCCCTGGACCTGCCTCTGCCGAAGCGGTTACTGGCCCACGGTTTCGTCAACGTGGCCGGCGCCAAAATCAGCAAAAGCCTGGGCAACGTCATCAGCCCCAAGCAGGTGATCGACGAATATGGCGCCGACGCCTTTCGTTATTATCTGTTGCGCCACGTACCCACCACTGATGACGGTGATTTTACCTGGGAAAAGTTCGAAGCCGCCTACAACGGCGAACTGGGTAACGAGCTGGGCAACCTGGTGCAGCGGGTGTCGGCCATGATCGGCCGCTACCAGCAAGGAGTTATCGGCGACCTGCCGCGCCCCAAGCACGATACCAAACCCTACCACGAGGCCATGCAGGCCCTGCAGCTGGACAGGGCGTTCGAATTCGTGTTTACTTCGGTGCGGGCGCTGAACGTCTATCTTGAGAATGTCAGACCCTGGGAGGTGGCCAAGCGGCGCGACCAGGGCGATATCGAGGCGGAGGCTCATCTGGGCGAGATTCTGGCCTATGCCGCCAGCAGTCTGGAGCAGATCGCCTTCCTGCTGACGCCGTTTTTGCCCTCCAGCGCCGAAAAAATCTCCAAGATATTCGCGGACGGGGTGATTACCCCTTATCAGGGGGTACTGTTTCCGCGCGTTTACAACCACACCAAGCCGCCGCAGGATGCTCGGACGCCGGCTGAGTAAACATAAGGGTGGATAAATAAGATGAGCGGAACCAGGCCGCTGTTTGATAGCCACTGCCATATCCACGAGCCATCCTACCCTGACGGCGAGGCGGCCTACCGGCGGGCCGTCAAAGCCGGCGTGAAACGGTTACTGTGCGTCGGTACCGATCCTGCCACCAGCCGGGCAGCCCTGGCTTTCGCGGCCGGCCACAACGGCTGCCTGGCCAGCGTCGGGCTGCATCCGCACGAAGCCGAAGCAGGGCGGCCGGCACTGGAATCGGTCTGGCAGGCAACCGAGGGCCGTCCCGCTCCTCTGTCAGCAATCGGCGAGTGCGGCCTGGACTATCATTACGGGCATGCTTCGCGCCGCAGCCAGCTGGCGGCGCTGCATTTTCAGATCGAGCTGGCTCTGCGGCTGAATTTGCCGCTGATTTTTCATATCCGCGAGGCGTTTGAAGATTTTTGGCCGGTGTTTGACAGCTATGCCGGCCAAGCGGCGGGGGAGGGGGGCGGACTACGCGGCGTGCTGCACAGCTTCACCGATAGTCCGGCCAATCTGGCCCGAGCCCTGGAGCGGGGCTTGTTTATCGGCATCAACGGCATAGCCACCTTCAGTCGCGACCCAGGCCAGCAAGCCGTTTGGCGGCAGGCGCCGCTGGAAAGGGTACTGCTGGAGACAGACTCCCCCTTCTTGACTCCCGCGCCTCTACGTGGTAAAGTAAACGAGCCGGCATACATCGTGCTGGTCGCTCGGTATCTGGCAGAGCTGAAAGGCCTGACAGTCCAAGAAATCGTCCAGGCGACCGCCTGCAATGCCACTTCACTCTTTATTAAACCACCCGAAAAACCAAGACCTTTCAAAAATATACCGCGTTAATTTTTAAGAGGTTTTGTTTCCGACATGCCCAGTCTCGACCATTCCGATTACACTGCCACTTACCGGCAAAATCCCTCAGAAAACGCCGCTTGGCTTAACGGCGCGGAGCGGGAGCGACTGTTGCTACAAAGCATTCAAAGTGCCGCGCTCAAGGTTGAAGCTGCCCGCCGCCACGCCCTGAATGGCGCCGGCGCGGCGGCTGGATATCGTCATCCGGAAAGCCGGATTCGTCCGGCTTCGTGGCTGGCCAGGGTCGGCCGCAAAATCGGCGAACTGGTAACCGGCGAAGCGACTCGCGGCAACGCCTTCAAGGCCGTTTCCGGCGAGCGCGACCTGATCCGGCTGGAGGCCGAAAGAGTGGGGTCGGACATTTTTCCGGCGGACGGCGGCAAGAATAGCTTTTTTTCGCCCGACCGGCATTCGTTCGTGTTCCATCGCCAGCAGGGCGAATCTTCGATGACCTTACGCTACGAAATACACCCCTCCGGCGTTATTAAAACCGCTCCGGGATCGGACGGTCGGCTGGCTTACGAACAGGTTAAGCCGGACGAGCTGGAAAGGCTGGCTCAGGCGGCAGACGCTTACGCCAGCCGCGTGCTGATTGAGCTCTACTCTTTGGAACCGGTCCCCTCTAACCGCTCCCAACTGGTATAATTAAACCCGCGG
Organism: uncultured Candidatus Saccharibacteria bacterium; assembly: GCA_964544355.1. GTDB lineage: Bacteria > Patescibacteriota > Saccharimonadia > Saccharimonadales > Saccharimonadaceae > Chaera. The sequence goes on along the minus strand of CAZJAI010000002.1, from coordinate 38,079 downwards.
CCCGCTCCGGGCCGGCATTTATGACAGAGAGCAGGAAAGTATATCTTGATTACGCCGCCGCTACCCCGCTCGACGAGCGGGTGTTTGCTGCTATGCGGCCGTATTTGTCGGACAAGTTTTATAACCCGTCGGCGCTCTATGGCCCGGCGGTCCAGACTGGCCTTGACTACCGGCAGGCTTTGGCCCGGCTGGCAGCGGTGATCGGCGGCCGCCGCGAACAGGTGGTTTTAACCGCGGGAGCTACCGAATCGGTCAATTTGGCCTTCTGGGGCGTTCTTAGCCGTCACGCCGGAGCCAAAGCGGCCGTGCTGGCGATAGATCACCGGGCCGCTCTGGCCGCCGCCTCTCGACATCCGCACGTGATCGTGCCGGTTGGCTCTAGCGGAGTGGTGTCGCCCGAAGCCATAGCCCGGCTCGTGGACGACGGCACGGCGCTGATCAGCGTGGATCTGATCAACAGCGAGCTCGGCGTTATTCAGCCAGTTAAGCAGATTGCCCGGGCGGTGGGGGAGATACGGCAATCCCGGCTCCGCCGCGGGGTCAGCCTGCCGCTCTGGCTGCACTGCGACGCCTCGCAGGCAGCCGGTTGGCATGATTTAAACGTCAACCGGCTGGGCATAGATTTGCTCAGCCTGAACGCCGCTAAATGCTACGGGCCGAAATCGACCGGTCTTCTGTGGCAGCGCGACGAGGTTGAGCTGGAGCCGCTGATTGTCGGCGGCGGGCAGCAGGCCGGTTTGCGCTCCGGCAGCCAGGACGTTGCCAGAGCGGTAGGATTCGCTCTGGCCCTGGAGCTGGCCGAGCGCAGCCGGCCGGACGAAACCCGGCGGCTGGCATCGCTGCGGGACCGCCTTCAGCTGAAGATTGTCGAAGCCCTGGGCGGCCGGGTCCAGATTAACGGCGATCAGAAACGGCGCTGTGCCGGCTTTTTACACCTGTCATTTCCCGGAACGGACGGCGAGCGGCTGGTCTACGCGCTGGATGGCCTGGGGGTGATGGCGGCTACCGGCGCCGCCTGCTCAGCCAACGCCGGTAGCCGTTCGCACGTACTGACGGCCATCGGCTTGTCGCCGGCAGCAGCCGACGGCAGTTTGCGTTTCAGCTTGGGCAGGCAATGCGACCGTGATTCGATAGACTACGCCGCCGCCTGCGTGGTAAGAGCGGTGAAAGACGAGTTAAAGCTATGAAGTTTATTATTGGATTGCTGGGGGTCGGACTGCTGGCGTGGCTGGCGGTGGTTGGCATTACTTCCTATTTGGGCCCGGACGATCTGAAGACCTGCCCCGGCGGTCCCGATCCGGCCAAACCGGCCTGCGCCAAGGCTGACGCCATCGTCACCATCAGCGGCGGCGACACCCAGGCCCGTACCGCCGAAGCTGTTAAATTATTCAAACAGGGATGGAGCGGCAGACTGGTCTTTTCGGGGGCGGCACTCGACCAGGCCGGCCCGTCCAACGCCGCCGCCATGAAACGGCAGGCGCTGGCGTCCGGCGTGCCGGCTTCTGCCATAGCCACGGAGGATCGCGCCCGCGATACCGCCGAAAACGCCCTGCGCACCCTGGGGGTGGTATCGCGCCAGGGCGAACCGCGGCGGATCATTCTGGTCACTTCGGGCTATCACCAAAGGCGGGCATTTATCGAGTTTCGTAGTGTTTTCGGGAGAGATGCCATAGTCAATCATCCGGTGCCCAGCGATCGCCAGTGGCGGGCTTACTGGTGGCTGACACCTTATGGCTGGTGGTTGGCCCTCAGCGAGCTGGCCAAGATCCTGTTCATTTCGTTCAAGGGAGGGGTTTAGCCCGTGTCCCGATCGGTTTATCTGGGCATGAGCGGCGGCGTGGACAGCTCGGTGGCTGCCGCCCTGCTGCTGGACAAGGGTTACCAGGTAACCGGCGTCTATATGAAAAACTGGACGGAAGATCTGCCCGGCATGATTTGCCCATGGCGGGAAGATCTGGCAGACGCCAAGCGGGTAGCGGTGGCCCTTGGCATTCAACTGAAGGTTTATGATTTCCAGCGGCAATACCGCCAGCTGGTGGTGGACTACATGATCAAAGAGTATCGGGCCGGCCGCACTCCCAACCCCGACATAGTCTGCAACCAGGAGGTTAAATTTAAACTGTTTCTAGAGGCCGCCCTGGCTGACGGCGCCGAAATGATCGCCACCGGGCATTATGCCCGGCAAAGCGGCCGGGGCCTGGAGAGGGCTCTCGACGAATCCAAGGACCAAACCTATTTTATGTACCGGATTACGCCCCGGGCGCTTGGCCGCCTGCTGCTGCCGATCGGCCATCTAACCAAACCGGAGGTCAGAGCCCTGGCGGCCGAACGGGGTCTGGCCACCGCTGCTAAAAGAGACAGCCAGGGCATTTGCTTTGTGGGCGAAGTCGGTATCAAGCAGTTTCTGCGTCCCTACGCGGACAGCCGATCCGGCTGGATTGTCGAGCAGGGTACCGGCAGGCGGCTGGGGCGGCACGACGGCGCCATTTATTACACCCTGGGACAGCGGCGCGGCCTGGGCATTGGCGGCGGTCTGCCTTATTACGTGACGGGCAAAGACATGGCCAAAAACGAGGTGTATGTCAGCCGCGATTTAAACGAGCCGTCGCTGTGGCGCGACTGCCTCAACCTGGGCAGCGTTCACTGGATCGGCGGACAGCCCCCTGACGGCGATCAGACCTACTTGGTCAGGCTGAGGCATCGGGCGCCTTTGGTTAGAGCCCGCCTGAAAAACGCCCGCTTAGGTCGGCTGACGCTGGAGCTGGACGAGCCTCAGCGGGCGGCCGCGTCCGGGCAGTCAGCGGTGATCTATGACGGCCGGGTGTGCCTGGGCGGCGGCGTCATCGTGTAGCCCGTCTTTACAGATAGGGTTGCTGGTCGGTTAGCGGTACGTCCTTAATTTTTTGCGTCCATCCGGGCTCAGTATCCCCCCGGTATGCGGGAGCGCGAAAAAAGTCCTGCCGGATAGGGCCTCGCGTGCTTTCTGCCTTGATGATCGCGCCACTAAAGGCGGTTAAGCCGTAAGGTATATTCTGGGGCGGATCGAAGCTTAAAAAGTAACCTAAATACCGCCACTTGGCACCGCACTGTTCTCGGGGGCAAACCGGCTCCTTGCCGGCCAGGTAATCCTCGGGAACACGCCAGAAACATCTGCCGCAACGGTAGTATAAAGACCGGCTGAGGGCTAGCTCGTACGACAACAGCGCGTGGTCAAGGCTGAGCTTTTCTGACGGAGCCGGGCTTTCCGGCTGCGGATGGCGGGGGTTTTCGTTGGCTTCCATTGATTTCATATAATAACATAGCGGGCTTGGCAAGGCAGCGGTTTTAAGGTTATAGTGGATTGTTGATATGGACGCTCAGACCATTCGTCAGGCTTTTTTGGATTTTTTTGCCGCCAGAGGCCATTCGGTTATCGAACGGTCCAGCCTGGTACCCAAGGACGATCCAACCACGCTATTTACCGGCAGCGGCATGCAGCCGCTTTTGCCTTACCTGCTTGGCGCTGAGCATCCGCAGGGCAAACGCCTGGCAGATTCCCAAACCTGCCTGCGCGCCGAAGACATCAACGAGGTCGGCGACAACCGCCATACCACTTTCTTTGAGATGCTGGGCAACTGGAGTCTGGGTGATTACTTTAAAAAAGAGCAGCTGTCATGGTATTTCGAGTTCCTGACCGAAGTTGTCGGCCTGGATCCGAATAAACTGTACGTTACCGCGTTTGCTGGCGACGAAGAAGTAGGGGTTTCGCGCGACACGGAAAGCGCGGCAATTTGGAAGGAGCTGTTTGCCAAGAAGGGAATCGTTGCCGAAGAGGCGGTCATCGGCTCGGAAGAAGCCGGCCGCCGCCGCGGCATGAAACCCGGCGAGCGGATTTTCTTCTACGACGCCAAAAAGAACTGGTGGAGCCGGTCCGGGGCGCCGGGCGATATGCCGGCCGGCGAGCCGGGAGGTCCGGACAGCGAGGTGTTCTTTGAGTTTTCGCACATACGGCACGATCCGGCGTTCGGTGAGCATTGCCATCCCAATTGCGAATGCGGCCGTTACATGGAAATCGGTAATTCGGTTTTTATGACCTATTTAAAAACCGATAGCGGTTTTTCCATGCTGCCCAGGCCTAACGTCGACTTCGGCGGCGGTCTGGAGCGCCTGGCGGCGGCGGCGGAGGGCAGCGGCGACGTGTTTAAAATCAGCCTGCTGTGGCCGCTGATCGAGCGGCTGGAGAAGCTAAGCAGCCGTTCCTATCAGGGCAATCAGGCGGCCATGAGAGTGATTGCCGATCATCTGCGCGGCGCTTTGTTCTTGTCGCTGGACGGCGTCACGCCAAGCAATAAGGAGCAAGGTTACGTGCTGCGCCGTCTGATACGCCGGGCGGTCCGTTTCGGCCTGGAACTGGGAATCGAGCGGGACTTACTGACGGCACTTCTGCCCTCCGCGGTTGCGGTGTACCAAGCGGCTTATCCGGAGCTACGCGGCCGCCAAGACGAGCTGGCGGCGGCGCTGAGCAAGGAAGAAAAACTGTTCCGGCAAACTCTAAGCGCCGGCATCCGCCATTTCGACAAGGAAATCCGCGGCCCGGTTGGCGGCGAGGCCTTGTTCAAACTGCACGACACCTACGGATTTCCCCTGGAGCTGTCCCTCGAAGAAGTCAAAAAGCGTCAGCTGCCCTTGGCGGACGGCTGGCGCCAGGCGTTCGACGAGGCTATGCGGCAGCAGCGCGAACGGTCGCGTACAGCCACTCGCGGCCAGTTCAAGGGCGGCCTGGAAGGGCATAGCGACACGCACAAGAAGTATCACACGGCTACGCATCTGATGTACAAGGCGCTGCGGCTGGTGCTGGGCGATCACGTGGTTCAGCGCGGCAGCAACATCACCGAGCAGAGGCTGCGCTTTGACTTTTCGCACCCGGAGAAAGTTACGGCCGAACAGCTTCAACGGGTAGAAGATATGGTCAACGAGCAGATCGCCAAAGACCTGCCGATGACCTGGCGGGAATATCCGACGGACGAAGCCCTCCGGCTGGGCGCCCTGGGTGCTTTCGGCGACAAGTACGGCGACACGGTCAAGGTTTACCAGGCCGGTGAAGGTAAGCAGATGTTCAGCCTGGAAATTTGCGGCGGACCCCACGTGGAGCGTACCTCGCAGCTGGCCGAAGGCGGCAAGCGCTTCAAGATACTGAAAGAAGAGTCCTCCTCGTCCGGAGTCAGAAGAATCAAGGCAGCGCTGGTCTAAAGGGAACTCAAGATTTTGACCAGGTTGGCCATCAGTTCCACGTCGATACGTCCCAGGCTGTGCCGGCGCAGTTGTTCGGACTCCGCGGCCGGCTGGCCCGGACCGGCTTCGCGGCGCAGATAGCTTTCCATCCACGAAGCATAACTTTGCAGTTCGCCGTGGTAGCTTTCAAAGGCGATTACTAGGGCGCCGTGCTTGACGGTGCCCGCCTCGGGCCCGTCGGTGACATGCTCCAGGCTGATACGCATCTCGTCGCGGATTTCGGTTTGTCCGCCGGGCGCTGGATTTTCATGGACGTTCGCCTCGCGGCTGATTCTCACCTGGCGGCCGCTGCCATATGGCAGAACGGTTTCCTCTCTGGTCTGCCAGGACGGGCTGAGGCTTAGGGCGTCGGCCAACCACAGCCGGTAGCTGCCGGGACGATTCTGCCACCGGGTTGGCGCGGCGAGGTTATACGCCTTCAGCAGCTGGTCGATGAATTCGCCGGCGAAAACCGGTCTTGGCAAGTCGGCCGAATCGGCCATCCGGTCTCCGCTCAATCGCTCGATCCGTCCGCCGTAGCTCGAATCCCGGCGCTCGATCAACCCGATTAAATTTTTCCGCTGAAACAGCCAGCTCAGACGTTCGGCGGCCAGGCTGTCCGTCTGCTCGTCGTAGCCAAACCGGACATTTAAACTGCTGTCGGCGTCAATTTTTTGGCCGAAGGCGGCGGACAGAGCCTGAACGTGCATCGGCGAAAGGTTCAGCGGCAGGTGTTTGATCTCCAGACTGTAATTTGGCGAAGGAACCAGCTTGGTGGACAGGCGGTTAAGCGCCTGTCTTAGGCTGGGGTAAACCTCGCTAGACTTGAGGCTTTCAAAATCGGCGGCCATATCTTTACATTATACAATATAACAATACAATTTTCAATGCAAAGGCATAAGGGCTATTGTTGTATAATCACCTTAGAGATGATCATAGACAAACTGAAGCGCGCCCTGCCGGCGCGTGGCCCGAAAAACACCCACCAGAAACACGTTCTGGCTCTAGATATCGGTACGGAATTCGTCAAAGCCCTGATAGCCGTTCAGGAGGGGGATAACTTGATCATTGTCGGAGCGGGGCGGGCCAGGCAGGACCAGGGCGACATGCATTCGGGTGCCATCGCCGATATCGCCGGGGTGGTGCGCCACTGCGAAGCGGCTCTGGCCGAAGCCGAAGATCAGGCCGGCTTGCAGGCTACCAGGGCGGTTATCGGCATCGCCGGTGAGCTGGTTAAGGGTTCGACCGATATCATCAAGTACAAGCGCCCGCAGCCGGACAGGGCGCTGGACGCCGCTGAAATGGAATTTATCATCGAAAAAGTTCAGGAAAAGGCCCACGACAACGCCCAGAAGCAGATCGCTTGGGAAACCGGCAATGACGACGTGGAAATCCGTCTGGTCAACTCGGCCATTGTGGGCATTCATATAGACGGCTATAAGATCAGCAACCCGATCGGCTTTCAGGGGCGCGACGTGGCCATTCAAATTTACACTGCCTTCGCGCCAATGGTGCATATAGGAGCACTGGAAAGAACGGCCGGCGAGCTCGATCTGGACTTGCTGGCGGTGGCGGCCGAACCGTTTGCCGTCAGCCGCAGTGTGCTGGGCACCGACGCCAGCAGCAGCTTCACGGCCATTCTGGCCGATATCGGTGGAGGTACCACCGATATCGCCGTGGTGAACGACGGCGGAGTGGAGGGCACCCGCAGTTTCGGCATCGGTGGCCGCAGTTTTACCCGCACCATCGCCGCCGACATGGGTCTGTCGTACCAGGACTCCGAAAAGCTGAAAATCAACATTGACGATCCTGATATTAAGGATGATGTCAGGCAGGCTGCCGAAGCGGCCGTTGACAAGACCCTGGAAGTCTGGCTGGACGGTATCGAGCTGGCCCTGGGCGAGTTCGACAGCGTTGATCACCTGCCCAATCGGCTGCTGCTGTGCGGCGGAGGCGCCAGCTTGCGCCAGCTGGTTACGGCCCTGGAAGAGCGAGACTGGTACAAGGGGCTGCCGTTTACCAGGCGGCCGGAGGTGCGCTACATTCAGCCGGATCAGGTTTTAGGCGTCAGCGATTCCACTGGTACGGTGCGCGATCATACCTACGTTACCGCTACCGGGCTGCTGCGGGTCGGCTATGATACCATGATTAATAGCTCCGGAACCGATAAAATAAAAGATAAGCTGAATCGTTTCTTAAGGGTATGAAAAAAGATGTCATCTACATTGATGTCGACGACGACATCACTTCGATCATCACCAAGGTCAAGCAGGCCGGGTCGAAAATCGTCGCTCTGGTGCCGCCCAAACGGGTAGGCGTGCTGCAAAGCGCAGTCAATCTTAAACTGCTTAAACGGGCCGCCTCCTCTTCCGACAGGCATATCGTACTGATTACCAGCGACCGGCCGCTGAGCGCCTTGGCCGCCGGCGTCAGGATACCGGTGGCCAGGAACCTGCAGTCACGGCCGCAGATGGGGCCGCCGGAGGGGGCTTCGGGTCCGGTCGCCGAAACGACCATTGACGGACAGGAACTGCCGGTTGGCGAACTGGCCCGGTTGTCCTTCGATCAAGATAGCGGCTCGCCGTCGCCGGCCGCTCAGCCGGCAACTCCGGCCGGACTTGCTTCCGGCGAAAGCAAGGACTTTTCTGCCGCCAACTCGGCCGAACCGCCTGCGTCTGTCGGAAGCGGCTTGAAAATCCCTAATTTTGACAGTTTTCGTAAACGGCTTTTCTGGTTCGGGGGTTTGGGCGTTTTGCTGGTAGCCTTTTTGGTTTGGGCGATCGTCATCGCTCCTCGAGCCACCGTGGTCATTGCCGCCCGCACCGACGCCGTTCCCGTGGATAAAACCATTACCATGAACCCGTCGCTGCCTACCGACGTGAACAAACTCCAGCTCAAGCCGGAGGTCAAACAGCTTAAAAAGACCCGCAGCACCGAGTTCACGGCTACCGGCACCAAAGACGTGGGCAACAAAGCCAGCGGCGTTATGAATTTGTACAACAAAAACAGCAGCGACCCCGTGACGGTCCGCGCCGGTACCATTTTTACCGCCGCCAACGGCCTGCAGTTTACTAACGGCTCCGACGTAACCGTGCCGGGGGCCCGGGTGTCCGGCGGAAAGATCGTGCCGGGGGCCGCCACGGTTACGGTTACCGCAGTTGACATCGGTCCCCAATACAACTTACCCCCTCAGGCCTATTCTTCCAGCAACGCCAACGTGTCAGCCCAGGGCGATCAGATGTCCGGCGGCAGCAAAGACACTGTTACGGTGGTGTCGGCCGACGATGTGGCCAAGGCCCTCCAGCAGCTTGGTTCGGCCGATTTGGCAGCTGTTAAAGCCGAGCTGGCCAAACAATTCAGCGGCGACGTCATCATCGTGCAGGAGAGCTTTAAGGCCGATACCGCCCAGCCGGCGGTTACCCCGGCCGTGGGGGAACAGGCCACCAGGGCCAGGCTGACTCAGGAAACCACCTACACTCTTATTGCTTTGTCGCGGGCCGACGTGCGCGGCCTGCTGAGCGACATCCTGAACCAGCAGCTTGCTTCCAGCCAGAACCGGCGGATTTACAACCTGGGGGATAATTCCATCTACTTCAGCGACTTTCAAAGTCCGGCCGGCGGCGCCTTCAGTGCCCGCCTGATTACTACCGGTTCCATCGGTCCCAACATCGACCCCAAGACCTTGTCTGCTCAGCTGGCTGGCAAACGTTACGGCGAGATACAGCAGATAGTCGGCGGCATTAAGGGTGTGGATAGCGTGGACGTTCGCTACTGGCCGTTCTGGGTTAACCAGGTTTCCAAGCCGGATCGTATTAACATCAAATTCACCGTTCAAAATGCCGTCTGAGATAATCCTGGCCCTCGACCTGGGTGAAAAGCGGGTGGGCCTGGCCGTGGCCGATGCCTCGGTGCCGGTAGCCGTGGCCCAGCCGACCCTGGAAACCGGCAGCGATTTGGCGGAGCGGCTGCTGGCCGAAATTCAACGGCTTGGCGCTACCCGTTTAGTGGTAGGCCTGCCGCGCAACTTAAGCGGCGAGCAAACCCGACAATCTGAGTTTTGCCTAGAATTCGGGCAGCGACTGGCTAAGATGTCCGGTTTGCCGTTGCATTTTCAGGACGAGTCGCTGACTTCGGCTCAAGCCGAAGAAACTCTGCGCCTGTCCGGACGGCCCTATCGAAAGGGCGATGTTGATGCCCTGGCTGCCCAGCTGATATTGAATGATTTTCTCGGCACCTGGTGGAGTAAAAATGATGGGTCTGAATGATATCCGGCGGCGTCTGGACGGCTGGAAACCGTGGGACGACCGCCCGGTCGGGCGCGCCGGCGCGTCGCTAAGCCTCCGCCGGCCCGTTTGGCGCCGTCCGGCTACCTGGTCCCTGGCGCTGGGCATTGTTTTAGCTTTGGCCGCCGCCGGGGCGGCGGGGTGGTATTATTACTCTCTGACTCCGGCCGATCCGGGCGCTCCGGCCCGCCGGGTGGTTATCGCCAAGGGTGAGACGCCTTCGGGTATCGCTCGCCAGTTGCAACGGGAGGGCATCATCCGCAACCGCCAAGCCTTTCGCCTGTACATCAAGCTCAGCGGGGTACAGAATCACCTGAAAGCCGGGGCTTACGCTCTGTCTCCGTCCATGTCGGCCCGGACGGTGGCGGACTATTTGTACCAGGGCAGGGTAACTCCTTTAAAAATAACCATTTTGCCCGGATTAACCCTGAACGAGCTGTCCGATGAACTGCGAACCTACGGATTTGACCGCGCCGATATCCAGGCGTCTTTGTCGGCCGCCTATCAGAGCCAGCTGTTTGCCGACAAGCCGGCCGGTACCAGCCTGGAGGGATATGTTTTTCCGGACACTTACGAGATCCTGCCGGGTGACAGCGTGCGTTCGCTGCTGTCTAAATCTTTCGAACAGTTCAGTCGCCAGCTGGCCGCCAGTGATCTGACCGCCCGTTTGCAAAGCCGCGGCCTGAATCTTTATCAGGCTATCACGTTAGCCTCGATAGTCCAGCAAGAAGTCGGCGATCCCGCCGAACAGAAAAAAGTGGCCATGGTGTTCGAGAACCGGCTGAAGGCCGGTATGACGCTGGGGGCCGACGTGACTTTTATCTATGCCGCCAAGCAGTTAGGGGTAGCGCCCAGCGCCAACCTGAATTCGCCCTACAACACCAGGATTAACAAAGGTTTACCGCCGGGACCGATTGGTAATTTCAATCTGTCCGCCCTGGAGGCGGTGGCTTCTCCGGCGCCCGGCGACTATTTTTATTTCGTGGCTGGCGACGACAAGGTGATCCACTACGCCAGGACTCTGGCCGAACACGAACAAAACATTAAAAATTACTGCAAAAAGCAGTGTCAGTAGGCGGCAGCACCTCTGTTTACAGAGTAATGACACCCATTGACACAAATGTCAAGAAAGATTAAAATTGATGTCGTACGTCGCACCGTGTCAGAGGATGAGATATTTAAGAGAGATGGCTCCTGAGCAATCAGTGGGCAAGCCAAGCGGTACGGTAGCGGCGGCCTTCCTAGAAATGTCGAACGGATACGCTCTAAACTAAAACGTAAACGTAAAGGTCGACACTATCCAGTTCCCGGCTAGTCTGTCCAGTTTAGATGAAGACGGGAAGCAAGACAGAGTATAGGATGCGCTGCCTGGTAACAGGCCGCAAGGGAGACTACTATTAGTAGCCAAACCAATGTTATGGGTAAAACCCATATGCGCGTCTTGCCGGCTCCGGCCCGGGACGCGGTTGAATCCAGTAATACCAGCCGCCTGGTAGCCGGTTTGAAAAAACGGGCCAAGCGGATCAAATTTTCGGCATCCGTATCATATCTGGCGATTATCGCCATGATATTAAGCGTGGTTTCCATTGGTTACCAGTCTCCGGTGTCGCAAAGCTCTGCAAGCCTGTCGCGTGCTGCTTTTGCCAGCGGCACTCCCTCCGTAGACCAAGTTGCCGCCGCCGAGCTGGCGGTTACCGCCGCCCAGACGGCCAATCTGGCGGTGGCCAGCAACGTGGAAAGCTTGTCCGTATCGCTGAGCGCCAAAAGCGCCCTGGCTCAAACCGACGAGACGGTTATTTCCAAACCGCAACTGATCCAGGCCTCCAACGTCCGGGGTATCCGCAGCTACAGCGCCGTGGCCGGCGACAACGTGCCCGCGGTAGCCGCTAAGCTGAGCGTCAGCGCCGATACTGTGCGCTGGGCCAACAACCTGACCAGTGACGCCCTAGCTCCCGGCCAGACCCTTAAAGTACCGACTGTCAGCGGCGTGATTTACACCGTTCGTCCCGGCGATACTCCCGAATCGCTGGCTGCCAGATACCAAGCCGATCGCAACCGGATTATTACCTATAACGACGCCGAGCTGAGCGGCCTTAAGCCGGGGCAGTCCATAGTGATACCCGGCGGAGTGCTGCCGGTTAACGAGCGGCCGGGATACCGGGCGCCGGCCGGACCAAGGCTCGGCTCGTCGGTTACCTCGTCGTTCTTCGCCAACGCCGGAGTGTCGGTCGGCAACCGCTACGCCTACGGCTACTGCACCTATTGGGTTTATAACCGGCGCGCCCAGCTGGGCCGTCCGGTGGGCAGCTACTGGGGTGACGCCGTTACTTGGGACAGTTACGCCCGAGCCGCCGGCTACCGCGTGGATAAAATCCCCGAAATCGGCGCAGTTTTGCAAGACCCCAACATTGCTCCTCCTTACGGCCATGTGGCAGTGGTAGAAAAAATCGGTCCGGACGGTAGTGTTACGTTGTCGGAAATGAACTATGTCGGCTGGAACATCATCTCCAGCCGGACCATATCGGCCGCCCAGGCCCGTAACTACACCTATATCCATTAGTTGTGGTATTGAAAGACAATAGCGGCGCTCCCTTTGTGACGGGCGCCGTTATTAAGTATACTTAGGTAAGAATTAACTCAAAATTTCAAACGATGTTCGTAGATAAAGCAACCATTACGGTGCGGGGCGGCGACGGCGGCAAAGGGGCCGTTAGTTTTCGCCGCGAGAAATATGTCAGCAAGGGCGGCCCGGACGGCGGCGACGGCGGCAAGGGCGGCGACGTGGTGCTGTGGGCCGATCCCAACCTGAACACTCTGGTCGCTTTTCATTACAAACAGGAGTTGTCCGCCACGCCGGGGCAGGATGGCATGAAGAGCCGCAAGCACGGCGCCAACGGCGACGATCTGGTAGCCGCCGTGCCGGTGGGAACTCAGGTACTGGAGCTGGACGGACAGGTCGTGACCGAACTAATACAACCCGGGCAACGGGCGGTAGTGGCCGAGGGCGGCAGGGGAGGTTTCGGTAACGCTCACTTTAAAAGTTCCACCCGTCAGGCTCCTCGAGTAGCCGAACTGGGCGAGCCGGGCGAGGTCCGCCAGCTGACCCTCGAACTCAAGTTACTGGCCGATATTGGTCTGGTCGGCTTACCTAACGCCGGCAAATCCACCCTGCTAAGCGTCATCAGCCGAGCCCGTCCGCAGATAGCCGATTATCCGTTTACTACCTTGTCCCCCAATCTGGGGGTAGCCGAAGCGGTAGGCCGGACCCTGCTGGTGGCCGACATCCCGGGCTTGATAGAGGGCTCCAGCCAGGGCAAGGGGCTGGGTGACGAATTCTTAAGGCACGTAGAGCGTACCTCGGTGCTGTTGCATCTGATTGATTTTTATCAGGAAGATCCGGTGCGGGCCCTGCGGACGGTGGAGGGGGAGCTAAGGGCCTATAATCCGCAGCTGCTCAGCCGGCCGCAGATTGTGGTTCTGACCAAGATCGAGGGAGCCGACCCGGCTCGCGTTGCCGTGGTTCTGGACAGGCTGCTTCAAGCTGTCAAAAAAAGCACACCGGTCATGGCGGTTTCCGCCGCTGCCGGAATCGGTATTAAAGAATTGTTGAATGTCGCTGCTGATCTGGTAGACAAAACCCGGGTGGCCGCGGCCGCTCCGGCCCGAACCGCCGAACATGGCGATTCAATGCCTCTGATTACCTTAGCCGACAGCGGCGACGCCTGGACGCTAGCCCGGCGGCCGGACGGCAACTTCGCGCTTGGCGGCGTCAGGATTGAGCGTTTCGCCGTCAGGACCGATTTTGCCAACCCGCACGGCCGACAACGGCTGCGGCATATTCTGCGGCGCGAAGGGGTGATCCACGAGCTGATCCGCTTGGGAGCTCAGCCCGATACGCTAATTTGTTTTACCGGCAAGGCTGAGGGTTTATCTCTGAAGCTGTCCGAGTAACCGGCCCACTTTACTCGGCCGGTATGATCGATTCGGCCCACAGTTTGAGCTCTTCAACCAAAAACCGTCGCTCGGCGTCTAGCTCGGCAGCCTGCGCCTCGGCCAGCTTCCGGCTGAAGTTGGGCCAGTCGGCCTTCAGCCTGGCCGTCCGGTACTCTTCCCAGGCGGCACGCTCCTCGCTATCCAGAAAAGACTCGAAATTGCGCGCCTTGTAGCGCAGCAGCAGCTCCCGCATGCGCCGGTCTTTGAATTTGTCGCCGATGGACTGTAGCTCACGCGGCTCGGCTTGCCGGACCAAGTCGAGCAGCCGCCGGTCGCTGTCATCCAGAAAACCGTCGTAGAGCTGCCCGTCTACGTCAGTAGCCCTTTCAAAAGGGGCTCTGGCCGCCCAGGCTTGGACGAATTCGGCGGCCACCTGCCGGTTTCGCCGCAGTTTTCTTAAATTGGTCTCGACCGATGCCAGGTCCAGGCCGAGCCGCTGCCGGCTGTCCGGGTCCAGCACGCCCATTGGCGCTACGGCCGGGCAGCGGTTGAGGCTGAGTTCTTTCACCGGCGAATTCAGGCCGCCGCTTTGTTTGAGCTCGTCGGAGCGCTTGGAGGTTATCAGGTCGGCGATCTGGCGCCGCGAGAGCCCGGCAAAATCATCCGGGTCCTGTCGCAAATCCCACACCAGCACGCCTCCAGACTTGCCGGACTGGCCGATGGGATAGACCGCGGTGGTTTTCAGCCACTGGCTGTCGTAGCGGCCGCTGGAGTAAAGAAAGGGCTGGGGCTGATCAAGGCTGACCAGTTCGGCGACCCGCTTTTTAAGCCTCATGCCCAGCAGGTAATTGAACAGTTTTGGCTGTTTGTTCCGAATCAGGCGGGCCAGGCCAATCAGGGCGCTAACGTCGCTCAGGGCGTCGTGGGCGCTGGCGTGGTCCAGGCCGTTGGCGGCGCTGATCGCTTCCAGTCGGTTGGTCGGCAGGCCGTCTTTGTCTACCGGCCAGTTAATTCCGTCGGGCCGGATAGCTCTCATTAGGCGGACTACGTCCAGTAGATCCCAACGGCTGCGCCCTTCGGCCCAGGCCCACTCGTAGGGATCGTAAAAATTACGGTAAAAGGTATAGCGCAAAAAGTCGTCGTCGAACCGGATGTTGTTGAAACCGGTAACGATGGTGCCGGGCGTCAGTACCTGCCGAAACAGCTTGCGGCAGAACTCGGCTTCGCTAAGTCCCGCCTGCCGGCTTTTCTGCGGGGTAATGCCGGTTAACAGTACCGCTGCCGGATCGGGCAGGACATCGTCGCTCAGCTTAACCAGCCAGTTGACCGGTCGTCCCAGCGGCTTCAGCTGCAGGTCGGTGCGCTGTCCGGCGAATTGCATAATGCGCATGGTTTTGGGGTCGAAGCCGCTGGTCTCTACATCGTAAAAGAAGAAGGTCTGCTCAGACATGATTTATCAATCATAAACCATGCCGCTTGCGGTTCTCAAACGGCTGGCTTGTGACGGCTAATTGGCCGGCGCGGTTTGGTCGTTGCCGCACGGCCGCTTTTTAACGGTTTGTTTAGTCTGGCGGCCGCGTTGTCTTGGGCGCGCAGCAGTCGGGCGCTTCCCGGGTAGAGTCCTCTGCGCCAGGCGTGGCTGGTCAGGGTAATCAGCGCCGCCAGGTATATCAAGGCCATCACTCCGGCGGGCACGACCAGGTTAGTGCCGGGGATGACCCCGGCGAACAGAAACCAGAACAAAGCGTCAAACAGACTGGGCCAGACAAATATCAGAACCACTGAGCCAACAGCTGAGCCGGCCAAAATAATCAAACCTAAACCGGACAATCTCACCTTGTTATTTTATCATAAATTTTAATATTAAGCAAGCTTGGTAGAGGAGCATCAGGACAGCAATGTTTGCGCCGCTACTTTAGCGGCCTCGGTTTTTGGCCCAGGCCAGGGCCGATTTGAAGCGTTTCAGAAGCCAGCTTTTCAGCTGGTTGGCCCAGTAGAATTCGCTGGCCAGCACCGCCAGGCCCAGAAAGATGGTAGCCCAGCCGGGGCCGGGCAGTACCAGCATGGCTGCGCCGGCCAGCAGCAGCACCAGTCCCAGGCAAGCCACTGCCACCTGCCGGGCCAGCGGTGGAGTTTTCTTCCAAAATCTGCCTAACTTGTTCAGCATGAGTCTTTAGCTGGGTACATTATAAGCCATTTAGACCGAATAGGTGAAAAGTGTTATAATTTATCGGATATGGCAGACGCTATCGTGGTTCGGGGTGCCCGCGAACACAACCTCAAGAATATTGACGTGGAAATTCCCCGCGACAAGCTAGTGGTGGTGACAGGGCTGAGCGGATCGGGCAAATCCAGTCTGGCCTTTGACACCATATACGCCGAAGGTCAGCGCCGTTACGTCGAAAGCCTGTCCAGTTACGCCAGACAGTTTTTGGGGATCATGGAAAAGCCGGACGTGGATCAGATAGACGGTCTTAGCCCGGCCATCAGCATCGACCAGAAGTCGGCCGGCCGTAACCCTCGCTCCACGGCCGCTACGGTGACCGAAATTTACGATTACCTGCGCCTGCTGTTCGCCAGGGTCGGGGTTCCCCATTGCCCGATCTGCGCTCGGGCGGTCAGCCGGCGCACCGTTCAGGTGATCGTGGACGAAATCGCCAGCCGGCCGTCCGGCAGCCGGCTGATGATTTTAGCCCCGGTGGTTAACGACAAAAAAGGCGAATTCGCTCATATTCCGGAACAGTATTCCAGGGCCGGATACGCCCGGGCCAGGGTGGACGGAGTGGTTTACTCTTTGGATGAATGGCCGGTTCTGGACAAAAACAAAAAACACACCATAGAACTGGTGGTAGACCGCGTGGTAATTTCGCCGGATTCGGCGGGCCGGGTGGCCCAGTCGATTGAGCAAGCTCTGGAAGTGGCCGAGGGTACGGTGCTGGTCATTGATGCCGACAGCCACGAGGAACAGGTTTACAGCCAGCGTTACGCCTGCCCGGATCATCCCGACGTGGTTATCCCGGAGCTGGCGCCGCGGCTGTTCAGTTTTAACTCGCCGCACGGCGCCTGTCCGGTTTGCACCGGGCTGGGCAGCCGGCTGGAGGTTGACCCGGAACTGGTCTTTAACCCGCGCCTGACCATCGCCGAGGGGGCTATCAGGCCTTACAATCGGGTAACCAGCGACGCCTGGTGGATGAAAAAACTGGCCGTCCTGGCCGAGAGCCGCGGCTTCAGCCTGCACGTTCCGGTGGGTCGGCTTGATCCGGAAGACGTCAAGGCCATCCTTTATGGCACCGGCCAGCAGACCTACCGTATCTCCCTGGGCGGCGGCCGCTCTTTCGACTCGGTTTACGAGGGGGTGGTACCCGGCCTGGAGCGCCGTCACCGCGAGACCGAAAGCGAGTTTATGCGGCGGGATATCGAGCGGTTCATGCGGGAACGCCAGTGCCACGCCTGCCTGGGGGCCCGACTAAGACCAGAGGCCCTGGCAGTCAAGTTGCACGGCATGAACATCATGGATATCTGCGGCCTGAGCGTGGACGATGCCCTGGAGTTGTTCGAGGGTGGCCTACAGCTGAACAAGCAGGAGCAGCTGATCGCCCGCCAGATTATGCGCGAAATAGTGGCCAGGCTGCGGTTTTTGCGGGACGTCGGTTTGGGTTATCTGGAGCTGAACCGGGCGGCCAATACCTTGTCCGGCGGCGAGGCTCAGCGGATCCGCCTGGCCACGCAAATCGGCTCCGGCTTGCAGGGAGTGCTCTACGTGCTGGACGAGCCGTCAATCGGCCTGCATCAGCGGGATAACGAGCGTCTGATCACTACCCTAAAACACTTAAGGGACCTGGGCAACACGGTCATCGTGGTGGAGCACGACGAGGATACTATTCGCTCGGCCGATTATCTGCTGGACATGGGCCCGGGAGCCGGCATACACGGCGGCAAAGTGGTAGCCGCCGGCAGCCCGGACAGCGTGGCCGCCGATCCCCACAGCCTGACGGGCCGTTTTTTGTCCGGTAGCGACGCTATCGCGGTGCCCAAGCGGCGGCGGCAGCCCGCCGGCAGGTCGCTGACGGTCGTCGGAGCCAGAGAGCATAACCTGAAAAACCTGACGGTGGAAATTCCGCTGGGCCTGCTGACCGTAGTAACCGGGGTCAGCGGTTCCGGCAAGTCTACTCTGGTTAATGACATCGTGGCCAAAGAGCTGGCCAGCCGGCTGCACCGTTCCAACGAAGTGGCCGGCCGGCACGAAGCCCTGGAAGGCGTTGAGCACCTGGATAAAATCATCGTTATCGACCAGTCACCAATCGGCCGGACGCCGCGCTCCAACCCGGCCACCTATACCGGCATGTTCACGCCCATCCGCGAACTATTCGCGTCTACTCCCGAGGCCAATGTCCGCGGCTACCGGGCGGGCCGTTTTAGTTTTAACGTGCGCGGCGGCCGCTGCGAAAACTGCCAGGGAGACGGAGTCATCAAAATCGAAATGCATTTTTTGCCGGACGTTTACGTTACCTGCGAGCAGTGCAAGGGCCAGCGCTACAACCGTGAAGCGCTGGAAATCAAATACAAAGGCGTCTCTATCGCCGACGTGCTGGAAATGACCGTGGAAACGGCCGCCGACTTTTTCGCCAACATACCGGCGGTGTCGCGCAAGCTGGCTACCTTGCTGGAAGTAGGTTTGGGCTATATCAAGCTGGGGCAGCCGGCCACCACCTTTTCCGGCGGCGAGGCTCAGCGGATCAAGCTGGCCAGCGAGCTGTCGCGCCGCGCCACCGGCCGGACCATGTACGTATTGGACGAGCCCACTACCGGGCTGCACAGCGCCGACGTTAAAAAACTGCTGCAGGTGCTACAGGCGCTGGTTGAGGCCGGCAACAGCATGGTGGTGATCGAGCACAATCTCGACGTTATCAAATCGGCCGACTACCTGATAGACCTCGGCCCGGAGGGCGGCCAGGCCGGCGGTTATTTGGTAGCCGCCGGTACGCCCGAGACGGTGGCCGGCCAGGCCGGGTCGCACACGGGACGATACCTGAAGCAGATTCTTTAACGCCGTCCACTCAGCCGCTTGATCCACTTCCGCGCCGGTTTTTAATCAGATGCCAGACCGGCGGAGCCACCGAGGTGGCGATAATCAGCAGGACGATAGGCAGCAGGTATCGGTCGATGCTAATGCCGCGCGACTCGAACCAGCTGCCGGCATAATATCCCGCGTAGGTCAGACCCACCGCCCAAAGCAGCGCCCCGACCAGGTTAAAGGTTAGGAAGGTTCTATAAGGCATAGTGCTTATGCCTGCCACGATGGGCGCGAAAGTGCGCACCACCGGAATAAATCTGGCCAGCACAATGGTCTTGGCGCCGTAACGCCGGTAAAACTCCTCGGCCCGCATCAGGTTGTGATGGCTGAACAGCAGCGAGTCGGGGCGCTTGAACAGTTTTCGTCCCACCCTATGGCCAAAGGCGTAACCGACATTGTCGCCAAGCACCGCCGCCGCGAACAAAAGCAGGGCCAGCCAGTAAACGCTGATGCCCAAAACCCCTTGCTGGGCCAGCAGGCCGGCCGTGAACAACAGGCTATCTCCCGGCAGGAAAAACCCGATCAGCAGGCCGGACTCAGCAAACACTATCGCGACAACTCCTAGAATGCCGACGGCGCGGATAAAATCAACCAAATCGATGCCCGGTATCACGGGTAAGAGTATAGCATGAGCCATAGGGACAAATCTGTTATAATAAATGCCGGACCAGTTTCCAATGCTTAAATAAATGGATATTAAATAACCCAAAGTATTGCCAATATGAGCAGCGACAAAATAGAGTTGACCCTTAAAAACCGGAAGGTGGCCGGCAAGAAAGTAGCCGGTCTGCGGCGCCAGGGAGAAGTTCCGGGCGTGATATACGGCGCCGGCCTGGAGCCGGCCAACGTCAGTGCTCCGGCCCTGGTGATGGATAAAGTTTATCGGCAAGCCGGCCGCCATCATCCGGTTTACCTGGAACTGGACGGCAAAAAGCGTCTGGCTATGATCAAGCATGTCGACCTCGACCCGGTCAAGCGGACGCTCAGGCACGTTTCTTTCCACGCCGTTAAGCAGAATGAAAAAGTCGAGGCCGAGGTACCGGTGGTGCTACTGGGCGAGGGCGAGAGTTTGGCCGAAAAGGCTGGGCTGGTGGTGTTGCAAACCCTTGAAAGCCTGCCCGTAGCCGCTTTGCCGGCTAATCTACCCGACAGACTGGAGGTTTCCATCAAACAGCTGGCGGAACCCGGCCAGCACGTTACCGTGGCCGACATCCGGCTGCCCGAGGGCGTCGAACTGCAAATTGACGACCGCGAGCTGGTGATAGCCAGCGTATACGAACCCAGCGCCCTGCAGGCCGCCAACGAAGCGGCCGGCGGCGAAGCCGAAGCCGAAGACGTGGCCGAAGTTGAAGCCGAGCACGGCGAGGACACCCAGCAGGACAGCCAAGCCGAAGAAGACCGCCCGGGCGGCAAGGGGCAGAAAGAACCCAAGCCAAGCTCGCTGGAAGAAAAACAGTAAGTTTTAGCCCGCACCCCAACTTAAGGCTGCCCGATTGTCACCAGATCGCCACTATTTAAAAGTCATGCAAAAAATCCTGCTTTATTACAAATTCAGCGTTATTAAAGATCCCGAAGCGGTTCGTTTATGGCAAACCGCCGTTTGCCGCGCCCTTAATCTGAAAGGCAGAATTTTAATCTCGCGGCACGGTATTAACGGCACGGTCGGCGGCGAGCTGGCTGATCTGAAGTCTTACATCAATCAAACCAAGGCCTACGCCCCGTTTTCTGGCATGCAGTTTAAATGGTCCGACGGTATCCGCGACGACTTCCCTCGCCTGAGCGTCAGGGCGCGTGACGAAATAGTCACGTTCGGTGCGCCCGATCAGATCAAAGTTAGCTCCGCTGGCATAGTCGGCGGCGGCCGGCGCCTTAAGCCCGAAGGGCTGCACCGGCTGGTGGCGAAACGAGGAGACGAGGTGGTGTTTTTTGACGGCCGCAACGCTTATGAAGCGGCCATCGGGCGTTTTAAGGGAGCGGTGGTTACCCGGGCCGCCGCTACCCGCGATTTTATCCAAGAACTGGACAGCGGCCGCTTCGATCACTTAAAGAACCGGCCGGTGGTTACCTATTGCACCGGCGGTGTGCGCTGCGAGGTTCTATCGGCCCTGATGATCAAGCGGGGCTTCAGGGACGTTTATCAGCTGGACGGCGGAATCGTCAAGTACGGCCAGGCGTTCGGCGACCAGGGTTTGTGGGAAGGGTCTCTTTACGTTTTTGACAGGCGCATGAGTTTGGCGTTTAGCCCGCAGGCCAAAGTTATCGGCCGCTGTCGCGGCTGCCACCGCCCTGCCAGCAGCTATTCGAACTGCGCCCTGGCCAGTTGCAACCGCCTGGTCCTGTTGTGCCGCGCATGCTCCGGGCAGGCCTATTACTGCTCATCTTCCTGTTCCCCCGGCTTTTCTGCCGCCAAAACCTGAAAGCCTAACCGCTTAAGCTTGTAATTACATATAAATGACATAATGAAAATTATGTTATTTTGTTGTTGACAAATAAATTTTAGCGGGCATATAGTTAAACCAAATAGTCAACGGTCAAACCATACTAATACCAGCCCTTTTCAGGGTTTACGGTAACTACAGCGAAGCAATCACCGATTACATTAATAACATCATCAGTCAGTCGCAATATGAAGACGCCAGACGCTGTCGGGCTGATGTCAATACCTATATAGATGGTCTACTGGCCAAGCTTGACCAGAACTGCAAGATCCTGATACCCCAGGGTCAGGAGGGGTCATGGTCTTATGCCACCGATCCAGAATATAAGGCCAAGCTGCTTGGCACTATCAATCGTAATAAAATTGCCGCTATTGTAGCTGCCGCTATGCCGGCGGCGCCTCAGCCACCTATCAAAACCGAACAGTTAGTCGGCTCCGTGCCGCCTGAAAATCCGGCCGAGCGGTCGCGCTATTACGAACGGATGCTTGGATTGCCCGAAGGCGCCACCGTCACCTTTCAGGCCAAAAACGGCTATCTTCACACCATGGTCAAACCCCAGTTCGCCGAAACCAACCTGAAGCTGGAAAAAGACGGCGGTTATCCCAGCTTCCTCTACGAACCCAAACAGGATTCGGTGGTTGATCCCTGGGGCATGTATAACCGCGAGTGCGTCAGCTACACCGCTTTCAAGGTTAATCAGAAATACGGTTTTATGCCCAACTGGGGCGGCAGGGGCAACGCTTTCGAGTGGCCCGACCGGGCCCGCGAGATGGGCATACCGGTTAACAACACGCCGGCCGTCGGGTCGGTGCTGATCTGGAAAAATACGGGGCCTAACGCTAAAGAACACACCTGGAAAGGCCACTCGGCCTTCGTAGAGGCTATCCTGTCCGACGGTTCACTGCTGATCAGCCAGATGAACTTTCCTGGCAAGGCGCAATACAGCGTGGAGATAGTTTCCCCGCAGGCACTAAAGCTGCTGAACGACCAGGGCTCCGTCAGCCAGATACAGTTTCTGCACTTCGAGCAGGTGGACATGAACAAACTAAAAGCCAACGGCCACGTTTAGCCGGCCGGTAATTATTCTAGCAACTGCCGCTTATTTTGTTGACCGGCTCACCCGGCAGCCGCTATGCTTTTTATGATCTGTCATGAACAAGCCAAGCGTCATCCAGGAAAGATTGAAGCGCCTACCGGCCGGTCCTGGCGTATACTTTTTTAAAAATGCGGCCGGAGAGATCATTTACGTCGGCAAGGCTGCCGTTTTGAAAAATCGTGTCCGGCAGTACTTCCGGGCCGGCCGGCCTCATGATTTAAAAACCGCCGCACTGACAGCTGAAATCGCCGGCATAGACTGGCTTGTCACCGAAACCGAAGCTGATGCCCTGTTTGTGGAAAGCGAGCAGATTAAACGCTATAAACCCCGCTACAACATTCTGCTGCGCGATGACAAGTCGCAAATATACGTGCGACTGCCAATGCGGGAGGCTTATCCGGCGCTGAGTTTTACCCGTTATCCGCTGGATGACGGCGCCCGGTATTTTGGCCCCTATCAAAATGGCCTGGCGGTTAACCGGGCCTTGCGGTTTTTACGGCGCAGTTTTCCATACTCGACACACCAGACAATGCCAGCCCGGTTGTGCCTGCACTACCATTTGGGATTGTGTCCCGGAGTAGAGGCCCGGAAAATTTCCAGCCCCGCTTATAAAGCCAGCTTAAGAAAACTGATCAGGTACTTAAAAGGCGAGCGCAGCCAGCTGATACGCGAGCTGGAGACCGAGATGAAAGCCGCTGCCAGGGCCCGGCGGTTCGAAGAAGCCGCCCAGGCCCGCGACAAGCTGCGCAACTTAAAACAGTTGCAAAACCAGGTGGTGTTTAAAGACCAGGAGTTTCTGGATATCAGTAAAGATCACGCTCTGGCCGGGCTATCCCGTCTGCTGGGTCTGCCGGCGCCGCCGCGGCGGATCGAGGGGTACGACATCAGCCATCTGCAGGGCAGCGACAACGTCGCCAGTATGGTGGTAGCCACCAACGGTCTGATTGATAAGTCTCAGTACCGCAAGTTTAAGCTTGGCGTGCCCGGCAACAACGACTTCGCGCACATGAGAGAGGTGCTGACCCGGAGGTTTAATACGGTGCACGGCGACTGGCCAAGGCCGGATCTGCTGCTGATTGACGGCGGCAAGGGACAGCTGAGCGCGGCTATAGAAGCTCTTGATTCTCACGGCCTGAAAATTCCGGTTATCGGGCTAGCCAAACGCAGCGAACAGATCGTTATTCACGCCGAGCGCTCCGGCGTGCGGTTGAGTCCGCAGGCACCGGAAGATGCAGGCGGAGAACGCGCCCTCATACAGTCAAGCGGCGATTTCCAGCTGGTTAACCTGCCCCGTAATTCGCACATAGTTAAACTGTTGCAGCGCATTCGGGACGAGTCGCACCGGTTCGCGGTTAGCTATCACAGTTCGCTCAGGCGGGTCAGGCAGACCACCGGAGTGCTTAACGGCATACCGGGAATAGGTCCTGCCACCAAAAAGCGGTTAATCGGCGCTTTCGGGTCGGGCCGGGCGGCCGCCGCCGCCGACCGCCGGCAGCTAGCCGCCGTGGTGGGCGAGGCCAAGGCCAAGTTGCTGCACTCCTGGCTGCAGGGTCGCCACTTGCCTGGGCCGCAAACCCGGCGGACGAAGAAGGGCAGTTAGCTTTTTTGGCGTCGGGCTAGTATACTTTTTAAGTAGTATCAGTATGAGACAACAACTGAGCGTATTTCTGGCGCGGTGGCTGCTGAATGCTCTGGGCCTGTGGATTTCGGTGCGGCTGCTTGGCAGTCTTGGCGCGTCTATGAACAGTTCCGAGACCACCATGACCTTCCTGTTGGCCGGCCTGGTTTTCTCGCTGGTTAACGCAGTGCTCAGGCCGGTGGTTATTATTTTGTCGCTGCCGGCCATTTTATTAAGCCTGGGCCTGTTCATGCTGGTGGTGAACGGTTTTTTGGTGTGGCTGTCGGTTAAGCTGGTGCCGGGTATCACCATGACTTTTGCCGCCTCGATAGTTGCTGGTATTATTATGAGCTTGGTAAACTATATAGTGAGCGGTTTCGCCGCCCGTACTAAACAAGGCGTCGCCTGATTGGGAAATACCAAACTATGCGCGTTATCACCATTCTTAATTTTATAACCATCAGCAGTGCCGTATTGATGATTGTGTTCATTTTGCTGCAAACCAGGGGAGCCAGCCTGGGAGCTGGTTTCGGCAGCTCCGGCGAGCTGTTTACCACCCGTCGGGGGACCGACAAAAGCCTGTACGAAGCCACCATCGCCATGGCTGTGCTGTTTGTTTTATCGCTGCTGGCCAGCCTGTTGCTGCCGTAAGCCCGGAAGGCTTCTAAAATAACAAGCGTGACTAACACTATTTAACGCCGTGGATCAACAGCCGACTCAAAAATCATTCGGCCGGTTCGAGCGTCTTCGCTCGACCAAGCATATCAGGCGCCGATTGAAAAAGATCGAATCGGCCACGCTCAGACACGCCCATACGTTCATTGTCCGCCGCTGGGATAATATACGGGACGTGCGGCGGCACGCCCTGGTCTGGCTGCTGCTAGTCGGGGTGCTGATTAGCAGCCTGGCGCTTCAATTGGTGGCCATGCAAAAGGCCTATCAGGCGCCCGCGCCGGTAGCCGGCGGCACTTATGCCGAGGGAGTAATCGGCCAGTTTGAGACTCTTAATCCAATCTTTGCTATCACTTCTCCGGAGCGCTCCGCGGCCAAGCTGGCGTTTGCCGGACTACTTGGCTACGATCAAAACGGCGCGTTGTCCGGCGATTTGGCCCAGAGCTGGTCGGTTGAAGACGGCGGCAAGCGTTTCGTGGTAACTCTTCGGCCCAACCTGGTCTGGCAGGACGGCAAGCCTCTGACTGTCGCCGACGTGATGTTTACAATCAAAAGCATTCAGGACCCCTTGGTCCGTTCGCCGCTTTACTCGGCCTGGCGGTCAGTAGGCGTCAAGCAGCTGGACGATCGGCGGCTGGAGTTTAGCCTGCCGGCGCCGTTCGCCCCGTTCCCGCAGCTGCTGACCGTAGGAATTTTGCCGGCTCACGTCCTTGCCGGTGTCCAGCCGGCCGATATGCGGGTCGCCCGGTTCAATCTTCAGCCGGTGGGCAGCGGGCCTTTTAGCGTCAGCAATTTGCAAGTAGTCGACAAGAACAAGGGAAGACTGATCATCCGCTTTGCCGCCAATCCGAATTACTGGCGGGGCGCCCCGATGCTGGACAGGTTCAGGCTGCATATTTATAAAAACCGCGACGATCTGCGCCGATCTTTCTTGAGCGGCGAGGTCAACGCCGTGGGCGATTTCTCAGTTCAGGAAATTCGCCAGATACAAGCCACCAGGCGGGTAACCGTTACCGAGGCTCCGCTGAATAACGTGGTGATGGCTATTTTTCGTACCGACGAGGGCCCGCTGAAGGATATTAAAGTACGTCAGGCGCTGGCCCTGGGCACCAATCGCCAGGCTATTGCTGACGGGCCGCTTGGCGGCCGGGTGTCGCCCCTGAGTATTCCGCTGCCGCCTAACCTGGTGCCGACTGCCGCCGGGCTGGGACAGGCCGGATACGACCCCAAGGCAGCCCAGCAGCTGCTGGGCGCGGCCGGATGGAAGCGGGGCACCGACGGCAAGCTGGAAAAAGACGGCCAGCCGCTGCGCCTGAACGCCGCGGCCGTCAAAAGCGGCGATTATCCTAAAGCCCTGGAGGCCCTGGCCGGTCAGTGGGCCCAACTGGGGGTGTCGGTGAACATCATTCTGACCAACTCGGAAAATGCCCAGCAGGACATTATCGCTCCGCGGGCCTACGACGTTCTACTCTATGAGATGGCCGTGGGTGCGGATCCCGACGTTTTCGCCTACTGGCACTCGTCTCAGGCCAACCCGCAGGGGCTCAATTTGGCCAATCTGCGCTCCTTTAAAATCGATGATGCCCTGGATAGCGCCCGCAGCCGGCCGGAGCCCGATCTGCGAGCCGCCAAGTACCGCACCTTTATTGAAGACTGGATAGCCCAAACTCCCGGCGTAGCCCTGTACCAGCCCAGGCTACACTATGTCAGCAATCCCGACGTAACCGCGCTGGGCGGCAAACCTTTGGCCGACTCGGTAGACCGCTACCGTGGCGTTCTGTATTGGTCGGTGTCCCGGGAACCGGTTAACCAGACCCCTTAAATTGCCGGCTATTCGCGGCTGGTATACAATTAACCTTAGTTCTTGATCGTTTTAACTTATGCCGCGGTGGTGAAATTGGTATACACGCTACCTTGAGGTGGTAGTGGGCTCTAAAACCCGTGGGAGTTCGAGTCTCCCCCGCGGCACCAGTGTAAAAACTGCAGATTTTTTAGGGCGATTTGCGGCCCGCGCCCTTATGCTATGATGGATACTAAATCGTGAAGGCTACTTGAAAAACATGAATAAAATCTCCCGTTTTTTACAGGAGCACCTTGACGGCGAGGTGTTGACGTCGGCCGGCGTCAGAGACTATTTCTCGACTGACGCCAGCGTGCTGAAGCTGACCCCGCAAATGGTGGTTTATCCGGCCGGCAAGAACGATGTTCGTAAAGTAACCAGATTCTGCTGGCAGCTGGCCGAGAAGGGGCACCTGCTGCCCATCACGCCGCGCGGCCGGGGTACCGACCAGGCCGGCGCGGCCATCGGTCAGGGCCTGATCATGGCTTTTCCGGCCCACATGAACAAGTTGCTGGAAATCGATACCAAGCAGCGGATGGTTCGCCTGCAGCCGGGCGCTAATTTCGGCGCGGTGCAGGACACCCTGCAAACCCACGGGCTCTACCTGCCGCCTTATCCGGCTTCAATCAGCTATTCGACTATCGGCGGGGCCATCGCCAACAACTGCGCCGGTGAGCGGTCGCTGAAATACGGTCCGATTGCCGATTGGGTTGACCAGCTGGAAGTGGTGCTGGCCAACGGCGAGATCATCTACACCGAGCGCATTTCCAAGCGCGAGCTTAACCGCCGCAAGGGACTGTCAACCATGGAGGGCGAGATTTACCGCCAGGTGGACGGCCTGATCAGCGACAACTGGGATGTCCTGGGCAAGTACGCCGACAGCCGGCAGGTCAGCAAGAATAGTTCGGGTTACAATCTGACGGCAGTCAAGCGCTCCGACGGGTCGCTCGATCTGACACCGTTGTTCGTCGGCTCGCAGGGCACGCTGGGCATCGTGACCGAGGCCATTTTGCGCTGTGCCCCGCACACTCCCCAGAGCGAGCTGCTGGTCGCTGAATTCGCCAGCCTGGAGGCTGCCGGCCAGGCGGTTGAAGACCTGGTGAAACTCAAACCGTGTTCGCTGGAAATGGTTGACCGCCACCTGCTGGAATTCGTCCAAAAACATCAGCCCGACATGCTTAAAGATCTGCTGGGCGAGGACGGTACCATGCCCGCGGTGGTGTTGCTGGCCGAGTTCGACGGCCCGTCGCACGCCAGGCGCAAGGCCGCCAAAAAAGCTTTCAAGCTGCTGGAATCAAAAGTCAGGCGTTTGCGCCGCAGCGACGAATTTTACGAACAGCAGCGGTTTTGGGCCATCCGCCACAGCGCCGCCTCGGTGGTGAATTTTAACGATGCCGGCCGAGCCGCCCTGCCGATAATTGAGGACGGGGTGGTGCCTCGCCGCAAGCTGGTGGAATACATAGAAAAAGTTTACCAGCTGCTTGATAGGCATCATCTGGAGGCCGCGGTTTGGGGGCACGCCGGCGACGCCAACCTGCACATGCAGCCGCTGCTTGATTTGTCGAAAATAGGCGAGAGGCAGAAAGCCTTCAAGTTGATGCAGGAATATTACGCCATGGTTATCGCCCTTGGCGGCTCCATCACCGCCGAACACGGTGACGGCCGCTTGCGCAGCCCGTTTCTAGTAAAGCAGCATGGCCTGGACATAGTGGAACTGTTCAGCCAGGTGAAAAAGTTTTTCGATCCTCGCGGCACCCTTAACCCCGGCGTTAAGCTGCATACCGATATTTCCGATCTGGTACCTATTTTGCGCCAGGAGTACTCGCTGAAGCACTTGGCGGACCACCTGCCGCGCACCTAAAACCAGAGCTATCGCCGCCGCCTTTGTCTATTGACTGATTCTCTTTGACCACTTAAAGTTGTAGTTTGTAAGCGCGAGTGGCGGAATGGTAGACGCGCTAGCTTCAGGAGCTAGTGTCCTTTTCGGACGTGGAGGTTCAAGTCCTCTCTCGCGCACCAAATGTAACTTTGTCGAAAATGACTGCTCCGCGCGGGCTAATGCCCGCGCCCCGTAGGGCAAAATCCGCTTTTGCTTTCGCCGTAAAATCCCAGAGTTCGCTCCAATTGATTGAAAGCGTTTTATCCTTGATTTGGGGTTAAAGCCGAGAGAACGGAAAAAGTTGCGCTATTCGGGCAACTCGAGAAATAAAAAAACGCTTTACCAAGTGCGGAAACAGTTATCTCTAAGGATATAGAGCATTTCAATCAAGAAACATTCCCAGAAATCATTGATATTATTAAATCCATATAAGATTTATGGCAACAATTCACAAAAAAGTTTGGCCGGAATACTTCGAGAAAATTATTTCCGGCAAGAAAAAGCTGGAGTTGCGTCTTGCTGATTTTGAGATAAACGAAGGCGATGCTTTTATTTTGGAAAAATGGGATAACAAAGAGGAATATACTGGAAGAAAAGTTGAAGTTGTCGCCACTTACATCCTCTTACATCCTCAAAACCAAAGGCCAAACTTTTTGGCCGCAAGAGGAAGTTGATAAATACGGTTTTCAAATTATCCAATTTGAGCCGAAAGAGAAATAATTATGAACATTAAGCAAGAAACTCAAGAAACCTACGACAAAATTGCGTCCGGTTACAGCGCGGGACATTTTGCTCATTTTTGGGTTGAGGAATTTGATTTTTACAAAAGCATTATTGATGGAAAGAAAATCATTGACCTCGGCTGTGGAGCCGGACGGGACGCCGCCGTTTTCGTGGAAAATGGTTTTGACTACATCGGCATAGACGCTTCGGGAGGAATGTTAAAAGTTGCCAGCGAAAGAGTACCAAAAGGAAAATTTCAACAAATGGATTTTAGCAAAACCATTTTCCAAGACGGAGAATTTGACGGATTTTGGGCGGCTGCGAGTTTTCTACACATTCCGAAAAGAGATGTTGCTGGGGTTTTACAGGAAGCAAAACGAATAACTAAAAACGGCGGTGTTGGTTTTATATCGGTCAAGGAGAAAAATGGAATGGATGAAGGGATGATTGACGAAAATAAATATGGGGGCATAAGTCGGTATTTTTCGTTCTATACTCAAGACGAGTTTAAAACCTTACTTGAGCAAAACGGCTTTTCGGTGGTAAAAATGACTATGCATACCGAAAACGACGAACGAAAAACAAACTGGCTTTGTTATTTCGTAAAGACATAGCCGCCGGATTTTTGCACCGCAATGCCAGAAGCGAGGGCGCGGCGGAAGGGGGGTGTGGGGGGAATTCCGCCATGCCCGAGCGTTCCGCCGGAGCGAAGCGGAGGCGGTCAGTTCCGTTCAAAAAAGGTTCGCGCAAAGTGTATAATTACAGTATCAGAATAGAGAAAAAATTGGATTTGCGGCGCGAAAGCGTCGTTTTTCTTTAGTAGCGCGGAGCGCAAACCAACGGTTTTTGGGAGCAGGTTCTAATATTGCAGTTCTTGTCGTCACTTTTCTTTTTGAAATTGGGCATGATCGTCGCGGGGTTTTTGAACAACCGTGTCTTACGAAGTCTTGAATACTAACAGCCTAAATAAAAAACTGTTGACATACTAGAAAGAGTGCTAAAATGTTGTCAACGAGTCAAATGAATTAAGTAGGAGTGGTACGGTATGGCTGATGATACCTACAGAACCGGGGAGGGGCGAAACGTATTTAGGGAGTTAGAGCGTTATAATGGCGAGCAGGAAAGATTGCGTTGGGAGGGAAGCTTCGACGAGTATATTGAGAAAGTGATTGAAAATCCGCGCATTGCCCGCACTGCCTATCAGACAGTCTATAATTCTGTAACCTCACGGCCGGATTTTTTTACGACCGGACCGAACGCGCTATTTGGAGCCGAGGAAACGACGCATCGTTTTATCGATATTCTTAAGGCTGGCGCTGAAGGCCTCGAGATCGGCAAGCGCATTATTATTTTAGTGGGTCCTCCGGGAAGCGGTAAGTCCACCTTGGTCAACGGTACTAAGCGCGGTATAGAAGAGTACACCAGAACAGACGAAGGTGCCATATACGCTATCAAGGATTGTCCGATGCACGAAGAGCCGCTACACCTTATTCCCAAGGATATGCGTCCGATGCTGGAAGAAAATTACGGCATTCATGTAGAAGGAGAACTTTGTCCACAGTGTCAGGAAAAGTATGGTGGAGATCATTTGGATACGGAAACACTTAAAAACGTAATCGTCAGGCGGATTGTTTTTACGGAAAAAGACAGGCTGGGGATAGGCACGTTTAAGCCGTCTGATCCTAAGTCGCAGGATATTACCGAGCTTGTTGGTAGTGTAGATTTGTCGAAGTTGGGTGAATACGGCACGGCATCCGATGCGCGAGCATATCGCTTTGACGGCGAGCTCAACGTTGCCAACCGCGGCATTATGGAATTCGTCGAGATGCTAAAAAGTGATGAGCGGTTCCTCTATACATTGCTTGATCTCACCCAGGACAGAGTAATCAAAGCACCGCGATTCTCCAATATTTCCGCTGATGAGGTTATCCTGGCCCACACCAACCTCACTGAATACTTAAGCTACGTCCAGAACCCCAAAAACGAGGCACTGCGCGATCGTATGGTTGTGGTGCCTGCTCCATACACTCTCAGGGTATCGGATGAGCGCAAAATTCACGAAAAACTAATTGGCCAAAGCGATCTGGTGCGCAAATCCTCAGTGCATATTAATCCGCATACTCTGGAAACCGCGGCGACTTTCTCGGTACTCTCCCGCCTGGCTAGTTCGAAAAAATATGGCAAAATGCAAAAAATGAAAATTTATGATGGCCAGGAAACGGATGGATTAACCCAGAGGGATATTAAAGAGCTGAAAGAGGAAAGTCCTAACGAAGGTATGTTCGGTATATCGCCGCGCTATGTGATTGATTCGTTGTCAACAGCGCTTATTCAAGAAGGCAAAACCTGCTTAACTCCGGTGGATTCCATTCGGGCTCTAAGGGACAATCTGGATCGTCACCCGCACACTCGCGATATGAAGAAAGAAGATAAGGACGCCCTCAAAGACGATCTAATGGCAGTCAAGGCAGAGTTCGACGACGTCGCCAAAAAAGAGATTCAAAGTGCCTTCGTCTATTCGTACGAAGAAACCGCTCGGAGCCTTTGTGGCAACTATTTGAATAACGTTGAGGCATTCTGCAGCCGGACTAAGATAGTCGATCCGATTACCGAAGAAGAGTTTGATCCTGACGAGAAGTTAATGCGTAGCATCGAAGAGCAAATTGGCGTTAGCGATAATGGCAAAAAAGAGTTTAGGAGCGAATTGCTGATGCGAATGGCTTCGGTATACCGACGAGGTGAGACGTTTGATTATCGCTCTCATCCGCGGCTCAAAGAAGCGATTGAGAAGAAGTTGTTTGCCGACTTGAAAGATATGGTTAAATTAACGATTAGCGCCAAAGTACCGGATGAAGAGCAAAAAGAACGTATTAGGAACGTAGAGCGTACGTTAATTAAAGAGAGGGGATACTGCTCCCATTGCGCGAATGAACTAGTTAGGTACGTGGGTACCTTGTTGAGTCGCGCGTAAGAGCTGATAAGTCCTAGGGCTCCTTACGGGCAGAGTGCTGCGGAGTGTAGGGTAAACGATATGGAATCATATGAAAACTGGTACGCGGGAGTCTCCAGGCAAGACTGGTCGCTTGATCGTAAGGGTGCGCAGGATGAGACGCGCCATAACGATAAAGTGAAAGAATCAATCAAGGGCAATCTCGATCATATCGTAAGCGACGGCCATATCATTACCGCCGACCCGCATAGTAAAAAAACTGTCAAAGTGCCTATGCGTTCCCTAGAGTTACCGCGTTTTCGATATGGTGACGATAAAGAAGGCGTTGGAACTGGTGACGGCACGGAGCGGTCCGGCGACATTATCGGCAAGGTTCCAAAACCGGGCGAGCGTGGCAGCGCCGGTGACCAGCCAGGCGACGAATATTACGAGGCCGAAATTACGGTTGAAGAACTGCAGGAGTTAGTGTTTGCCGATCTGGGGTTACCCAGATTTAAGCCGAAAGAAGCCCACGAAATTGAGACCGAGCGCATCGTTTTTAACGATATTCGCAAAAAAAGAAGCACGAACAACCTAGATCTTGTCCGCACCGTTTTGCAGAATATAACAAGAAACGCTCAAGAGACCGGCCAGGCTGAAATTAAAAACATATCAGCCGACGATTATCGGGTTAGAACATGGGAGGAAGAAAAGTATCCCGAAAATAACGCGGTGGTTATCGCGATGGCTGATATTTCTGGGTCTATGGGGGAGTTTGAGAAGTATATTACCCGGGCTTTTTGCTGGTGGACGGTTAATTTCCTACGCTCCAAATATCCCAAAGTCGAGATAGTTTTTGTTGCTCACGATACCGAAGCGTACGAGGTCGGTGAGGAACAATTCTTCACGCGTGGCAGCGGGGGAGGTACGAAATGCTCATCCGCCAATCAATTGACTCTTAATATTATTGATACACGCTATCCGCCGAGCCGTTACAATGTTTATCCGCTTCATTTTTCTGACGGCGATAATTGGTCTGGTGACAACACCGAGTGCATTAGACTTGTTAGGTCGCTGCTTGAAAGAGACGTCAATCAATACGCTTACGTTCAAATCGGCTCCGAGAGCCAAAGCGGTCTCCTAACCAACTATCTTAACCATATAACCGACGATCGTTTCAAGGCTCTGATGATTACTGATAAACAAGGTGTTTTTGCGGCACTCAAAGAGGTATTTAATCCCGAGGATCTGTCAGCCCAAGGTTAGATATGAGCAGCGAACTTGACCCGTTTACAAAATCATCAGAAGGAGAAGAGATTCTCTCACGGAACGAGTACGCAGCTGAAGATCTGGAACTTGAAGATTCTCTGGCTCACATCTGGAATATCGCCAAGGAGTTTCATCTTGACCCCTTTCCTACTCATTTTGAAATAGTTCCTCCGCATATCATCAATCAGCTGGGTGCTTACGGAGTGCCGGGGAGATTCTCGCACTGGACACATGGCCGGCAGTATCGGCGCTTAAAGACAATGTACGACTACGGCCTATCAAAAATTTATGAATTAGTAATCAACAGCAATCCATCACAGGCGTTTTTGCTCGAAAATAACCCGCCGATCGAAAACAAATTCGTTATGGCGCACGTACTTGGCCATACCGACTTTTTCAAGAACAATCAGTTATTCATTCATACGCGTCAAGATATGCCGGAGGCTGCCGCCAGAAATGCCGCGCGTATTCAAAGTTACGAAGAACAAGCAGGAAAAATAGCGGTCGAACAGTGCCTGGATGCCGTTTTGGCTATCGAAGAACACATTGACCCTTATCAGCCGCTACGCCCGTCAGCCGAGAGCGAATTGAAAGCATGGCGCGATCGGGCAACCAGGAAACAGCGGACGGGGTTGCTTGATGAATTTGACGATCTGCTGGGTTCCCCAGAAGGAAAGATGGTAACTGAAGGTTTGAGTAGAGCAGCTATCCATATTCCGCCTACGCCAGACAGGGATCTTCTGGGATTTATGAAAAATCATGCGCCTTACCTTGAAGACTGGCAGCGTGATGTAATTGATATAGTGCGCTCTGAGTCGATTTATTTTTATCCACAGCGGCGGACGAAAATAATGAACGAAGGTTGGGCTTCCTACTGGCATAAACGAATTATGCGAGAAATGGGTAGCCGCGGCCTGATTGCGGATCAGGAAAACGAGGCGTGGTGGCTTGTCCATTCTGGCGTATTGGCTTCGAACAAGCGGTCGCTGAACCCCTATCATCTGGGCATGACAATATTCGAGTGCATTGAGGACTATTATAACGGTAACTTAACCGATGAAGAGCAGTCATGGTTGAAAAAAGAAAACATTCCTCTGCCGCTCCGCTTTGACGGTGAGCTTAAAGACAGTCCGGCCATCCAGGCCCTGCGCGATATCATGGCCCATAACGACGATCAGTCGTTTGTCAGGAACTACTTTAATAAAATCGTGGCCGATCGCATGGGGTTGTATATTTATGAGGAGCGCCAGTCGCTCGGCGCAGATACCGTTTATGTCGTAAAAGATACGGGTTGGCAGAAGATCCGTGATAAGCTGGTTGCTTCTATGGATAATTGCGGCAATCCTTTGATAGTAGTGATAGACGGTGATTATAACCACGCAAGTGAACTATATTTGAGGCACGAATTTGACGGCCAGTCGCTTGATCCTGAATATATCGCGAAAACTTTGCCATACGTATTTGCGTTGTGGCAGCGTCCAGTACATCTAGAAACCGTAGACAGTCAATCAGACAAAAAGATAACGTACGCCTACGACGGTATGAAAATATTAAAAGCGGGTGACGGCACTTAGATCTGCTTGATAATGCAATCTTTTGCTCGTATGCCGGATGCAAATTCCGTATGGCCGCCGGCGCCAGACTTGTGAAAACCAAACTTTCTGTAGTAGTATAAATAAGCCTGCGCTATGGGCGCTTAGCTCAGTTGGCTAGAGCATCTCGTTTACACCGAGAGGGTCGGGGGTTCGAGTCCCTCAGCGCCCACCAAGCCGCGGCGATTTGATAAAATACTCTCATTCTGATATAATTAAAAGATAACGATGCCCGTTGCCGGGCTTATTTTTATGGATAAAAACTACACTTCGGATAGAATTCGCAACGTAGCCATCGTGGCCCATGTCGACCATGGCAAAACCACGCTGCTGGACGGGCTGCTGAAGCAATCCAACACCTTTCGGTCCAACCAGGCGGAGATGGCCCAAACGCTGATTATGGACAGCGGCGACCAGGAGCGCGAGCGGGGTATCACCATTACCGCCAAGCAAACCACTGTTTTTTGGAACGGCTACAAGATCAATATTATTGACACGCCGGGTCATGCCGATTTTTCTGGCGAGGTGGAGCGTACCCTGAACATGGCCGACGGGGTGCTGTTGGTCGTTGACGCCCAGGAAGGTCCGATGCCCCAAACCAGATTCGTGCTGGGCAAGGCTCTGGCGTTGGGCCTGAAGCCGGTCGTGATAATCAACAAAATAGACAAGCCCCATAGCCGGGTCAGGGCGGTCGAAAACGATGTGGCCGATTTGTTTTTGGATCTAGCGGCGAACGACAGTCAGCTGCATTATCCCGTGTACTACGCCGATGGCCGGGCCGGCAAGGCCTGGCGGCAGATGCCCAAGGATACCAGCCGGGAAGATGCCGACCTTTCGCCGATTTTCGAGGCCATAGTGGGCGACATACCGGCTCCCGCGGCTGCCAGCGGCCCGCTGCAAATACTGGTAGCCTCGCTGGACTCTGATAGTTTTTTAGGCAAATACGCCATTGGCAAAATAGCGCGCGGCACTGCGCGCAAAGCTCAAGCGGTGGTTCTGGCGGGTTCCGGGGGACAGGTGGCAGCGGTTAAAATCGATAAACTGTTCGTTTATCACGGCCTGACCCGACAAGAGGTTGACCAGGCACCGGCTGGCGATATCGTAGCCGTAACGGGCCTGGCTGATGCCCGCATCGGTCTGACCATAGCCGATGCCGGGCATCCCGAGGCCTTGCCAGCAATCGAGGTGGAGAGCCCAACCATCAGCATGTACCTCGGCCCCAACACTAGCCCGCTGAAGGGAAAAGAAGGTAACTTTACCACTGCCCGGCAGATAGGCGACCGGCTGAAAAAAGAACTCGAGACTAATGTTGCCCTGTTGGTGCGTGAAGAGGGAATTGGCTTCGTCATTTCCGGCCGCGGCGAACTGCATCTGAGCGTACTGATCGAGAGCTTGCGGCGCGAGGGCTACGAGTTCGAAGTTGGTCGTCCGCAGGTGGTGACCATTCAAGAAGACGGCGTCGTTAAAGAGCCGGTTGAAGAGCTGCTGATAGAGGTGGGCGACGAATTCGTCGGCGTGGTCAGCCAGGAGCTGGGCGCGCGCCGGGCCGAGCTGAAAAAACAGGAAAGCGCCAGCAATGGCGCCAAGCGCCTGACGTACCGTGTGTCGACCCGCGGCCTGATCGGCCTGCGCAACCTGCTGTTGACGGCTACCAAGGGCACCATTGTTATGCACAGCCTGCCCGACGGCTATGAACCGCTGGGCGCGAAGCTGCCCAAAACCCGCGGCGGCGGTGCGCTGATCGCCACCGAAGCCGGAACCAGCACACCGTACGCGCTGCAGGCCTGCGAAGCCCGGGGCGAGCTGTTCATCGGCCCCGGGGTTCAGGTTTATCAGGGCATGGTAGTTGGTCAGCACAGCCGCCCGGACGATCTGGAGGTTAACGTTTGTCGCGCCAAGCAACTCACCAATATGCGATCTAAAACGTCCGACGGCGCGGTGCAGCTGACCCCGCACCGGCGGTTAAGCCTGGAGCAGTCCATTGATTTTCTGGACGATGACGAGTTGCTGGAGGTGACGCCGAAAAGCCTGCGTCTGCGCAAGCGCCACCTTAATCCGAATGAGCGCAAACGGCACGCCAAAAAACAACAATAGCAGACTCTTTAAAACCGTATATCTTCCGGCAGGAAGCCTTTTTTATGCTTGAAACCGGCTTTCCATTCGTAGTTTTCGCCGTATCCCAGATCTTTCATTAGTTTTGTCGGCGCGTTGCGGATATGCAGCGGCACCGGAGCGTCGGGATATCTTTGGGCTAGTT
Organism: uncultured Candidatus Saccharibacteria bacterium; assembly: GCA_964544355.1. Taxonomy (GTDB): domain Bacteria; phylum Patescibacteriota; class Saccharimonadia; order Saccharimonadales; family Saccharimonadaceae; genus Chaera. The sequence goes on along the minus strand of CAZJAI010000002.1, from coordinate 1,226 downwards.
CGAGCGCTTGGATCATAAGATCGGTAGTCTCCCGGGACTTTTTGGCCTTTGCCAAAGCGGCGGCGCAATGGAACAAGTTGTACTGCGCCTCTGGCAAACCGACTCGCTCAACCGCCTGGAAGGTGGCGATGGCCAAGCCTAGCGCCCCGTTGCCAGCCAGGCCGATGTCCTCAGAGGCGAATATAACCATTCGCCGGGCGATGAACTTGGGGTCTTCGCCGGCCTGGATCATTCTGGCCAGATAATACAGCGTGGCTCTCGCGTCGCTGCCGCGCATGCTTTTAATGAACGCGCTAACCACGTCGTAGTGGGCGTCGCCTTTTTTGTCGTAGTCGGGCACGCGCTTTTGGGCCGCTTTTTTAACGATTTCGGGCGTAACCTTCGCCGACAATCGCAGGGCCAACTCTAGGTTGCTCAAAGCGACGCGGGCGTCGCCGCCCGAGAGTTCGGCCAAGTATTCAAGAGCCGGTTGGTTAACCGCCTTGGTTTGGTCGAGCTTTTTCAGGGCGCGGTTTAAAATGGCGATAATTTCGTCTTTGCTGTGCGGTTTTAAAACCAACACCCGGCTGCGCGATAGCAGCGGCGTGTTAATTTCGAAACTGGGGTTTTCGGTGGTGGCGCCGATAAGAGTGATCAGCCCGCTCTCGACGTGCGGCAAAAAGGCGTCCTGCTGCGCCTTGTTAAAACGGTGGATTTCATCCACGAACAGCACCGTCCGCTGCTTTAAGTTCCAGCTCGCTTTTGCTCGCTCGATCACCCTGCGCACATCGGCCAGGCCGGATACCACGGCGCTGAGCTCTATGAAGTCGGCGTCGGTTTCGTTGGCGACAATGCGAGCCAGCGTGGTTTTGCCGCTGCCCGGCGGCCCCCATAAAATTAGGCTAACCGGCTGCTTGTTTTTAACGATGTCGCGCAGCAGCCCGTCTTTGCCCGTCAGGTCTTTCTGGCCGATTACCTCGTCTAGCCGTCCTGGCCGCATTCTTTCGGCGAGCGGAACTTGTGGATCCATGGTGCTTTTAGTATGTAACAGGCGCTATAATAAAAACAACTAAATAACCAAGGGAGACCCCTTATGTACTCACTGATACTGCTACTTATAATAATCGCTCTGATCGTTATCATCTCGGGCATTAAAATCGTGAATCAGTACGAGCGCGGAGTGGTGCTGACTCTGGGCCGCTATAGCGGCTTGCGGCAGCCGGGTCTGCGGGTGATCATTCCGGTTG
>CAZJAI010000001.1:0-288287 GCA_964544355.1 uncultured Candidatus Saccharibacteria bacterium | reverse complement strand
ACGTTACCCTGGGTTACAATTTTTACGCCACTGATCGCTCCACCCAGCGCAAAGGACTGTATAATCCTTACGACGAAGAAGACGTGCGGCGTTATTTTGGCGAACCGCTGCTAGCCCGCCCCTTAAGCGAGCACGGCTATATCAGGAGAAAACTGGGGATAGCCGCGCTGAAGGGCCTGGACCCAGAGCATCCGTTAATCGTCTTGCGGCCCGGCGAGCGCATTCTGGCTCATACCCATGAATTCATCGGCATCAAGCCGCCGGGCACCAGCAGCATGCAGGCGCGCAGCACTACCGGGCGCAACGGCGTGGCGGTCTGCTTGGACGCAGGCTGGGGCGACCCCGGTTATGTCAACCGTTGGACTATGGAAATTAAGAACCTCAACGAGGACGAACACGTGCCGGTGCCGGCAGGCGTCCGGATCGCTCAAATCGTTTTTTATAAAACCGGGCCGGTCATGGGCGAATACGCCAATTTAAGCGGCAAATACCAAAGGCTGAACGCTGATGATCTGAACAGTCTGGTAGCCAGCTGGCAGCCGAGCGATATGCTACCTAAGGCCTACAAGGACGACATCAAGCCGCCCGCACCCATAGCTAATGCCAGGTACCTTTGAGATATGCCCGGTGAACGCGGCAGGTACATCGTGCTGGAAGGGCACGACGGCACCGGTAAATCCGCTCAAGCAGCCAGGCTAATCGCCCGCTTGGGCGGCTTGGGTGTCAAATGTCTCAGCCCGCCGGTTGAAGAGCCGGCTGGATCGCCAGTCTCTGACGAGCTGAGGAAAATCATCAAAAACGGCAATCTACCACGCGACTCCTGGTCCAACGTGCTACTGTTCACGACCGCCAGGCGGCTGAGCTGGCTGCAGACCATCCGGCCGGCACTTGACAGCGGACGGTGGGTGGTGTCGTCGCGCAACTGGATCTCCACGGCGGTCTATCAGGGCTACGGGGAGGGCGTGGATATAGATACAATCCGCCAGTTCACCCTTGATAACGTTCATCCCGATTATCTTCAGCCGGACCTTCAGCTGATACTATCCTTAAACGATGAGACCGTCAGGCGCCAGATGGTCTCCCAACGATCAGCGGCCGGGGAGGGGGAACAGCAACCCGACACGTTCGAATCCATGCCAGACGCTTTCCTGCAAAACGTGCGGCTTGGCTATCGCCGTTACGCCAAAGCGGCCGGACTGCCGGTGGTCGGCGTAGTTAATCGGCCCGGCCTGCCAGCAGAATCCGGCATCGAGCTGACACACCGGCAGATATGGCGGCACGTTAAAAAACTGTTCTAGGAAGCGTTGGCAGCGGCCGCTTAACCGGCCGACGGGCGTAAAACGAGGTTACCACCGGCTGCAGCCAGGACGGACGGGCGCCAGGGTTGCTAACCAGCAGGCCATCTAGTTGCTTGGCCAGTATGTCCAGATAACCGTCATGTTGTCTTTGGCCTTTTTGCAGTCTAATTGGGTCGGTTTCTTCGGCCAGCGCTTCCTGAGTCAGTCCGATCAAACGAATCATGTTGATTATGCTGCGCTGCTGCCGGAAGTGATTTTGGCGCGAATCCGACAAGTCTATCACCAACACCGAGCGCTTGATAATTTCGGCCCTGGAGTTGAAGGCGAAAAGCCGTTTCCGGGGCACCACCACCAATCGCCGTGAAAACGCTTCGTCGTAGCGCACTACTTTAACTCTGGAGTCGCGCTCGGCTGGAGTCAGGCAAAACCTAACGTCCTGCAGATGATGAACCGCGGCCTCGGCCACCTCTTCCTCTATCCGGTTGGCTCCCTGCCAATCCATAAAATGAACGGCATAGGCCAGCTCCCGGCCCGGCGCAGGTTCTTCGGCGGACAAAAATTCTACCAGCTGGCGGCTCGCGCTATCCGGCTCGGCCATCTCCCAACCGGACATTTTGCATCGCTTGGTAAAAGCCGCCATAGCTACCGTCTCGTACAGCTCCCGGGCGGCTGCCGCGCCCTCACCATACAGGCCAAAATCCGCCTCCTGGCCGGCCCGCGCGATCCTATCCAGTTCCTGTTGAAAATAACCGCCGCTCCATAGATCGGCAGCTTTGTGTCCGGTGTTGTTTTCGTTCATAAAAAGATAAAGATATTGGAACGCTCTAAATACTATCATCATAGCGCAGATTGGTCAACACCGGTGACCTGGGCAAAAAGCGCGGCCAGTTGCATTATGGTAAACAGACTGGTATAATGTTGAGCCTAAGGTAAACAGCTACGGCTACCAAAGACAGCGGCTTCTTTGCAAAAAGATTAAATATGGCCGCCCAGGCAGGCTCAAAACTGTGCGTGGCAAGGCAAACGCCACCAGCAACCACCGGTCTTTGGCAGCCCTTTTACCCGCGACGAGCAGGCTAAAGGGCTTTTATAATGCCCTGATAACCTCAAAAAAGCAACTTAACAAACTAGTTCAGTTAACAAACGAAAGGAGGTGGCATTAATGGCTATATCCCGTGAGAAAAAGGCCGCCCAGGTCGATCAGTTGGAACGCCTGCTATCTGGTTCCAGGATGACGGTTACCGCGGCATACGCCGGACTGAGCGTCGCGCAGTTACAGCAACTACGCAGGCAGGCCAGTCAGGAAGGCGTAACCATTAAAATCGTCAAAAACCGGCTGGTGAAAGTAGCTATGAAGCGTTCGGAAGTTTTTAAACAAAGCGACAGCAGCTCGCTGCAAGGCCAGCTACTGTACGCTTTCGCCGGATCAGACGACGAGACTGCTGCCGCCCGCGCCCTGCACGCTTTCGCCAAAAACAACGAGGCGCTGCATCTGCACGGTGGTTTTGACGACACCGGCCGGGCTTTGGACGCCGCAATCCTGCGAGCCGTAGCCGAGCTGCCGGGCAAGGAAGCCTTGCGCGGCACGCTGGCCGGCACATTCATGGCGCCGTTAAGCGGCTTGGCATCCGTTGTTAACGCCAACTTAAGAAGCCTGATGCACGTGCTAAGCGCCCGGGCTCAGGAGCAGCAGCAATAAGATTAGTAGCAATTTCTAGTAAGGAGTTTTAAAATGGCAGACGACAACAAAACCGTAAGTATCAGCAAAGACTTAGAGAAACTGGTTGACCAGTTGGACAAGCTCAGCGCTCTGGAAATCAGCCAGTTCGTCAAGTATCTGGAAGAACACTGGGGAGTCAGCGCCGCCGCTCCGGCGGTAGCCATGGCAGCCCCCGTCGCTGGCGGCGAGCCCGCTGCCGAGGCCGAGCAGAAGACCGAATTCACGATAACGCTTAAAGAAGCTGGCGTCCAAAAAGTAGCCGTTATCAAGGCGGTCAAAGACGTAACCGGACTGGGCCTGGGCGAAGCCAAAGCCCTGGTTGACAACGCTCCCAGCGCCATCAAGGAAAAAGTCAGCAAAGACGAAGCCGAAGCTGCCAAGAAGGCCCTGACAGAAGCCGGCGCCACTGTCGAGGTGTCTTAAAAACCCGTCTTTTAGAGCAAAACGCTCTTGGCGGATCGCCCGGTGATAAAAAAGCCCCCGCCCGACTCAAACAGGGCCGGGGCTTTTTGGTTGGGCCGCTAAAAGGTACATTGACAGTGTTGTTTTTTAGTGATAGTCTCACTGCTAGTAATACTTAAAAGTTTGAAACAAACAGACAAGGAAACTGCGAGATGTCTGATTTACCGGAAAAACAAATCAAGCGTTTGAAGTCGCTGATTCAGGAAGCCGAGACCAACTTGGCGGCCGCCAAGGAGCTGCTGATCAGCCTGGTGGGCGAAGATCCGGCCGTTACCCGCAATACCGATGAGGTGGCTGGAAAGGTTATCGAGGGCGTTTTCGACGGGCAAAACATGGTCGGTCCGGACGGTAAAACCTACCCGGTGCCGGCTAATTACGCCAGCAAATCCAAGCTGCTGGAGGGCGATATATTGAAACTGACCATCGCTGATGACGGCAGTTTTATCTATAAACAAATCGGCCCGGTCGCCAGAAAACAGCTGATCGGCACGCTGGTGCAGCATGACGGCGGCTATTACGTGGAGGTAAGCGGCCGCGAGTACCGCGTTCTGCTGGCCAGCGTAACCTATTTCAGAACGAAAGTCGGAGACCAGATAAGCATAGTGGTACCGGAAGACAACCGCGAAGCGGAGTGGGCCGCCATAGAAGCTCCGCTGTAGACGTCCCCTGAATTGAGCCGCTTGGCGATTTGTTTGTGCCGGCCTTATTTTTAGGCCGGACTGGTTTATAATGGTTGATATATCAAGAAGTTGGGAGAACGCTGATCCTTATGTCCCGGGCCTTATACCGGAAATACCGTTCGACATCGCTTGGGGAGGTGATAGGCCAAAACCACATTACCCGCACCCTGGAGCTTGCCCTGAAATCCGGCAGCATCAGCCACGCCTATTTGTTCACCGGACCCCGGGGCGTAGGCAAGACATCCGTGGCCCGTATCCTGGCTCATGCCATCAACGGCCTGGATTACCGGCCGGACAAAGACCATCTGGACATTATAGAAATTGACGCCGCCAGTAACCGCCGAATAGACGACATCCGCGACCTGCGTGAAAAAGTCCATATCGCGCCAGTCAGCGCCAAATATAAGGTGTACATCGTAGATGAGGTGCACATGCTGACCAACGAAAGCTTTAACGCCCTTTTAAAAACGCTGGAGGAGCCGCCGGCCCATGCCGTGTTCATCTTGGCTACCACCGAGGCGCACAAGCTGCCGGCCACCATACTCAGCCGTACCCAGCGGTTTCATTTCAGGCCGATAAGCGCTGCTGATCTGCTGGCGCACCTTCAAGCTGTAGCCAAAAAAGAAGACATCCACGCCAGCCAAGAGGCGCTCAAATTAATTGCCGAACACAGCGAGGGTAGTGCCCGCGACGCTTTAAGCCTACTCGACCAGCTATCCGCCTTGAGCGACGGACGATTTGACGCCGAGTTCGTAGAGGAGACCCTGGGTCTCGCTTCGTCAGGCGATATTAAGACGCTGTTGGAGTTGATGCGGTCGGGCGACCGGCCCGGTCTGTACCAAAAACTGAACGATCTGGAGCAGCACGGCGTCAGCCCGATTGTCTTAAGTATGCAGCTGGCCAGCGCTTTGCGTGATCCGGCTTTAGCCGATCCCGATCTGTACGATCTAATCGAGCGGTTGATAGCCACGCCTAAGGCTTCGATGCCGTTTTTACACCTGGGCGTGGCCATGCTTAGGTACGCCAAAACCTCTCCCCCCCGTGCCGGCGGCAGCGCCGCCGCGAGGGCCGCGCCAACCTCCAAATCCAAGCTGGTGGCCGAAAAGAGCCTGCCTCGCAACAGCGAACACCCAGCCCAAAAACGCCCTCCTCTGGAACCTAAGGCGGCCATCCATAAAACCAAAACAATCCCGTTCAGGCCGGGCGACTGGGCAAAGGTGCTCGAGGGCGTCAAGGCGGTTAATCAGCCGCTTTACGCCATCTTGGCCCGGGCCCGGGCAGTCACCGGACAGGACGCCTCTTTACGGCTGGAATTCGCCTACAAACTGCACCAGAAGAAAATGGATGATCAGCGATACCGCCAAATCATTGCCCAGGTCATTAGCGGCCTGGGTATGAACTGTCCTGAGATAATCAGCGCCTACCGGCCGGCCTCCAAACCGGCCGCGGCCGGCGAGTCTTTAGCAGCCGACGCGGTTATTGCTATGATGGGGGGCGGAAAGGTTGTTGATGCCTAGAACCGCCAAGACCGAAAATAGCCAGTCGGCCTCCAAGATACCGCCCCAGAGCCTGGAGGCGGAAATGAGTTTGCTTGGCGCCATTTTGATAGACGAGGAGGTTCTGGCTGACGTTACCGACAGCCTCAAGGCCGAAGATTTTTACGACAAGCGCCATGGCATGATTTACTCGGCCATGGTTAAACTGTTCGAGAAACACAAGCCGGTCGATCTGTTGACGCTGAGCGACGAACTTGAGGGTAAAAAACAGCTCGAGGATGTCGGCGGATCGGCCTATCTGACAGAACTGACCAATGCCGTTCCGACCGCCGCCCACGCCAAAGCCTACGCCGACATTATTGCCCAAAAAGCTATCCGCCGCCGGCTGATAAAGGTCAGTAGCGAAATCGCCGAACTGGGTTTTGACGAAGACAGCTCGGTGGGAGAGCTTTTAGCCAAAGCCGAAGCCGATCTGTTTTCGGTCAGTGAAACCTCGCTCAAGCAGGACCTGGTCAGCCTGGAACAAATCCTGACCGAAAGCTTCGACCGCATAGAAGAGCTGCATCGAGATAAAGGCAAACTACGCGGCGTGAAAACCGGTTACCGTGACCTGGACAACATGACCGCCGGATTCCAGAAATCCGACCTGATCGTCCTGGCGGCCCGCCCCGCTATGGGTAAATCCACCCTGGCGCTCAACCTAGCCTATAACATAGCCAGCAAAGAAAAACTGGCGGTGCTGATTTTCAGCCTGGAAATGAGCAAAGAGCAGCTGGTAGACCGCATGTTGGCCGACGCCGCGGGCGTCGACGCCTGGAGTATCCGTACCGGAAACTTAAGCTACGAAGATTTCGAAAAACTGTCGCACGCCATGGGTGAAATGGCCGAGGCGCCGATTTTCATAGACGACACTCCCGGCACGAGCGTTCTGGAGGTACGCACCAAAGCCCGGCGCGAAGCCCACAACAGCCCGCTGGGGCTGATCGTGGTTGATTACCTGCAGCTGATGCAGGGCTCCGGGCGCGGTTACGGCGATAACCGGGTACAGGAAGTCAGCGAAATCAGCCGCGGCTTGAAATTGATCGCCCGAGAACTCAACGTACCGCTGCTGGCGCTCAGCCAGTTGAGCCGTTCGGTCGAGTCGCGCAGCCCGCAAATACCCCAGCTGGCCGATTTGCGCGAATCAGGTTCTATCGAGCAAGATGCCGATTTGGTGATGTTTTTATACCGCGAAGAATATTACAACCCTGAAACTGACCGGCAGCACGTAACCGATCTTTATCTGTCCAAACACCGCAACGGCCCTACCGGCAAAGTCGAACTTTATTTCCACCCGGAACGACTGCGTTTTATGTCCCTAGACAAAAAGCATGCGTCATAACCTATCGGCCCGGCTCGGCCGGCGCGAGTTGTATAATGCTAGGGCAGGTAGCTGCAGGCACGCATGAAGCAAGGATTTATTCAGGAATTATTACTCTACCGGTATCGTTACCCGCTGGCGTATCTGTTGTGGCTGGCAGCCCTGTTGGTGTTTTTGGGATTGCAGATCGTCACAATACCTCCCGGTCTGAGCCAAAACGAGATTAACAGCGTTACCCTAAGCACCGAAAGCGGCTGGCGTTTACATACGCCAGCCATCGATCTGCCTTACCATTTATTGCAAAAAGCCTCCATCAGCCTGTTAGGACTGACGCCACTGGCCATTAAGCTGCCTTCGCTGCTGCTGGCGTTGCTTAGCGGCATCATGTTGGCAGCGCTGCTTAACCGCTGGCAGAAATCGAACGTGGCAATAGTGACTTCGCTGCTGGCCGTATCCAGCAGCCTGTTTTTAATCGCCGGTCGCAGCGGTACCCCCAGTATTATGATAATTTTTTCGCTGACCGCCGTACTGTTACTGGCCACCTTGATCGCTCAGCGGGCCGGCGGAGAATTTTTATGGAAAATCCTGTTCTTGCCCGCAGTGGCTCTAACCCTGTACACACCGCTTAGTTTTTATTTCTTGCTGGCCGCCACTCTGTCCGGGCTGCTGCATCCGCATTTGCGCTACGGCCTGCGTCGCTTTGGCGCGGCCGAGGCTGTGATAGGAGGATTCTTCGGCCTGTTGATTGCCTCGCCGCTTATTTATTCGCTGTGGCTCAAACCTGCCGAGGCGCTAAACTTGTTGGGGTTATCGGACAGGCTGCCTCAATTTCAGCAGTATCTGTCGGCCCTAGCTGACGTTTTAGGGCGTTTGGGTGATTTTACCTCTCCGTCAATCGGTGAGTTTATCCGGCCGGCTTTCACTTTGGCGGCCATCGGATTAATTGTGCTTGGTGTTATCCGCTGTTTCGGCGATCATCATGCCGTCCGCAGTTATCTGCTGCTATTGTGGACGGCTCTACTGATGCCGTTCGTAGCTATGCGCCCGGAACTGATAACTGCGTTCTTTTTGCCGGCGGCGCTGTTTATGGCGATCGGCACCGACGTGCTCATCAGGGAGTGGTATTCGCTGTTTCCGCTTAACCCTTACGCCCGGATCACCGGTCTACTGCCGCTGATGGCCCTGGTGGCCGGGATGCTGGCGGTCAACTACTCTTCTTATTTCGGCGGCATGGCTTACGGCCCAAGGCTGTCTCAAGTTTACAGCCAGGATCTGACAGTTGTGCGCCGGGCTTTGGCTTCGCCGCAGCTGGGAGGGCGACCGGTAACCATCATCACAGATGATGGCGAACGGGCTTTTTACAGCAACCTTAGCCGCCGCGCCGTAACTGTAACCGCGGCTTCCCGCCCCTTACCGGATACGTCCAAAGGCGCCTACCTGGTCAGCGTTAAAGCAGCGTTGCCGGCTGCCGCCACCGATCAGCTGGGCAAGCCAGCCGCCCTTTTTGTTAGCCAACAGGCCGAATCGGCTTTGCGCTGGCGGCTCTACATCAAGCCCTGAATGGGATATAATAAAACAGATTGGCAGTCATTAAATGAAAGGGAGTAAGATTAACTGATGTTCGACCAAGCTAAAATGGTAATGCAGGCCAGAAAACTGCAAAAACAGCTGGCCAACGAGTTAATTGAAGTAACCGCCGGCGACGGCGCCGTTAAGGTGATGATAAACGGCGAACAAAAAATTAAGAAAATCGCTATTGATCCCGACTACTTAAACCCAGACTATGCCGACGAGCTAGAAAAATGGCTGGAGGCAGCCGTTCGCGAAGCCGTTAACCGTTCGCAAACTATGGCCGCCGAAAAAATGAAGCCGCTGCTTGGCAATATGGGCGGATTCGGCCGCTGAAGCCAACACGAAACAACTAACCGATAAACCCTTAATCAACCAATGCTCCCCAAAGCCCTGCAACAACTCATAGACGAACTGTCGGTCCTGCCGGGGGTTGGCCCGCGCACGGCTGAGCGCTACGCCTATCATATACTACGCGGCAGCGAACCTGCCGCCAGGCGGCTGAGCCAGTCCGTCAATCAGCTGCACCATAAAGTGAAGTTTTGCCCGATTACTTTCGCTCTGGTTGACGTCGACCAGCCGGTATCGCCGCTGTATGACAATCCCGAACGAGACAGGCGCCAGGTCGCCGTGGTTGAAGACGCGCTGGACGTTATCGCTCTGGAGCGCACAGGAGCTTACAAGGGCACTTATCACGTCCTGGGCGGCATCATTAGTCCGATCGACGGCATCGGCCCGGAAAAACTGCACATCCCTCAGCTGCTTGAGCGTATCAAACGCGACCGCGTCAGCGAAGTTATTTTAGCCCTCAACGCCAGAGTGGAAGGCGAGTCAACCGCCCTGTTCATACAAAAACAACTGGAAGACAGCGGCCTTAAGGTGTCGATCAGCCGTCTGGCCAGGGGATTGCCGATAGGTGTCGATCTGGAGTTCGCCGATCAAATCACCTTGTCGCACGCTCTGGCCGGCCGGCGAGAACTGTAAGACGATTCGGTTTAAAAAGACGGCTGGCCAGTTCCGCCCAGACTGTTAAAATGAAAGATGCCGATGACAGAAGAAAAGTTTTTCGAGGTACTTGGCCGGGCGCAGCGGGTGCTGGTTATTCAGGCTGAAAATCCCGACGGGGACAGCCTGGGATCCGCCCTGGCCCTGGAAAACATCCTGGGCGGCATGGGTAAAAACGTCACGCTGTACTGTCCGGTCAACATACCGCGGTACCTGCGCTACTTTAACGGCTGGGACAGGGTAACTGACGATTGGCCGCGGGCCGCCGATCTGGCCTTAATCGTTGATTCCGCCAGCGCTACCTTGCTGGGCCGGGTACTGGTTCCGGAACAGCTGGCGCTGTTAAAAAAAATCCCTGTGGCCGTGTTCGATCACCACCTCACGCCCGGCGATTTGCCATTTAAAACCATTGATTTGATCGATCAAACCGCTGTGGCGACCGGTGAGCTGCTGTTTAGCTTATTTAAAAAGCAGGGCGTCAGCATCAGCCCCCAGGCGGCGGAGTTACTGACTATGTCAATTCTGTCCGACAGCCTGGGTCTGACATCGCTGGCTACCACCAGCCGGACCGTCAGGAGCGTGGCCGAGCTGATGGACCTGGGAGCCGATCTCGGACAAATCGAAACCCGGCGCCGGCGGCTGATGCGAAAAAGCCCGGAAATTCTGGCCTACAAAGCCAAGCTGATCGAGCGCATCGAGTACCACCTGGACGGCCGCCTGGCGCTAGTGACCATACCCTGGGAAGAAATCGAGCGTTACAGCGACCAGTACAACCCTAGTATGCTGGTGTTGGACGAAATGAGGCTGGTAGAGGGAGTACAGCTGGCTGTCGCTCTAAAAACCTACCCTGACGGCCGGATTACCGGAAAACTGCGGGCCAACCCCGAGGCCATGATAGCCGAAACGGTAGCCGGCGCTTTCGGCGGCGGCGGGCATGCCTATGCCGCCGGCTTCCGGGCCTACGACGACCTGACGAAAATCAAGACCGAGTTAATACAAACCGTCAGCAAAGTGCTGCAGGAGTATGCCGAAAAAAATGATCCGACTGTATAACACCGCCAGCCGAAAAATCGAGACGCTCGAGACGCAAACACCAGCCACGGTCAAGCTCTACACCTGCGGCCCAACTGTCTACGACTATATGCACATCGGTAACTGGCTGTCTTACGTGCGCTGGGATCTGCTGGTCAGAACGCTGATAAGTGCCGGATACCATGTGGAGAGAGTCATGAACATCACCGATGTCGGCCATCTGGTCAGCGACGCCGATGAGGGCGAGGATAAAATGATTAAAGCCTCACGGCGCGAGGGAATCGGCGCCGCCGAGCTGGCCAGACGCTACTGCGACGACTTTCTGACCGGTATGCGGCAACTTAATCTGCTGCCGCCAGAACACCTGGCCAAAGCTACCGGCTACATCCCACAGCAGATCGAACTGATTCAAAAACTGGAAGCCGCGGGGTACGCCTACCGAACCGGCGACGGCCTATACTTTGACGTTAGTAAGTTTCCCGGTTACGGCAAAATGGCCAGGCTGCGGCCGGAAGGGCAGCAAGCCGGTGCCAGAGTGGCAGCGAACGCTCAAAAGAAATCCCCCCTGGACTTTGCCCTGTGGAAGTTCACGCCCGCCGGAGTTAACCGCGAAATGGAGTGGGACAGCCCGTGGGGGCGGGGATTCCCCGGCTGGCATATCGAATGCTCGGCCATCGCTTTGAGCCTGCTGGGTCCAACTCTGGATATCCATACCGGCGGCATAGATCACATACCGATTCACCACACCAACGAGATAGCCCAAAGCGAAGCGGCTACCGGCCGGACATTCGCCCGTTACTGGCTGCACAGCAATTTTTTGCTGGTGGACGGCCAAAAAATAAGCAAAAGCTTGGGTAACGGATACACTTTGCAGGATTTGCAGGCCAAGAGTTTTTCGCCTATGGAGTTCAGGCTCTTCGCCATGCAGAGCCACTTTCAAAGCGAAGCCAATTTTTCGTGGGAACAACTGGAAGCGGCCCGGCAGCGCCTGGGCGATTTTTACGCGGCCGCTCAGCGTCGTTTTCAGCCCGAAGACCCCGGCGGCGTCAGCTATGAACAGTTTAAGCAGGCAGGTGACGAGCTGGAGCAGGCTATGCATAGCAACCTGAATGCCCCGGAAGCCCTGGCGGCATTCAGTCGCCTGGCCGGCCGCCTGCACAACGAGGGGTCGGCGTCAACAGCCGGACTGGTCAAATTTTTAGACCGGGCGGAAAATTTGCTGGGGCTGCGGCTGGATCAGGTAGAGGACATCGATGACGACGTCAAGCGAATCATCGCCCAGCGACAATCGGCCAGACAAAATAATGACTGGCAAACTGCCGACCGGCTGCGCCGCCAACTGTCGAAGTTAGGCATAGCCATTCAAGACACGCCGGCCGGACCGCGCTGGCGGCGAATTTTTCATCGTCCGGCGGAAAAATCTTAAGAGCCTGACCGCCCGGCTACCGATTTCAGAGCGTCTTTCACTCGGCCAAGAGCGCTCTTTGCCTCATCCGCCGGTTGCTGACGGTGTTCCAGATAATCGTTTATCAATATACGCAGACAGGCGGCGGTCGGAATGGCCACCAGACCGCCCAGGATACCGGCCAGATTGATCCCCAGAAGCACCGCCGTTAACACCCCTAGGGCCGATAGCTCGACCGTTCTGGACTGCACCACCGGCTGGATCAAGTTGTTTTCTATCTGCTGATAAACGATGAAATAGACCAGAAACACCAAAGCGGCGGCGGGCGAATTAAACAGAAGAACCAGCGTTACCAAAGTGGCTCCGATGGTGGCGCCTATCATCGGCACCATGGAGGTCAGCCAGACGATACCGGCTAGCGGGATAATGATACCAACGGGAACCGGTAAAAAACTGCTAAGCACCAGCAGGGTAATGGCCGTACCGGAAGCGGCGATGCTGGCCACCATGACCTGGCCGTTGACATAGGCGCTGACCGTACGATACATCCGCTTGACGATGTGGCGGTGCCTTTCGCGTTTTACCGGATTTTGGTACAGCGCCCAGAACCGATCCATCCAGCGCGGCCCTTCTATCAGCATCAAGAATGTCAGCACCAGCACGGTGATGATAGTTACCAGCCCGTTGAGCGCCAGGCTGACACCGCCCACGAAACCGCTGCCGATATTTTTCGCCACGGCGGCGGATTGGTTTTTAGCATTCTCCACCGCCGCGTCAAGCTGCGTTTGTAAACCATATCTGGCGAAAAAGCTCCTAACCGGCCCTTGCTGCCGCTGCAGCTGATCTATGTAACCGGGTACCTGCTGGGCAAAATTAACCGACTGCTTGACTGCCGGCGGAACCGCCAGCACCAGCAAACCGCCCAAAAGGACCAGTACCACGATATACGACAGGGCGGTAGCTATCACTCTGCTGTTGCGGGGCAGCAGACGCGCCAGGCGGGTCACCGGAGGATTTAAAGCCAGAGCCAAAAAGAACGACACGAACAATATGCCAAGCGCCGGAGCCAATTTTTTAATCAGCAGCGCCGCCAGAACGAACCCCGCGAAAACGGCGAAAAAATTAACAAAGGTCCTGATGTCAATGTCTATCTTCATCTTCATAGTCATGATCGTTGTTTTAAACGCTTGTATTTGCTGGTATTGTAACAGCTTGTCAACCTTTAGCAAGTCGCTGACAATTCCGGCGTCTTTTCCTTTATAATAAATGGCAGGAAAAGCACCTTCGATATCTTAAAGCATCATCTAACAGCCTGACGGCAAAAACAAGGAAGACTAAATGAAATTAACTTTTAAGAACAAGTTTACCGAAGCCGGCGACGTGGTTTCGTTCGTGTTTAGCGCTCCCCGAGGTACCACCTGGCAAGCCGGTCAGTATATTCGTTTGGAATTAAAGAAAGGCGAGTGGATTGACGAGCGCTATTTCACCGTGGCCTCGGCGCCGTACGAAAAACAGATCCAGATTACCACGCGCCTAACCGGCAGCGAGTTCAAGAACCAGCTAAACCAGTTGCGCCCCGAAGACTCGGCGACGGCTTACGGGCCGGACGGCGATTTTACCTGGCGGGAAACCGACCGCCCCCGGGCCATGATAGCCGCCGGTATTGGCATAACTCCGTTTCACGCCATCTTAAAACAGCGTTACCGCGACGGTTTGTCAATGGCCGTAACGCTGCTTTATTTCAACCGCGACGCCGAAATTCCCTTCCAGGCCGAAATAGACCACTGGCAGCTGGAGCATCCCGAATTTAACGTAGCCTACCTGACAGAACAGCGGGTCAGCCCCAGACTCATTAGCCAGCATCTGCCGAGACTGGCCGAAAGCCTGATCTACCTGTCCGGCCCCGAGCCTGTAGTAGAGGAAGTCGGCGAAAAGCTGATACGACAACACTCGCTACAACCGGATCAAATGATAAGAGACTATTTTCCGGGATATACAACCATTTAGCGGCCGGCCGGTTTCGATCCTTAAAAGCCTTGTGCTTACAGCCGTCAAGGACGTATCATAACTACGGTAAAGTGAACAAACAAACATCCTCCAAAACTGAACTTAGCTTTCTGGACGAGCTGGCCGCCGCCCTGGACGGTGAGGTAGTGAACTCTCCGGCGTCGCTCAAAAGCTACAGCCACGACGCCAGCCTGTTCGAGTTGACGCCCCGGGCCGTGGCGTTCCCCAAAAACGCCGACGACGTTCGCGCCCTTGTCAAGCTGACGGCGAAGCGTAAAGCCGCCGGCCACCAGGCCAACATCACGCCGCGCGGAGCCGGCACCGACATGTCTGGCGGCGCTATCGGGCAAGACCTGATAGTCGACTTCACCAGGTACCTCAACCGGATAATCTCGGTATCGGCCGGATCGGCTACCGTTCAGCCCGGCGTCTATTACCGTGATTTTGAAAAAGAAACTCTTAAGCTGGGATCTTTACTGCCGACTTATCCGGCCAGTCGCGATCTGTGCACTGTCGGCGGCATGGCCAGCAACAACGCCGGCGGCGAGAAATCCCTGCAATGGGGCAAAACGGCCAACTTCGTCCAGTCGCTCAAAGTAGTGCTAAGCGACGGCAATCAATATCTGATTAAGCCGCTCAACCGGTCTCAGCTTGAAGCCAAGATGGCTCAGGACGATTTTGAGGGAGAGCTGTACAGACGCACCTACCAGTTACTGGAAGACAATTACCAGGCCGTTCAGGCAGCAAAGCCGCGGGTCAGCAAGGATTCCACCGGATATCATCTTTGGGATGTCTGGAACCGCGAAACCGGAATTTTCGACCTGACTAAACTGTTCGTCGGCGCCCAGGGAACTCTAGGGCTGATCACCGAGATAACCTACAAACTGACACCCAAACCGAAGCACTCGGGCCTGCTAGTATGTTTTTTAAAAGATCAGGCAAGCCTGGGCGAAATCATAAACGTGGTGCTGGAGCACCACCCGGCCGCTTTCGAATCGTTCGACGACAACACTTTGTGGCTGAGCTTTAAGTTTTTTCCGGCTTTCATTAAAACCCTAGGCGTCAAACGCTGGCTGCAACTGGCCGTGCAGCTGATTCCGGACGGACTGATGCTGCTCAAGGGCATGCCCAAGCTGATTCTGCTGATCGAATTCGACGGCGACAGCTCAGAACAGGTGGCCCAAAAAATCGAGGCGATGCGCCGCCGGTTGGAACCGTACGACATGGCTATGGAAGAAGACGAGACCGAGTTCAAATCACAAAAATTCTGGATTATGCGCCGGCAGAGCTTTAACCTGCTCAGACAAAAAGTCAAAGACAAGCACACCGCGCCGTTCATTGACGACCTGGTGGTGCCGCCGGCGCATTTGAGCGAGTTTTTACCGCAGCTGAGGCAAGTCATTAAAAAATATCGACTGCTGGCCACGGTAGCCGGCCATATGGGCGACGGCAATTTTCATATCATCCCGTTGATGAAAATCGAAGACCCGGCTGAAAGAGCTAAGCTGGAACCGGCCATGAAAGAAGTTAACCGGCTGGTGCTGAGCTACGGTGGCTCGCTGTCGGGCGAACACAACGACGGGATGGTGCGCGGCCCCTGGCTGTCACAAATGTACGGCGAAGCCACGGTTAACCTGTTTAGAAAAATCAAGCGGCTCTACGACCCGCAGAACATTTTCAATCCGCACAAAAAAACTGACGCCAGCTGGCAGTTCAGCCTGCGCCATATCCGCCGGTCGTTTTAGTTTTGATGGGCCGCGCCAGATGAGCTGGCAGCGGCCGGAGTTTTATCCCGCTTCTTGGCCTGGTATTCCAGCCAGATCAGCGCCAACACCACCAGGTCGAACAGGGTCAGCAGCGCCATGCCGACACCGGGTTTGGTCGCCAGGTAGTACACCTGGTAAACAATAAACCCTCCCAAAACGGCCAATGAAAACGGATAGGCCCACAGGCGCCCCTTCAGCAAAGCTGCCACCGCCGCCAGTTTGGGCACGCCGTGAGCCAGCAGGTAAAAAGAGGCGAAACCGATACCGCCAGCCGTGATGTGTTCGCCGCCGCGCATCAGCTGTCCAGCCAGCCAGTCGTTGGGATCCTGGCTAAGTTCGTGGCGGGTCAACAGCTCGATCAACCGCTGCAGCTGCTGAGGGCTTACAAACAGCAGGGCGATACCGGCAGCCACCTCCGCCAATCCGTTTAAACCCTTCAGGGTAATGCTTATCAAAAAGCCCCGGTGCAGCAACTGGCGACGGCTGATTATTTTGCTCATGGCCCGGACACCTTTTAGCCGATTTTTAAGCGGCGGACAAACGGTTTAATGAAAATTATCAGGCCAGGCGTCAGCCAGACCGCAGCCGCCACCGACAACCCGGCGATTAGCGCGCCGCCCACGATATCCACGCCATAGTGAACTCCGGCGGCTACTCTGGCGGCACCCACGGCGACAGCCAGCAGGGCCAAGGCCAACCCGGCTCTCTTGTTGAATAAAGCCGCTAGCCAGGCTATCAGAAACGTCAGCAGGGCGTGATCCGACGGAAAGCCATTGTCCGCGGCGTGATAGAACAGCGGCGGCTGATTAAAAACGAACGGGCGGGGATCAAAATACAAAGCCGCGCCGATCTTAGCCAACATCAGCGTCAGCGCCCCGGCGACTGCCCCGATCAATAAGAACCGGCGTTTGTCATGCCGGGACAGGCCCAGCCAAAGCCAAACGACGGCTGCCGGCGCCGCCAAAAACAGGTATTGGGCCATAAATGATATCAGCTGATTAAGCATTTTTTATAAAAGGTTACGATTAATATTTTAACTTATTAAGGTAAAGATTTAAAAAAACTCCGCCGCAGCTGTTCTTGCCATTAAAAAAGCTTCAGGCGCGCCCGTCCATAAATTTGGCAACCATAGAGCGCACCGTCGGCGTGTTAGGGGGAAGTGCTAGCGGTTGTTCACAGTGTCAGGGACTGAGTCGCTGTGCTGGCCGGTTTGCTGGACTCCGTTACCGCTCTGAACGTTATTCTTGTCCGCGCCAGTCGTAGCCTCCGGCGTTTCCGCGACGACTTCCGCTTTCTCCGCCTGGCTGTCGAGACCCTGAGCGGCGGATTGAACCGCCGGCTGGCCGGTAGCCGGAGCGGCGTTAGCCCGTCCGGCCACCAGTGCCAGGGATGTCACTGCCACCCCTAAAAGCATGGCGCCAAGTAACGCCTTTTTGCTAATACTCATACTGTTTTTTCCTTTCCTTAGCCCTCCTTTTTAGTTGTTACCGGAAAGGCGCTTATCGGCTGCCCCAAACGATCCGGATAGCCGCCGGGGAGCTTCAGCCGCCTTCCATTGAACCAGCTTAATAGAAACATGCTTAAAATAAGCTGAGAAATAATGTTTTTCAAGCCAACGGCAGATTGATCCTGACTATCAGACCGCTTGGATGATTGTCATGAAAACTTAGTCGTCCGCCGTGAAGTTTCACTATGTTATCGGCAATGGCCAGGCCAAGCCCGTGCCCGCCCGACGTCCGCGAGGCGTCTCCCCTCCAGAACTGAGCGGTGGCGCTGGATTTGGTGGCTTGATCCATGCCCGGGCCGGTGTCGGCCACGTCAATAATCAACCGTCTACCACCCCGCCTCCGCCAGCTGATTTTTACTTCGCCCCCGGAAGCAGAAAATTTAACGGCGTTATCGATCAGGTTAAAAAGCAGTCTCTCCAGCAGTAGCGGGTCCCCTTGCACGAACAGGGCGGCGGATGGCTGGATCAGGGTCAGCTTAACGCGCCGCCTTCTGGCCGCCGGTTTCAGTTTTTTAAGGGCGGCTGACAGCGGTACGGACGGATCCAGACGGCCGAAACGGTCGCGCAGCTGAGCCTGGTCGCCACGAGCCAGCAGTAGCAGATTAGCGATCAGCTCGCTCAGCCGGCCGGCCTCGTAACGCAAAGTTCCCAACACTTTCTGATAGGTTTTAGCTGACCGGTCTTTGCGTAAAGCCAGGTCGATCTCGGCGGCTATCACCGACAGCGGGGTGCGTAGTTCGTGCGATGCGTTCGCGGCGAACTGCTGCTGCGTCTGATAACTGCGCCTGATCGGCCCCAGAGTTTGCCTGGCAAGATAATGACTGATGGGCGGAACGGCTACCAGCAGCAGCAGGTTGATACCGGCCAGGCCGACCGCCAGGCGCTCGAACGCGGCGTCAGCCGCCGATACTGTGGCCCGGACCTGCTCGATATTGCCTTCCTGTTTGGCCAGCTCGCGAACCACCCTGCCCGATTGCGAATAATCGCCGCCAAAGCTGATCCTCATATACCCGTACACCCCGGCACTGATTAACCAGATCACTCCAAAAAAAAGCAGAGTATACTTTAAGGTCAGATCGCGAACGGCTTTATCAAACATCTTTTGACGCTTAAGCCTCCTTCATAACGTAGCCCAGCCCGCGCATGGTTTGGATGAATGCGCCAGGCTTGTTCGGAGAAATTTTTCTACGCAGATAGCGGACATAAGTTTCCACCACGTTGGACAGGCCGTCGTAGTTGTAATCCCAGACATGCTCCAGCAGCTCGGTCTGGCTGAGCACCCGGCCCTGGTTGCGCATGAAATACTCCAGCAGGGCGTATTCGCGGGCGGTCAGTTTAATCGTTTTGCCCCGGAGATTTACTTTTTTACTGGCGGGATCGAGCGCCAGGCCGCCACATCGCAACACTACCGGATCGGCTTTGTTGCCGCGTCTTAGCAGCGCTCTGATCCGGGCCAGCAGTTCGTTTATGTCGAAAGGCTTAACCAGATAATCGTCCGCCCCGCTGTCCAGTCCGGTTACCCGGTGATCGGTGGAATCAAGCGCCGTTAACATTAGTACCGGAGTGCCGATGCCGGAAGATCTTAGGTGCCGGCATACTGCCAGGCCGCCCTCGGCGTGCCCAGGTAGCAGCCAGTCCAGTACTACCAGGTCGTAAGGCTGAATATCCAGCTTGTCAATCGCCGAAGGCGCGTCGTAGCTGACATCGGCGTTATAGCCGGCTTCGTGTAAGGCTCTCTTTAAAACGTCGGCCAGCCGCCGCTCGTCCTCGACTATCAGAATCTGCATGGCATTTTATACTATACCGCACGATACCGACGCGTCGCTTAAGATTCCGCCTTTACCGACATGGCCTTGTTAAGGGCTAAGGCTACCCTGGCGGCAGTGTAAGGATTGGCGCCATAGGCTACGAAACGATCCTGCCAAAGAGGGTCGAACTTCGTTTTAAACCTCTCGACGCCCTCGAATCCGTACAAAAAACCTCCCCGTAAGCGCAAAATTTTCAGAGCTCTGGTTTCCACGCTGGGACGGCCGCCCTCGGCCGCTTCCAGCCCCGACAGGGGGGCCAGGCCCAGGTCAAAGCTGTCGTACCCTTCCAGATTCAGCCTGGCAATCAGCTTCAGCAGCAGAAAGTCAACCGTGTTGCCCGGGGCGCCGGGTAGGTAGCGGATAAGATCGACACTGGCTTCGCGAGTCTGAAAAAGCGGCACCAGATTGGCGAAAGCCTCTATCCTCCCGTCCGGCGCGCGCGCCACGGCCACCCGGCAGCGGCGCAGGTAGGTTTTGTCGAAATAACCGGTAGCAAAACCCTTTTCGGTCTTGCCCTGTCCGAGCCAGGCATCTGACACGGTTTTCAGCTGGCGCAACAGATGATTGTGAAGCGCCGCCGGCTCAATTATCTCGAATCGATAGCCTAACCGCTTAAACCGGTTGGACACGTGGCGAAAATGTTTGTTGCCGGCGGTCCGGGCGCAAAACTCCTCTATATCCACTAAAGCCGCCTGGCCGATTTTCTGAAGCTTCAGGCCGTATTTTTGCGCCGCGCGCTCCAGCCGGGCGTCACAATAGA
The DNA here is from genome assembly GCA_964544355.1 of uncultured Candidatus Saccharibacteria bacterium. Classification (GTDB taxonomy): domain Bacteria; phylum Patescibacteriota; class Saccharimonadia; order Saccharimonadales; family Saccharimonadaceae; genus Chaera. Next base: position 268,412 of record CAZJAI010000001.1, on the reverse strand, counting down.
CGAAGGCCGGCTCCCAGCCGTTCTGACGGCAGGACTTTGTGAACCGGCCGAACAGTTCTTCGGCCGCCCGGGGCGGGCCGTACGGCCGGTGCAGCGCCAGCGCCACCGAATCAACCACCCGGTAAGCCACGAAAGCCGTACGGTCCGGGTTAAAAAAATAACGCTTGTCCTTAGGCCACAGGCAAAAGTAATCATCGGCCCAATCGCTTGAGTGTTTAAGAATCCGCTCGGCCCACCCTCTGTCCGCCGGCGAGTCGACCAGCTTGAAGCGCAACGGCTTGAAAAGGGAATAAAAGGCCAGACCGGCGCTGATAACGCCCATCAGGTTAAGCGAGTCTATCAGCGCGCCGCCCAGTCGCCCATTCGGTCTCAAGCCGCTGCCGGCATTAATGTACTCGGCGGCGGCGGCCCGTACAGCTTCCGCCGCGCCTACCGGCCGGTCAAAGCCGGTTTTGCCGAGTGACAAAAATCCCAGTGCGCCGTAGAGCACCACTACGGCCGACACGGCCAAAAAAGCCAGGGCCGACTGGCGCATCGAGCCGGTGTCGCTTTTTACTTTGAATTGTTCCACGCTCAGCGCCAACAGCAGGGCGCTGAGCAGATTTATTGCCGCGGCGGCCAGGTCGCGGTTAAAAAACAGATGCAATACACTCAAAAACGCCATTCCACCAACCGCTACCAGCCAGGCCGTCCGCTTGCGCCTGAGCAGCTGCACTGAGAAATACATCAGCCCCAGGCCGACGGCCAGACCGGCCAGAATCCGGGGGGTGGCGGCCAGGCCGAACGGCAGCAGGTCGCTGTCCAGAGGCGGGCGCCCGTGCCTCAGCACCGTCAACAGACTAAGCGCGCCGTTTAAAAACGTCAGCAGCGCCGCCAGCCGGACCAGGCGCCGGCCAACGGTTTCGGAATATCCGGCCAGCCGCTTAAACATGGCTGTTTTTCATTATAGACCAGCCGGGCTTTTCAAAGACCGGACGGTTAATCGGTGGTTTTAGCGGCTTCCTGACGGGTTTTGTCCAGCTTGTCCGACACTTCTTTGGCGTCTTTTTTCTCGCTCTCGGGGGCATCGGGTTTTTCGGCGTGTTTTTCGGCTTCCTGTTTGGCCGACTCGGCCTCGCCGGATATTTCAGAATGAATTTTTTCGCGCTGAGCCGAATCGCCGATCTTGTTGGATTCGATCAGCGCCAGATCGAGCGCTGACTGAGCGCGGCTGAGGGTGGGCACGACCGCCGTCTGGGCCGCCGGATTGCCGGGGGAGTTGTTTAACGTCCTGGCCTCGTTGATTCTGGCTCTGGCCAGCTGCAGGGACAGCTGGCTTTTGGCGGCCGGATCGAAGGTTAAAGCCACCCGGGCGTCTTGCCAGGCGGTTTTCAGCGAATAAAACGGGTTGGTCGGCAACACGTTGGCCGCTACCGAGTAGGTCACGATACCGGCCAGGGTCAACACCACGGCCGCCGCGCTAACCGCCAGCAGCTGGGCGGATTTGTCTTTTGCTTGATTGGTTTTTTTCATTTTAAAGCCGTAGCTCCTTACTTATAGATTATTCACCTTAACAGCATAATCATTATGCACGTCAGCCGGCAATGTCAATAGGCAGACTCACTATCAGGGATTAAAAAAAGCGGTCAGCAGCAGTATCAGCGCGGCCGCCAGCATGGCCGCGAAGGTAACCCTCAGCGTCAGGTTTGACAGCCAGCCGCTTCGGTAGTCGCCCATAATTTTGCCGCTGCGACCGATCCGGGCGATCATCCACAACAGTGGTATGGCGGCCACTCCGTTAAACACCGCCGCGAAAATCAGCGCCTTGACCGGGTTAATGCCCAAGAAGTTCATCAGCAATCCGACCAGCGTGGCCGCGCCGATGATGCTATAAAAGCCGCGGGCCCGCTTGTATCGGTAATGCAACCCTTCGCGCCAACCCAGGGCCTCGGAAATGGCGTAAGACGACGAACCGGCCAGCACCGGCACCGCCAGCAGGCCCAGGCCGACTATGCCTACACTGAAAATCAGCTTGGCCACCAGCCCGGCGTGAGGAAAGCCGCCCACCAGCGGCTCCAGGGCTTTGGCGGCGTCGGCGGCGGTGTTGATCTGGGTGATGCCGTTGGCGAACAGCACCGAGGCGGTGGTTATCACGATAAACCAGGCCCCCAAAGAAGCCATGGTCATACCGATAAAATTATCCATCCTCAAGCTACGGATAAACCGCCTGGTGACGTGCGGCTGCTGGCCGCTTTTGGGCGACAGCCGGTGCTTAACGATCTCGTCTTCCACGGTTTCGGCAGTATCCCAGAAAAACAGATAGGGCGAAATGGTGGTGCCCAGCATGCCCACTAAAATATAAGCCGAATCAAAGTTGAAATTCAGTTTTGGCAGCAGCGTCGCTCTCAAAACCTCGCCCCAAGGCTGGCCCACCAAAAAAGCGGTTACCGGATAAGCAAACAAAGCCAGCGACAGCCATTTGAGGACTTTGACGTAAGTCTTATAGCGCACTGCCACTTCCAGGTAAATCACCGTCAGGGCGAAGAATACGGCCAGAGCCACGAACGGTAGGGGCAGCAGCAGGCGGGTAGCCGCCACCATGGCGCCGATATCGGCGCCGATGTTGATGGTGTTAGCCACCACCACCAGCACCACGGCTCCCAATAGCAGTTTACGGTTGTAATTCTCCTTGATTACCGCCGCCAGCCCTTTCCCGGTCACCGCGCCGATGCGCGTACAGGCCTCCTGCACGCCCACCAGCAGCGGGTACATGAGAGGAAAAGCCCACAAAAAGCCGTAGCCGTAGGCCGAACCGGCCTGGGAGTAGGTAGCGATGCCCGACGGGTCATCATCGGCCGCACCAGTAACGACCCCCGGCCCCAGAAGCCTCAAAAAACGATTGAAGCGCTTGTGGCTGCGAATGCTTTTAACGATCGGCTCCGGCCGGGCGGAACCCGGCTCTAAAGCGGCAGGGTCGTTGGGCGTTTGGCGGCTGGCCGGTTCCATGGCAAAAATAAGATGTTTCGCTTTTTAGCTTTTTAGCTGACTTTCAGCATAAGATTAGCACATATCCATCCGGCTGGCGTTTAAAAAAATGCTATAATTTTACGAGAAGCAACGGCCGGTAAGGATAGAAAAACTGATGTCCAAGAAGTTAATATTGTTTTTAGGCCTAGTCGTGGTGACGTTCGCCGGCCTGATACTGTTCACGCCCAAAAAGCCCCAACCGGCCAAGATCGGCGTCCAGCACGCCAGCGAAGGAGCGCAACACATCTCCGACGTCTCGGCGCCGCACACGCCCTACCAGACCAACCCACCGACCTCCGGTCCGCATTACGTTCAGACGGCTCCGTGGAGTATCAGCCAGACTCAGATTCCGGACGAACAGTTCGTCCACAACCTGGAGCACGGCGGTATCGTCATCACCTACCAGCCGTCGCTGCCTAAAGACGAAGTAGCTAAGCTGGAGAAGATTGCCGCCGAGCTGACCTACAACGATAAGCAGCAGTCCAACAAGGGGTTTAAAGTGCTGGTGACGCCCCGGCCGGCCAACAGCGCTCCCATTCAGCTGGTCTCGTGGCAGTGGAGTCTGGATCTGCAGTCGGTTGACGCCGCCAAAATACAACAGTTTTATCGCGATCACCTGAACCAGTCGCCCGAACCCGGCGCCACGTAACGGCAGACTTAGCCGCCGATGTCGCGGCGCGAAAAACCGGCCAGGGCAACCGCCGCCAAAACAGCCGTAATCGCCAAAAATCCCCAGGCGTTCAGCCAGTTATAGCCGCCCAGCAGCACTTCTGTAGGCTGATAGTAATGATATGGCAGCAGTTTGGCCGGCCAACGCAGCCAGGAAGCCAACCCTTCCAGCGATACCACCAGGTAGGCGCCGAGAGCCAGGGCCGCTGATATCGCGGCGCTGCCTCGCCCAGTCGCCCGGCCCAGCGCGCTGAGTGTCAGCGCCAGGCTGCCGAACATCAGCCCCATTAAGGCGCTCAGCCCGATGGCCTCTACTATCCTGACCAGCGACAGCTCCAGACCGACCCGCCAGCTAAACAGCACGGCTGTGGCAGAAGCGGCCGCGGCAGCCGCGGCTAATATGGCCAGCCCAGCCATCATTTTTCCGACCAGCAGGCGTCGCCGCGACAGCGGGCGGGCCAGCAACAGCTCTAAAGTTCCGGAGCGCTCCTCGCGCGCCAGCAAAGTACTGCCCAGCGACACCGCCAGCACTGTAAACAGCATCGGCACAATTAGGTACAAAATTTTGGAACTCATAAAACCGGCCGGCGATAACAGATCGGCCGAATCTGACACCATAGTCTTGAAGCTGCCGGGCAGGCTGGCCAGCACCTGGTTCAGCGCCTTGGATTGGTCGCGTATTATCGGATAGGTCAGCAGGTTCAGAGCGATATAGGCGCTGACCCCCAGGCTCCAGCCGGCGGCTGCCCATCTGCGCCGCTTCAGCTCAACCAGCAGCACCGGTATCATAGTTCCTCCTGATACAGGCTTAAGAATTCGCTTTCAATGTTGTCGCCGCGACTGATCAGCCTCTTCACCCGGTATCGTCCCAGCAACCGCAGCAGGGGAGCCAGTTCGTCGCCGGTTTCTATGGTCAAATCTTCGCCGTTTTGCCAGCTAACCTTAACACTTGCCAGTTTTTTGATTTGAAGGTAGGGCGCCGGACCGTCGAAGCTGACAATAAACCTCTGGCGGGCCGTTTTGGCCCCGGTCTCCCGGCGATTCACCGGGTGTTCGGCTGCCAGGCAGCCGTTTTTAATGAAGCCTATCCGCTGACAAACCCGCTGGACCTCACTTAAATTATGGCTGCTGAAAAAAATGCTGGCGCCGTCGCCGCTAGCCCTGGTCACCAGGTCGTAAAACACCTCCTGCATCAGAGGGTCCAGGCCGCCGGTCGGCTCATCCAGAATCAGCACCTCGGGCTGATGAGCGAACGCCTGAATGATGCCCAGCTTCTGGCGGTTGCCCTTGGACAACTCTTTTATCGGCCTAGTCATCTCCACTTGAAAATCCTTAATCAGCCGGCGCAGGTAGCCGGACGATTTAAGCGGCTGTAGAGCGCTAAGATAATCCATCAACTGCCGGCCGGTCATGTTACCATATAGCGCCACATCGCCGGCCAGATAGCCGACCCGCCGCTTGATAGCCACGCTGTCCCTGACGATATCCAAACCCAAAATCTTAGCCGCTCCGGCGGTTGGCCGAATAAAGCCCATCAGGGTTCTGATGCAGGTGCTTTTACCGGCGCCGTTAGGGCCCAAAAAGCCATAAATTTCACCGGGAGCAATGGACAGGCTGACGCCATCCAGAGCCGGCCGCGAACTGCCCGGGTAGGTTTTGCTCAGGTTATCTAAAAATATGGCCGGCCGCACTGGATGTGTTGTTCCTTCGTTTTAGGATACTCCCGACCGGCCGGCTTTAACAAGACTTAAGTTGACATCGTCTTAATTTTATGCTAGTTTAAACCCAGTCAGTCGTTTTTTGCCAAGGAGTGCAAGAAAACAGCTTAAAGAGGCTGGTTGTATCAGGGAAGTTTCGTAGATTTTTTAAAAAAGGGGGGCGCTGGCTTCCCTTTTTAGTTCTCTTTAAAACATACACTCCAGTCGGTAAAAACCGGTTTTAAAAAGAGGAACCTTGACAAATCGGATCACTACAGCGCGCGGGCTAGACGCCCCGAGCGCTGAAGGCATAAAAAACCAGCTTCCTTAAGGGGGTAGTATGTTCTCTGGTATAACCTCCAGCAGCCGGGGCAAAGCACTGGCTACTGGAGGTGCCGTGGCCGCCGTCGCTCTGGCGGCGGTCGTGCTGCTGCTGCGACCGCAGCAGCAGCAGCCGCTCGGCGTCGGGCCTCCCGGCCCGACGCCGAGCCCAACCGCCACGGCGGCGTGCCCGCCGCGGTTCGTTCAGCGCGACGTCTCCGACGCCGCGCTGAACCGCTTGGTGGCTGGGGGTATTTTTGCCCCCAGCCCGGCGGAGAGCAGTCAAAAGCTGCTCTCCGCCGCCAGCGCCAGCAGCGCCCTCCTTCGGGAGTACGCTCTGGCGCTAGGGCTAGCTTCTCCGCCAGCCGAAAGGCTGGCGGAGGGCTCCTGCCTCTCCAAAGAGGGGCAGGAGCTGTGGTTCCGACTGGCCGGCGCCATCGCCGCCGGCCGGCCGGAATTCGGAGTCGCTCCATCCGCCGCATTTAACAGCGGATGGAGTGACGGGCGACTGGTGATCGACCAGTCACCCGGGATTGCTGGCGACCGCAGGTCGCTAGTAATCACCCTCGGGGGGAACAGCAGGATCTACATCCTGCTGCGCTGTGGGAACATCCTGTTCCCACAGCCGCCCCCCGGGTACCCGCGGGGACCGACGGACAACCGTCCGCCGGTCCCACAACCACCGGCTCCGCCGGTGGTGAAGGTTCCACCCCCGCCGTCACCGCCGTCACCGCCGGTAACGGCGCCTCCCCCGGCCGCCAAGCGGCCATGGGAGGACCCCCAGCCGGCCGGTAACAACCGGCCCGGCGGCGGGGGAACGGCTCCGCCGGTGACAACACCGGCAGAGCCGCCGGCGGCGGGATCGCCGCCGGCGACATACACCCCACCGCCCCCGCCGCCGCCCGTCACACGGGCACCCGGCGCGGGGCCGGCCCCGACGGGTCCGCCCCCCTCCAACGAGGGGGCGCCCCCGTCGAACCCGGTGCGGGGAGACCCCTGCGCCGAGCCCAACCCACCCGCGTACTGCGGGTAGGAGGAAAGGAGGTCTTTTTTCTTCCGGCACCGGCCCCGCGGCAACTTTTCGCGCGGGGCCGGGCCGGAGATCTGCATAATTGCTTTTGGCGCCAACAACGCGCTGTAAGGCAAAGGAGCGCGCAAAAACCTGTGGTTCGCACGGTTTTCCCAGCGCTTCTTTGCCGGGAATTTCATACCGTGCCCTGTAGTGATCCGGTTGGCAAGCCGTCTTCTTTTAACGGCCCCCGACAGACGCACTTTGACAATTCAGCGCTTACCTTTAAATTCAGTTAAGAATTTTTTACGGTCATTTTAAGAAGTATCAAAAAGGAGTAGAAGTATGTTTATGAAAAACATTTTATCGCAACTTAACCGGTTGCCGAAAATATTGACGGCCGCGGTGGCCGTGGCCGTCGCTACGGTAGTACCGGCCGGCATTTTGCTGGCCTGGGGGCCGGATCGGCCGACTTTCACCGTGGCTCAGCCGGCTACTTACGTTACCTTTAACTCGATCACCGACAACCCGAACGTCGGCGACGAGCGTAACTTCGTGGTAGCCAAAGACGCCGCCAACACCAGCAACGGCGGGTGGTCCGACCAGGTTACGGTCCAGCCCGGCAAAGAATACCTGGTGCGCGTTTACGTGCACAACAACGCCGCTGACAACCTGAATCTAAACGCCGTTAACACCCGTGTCAGCGCCAGCGTGTCAACCGCCACCGGTACCAGCGTGCCAATCAGCGGTTTCGTTTCGGCCGACAACGCCAAGCCCCAGAAAGTTTGGGACGACGTGGTGTTCAAAAGCGACTCCAACTTTAACCTGGCTTATGTTGCCGGCTCGGCCGAAATCTTCAACAACGGCTATGCCAGAGGCGGCGCCAAACTGCCCGACAGTATTGTTACCAGCGCCGGCGCACTAGTAGGTTTCAATGGCCCGGACGGCGTAGTGCCCGGCTGTTTCAAGTACGCCAGCTATGTTTACTTCAAGGTTAAACCGCAGTTCGCTCCGGTTCCCAACTTTGAAGTGCAGAAAATGGTCAGCCCTGGCGGCGCTAATAAGTTCGTCAAAGACCTTAGCGCTAAACCGGGCGACACGGTTGACTTTAGGATTAAATACAAAAACACCGGCGACATCCAGCAGGATAACGTGGTAGTTAAAGACAGTCTGCCCGCCGGAATGGTATATGTTAAAGGCTCGACCAGGCTTTACAACACCCAAAATCCCAACGGCAAGACGCTCAGCGACAACGTTACAGGCAGCGGCGTGAACATCGGCAGCCACGCCCCGGGCGGCGCCAGCTACGTGATTTTTAGCGCCAAGGTAGTATCCGAAGACAAATTGCGATGCGGCCTTAACCGGCTGGTTGATGTGGCTCGGGTAGAGACACCCAATGGCTCTAAAGAAGACACTGCCAGCGTTAACGTCAACAGGGTCTGCGCCGAAAAGCCGCCGACCCCGCCAACTACGCCTCCAACGCAGCCGACTCCGCCGGAACAACCGCCCGCCCAGCCCGAAGCGCCGACCACCCTGCCCAAGACCGGCGCCGGCAGCATAATCGGCGGATTGCTTGGCACCAGCGCCCTCGGCTACGGCATCCAATCCTGGCTGAGCAGCCGGCGCAGCCTGCACCAGGCCATGCTGTTTAAGCGCTAGATGGCGGATAGCTGACCGTATCTTCACAAAAATAAAACGGCCCGGAAGAAACGGGGTAATCCCGTTGGCAGGTTCCTTCAAAAACAAGAGGAACTAAAAACAAAAACGGCTCCGCTTGAGCCAAAAAAGCGGAGCCGTTTTTGTTACGACAAAGCCGCGAATTAAACACTCTGCAAAATCATCTCGGCGTTATCCCAATAAGAATCCAGAGTTGTCTCAAGACGTTTTTTAAATTCTTTTGGGTTAGTTTTTGGCTTGACGACACTTAATTCCGGTTTATAGATTAAGCGAGCATTGCCGTCTCATTCCAAAATCTGTCGATCCACTAAAAGTGTAATTTTATTAAAAAGCGTTTTATGGTCTATGCATGGTCGGAATAATAAATCTGCCAAGCTTGATTGATGAATCGTAAGCTGCTTACCATGACTAACCTCGATTGTTGCTATGTGTTCTATAATTTAATATGAACCGAGATCAACAAAACTGTCTTCGAACTCCCCATTCCCAATTTTCTCTTGATCTTCTAGTGTCAAACCGCCCCTCTTATACTACTTAGCAACATAGGGTGTTAATGTTTAGCCTTATGGCAGTTTAGGTGATCATACGCTGTCAACTTATAAACTGATGAACTAGATTCTGTGCAAATTGCTATCTTGGACTGCGGAGATCAAGCCCTGGCGGCAGTAACGCCCCAAAAGTTGTACACTTGTTGTTACAGGATGCGACTATGAATAAAACCATATTCCAAAAAACCGATTGGTTCTTCCGGATATATCCGCGCGTCCGCCTGCATAGAGGCCAGGCCTTGCTGGGGGCTGAAAAGGAAACTCCCGACATATTTTGGATTCAACGTGGCACCGTCCGTATGTATCAGATTGGGGCTAACGACAGAGAGACGACTTTGCATTTGTTTAAAGCTCCGGCGTTTTTTCCGATGATGTTTTATTTAAGCAAACGCAAGTGCGAGCATTATTTCCGGGCGGACAACGAGGTAGAGGCTCGCCGGGCGCCGGCGGGGGAGGTGGCCGAATTCTTAAAACAGAATCCGGACGTACTGTTCGATCTGACCAGCCGCTTCGCCGACGCCATTACCGGACTGATGTTGCGGGTAGAGCAGCTGTCGTCGCAAAACGCCTACCAGCGCGTCTGTTCGCTGCTGCTTTATCTGTCGCAAAAGTTTGGCAAGCAGGAAAAGGACGGCTGCCTGATAGAGTTGAAGCTAAGTCACGAGGATATGGCCGCGTGGGTCGGGGCCGTTCGCGAAACGGTCAGCCGACAAATTGAGCGGCTAACGCAAGAAGGAGTGGTTGCTTCGAAAAACCAAAAGCTCGTCATACGCGACATACGCCGCCTGCAAGTGATGGTCAAGGACGCGTCCTGACCCGGTAGGTAAGCCCCAACCCTGCTGCGCCCGTAATTGCCACCGCGACCAACAGATAAGGCGCTTCGCCGCGCAGCTGCTTGCGGGGAATATTCATACTGCCCGCGGTAGCGGTTTTGGACATGCTGCCGCCGGGTACGGCGATGTGTTCGGTCGGCGGATATATCCTGGAATAAGCCGCCAGGCCTACCAGAGTGATTAGCACCACCGAGCCAAGACCGAGAATGAATTTGCGCTTCGACCAGTGCAAATAAGGCGTGCGATCGATAAACGGTACGGCCGCTAAAAACAGGAAAAATCCCGCCAATCCGAACAGTAGGCCCTTTAAGCCGAAAATGTTCTCCAGAGCGAAAAACGGCCAGAACATCCACAGCGGCTTGGTAACCTCCTGGTCGAGATCGCCGGGATACCCCAGAGGAGCCGGAAAGACCACGGCCAGCAGACTGGCCACTGCCAAAAAAAGCAAACCGAATCCGGCCAGTCTTTTCAGGTGCGACAAAAAGCTAGAGTAGCCCCGACCTGCCGTCGGCGCGGCAACGGCGCCCCTGATTGGCTTGGGAGAAATTCCCCGCAGCTTGATAAGTGCCATGTGTATAACCAGCAAGCCAATCAGCGCCAGCAGTAAAATGGTGGTATGCCAGGAGTACAGTTGAGTAATCACCGGCACGCCACCATTGGTTAGGCCAAGGTTGATACCAAACAGTTCAAAACTCTCCTTCATGTGAACGAATGCCTCCACGCCCTCCTGGTCCCATTTCAAAACGGTGCCGATGAATATGTAAACTACAGTCAGCGCCAGCAGAGCTACGCCGGTCAGCCAGATTAGTCTTCTTGGTTTTTTGTAAGAACCCGTAACAAAAACCCTGATCACGTGCAGTAGAAGCAGGATAACCACCAGGCTGGCCGTCCAAAAGTGCAGGCTGCGCGCAAAATCGGCCAATGGAACGGTGGTTACGGCGTTAATAATGCTGGCGTGAGCGCCGTCCGGCACAGGGTTGTACACCTGGGTCAGAAAAACTCCCGTGGCTATAAGAATCAAAAAGGCCACGGCGCTAATGCCGCCGAACATGTACAAAATCGAATTGGCGTAAGACGGCACCGGATAGTCCAGTACCTTAATAAAAGGGTTTGGTGTTTTGAACATTTTTACTTTTAAGCCTGTTCGCGGATTGATTGCTAACTAAGCTACACTTAAACCGATCGCACGCTATTTTTCCGTGACATTTATCACTGGTTCGCCAACACGGACGTGCTATTATTCAGCGGATGGCTTACGTTTTCTTAGGTATTATTCTCTTGTTCGTTGCCGCCGTCATTTTTAGGGGATATTCGAAAACAGCCGTTTGCTCGATTTGTTTAAGCGTCGCCGGCGTTTGGATCGGGCTACTGGTTTTAAGCAAAACTGGCTACTTTAATGACCAAGTGCTCCTGGGATTGTTACTGGGACAGAGTATCGCCGGCGGTTATTACCTACTGCGAAGCCGCGTACCGGCCATTCTGCGCGTCTTTACTTTGCCGTATTTTTTAACGCTAGCCGCCGCGGCCTACTGGCTGATAACCGGACGGGTGGTTTTACCGGCGTTTTTCCTGACAGCGCTGACATGGTTGGCCGCGTGGTTAATATTCACCTACCGCGACGATCCCGGCAAAAAAATGCTGACCGATACCGTTATGAACTGTTGCCAGAAAGAGAACGAATAAATGGACATTGTGGCGACGGCGTCTTTGATTACCGCTTTTTTGGCCGGCTTCGCGGCGCTGTTCGCGCCGTGCTGCATAGGCGTGCTGCTGCCGACTTATCTGGCCTCGGTCTTCCGCAGCCGGGCCAAAATATTCCTGATGACTTTCGTCTACTATATGGGCCTGCTGACAGTGTTTCTTCCTTTGGGCCTGGGTATCGCTAGCCTGGGCGGCCTGCTGCGCGACTACCACTGGGCTTTCTTTACGGCCGGGGGAATTTTCATGATAGCGCTGGGTCTTGGTTTGGTGATGGGCAAATCGTACATGCTGCCGTTTCACGTTACGCCGAAGATCGGCAAGCGGCACAACTTCCGTTCCTTGTACGTGCTTGGTGTGCTGTCTGGCGTTGCCACCAGCTGTTGCGCGCCGGTGCTGGCCGGTGTGCTGGCGTTATCAGCCCTGCCCGGCTCGTGGGCGCTCGGGTTGATCTACGCCCTGGCGTTTGTCACCGGCATGGTGCTGCCGTTATTTATACTGGCGATTTTTATAGACCGAACCAAATTGCTGGAGCGTTTTCAATCCTTAAAGCGCGTGGTGCGATATAGCCTTTTCGGGCGCAAGGTTTCGGTGCATTTGTCGTACCTGATTTCCGGCGTGCTGTATATCATCGTCGGCATTTTTATACTGCTTTACGCGAAGCAGGGGCCGGAAGTCCTGAGCGCCGGATACCAGCTTAACATTAATATCTGGATCGCTCAGGTTACCCGATCGGTCAACCGCTTCACCGGATTAGTGCCCGACTGGGCCTGGGCGGCGTTCTTTTTGGCGGTGTTCGGGCTGATCGCCTGGACGGCCTACCTGCAAGCCAAAGGACCGGACAAAAACGATCAAGAACAGGAGACTAAACCATGAGAATATGGATTACGATTGCGGTGCTAGTGGCAATTTTCGCGGCTTTCGTGGCTTTTGGCAGGAGCCAAAACCCGAACGCGTCCTCATTAGCGACCGCCGGCGGACTAGCCGGACTGGTTGGCAAACCGGCGCCGAATTTTAGCCTACCAAGCGTTAACGACCGGCAATTCAGCCTGAACAACCTACGGGGCAAAAAGGTGGTGCTGTTCTTTAACGAGGGTATCATGTGCTACCCGGCCTGCTGGAACCAGATGGCCGCGCTGGGTTCCGACGGCCAGCTTAATAACGATCAGGTAGTCAGCGCCAGCATCGTGACTGATAGCCTGGATTCCTGGAAGACCGCTCTGCAGAAAATGCCCGAACTGGGCAAAGGCGCTATCTTGATAGACGGCGACGCGTCCGTTTCCAGACAATACGGCATGGTGTCGCTGGCTTCAAGTATGCACCCGGGCGTAAAGCCGGGGCATACGTTCGTGATCATCGACGGCAACGGCATAGTCCGCTACACCAAAGACGATCCGCAAATGGGCGTGCGCAATCAGTTGATTATAGACGAGCTGGCTCGGTTTTAAGCAGCTCGGCGGGGACAGCGGCTCAATTTGCCGGGCCCGGGCGTTTTGCCATATAATCACAAGATGATTGTGTTGTTTTTGACTCTGGCCGCGTCTTTGGCCGCGCTGATTGGCGGTTTCGTGGCAATTAAAAACAGAAATAAGTTGCCAGCGGCCATGGCCCTGACCTCAGGCCTGGTGCTTGGCCTGGTGGTGTTCGGCTTGCTGCCCGAGATATTCGATCTGGCTGTCAAGAACGGGCTGGATCCAGTCTGGCCGATGGCTTTATTCGTCGGCGGATTTTTGCTTTTTCACGCCATTGAAAAATACATTCTGCTGCATTTGGCCGACGAGAAACAATACGGACCGCATCGCCATCCGCTGTTGGGAGAAGTCCGGGCTGGCGCCATTATAGGGCACAGCTTCTTGGACGGCTTGAGTATCGGCGTCGGCTTTCAGGTCAGCCCGTCGGTAGGCGCGGCGATAGCCTTGGCGGTTATCGGACACCGTTTCGCCGATGGCTTCGACACGACGAATTACATGCTGTTTCACAAAAACAGACTGCCAAGAATTAAAAAACTGCTGGCCGCGGTGATTGTTTTTCCGATACTCGGCGGGCTATCTAGCTTTGTGGTCGCGCTGCCGCAGTCGGTACTAGCCGTTTATCTGGGATTTTTCGCCGGCGTGCTAATGTATATTGCCAGCGGCAGCATCATGCCCCAGGCCCACACCAAAAAAGCGTCCGCCTTCAACCTCAGCCTAACTATCATTGGCGTCGCCCTTATGCTCGTTTTGACCCGTCTAGTTTGATCGAAAATTTCTCTTGGCTGCAGTTGTTGAACGAAGCTTGAAAATACTACTTGGCTGGGGAGGAGGGATTCGAACCCCCGTATGCCGGGACCAAAACCCGGTGCCTTTACCGCTTGGCGACTCCCCAATAGGGCAGGGGATAGTATAACAAATGGCCTTGCAGCGGTCTAATGGCGCCGGCGGCAGTCAGCTGTTTAAGCCTTGCTCAGCGGGCGCACCTTGCGATAGGAAAAATGGGCCGCCACCCGCCACTGGCCCAGCTCGGCGTCGAACCGCTTGATCTCGCCGGTTTTAACGGCACCTACCTTAATCAGCGCCGGGTTGTACGGCGCCAGTTTCTTATAATAACGGATGTCGTCCTCACTATGCGGCGTCCGACCGGGAAACATGTCCTTAAACCTCTCGCGGCCGATAGCGTCGAAGTAATCGCTATCGCCTTCGGGCGGCATAAAACGCTCGGCCTCCAGCCCCATGCGGGAAACTATTTTGGCAACGTCGTCGAGTAGCTGCTGACCCTTGGCGGCAACGTAAACGTATAGCCCGTTGCGGTCATCCATGAATACGGTAGCGGCAGCCGAGCGCGATACCGGCGCATCACGCAAAACCACCCTGCGCACGTTTAGCTCAAGAGAAAAATTATCGCGCAAAATCTGCTCCAGACCGATATCGTTGTAGATTTCGTCGTTCATTTAACCTAATTGTAGAACAGTTTAGCCGACGGGCAATAGCAACTTTGGCTTTCACGTCTGTTTCAACTCGACTGGGCAGGCGCGTGATTTTTCTCGTGTAGAATGTAAGGTGATGAACGAATACAGTCGGCGCTACGAACAGTTAAACAGCGCTCAGAAAGAGGCGGTTGACACCATCGAGGGACCGATGATGGTGGTAGCCGGGCCGGGCACCGGCAAGACCGAGGTGCTGGCCATGCGGGCGGCCAACATTTTAAAAAGCACCGATTCTCTGCCCGCCAATATTTTATGTCTGACTTTCACCGAAAGCGGCGCCAGGGCCATGCGCGAGCGGCTGTACAGCCTGGCCGGGGCGGAGGCCTATAAAATTGCCGTACATACTTTTCACAATTTTGGCAGCGAGATTATCAACGCCCATCCGGAATTTTTTTATGACGGCCGTCAGGTCAGCCCGGCCGACGAACTGGTTACTTTCGAGATATTGCAACAGATTATCAAAAACTTGCCCGTGGGAGACCCTTTGCGTTACGCGGCGTCGTCAGACGACAGCGAGGCCATCAAAAGCATACGCTCGGCCATATCAGCGTTAAAACGCGCCGGCCTGAGCCCGGACGAATTTTTAAAAATCGTTAGCGACAACCTGCGATTCGCCGAAACAACCGAGCCGTTGCTTGAGAGAATCTGGCCGTCCCGGCTTAACGCCAAGAAACTGGACACTCTGGCCGGGCTGCCGAGCCAGCTGGCCGAGTTGTCCAAGCAGGCATCCGAGATTGAACAAAAAATTTATCCGCCACTGGGCAAAGTGATGGCCGCCGAACTAAACAGGGCCCTGGAGCAGGCGGCCGAGCTAAAATCCGCCAAACCGCTGTCCGCCTGGAAATACCGCTGGCTGGAAAAGGACGAAACGGCCAGCCTGCGCCTGAAGGAGAGCCGCCACGCGGCCAGCTTGCGCTCGCTGGCTAACATCTACCGCGCCTATTTAGACCAGCTGCGCCGCCGCGGCAACTACGATTTCGACGATATGATTTTGGAGGTTTTAGCGGCCGTGGACAGGCACCCAGACCTGCGCTACAACCTACAGGAACAGTTTTTGTACGTCATGGTGGACGAGTTTCAAGACACCAACGGCTCGCAACTCAGACTGATCCAGGCTCTGGGCGACAACCCAGTTAACGAAGGCCGCCCCAACATCATGGTGGTCGGCGACGACGACCAGGCTATTTACTCCTTTCAGGGCGCCGAGATCAGCAACATTTTAACCTTTAATCAAACCTATCGAGACGTCAAAACCGTAGTGCTCAGGGAGAATTACCGCTCCGCCGATACCATCCTTCAAGTGGCCAGGCAGATTATTACCCAGGGACAGGACAGGCTGGAGGGACGCCTGGCGTACATTAACAAACAGCTTAGGGCCAATTACCGGCCAACGGCACCGCAGGTTGAGCTGCGCGGTTTTGACACCCCTCACCAGGAATACGACTGGGTCAGCCGGCAGGTCACCAAGTTGTTAAGCCAGGACGTTAGCCCGGGCCAGATCGCCGTGATCAGCCGCAAGCACGACGAAATTAAGCGCTTAGCCGCCTATTTTTACCGCCAGGGCACGCCGGTTTACTACCAGCGCCAGGACGACGCTCTGGCCCATCCGCTGATTAACGACCTCTTGCTAATCTCGCGAACTCTGCTGGCCATAGCCGGAGGCAACCACACCAAAGCCGACGAACTGATTGCCGAACTGCTGGCCCATCCGGCTTTTGAGCTGGATCCGGCGGAGCTGTTTAAGCTCAGCCTGAAGGCCTGGCGGCAGAAAACGCCCTGGCTGCAGCTGATTCTGGACTCCGCGGACGAAACGCAGCGCCGGATTGGCCGCTGGCTGGCCGAGACGGTTCCCAAAGCCCGCCGCTGGCCGATGGAACTCTGTCTCGACCTGCTGATCGGGCCGGCTGACGGGCTGGAAGCAGAGCTACCGCGCGACGGCATGGCGTCGCCGCTGGGCGGCTATTATTTCAACCAAACCGACCGCGACCAGGCGGCCAGTCAGTACCTGCGGGCGCTAGACGCCTTAGTTAGCGTACGCTCCCGCGTCCGCCGCCGCCTGGGCGAAGAAACCGCCGGACAACTAAAGCTAGCCGATTTTCAGAGCACCTTGGAGGCTTATCAGAGCGCCGGTCTGGGCATACCAATCAACGGCAGCCCAATGGAGGAGACCGGCCCCGACCGCCGGCTGATCAACCTGATGACTGCCCACCAGTCCAAAGGCCTGGAGTTTGAATACGTGTTTATTACCAACCTTAACGACAACATTTGGGGAAGCTCCCGCCGCCCGACCAATTCAAGCCGCGTGCCGCTGCCGAAAAATCTACCGGTAATGCCGGCCGGGGACAGCGACGACGAGCGGTTGAGACTGCTGTACGTCGCCATGACCCGCAGCCGCAGCTGCCTGCAGATGACTTATCACAAGAAACTGGAACCCAGCGGTAAAATCAGCGATCTGACCGCTTACCTGGTAGCAGCCAAGCTGACGCCTGAGCTACAGCTAGTTGCTGACACCGAAAAGCCGCCGGCCGAAGCCGTGAGAGCCAGCCGCACCGGCTGGCTGGGGGAGCTAATCGAGCCGCCGCCGACCAGTCTGGCCGACCAGCTGGAACCGCGCCTGGCCGGCTACTCGATCAGCGCCACCCACCTGGAAAGCTTTTTAAACCTGAGCACGGGCGGCCCCAAGGAATTTTTACTGCGCCATCTCTTAAAATTTCCCAAAGCTCCCACGCCGGAGCTGGCCTTCGGCATCGCCGTGCACGCCGCATTAAAAGAAGCTCACTTACACCTTGGCTCCACCGGCCGGCGGTTGCCCAAGGCCAAGGTTATCGAAGCGTTCCAGGCCAATCTGGCCCAATGCGCCCTCCCGCCGAAGGAGCTGGCGGGCATGTCGAAAACCGGCGCCCAGCTGCTTGGGCAATACCTGAACAGGCGCTACGCAAGCTTCAGTCCCAACCAACTGGCCGAGCGCGATTTTTCCAGGCAGAATTCGCGTCTGAGTGAAGTCCGGCTGACCGGCAAAATCGACGTTATGGAGATTGACCGGGCCGCCAAAACCATCAAAATAACCGATTACAAAACCGGCAAACCGCTGGCTGGCTGGCGGGCCGCCAACGCGAACGACAAGCTAAAGCTGCACTTTTACCGCCTGCAGTTGATGTTTTACAAACTGCTGGTAGAATCTTCGCGCGACTTCGCCGGCTATGCGGTTAATCAGGCGGCGATAGAGTTCGTCCGGCCGGACGCCAACGGCCGGGCCGTCTGCCTGACCTACGCTTATGACGATCAGGAATACGAGCGGTTTAAGAAACTGCTTTCGGCCGTCTGGCAGCGGATTATCACCCAGAACTGGCCCGATACGTCCGCCTATAAAAGCGGCTTCAGCGGTATCTTGGCCTTCGAAAAAGACCTGGTCGGCTAAGGGTTAACGGCTGCTTATGATAATATTATTGTAAATTAGGCATCGGTTCACCTATTCCGGGGAGGAGGTGAATTATGCCAACTTGCCCCGACCGCCCTTCCTCCTCCAGCCTTGACCCCGATACCGGAGGAGGTTATAATCAGCGGGGTCGGCCGCTTGGGAGTTCTCGTTTAAAGAGAGCTTCCAGGCGGCAGGCACGGACCGGGATTAAACCCGGCCCGTGCGCGGGGGGCGTTAGATGAAGGCGGAAGCCAACCCCCAGGTTTCCGCCAAAAGCGCCCCTTAGGGGGCGGCAGCGTCGCCGGACGATCTACCCCCATCGTCCGCCGCTGCCGCCCCCGTCCAACCGCCTGCCGTTCGCTTTTTTCAAAAAGCGCGGCAGGCATTTTCCTTTGAACGAAAGATGAAAAAACGCCGATTGGAACCTCCCGTCTATGAAGATGAAGCGAAATTTCTGGTTGAGCCTGCCCCGGCCGTTCGCCGTCCTGGCGCCCATGGACGGGGTAACCGACACCGTTTTCAGAAGGGTGGTAGCCAGCGCCGCGCCCGCCGACGCCTACTTCAGTGAGTTCACCAACGCCACCAGCTATTGTCACCCCAAAAGTCGCCCGGCGGTATTGTCCCGGCTGCGCTTCGAGGAGACCGAACGCCCGCTGGTAGCTCAAATCTGGGGAACTAATCCCGACCATTTCGCCGTTTTCGCCAGGCGGATCAAACGCCTGGGATACGACGGCATCGACATTAATATGGGCTGCCCGGAACGCCGAGTTGTCAAAAGCGGCGCCTGCTCGGCGCTGATCGAGAACCCGCCGCTGGCCGCCCGGCTAATTGAAGCCGCCAAAACCGCCGGGCTGCCGGTCAGTGTCAAAACCCGGATCGGCTTCAAGAGCGCCAAGACCGAGGAGTGGCTGGGTTTTCTGCTCAGACAAGACATCGCCGCGCTGACCGTGCACGGACGCACCCAAAAAGAAATGAGCAAAGTTCCCGCCCGCTGGGACGAGATCGCCAAGGCCGTAGCCCTACGCGACAGGCTGGCGGCGGACACTCTGATCATTGGTAACGGCGATGTTCGCAGCCGCGTTCACGGCAAGCAGCTCTGCCGGGAATTCGGCGTCGACGGGGTAATGATCGGCCGGGGCGTTTTTGCCGACCCGTTTTGCTTCAGCGCTCAGCCGCGGTGCAACCGCCCCGCCGAGTTAATCAAGCTGATGTACAGACATCTGGAATTATTCGACAGCCAGAAGACGCCCGATAATCGGCCGCGCTACCAGCAGTTGAAGCGCTTTTTTAAGATATACCTACGCGACTTTGAGGGAGCGGTGCAGTTGCGAGACCAGCTGATGCATACCGGCAGCACCGACGAGACCCGCCAGCTGATTGCCCGCTCAGCTGCAAGGTGGCGAGCCAGCGGTCTTGTCTAGACGCGGCGGTGGCGACGGCGCAGCTGGGCTACTTTCAAGCGGACAGCGTGGCGGTCGATATGAGCCTGGGCTTTTTCCAGCGAAACCTGATCGCCAGCCTCCTGGCGCAGTTTCAGAGCACGTTCCAGGGCGGCTTTAGACTCTGATTCCAAAATGTCCTCTCCCGCTTCGGCTTCGTCAACCAGCACCCGCACCTGATCGGGGCTGATCTCGACAATGCCGCCGCTGGTGGCGAAATATTGCAGGTTGCTGTCGTGCTTTTGGCGCCGCACGCTGAGCACCCCCGGCACTGCTAGTGTAACCAGCCGCTCGTGTCCGGGAAAAACCGATATTTCGCCGGCGGCGGTAGGAATGGTTACGCCGTAAATGGTTTCGTCCAGTTTTTGACCCAGCAAGGTAATCAGCTGCAGGCGCATGGCTTTATGGCTGGTCGGCGTCGTCAGACTCGACCTGATCGATGCCGCCTTTCATGTAAAATTTTTCTTCGGGCAATTCGTCCAGCTCGCCGGCCAGCACCCGTTTGAAGCCCGCCACAGTGTCTTCCAGTTTGACGTACTGGCCGCCCCGGCCGGTAAAGCCTTCGGCCACGAAAAATGGCTGACTTAAAAACCGCTGGATCCGGCGGGCGCGAGACACCGTGCGCCGATCTTCGTCGGATAACTCTTCCATGCCCAAAATGGCAATAATATCTTGCAAGTCTTTATAACGCTGCAGTACCCGCTGCACTTCGCGGGCCACCTGATAGTGGTCTTCGCCTACCACTTCGGGGTCAAGCATGGTAGA
Source organism: uncultured Candidatus Saccharibacteria bacterium (assembly GCA_964544355.1). Lineage (GTDB taxonomy): Bacteria > Patescibacteriota > Saccharimonadia > Saccharimonadales > Saccharimonadaceae > Chaera. The sequence continues at coordinate 248,370 of CAZJAI010000001.1, read as the reverse complement.
GTTAGAGTCCAGCGGATCAACCGCCGGATAAATGCCGATTTCGGTTAAGGAACGGCTTAACACGATGGTGGAGTCGAGATGGGCGAAGGTGGTGGCCGGCGCCGGATCGGTTAGGTCGTCGGCCGGCACATAAACCGCCTGAACCGATGTAACGGAGCCTTTTTTGGTGCTGGTGATACGCTCCTGCAGAGCGCCCATTTCCTGCTGCAGATTAGGCTGATAACCGGCGGCGCTGGGCAGACGACCGAGCAGGGCCGACACTTCCGAACCGGCCTGAGTAAAGCGGAAGATGTTGTCAATAAACAGCAGCACGTCTTTGCCTTCGTCGCGAAACGCCTCGGCCACGGTCAGACCGGAGAGCGCCACGCGCAAGCGGGCGCCGGGTGGCTCATTCATCTGACCGAACACCAGGCTGGTTTTGTCCAGCACCCCAGATTCGGCCATCTCGCGGTAGAGATCGTTGCCCTCGCGGGTGCGTTCGCCGACGCCGGCGAAAACCGAGTTGCCGCTGTGAAATTTGGCAATATTATTAATCAGCTCGGTAATGAGTACGGTCTTGCCGACACCGGCGCCGCCGAACAGGCCGACTTTGCCGCCCCTGGCGATAGGCGCCAACAGATCTATAACTTTAATACCGGTTTCCAGTATCTCGTTTTTGCCCGACTGCTCCTCCAGTGACGGGGGATCGCGGTGAATGGACAGACGCCTGGCGCCGGACGGAAGCTGCGGTTTGCCGTCGATGGCTTCGCCGATCACGTTGAACATCCGGCCCTGGGTAACAGATCCTGTCGGCACGCTGATTGGCCCGCCGGAGGCCCGCAGCTTGTCGCCTCGTTTCAAGCCGTCGGTACCGCCCATGGCCACCGCTCGGACGGTGGTCTGGCTGACATGCTGGGCCACTTCGAACACCAGGCGGCGGCCGGCCAGGCTGGTTTCTAGAGCGTCGTTAATGGCTGGAAGATTATCGCGCTCGAACTCGGCGTCAACGACCACGCCGACGATTTGGGTTATTTCGCCTTCGACTGCAGCGACGACGTTTCGTGGCATCTTTTAACTTCTCCTTTCTATTTTTCGAAGATTAGCGATCATTTCAAAGCCTCGGCACCGGCGGAGATTTCGGCTAGTTCTTGAGTGATGGCGGCCTGCCGGGATTTATTCATTTCCAGAGTCAGATCTTCAATTAAATCAGAGGCGTTGTCGGTGGCGTTTTTCATAGCCACCACCCGCATGCTTTGTTCGGCGGCGTTGGCGTCAAGCAGCGCCTGAAACAACTGGGCCTCGACCAGCCGGACAGTAGCTCCCCGAAGCACCTCTTGAGCGGACGGTTCGAAGCTGGCGTGGCGGATGCTGGGGCTGATTTCGGCCGAAGGCTCAAAACCGGCCGGCAGCAGGGGGTGGACGACGGGATGAGAGCTGAGACTGCCAGTAAACTTGGTATAAATTACGTCCACGGCGTCCGCCTGGCCGTTTTTGAACATAGCCACTGCTGTAGCCACGATCGGCTTGATTTCCGCTCCTGAAGGCCGTTCCGGAAAGTCATGGTAAGCCCCCAGGCTTTCCACGCCGGCCAACCGGGCCACGAAATGCGACCCCTTGCGGCCGATAGTGATGGTTTTATTGGCGACGCCGCGGGCGGAATCTTTTTTAAGCAGGGCGGTGTACTCTTTGAGCAGATTGGCGTTATAGGCTCCGGCCATGCCGCGGTCGGAGGTGATTAAAACCACCAGCCGGTTTTTCATCGGGCGCTTGGCGTAAAGCGGATCGCGGCCGGTGTCCACCAGTCCGGCCAGATAAGTCAGAAGTTCGCGGGCCACTTCGCTGTAACTCCTGGTTAGCTGGGTGGCTTCCTGGGCCCGGCGCATCTTACTGGCGGCCACAAGCTGCATGGCCCTGGTAATCTGGCGGGTGTTTTTAACCGAGCGGATCCTGGTTCTAAGCTGCCGGGAAGATATCATGGTTCGCCCTCGAATCCTTTGGCGATTTTAACGGCTGTCCGTTCGATAATATCCAGCGTCTGCTGTTCGGGCTGATCGCCCTTATTCAACCGGCGCATGGCGTCTTTGTGTTCACTCCACAGCTCGCCCAGCAGGGCGACAGCCGCGTCTTTTAGTTTATCCGGCGCGATCGCATCAAACGCCCCCTTGTCGGCGGCGTGCAGCACGGCCACCTGCTCCCAAATGCCCATCAGCTGATATTGGGGCTGTTTGAGCAACTCGGTCAGGCGCTGCCCCCGGGCTATCAGTTTTTTAGTGTTCTCGTCCAAGTCGGAACCGAACTGAGTAAACGCCGCCAGCTCGCGGAACTGGGCCAGCCCCAGCCGGAGGCCGCCGCTGACGGATTTAACGGCTTTGGCCTGAGCCGCTCCGCCCACCCGGCTGACGCTCAGCCCCACCGAAATGGCAGGCCTGATTCCCTGATAGAACAAATCCGTCTCCAGGAATATCTGACCGTCGGTGATGGAAATGACGTTGGTGGGAATGTAGGCGCTGATGTCGCCGGCCTGGGTTTCGATAATCGGCAGGGCGGTCAGCGAGCCGCCGCCGAGCTCGTCATTTAGCTTGGCGGCGCGTTCCAGCAGACGAGAATGCAGATAAAACACATCTCCGGGGTAGGCCTCGCGGCCTGGCGGCCGCCTGAGCAGCAGCGACATCTGCCGGTAGGCTGCTGCGTGCTTGCTTAAGTCGTCGTAAATCACCAGGGCGTGCCGCCGGTTGTCACGGAAATACTCAGCCATGGCGGTAGCGGCGTACGGAGCCAGATAAAGCAGGCTGGCCGGATCCGCCGGACTGGTGGCCACCACAATGCTTGATTCCATGGCACCTTCTTCTTTAAGGCGATCAACCAGCCGGGCGGTTTTGGAAGTTTTTTGGCCGATGGCCACATAAACGTTAATCACGCCGCTTTTTTGACGAGCCTGGTTGATCATGGTGTCAACGGCTATGGCCGTTTTGCCGGTCTGGCGATCGCCGATAATCAGCTCGCGCTGGCCCAGCCCTATCGGCACGATGGTGTCTATGGCCATAATGCCGGTCATTAACGGCTGGTGAACGCTGCGGCGGTCGATCACCCCGGGAGCCTGACGTTCGACCGGACCGCGGATTTTAGCGGTTATCGGCCCCTGTCCGTCTAGCGGGCGGCCCAGCGGATCCACCACCCGTCCCAGCAGTTCGGGACCGACCGGAACTTCCAAAGCCTGTCCACTCAATCTGGCCGTAGCCCCGGCGCGCACTTTTTCTTCGCCGCCCAGCAGTATGGCGCCGATTTCATCTTCGGTCAGGTTCAAGGCTAGGGCTTCGATTTCGTCGCCGTCGTCGGTTTCGATCTTTAAAACCTCGTTGAAGCCGCACTCCTGCAGGCCGTAAATCCAGACCACGCCGTCGCCGACGCGCCAGACCACGCCGACCTTTTCCAGTCCCTGGCTGTCCTGCAGGTGATCGATAGCCCGGCGCAGTTCGTTGGACAGCTCTTTGAAATTAATCCTGACCGGGGAGAGTGGTTGTTTGGCGGTTTTTGAAGTGTCCATGATCGCTACGGGCTCTTTTTATGGCCGCCTAAGCCGTTTAATTTTACCCGACAGGCTGCCGTCGTATTTGCGGCCGGGAGTCTGGATAACCACGCCGCCCTTCATGGATGGATCGGTTTTGTGTTCAATTTCTATCCGCTTGGCATGGTTAAGCCTGGATAGAAAATGCTCCACGTTGTGCCGCAGGCTGTCGCTCAGCCGCCTGGCGGTAGTCACCGTGACGAACATGTGCCCGTGCCGCTTATGCAGGGCGTCGGCGATGTCGTGCAGCAGCAGATCAAGATTTTTCCGCTGACCGCTGCCCGCCAGATAGGCGGCTACCCGCTTAACCAGGTCTTTGCCATGCCGGCCGGTAGCCATCTCGTCAGCAATATGCGTTGCCAGTTTTTTACGGGATATTCTTTGCATGATCAGCGCTTGCCCTCGGCTTGTTTAATCGCCTTTTCAATCAGCCGCCGGTCCGCGGCGCTGTCCAGTCTTTGGCCAACCAGCTTCTCGCAAGCGTCGGCCAGCAACGCGCGAGTCTCAAGTATCAGCCGGCGGCGGGCCTCCGACACGTTTTGGGCCAGTTGCTCGTTGGCCTGGCGGATAATAAATTCCGCCCGTCTGCCGGCTTTAGCCTGAGCTTCTTCCTGCACGGCCAGCGCCTCCTGCCGGGCAGTCTTAACGATGTCCTCGGCCTGGCGACGGGCTTCTTGCAGGGCTTTGGCGGCGGCAGTTTCCGCGCGAGCGGCCTGGGCTTCAGCCTTAGCGGCGGCTTCGGCCGCCGACTCCAAAACCCGCTGCCTGTCGTCGATAGCCTTAATCAACACCGGATAAACGAATCTGCCCAAAAACCAGACCAGCAACAAAAAGGCTACAGCCTGCAGCAGCAGCAGACGCCAGTCGATGCCCAAGGCGCCGAACAAACCCGTTTGGGCGGTCGTGGCGGCGGCGAATTGTTGGAAGTTGGTAACCATATAGGGCAACTACCTTTTTTGAGAGTCCTACTTTAAATATTTGGCGATGATGGCCACGATAATGGCGATGATAGCCAGGGCGTCAACGAACGATATGGCCAAAATCATCAGGGTGCGGATCTCGCCGAGTTTTTCGGGGTTGCGGCCGACCGCGTTCAGGGCCGCAGCGCCCACTAGCCCCACGCCAACGCCGCACAGGCCAGCGGCAATCGAATAGGTCAGGCCGAATGCTAGTGCTTCCATCTGTCTTCTCCTTGTTGATTAATCATGTCTCGTCTTAACCTATTTTAACCTGCCGCCGGGCGGGCGGAAGATAACTGCCCGGACCGGGATTTTTTAGCCGGAGCCGCTTCGGCGTGGGACGGGCCGGTACCCAGTGATACGAACACCACGCTCAGCATGAAGAAGACATAGGCCTGAACGGCGCCGATAAACAACTCGAAAATCATGAAAAAGGGCAGCGACAGCGGCGCCAGCCAGCCGCTCATGAATCCAACCATCCCCAGCAACACTTCGCCAGCAAAAACGTTGCCGAACAGGCGCAAACTCAACGCCGTCAGGCGAGAGAACTCGGCGATAAACTCCAGGGCGCCCTCGAAAGCGCCAATGGTGTCTTTAAACGGATTTTTGAAATATCGTCCGCCGTTGGCGAAAAAGCCATGCGTCTTAATGGCGTAAATCTGGGCCGCCGCCATGCTGATAATCGCCAGGGCGAAAGTCACGTTAAGATCAGCGGCCAGTGATCGAAATAGCGGCACGCCGCCCCATGAAACCGATCCCACCACGGGCAGCACGCTCAGCCAGTAGTTGATCATAATGAAAAAGAACAGGGTGATAGCTAGCGGCGCCAGCCGACGGGCGAGTTTGCGGCTGCCTACCACCTGTTCAATATTGCCCAGTAAAATTTCAAACAGCCACTGGATGGCCAGCACTAGGCGGCTGCGGCTGGCTTTCTTGACGCCGCGGGCGACAGCCAGCAGCAACCAGACAACCGTTACGTATCCTACCAAGCCCAGGGTCATTGAATTGGTAAAAGGCAAGCCGGCTATCCGCCAGACCGGTTCGGCCGGCAGACTAACCTGCGGCAGCTGAGAGACAAAATCCAGGCCCATCAGACCGAAGTCTCCCCGCGGCGCAGCTGATTAACTACCAGACCGACCGAGATGACAGTTCCGGCCAGCAGCCCGACTATCAGGCCCCAGGGTTTTAGCTGCCAAGACTGGTCGACCAGATAGCCCAGCGCGATACCGCTCAGGCTAGGCACGAATATTCGCCAAGTAGTATCAAGCACGGTTAAAAACAGCCACGCCAAGCGGCCGCCCTCTGGCACGCCGGGCGGTTCCGGGTTGTGGCTTGGCTGTTCCCTCGACATCTTATAGCAATAACTATAACAACTTTACTGGCCAGCGACAATACGCCTAAAACAGGTTAGATGATATAATGGCTGAGTAAACTGAACCAGACTATTTATTATGAGCGAGTCCGAGCAAAAAAATATCATCATTTACAGTACCGCCTGGTGCGGTTTTTGCCGTATGGCGCGGCAGTATCTGGACGGCAAGCAACTGGCCTATCAGGATAAAGACATTGAAACGGACAAAGCCGCCTACGAGGAGCTGCTGCAGAAAGTCCAGGGCAATTACGTCGGCGTGCCAGTGCTGGACATCGGCGGCACCATTATTTTAGGTTTTGATCGTCCCAAAATAGACGCGGCCCTGGCCGCCTGAAAACGCCCATGGACAAATCCGGAGGCGACCGCGGCAATCACCCGGAAGCCAAGATTTATTATTTCCAGCCGGCCCATCCGGCCGAAGACGAACGGATAGATCCGTCCGAAATAGACGACGCCACCGCCCTGGATCTCATAACCTCCATCTGGTCGCATCCTTCGGGCAAATCGGCGGCGGTTCTAGAGTCGATCCTTTACCACTGCGGCCCCGAAGGGGTAGCTGCCGCGCCGCAATCCAAAAACTCCGCCATGGCCGCATTGTGGAGACGACGCGTTCAGGAGATTCTGGGAGACACCTACTCTCCCGAGGAACTCCAGCCAGACCCCGGCCTGACGCAGCCGCTGGAATACGCTTATTTTCTGCTGGACAGACTGCTGGAGACGCCAGCCGGACAGGATATCAACTACCGGCGGCGGCAGCGAATCATCCGTAAATTATTCTCCAGCGATTAGCTTCAGCCCGCCGCAGCTTTTGGACTATACTAATAAGCACCTTATGGCGTTCGATGATTACAAGCAAAAAGCCAGCGTAGTGGTGGTTTACACCGGAGCGGGAAAGGGCAAGACCAGCGCCGGGCTGGGTCTATTATGCCGAGCCCTGGGAACCGGCTGGAGGGTGGCTTTCGTGCAGTTCATCAAAGATTGGGAAGTTGGCGAACACCGCTTCATCAAGCAAATAGCCCCTATCTTCGGCGATCAACTGGTGGTTCATAAAGGCGGCAAGGGATTTTACCACGCCAGGGAGCTGAGCGCCGCCGGGGTTTCGGACGCGGAGCACCACCGGGCGGCCCAAGCCGCTTACGACTTTGCCTGGCGGCAGGCCAGCGGGGGAGACCGCCAACTGGTGATTTGCGATGAGATTAACAACGCCCTGCATCACGGACTGATCACTCAAGAACAGATGACCAAGCTGATCAGGCGGCGTTCGCCCGGCACCAGCCTGTGCCTAACCGGGCGCAACTTTCCCCAAAAACTGCTCGGCCTTGCCGACATCGCCACTAACATGACCAAGCTGCGCCACCACTTCGACGAAAAATTTTTAGCCAACCAGGGCATCGACTACTAACACCAAAGCGGATTTCGCGCCGTCTCGGGCTTGAAATGACCGGGCGGTAGGGGCATAATTTTAAATATCAAACTTCAAAAACAAATTTTAAAAGGAGGCGACATGCCTGAGTCAACACGGGCGGAAACGTGGCCCGATCCTGAGGTTATCGACCCGGTACTGGACGAAGTGCGCTGGAAAGAGGGGAAAGCCGGCGAGGATTACGTGCTGGGCCTGACCTACAGGCACGGCCGGGAAACGTTCACCCGGATAGTAGAAGCGGTGAGGCATTACCGTGAGACCAACGGTACCAGCAGGAAGCTCGGGCATACCGCGCTGCTGGCGATCACACCCGGACAGCTCAGCCTGTTTGGTTAGCACCGCGATTAAGTTGCTGCTAGCACTCTTGACATGAGAGTGCTAGTTTTTATATTATTTTAAGTGAAGGTCTGGCTGAATCGGCCGGCCTCAACGGCAAAATCTTAAGGTTAATAAAAAGGAGGTAGGATATGGCAATAGTCAGATTTGATCCTTTCGCCGAGCTCAACTCGCTGCACGAGCAGCTCAACTCGGTGTTTAACGAAGCTTTCGGGGACAACCGGACCAGGCAGCTGTTTCCGGTAACCGACGTCTACCAGGAGGATGACAAGCAACTGGTCATCGAGGCCCATTTGCCGCAATTTAAAAGCGACGAGATTAATGTGGACGTCCACAACAACGCCCTGGAGATCAGAGCCGAGCACGGCGAAAAAGAAGAAGAGCGTAAAAAACGGCGTTATCTGGTTCGGGAAAGCTCAAGCAGCTTTTACCGCCGGGTAGCTTTGCCCAAGCACGCCGACGCCGAGAGCATTAAGGCCGATTTCAAAAACGGGGTGCTAAAAGTCAGCGTGCCGTTCAAGGAACTGCCCAAGCCGAAGCGCATAGCCATCGGCGGCGGCAAATAAACGACCGTTCGGCCCCATTAAAGCCGCCGTTCTTCGCCTGGGCGGCGGCACTGTTTTTTAGCTACTTTTTAAAGCTTTTTGACAAAATCGGCGAACACACCGTTGGTCCAGCCAAACCCCTCGATAGTGCCGTAAAGCCCGGGCTCAGGCGGCTGCTCGGGGTCCACCACGTTGTATTTCTCGTGCAGCACGCCGGTGCGGCCAAAGGCCTGAGCGCAGGTGTCGCACCAGGCGCGCCGCACCGCGCGGGCCTCGTCCTTAAAACCGTAGGCTGCCAATCCCTCGGCCACTATCCACTGCAACGGCGCCCAGCCGTTGGGATAGGCCCATTGCTTAGTTTCCTGACTGCTCAGCGACGCGACCATGCCTCCGGGAAATTTTAGCCTGGGCAGCCATTTCTCAACCATGACGGCCGCCCGGTCCTGACTGACCATGCCGGCCCAGAGCGGATAAAACCCGGCCAGGCTGACGGTTGGCTCGATCACGCCGCCGACAAAATCATAGTCAAAGAAAAACCCCTGGCTGTCGTCCCAGCAAAGTTCGGCCGCCACCTGCGACCGCCTGGCGGCCATGGACTGCCAGCGCTCGTAAGCGACCGTATCCGACCGCTGCTTGGCCCGTTCCGCAAAATCGGTTTCGTATTTAAACAGCATGGCGTTTAAATCTATGGGCAAATGTGACAGCCAGTCGCCTCGGCATCGGGTGGAATGATCCCAGCCGGACTCGCAGGCGATCAAGTCGTTAAGGTAATTGGCGTCAAAATAGCGCGACAAGCCGCGGAATACCTGCCTGACGTGAGGAAAGCTCTCGCCCAGCCAGACCGTGCGATATTCTTTCTCGGCCAAAGACCACCAGCGCTCGGCGGTAACCTCCACGTCGTCATCGCCGCGGCGGCTTTTAATTTCCAGCGCCAACTTGAGCATGCTGGTTAGAATCGGCGGTTGAGAGCGCGAGAGGAAGTAAAACCTGTTAGCGTTGGGGATTATTCCGAAACGCTCCAGCAGATAAAACATGTTTTCGGTCATATCTACCACCAGCTGCTCGTGTTCGCTGCCCAGCAGACCCAGCGAAATAAAGTAGCTGTCCCAGTAAAACTGTTCGCGGAAAATCGGTTCGTGCGAGGGAGCGGCAAAGGGGCGGGGCAGGCCGATCAGCGGCCCGTCGTCAGCCGCCTGCTCCTTAATAACGTGTGGCCAGTAGCCGTCTATGTAATCGAGCACCCGCTGGTAATCCATTTAATGTGGTTATACCTTATCAAAACTCTTATGACAACTCTTTAAAAACAGGTCCGCTTATGTTACAAGAAAGTCATGACGAGGCGGCGTAAGAAAGTTCTGGCCGGCCTGGCCGTCGGGCTGTTAATAGTGGCCACCGGCCGTTTAGGGCTGCTGCCGGCCAATAATCTGCCGGTTTTGCCGGCCGCGCCGCCGGGCAGTTACAGAGTAATCAGCTTTGCCGACGGCGATACCGTCAGCGTGATCATGAACGGCAAAACCGAGCGGATACGCTTTATCGGCGTGGATACTCCCGAAACGACCAAGCCAGACGCTAAGGGCCAGTGCTTCTCAGCCGAAGCGGCCGCCTACACTAAAAAGCGAATCGCCGGCCAGCCGGTGCGGCTGCAGGCAGATCCCGTCGGCGACAACCGCGACCGCTACGGGAGGCTGCTGCGCTACGTTTATCTAGCCGACGGCAGTCAGATCAACCGGCAGCTGATCGAAGAAGGCTACGGTTTCGCCTATACGTTTTTTCCGTTCTCGCAATCGGCCGATTTCCAGGCCGCCCAGGATCGCGCCCGCCAAACCGGCAAAGGGTTGTGGTCGGCCTGCCGTCCCATCCAAATTAAAGGTAAGTGGCAAGCCACCTAACAAGACGCTCCCGGCACCGACCATTCTCAAAATGCCGCCTATCGGCTAGACTTTAGTTGGACTTAAGGCATAATTTAGAGGCCGTATGAGCCCTATAACTAAAATTAAAAACCACCGGTTGAAAAAAATCAGCCATCTGGCCAAAGAGCATCTGCGCCGTCTGCGCCGCCAGCTCAACCGGCGCTTTATCCGCTGGCCGGCCATGGCTCTGCTGGTTTTAATGGCGGTTTCGCTGGCCACGGTGGTGCTTAATCCGGTGTTGTTCCCGCCAGTTAAAAATTACAATTTCGGCGTCAGCTTCTCTAAGGAACGCTCCGAGCAGCTCGGGCTGGACTGGCGAGCGAATTACCTGGCGCTGCTGGATGATCTGCAAATCAGGCGCTTTAGGCTGATGAGCTACTGGAGTAGTTTCGAGCCGGTGCGCGGCCAGATGAATTTCAGCGATCTCGACTGGATGATGGACCAGGCCGCCAGCCGAGGCGCCAAAGTTACCCTGGTGATCGGCCTTCGACAACCGCGCTGGCCGGAGTGTTTTCAACCGGCCTGGGCCGAAAGTCTCAACGGCAACGCCTGGAAACAAGCGCTTTACGCCTATATGGAAACGGTAGTCAAGCGTTACGAAAACCATCCGGCCCTGCAAAGTTGGCAGCTGGAGAACGAGGCGCTCAACAACTGGTTCGGCACCTGCCTGCCGCCAGATCGCCAAAGGCTGATGGAAGAATTCAATCTGGTGCGGAACATATCCAAAAAGCCGATCTGGATGAGCCTGAGCGATCAACACGGCCTGCCGCTGGGCCAGCCGGTGCCCGACGCCTACGGTTTCTCCATCTACCGCTACGTCTACAACGACAAACTGATACCGGGCTACGTCTGGTATCCGACGCCTCTGTGGTACCACCGGCTGAGAGCCGCCCTGATCAAGCTGCTGCACCCCAAAGCCAAGTTATACGTCCACGAGCTTCAGCTCGAACCATGGGGCCCGGTGGACACATCCCGGCTGTCCGTGGCCGAACAAAACCGCACCATGAGTTACGACCAGATACATCTAAACATCACTTTCGCCAGACAGCTTGGCTTCAAAGACATTTACACCTGGGGAGGCGAGTGGTGGTACTGGCGCAAGGTTAAATTCGGCGACAACGCCGTCTGGGAAGCGGTGCGACGGGAGGTTGAGACCAGCCGCAATTAACGGCTAGCCGGCCGGTGGCTGGCGGCCACTTCTTCTATTAAGGCCACGATTTTTTCGGTTTGCCTGGCCTCGGTGAATCGCGCGGCCAGCTGGCGGCCGCGGCGGCTGAACCTCTCGGCCAGCCCGGGATTGGCCAGTATTAGCGAAACCGCCCGGGCCAGTTCGGCCGGCTTGTCCTCAACTATAAAGCCGTTCTGCCCGTCTTTGACCACTTCGCTGACATCCGGGTCGCACATGACAATCGGCAATCCGGCCAGAGCGGCTTCGTGCAGCACCAATCCCTGGGTGTCCTTGAGCGACGGAAAAACGAAAACGTCGGCGGCGGCGTAGGCGGCCCCCAGCTCGCGGCGGGGCATTCGGCCGGCAAACAGTATATGCCCAGCGGCTTCCGACTCGGCCGCTTTGGCTTCCAGTCTTTCGCGGTATTCGAAATCTCCCACAAAAACGAACTTGGCCTTCGGTTCGGCCCGCACGATCAGCTCCATCATCGGTATGATGACGTCCAGATTTTTCTCGGCGCCAACCCGCCCGACATACAGGGCCACCCGGTCGCCAGGTTCCAGGCCTAGCTGGCGCCTGAAAGCTGCGACTTCTTTGGGCGATGGCTCGGGCAGGGGATCGACACCAGTCGGTATCAGCTCAAAGCGGCAAGACGAGTCTTCGTCCCAGCCCCGCAGCTGCCGGAGCGACTTACGGGACAGCACTATCACTGCGTCGCACTTGCTATGCAGCAGAGTCAGCAACCTGGCGACGGTCTGCCGGCCCCAAGCGGTCAGCCGACGCCTAGGCAAGAAGGTGCGCGCCCAGCCGCGGATTTCCTCGGTGTTCATTTTAATGGTAAACGGCAGCGTGGCCGCCAGGCCGGCTAACCCCGGCACCACCACCGGATAGTGTTCTATGTACTCGTACAGATCGGTCGAATATTGCGATATTAGCGGAATATCCAGCTTGGTGGCGGCGTAAACGCCCATTAGTCCAACCTGACTAGGAGTTAGAAACATGATGACATCCAGCCCGATCTCCCTGATGCGCCTAAGTTCGCGAGGCGGGAAAAAAATTGACAGGTCGTAATCGTCAAAAAAAGCTTTTTTAATGCTAGGAAAACGGATGATGTGCCTGTCCGGGCTGGGCCCCAGGCGCAGGGTTTTTTCGGCGTTGCAGAAGATAAACACTTCATGCCCGGCGGCTTCCAGCCCGTGGCGTAAGATGTCTACCACCACCACTACGCCGTTTACCGAAGGCCGGTAAGTATCGGTAAAAAGTCCTATTTTCATATATAGTCTTTGGCCGCGGCGGTTATATTGTTTCCGGCACCTTTTCGTAACGATCCAGGCGGCTGGCCGCCAGCGCCCGGTACAATGCCACCAGCCGCTTGACGCCGTCGCGGCTATCATACCGGCTGGCTAATTTCAAAGATTTTTTTCGCATCCGGAGCCGGTACTGCCGGTCGTCACGCAGCCGCCTGATAGCCTGATTGAAGGTTTTATCATCAGCCACGGTTGCGTCATCCCGAAAGGTTTGATTGTAATCCGGAATATCCCTTAAAATCACCGGAAGACCAGCGCTGGCCGCTTCGACAACGGCCAGGCCGAAAGTTTCCTGCTCGGAAGGCAATAAAAAGACATCGGCCAACTGATAATAATCGGCTACTCTTTCCAGCGGCAACAGCCCTGTCGAGCGAAAATTAGGCGGCGCATTTTTTATCATATCGGTCATAGCCTTGACGCTGTCAGCAACGCGGCCGAAAGGTATGTCGCCAACCCACAAAAACATAATGTCGGGATTAAGTCGGGCCAGTTTTATGAACACATCCACCCGTTTACGGGGCTGAATCTGCCCGCTGCCGACCACCACGAATTGTTTTTCGCCTATACCGTGGCGTTTTCTAAGGGCAAGGCGCCGGCCAGTCTTTTTTTTGTAGCGGCCGGTGTTGATGATATTTGGAAACACGATGACCGGTCTGGCAACGCCCAGGTCCTTCAATTCCTGTTCGGTATTTTTGGTAGGCGCCAACACCAGGTCCGCCCGGTTATAAAACCATCTTAAATAAAGAGCGGCGTAGCGGGACCAGAAACGAGCCCCCGCCAGGCTGCCTACGAACGATTTTGGTACCACGTGCGCGGACACGACTTTTTTACCCGATCCTCTCAGCAAATGCCACAGCCCGAGAAATCCTACCGTGTGTATATGGCTGACATCCGCCGCAAGCCTGGAATTGATAGTTACGCTGACGTCATAAAGCCGTCCCAGAGCGTCAGCCAGCTCAACAAACGCCGTATGCACGCCATGGCCCTGCACCGTATAGGTGCTGTCCGAGACCAGATTTATTTTTAGCATCAGAAGCTATAATAGCAAAAATCAGGCAATCGCAGCAGCCGGCCGCAGTCGCAATCAAGGGCCCGGTCGATTTGTCAATAACTTGCCTCTGGTACAATTGGTGAGTAATGGCCAAAAAAAGATCCAATCCACCCAGTATTGTCAACCGGCGGGCCTTTTACGACTATCACATTCAAACCCAAAACCAGCTGACGGCAGGCATAGTGCTAACCGGAGCAGAGGTGCGGGCAATTAGAGAAGGCCGCGCTCACTTAAAAGGCGCTTTCGTGAACGTTAAAGATGACGAGCTGTGGCTGAACAACGCCTCGCTCAGCCTGCGCCTTGGCCGCCCCGGCAACGAAACAACCGTAGACAGTCGGCCGCGCAAGTTGCTAGCCAGCAAAAAACAAATATCCGATCTTATTAAAGCCAGGCAGTCCGGCCTGACTATTGTGCCTATCAAAATACTGGCCGGAGGGCGCTACATTAAGGCGGTAATCGCTCCGGCCAGTGGCAAGAAGACCTATGACAAACGACAGGTCTTAAAAAAACGGGCCGAGCTGCGCGATATCCGGCAGGAGAGCAAAACGCGGCGCCAGGCGGCGGCCTAAAGAACCAATCTTTTTCAGGACACTCCAAGCTTTGGCAGCGCCCAGATAATGGCCCGAGCGGCATAGTCGGGAGACTCAATTGGCAGAATGTGTCCGCCGCGCAAAAACAAAATGATGGCAGCAGGAAAAACCGCCTGCAGCTGCAGCGAATCGCGCTGCCGGGGTATGTTGTCGTCTGTGCCGGCCAGCACCAACAGTTGTCCGGCGCCAGGCTGATCAGCCGCCTGAAACGGCCTGGTTTTTAATAAAGCCCTCGTGACCATTATTTGATATTTGACTTGTTTCGGCGTTACGCGCTGTTGCCTTGTTACCCAGTGAATCATTTTTAAACTGGCCCGGCCGGGAATCTTTCTAATGGCCAGCCCGCGCAGCATGGCCAACGGGTACCAGCTGTAAAGCGGCGACATGAGCCAGCGCAGACGGTACATCATTCCGGCGTAACTGGCAAAACCCGATGACGGGCTGGGCACGGGATTAATCAAGATCAACCGCTCCGAGTAAACCGCCGCGGCGGCTACCGAGCAGCCGAACGAATGCGCGATCACCACGACCCGCCCGTAACGTTTGCGCAGCTCGTCCAGAACTGCCGCGAACCACAGCTGAAAATCAGCCATCCGGATCCATCCGGGTATGGCCGACTCGCCGTGACCGGGCAGTTCGATCAAAACAACCCGGCCCGAACGGCGCAAACAATAAGCCAGGGGCATCAGGCCGTGATGATCGCCGCCTAGTCCGTGCACGAATACCATTACTTCTCCGGTCTGGCTTGAATCTTCCCAAAAATAAGTTTTAACGCCACGCGCCCGCAAGGCGTGTTTTTTTAGCGCCGCCCGCCAGGATGAAAAATCAGCGTCCATCATGGTTAACCGCTATTTTAAACGATCGGCCGGTTTTTAGCCGAACCAGACTTGCTACAATAGCAAAATGAAGCTTTATTCCTGGAACGTCAATGGAATACGGGCGGTGGTGCGCAAAAACGCCCTGGAACCGCTCATCAAACGGCATAACCCGGATATCCTGTGCCTGCAGGAAACCAAGGCCGAACAAGGCCAGGCCGAAATAGACCTACCCGGTTACGAAGAGTACTGGAACTCAGCCGACAAAAGAGGCTACTCCGGCACGGCTATTTTCAGCAAAATAAAACCCTTAGCCATCATCAACGGCTTTCCGGAGGATTTCGCCCAGAAATACAGTTTTGTCGACCAGCAAACCCGCGACTCCGCTAAGGAGGGACGGGTGATTACCGCCGAGTTTGACGATTTTTATCTGGTCACCGTCTACACGCCCAACGCTAAAGACGATTTATCGCGCCTGCCGCTGAGGCACCAGCACTGGGATCCGGCCTTTTTGGCTTATTGCCGCCAGCTGGACGCGAAAAAACCGATGGTGATCTGCGGCGACCTGAACGTCGCCCACACGCCGGACGATCTAGCCAGACCTCAACAAAACGAGGGCAAAAAAGGTTACACCAAGCAGGAACGCGAGGGTTTTCAAAACTTTATCGACGCCGGATTTGTCGACGCCTTCCGGCTGTTCCATCAGGGGCCGGGACACTACACCTGGTGGACGCACTGGGCCAACGCCAGAGCCCGCAACATCGGCTGGCGGATTGATTATTTTCTGGTCTCGGCCAGGCTGAAGAATAAAGTGAAAAACGCCTACATCCACCCTGAAGTCACCGGCTCAGACCATTGCCCGATCAGTCTGGAGCTTGATATTTAACCGTCATTTAAAGAAACCGCACGCCAACCCCTGACTCCCTTAAAACCCTTTCGGGTCGTGGTATCATTTAAAACGTGGATTCAGGGAAGAAAAAATTTGCCGTTTTCGACATTGACGGCACCTTGTTCCGCTCCGGCCTGTACCGCGAAGTGGTTTATCAGCTGATCAAAAACGGCAAACTGCCCCAACAGGTGCTGCAGGCTTTCGCGCCGTACGAAATACGCTGGAAACAGCGTTCTCACGGCAGCGCCTTCGCCGAATTTGAGGTAGCCATGACCACGGCGTTCGACGCCGTCTTGCCACGGCTGAAGATCGCCGATTTCGAAACCGCCGCCAGGCAGGTGGTGGATGCTCACAGCGACAACGTTTACGCCTATACCCGCGACCTGGCCAGGAAGCTGAAAAGCGACGGATATTTTTTACTGGCCATCTCCGGGTCGCAACTGGAGCTGGTGGAACCGTTCGCCGGCCGCTACGGTTTTGACGCCTGGACGGCCCAAACCTACGAGCGAGACGGCAGGCACTTTACCGGCAAGGCCGTCAAAACCCACGCCAACAAAGATGTCATTTTAAAAAGGCTGGTGAATAAATGGCGCCTGACCTATCAAGGCAGCGTCGGGGTGGGCGACAGCATGGGCGACGCCGCAATGCTTAAACTGGTGAACACGCCCATAGCCTTCAACCCGGAGGCAGCATTACTGTCGGTTGCCTTAGAGGCCGGCTGGAAAGTGGTGGTGGAGCGCAAAAACGTGATTTATCACCTGGAGCAAACCGATGGATCTTACATTCTGGCAAAAACAGACTAACCAGACTCCGTTGTTTCCGGACATCGAGTGGAGCAAACCCCAGCGCCGCCAGGTGGCTGGAAAACTGGCTGTCGTCGGCGGCAACCGCTCGGGTTTCGCCGCGGTGGCCGAGGCTTATCAGACTGCTCTGGGCACCGGAGCGGGCGAGTGCCGGATGATCCTGCCGGACGTGTTAAAAAGCGGCATCAAAAACATATTGCCCTCCGGCAGCGCCGTGTTTTTAGAGTCAACTCCGTCGGGAGGGCTGTCCAAGCGAGCCTCGAAAGACCTGCTGGCCGTCACCGACTGGGCGGACGCCGTGCTGCTGATCGGCGACAATGGCCGCAACAGCGAAACAGCCATGCTGTTTGAAGACCTGCTTGGCCATACCGACAAGCCGCTGATCATCACTCGCGACAGCTTTGATCTGCTGTCGGCTTCGCTGGCGGAAGCCGCCAACCGGCCGGGCTGCGTCATGGTGTTGGCTTTCGCCCAACTGCAAAAACTTTTTAAAGAATTGTACTATCCACGGCCACTGACCTTTAGCATATCTGCCGCCAGCCTGGCCGAGGCCCTGCACAAGTTCACCATCACCTACCCGCTCAGCCTAACTGTGCTGCATCGAGAACAGCTACTGACAGCCAGCGGCGGCAGAGTAACCTCCACGCCCTGGAGTCAGCCGCTGGACATATGGCGAGGCAAGGTGGCGGCCAAAGCCTCCGTCTACGTAATGTGGCACCCGGGCAAAACCCTGGAAGCGTTGACCGCCAGTCTGCTGACAATTTAACAATAAGCGTTTTTCTTAAAAAAACCGGTTTTTATGAAATACTTGTTATCAAGTACCAACGACTGCCAAGACGGAGGTTCCACCCAGGCATGCCACCGCGATCGTGCGAAAAAAGTCCCGGCTGTATCGACAGTTTTAGCTCGGAACCGCGTGAATTTTGCCCTCCCTACAACACGGTTTTAGATCCAATGGTAATAGCCGAACGCGCCTGCTGGCACGTCATGAACTGGCGGCGCCAAGAATACGAGCGGCGCGAGTCCAAGGCCAAGATGGACACGGTCTGGAGCCAGATAGAGGTAGCGCTCAGCATCTCGAATATTGACAGAAGCGAGGCCCTGAGCCGTCTGGAGCAGGCCGAGGGACGGCTGCTTCATTTGCTGGATAACACCAATCGCGTTTCGTTTCAGCTGCGCGGCCGCACCCTGCTGTCGTTTATGCCGTGCTTGAAATCCCGCTGCGCCAGGGGCGAGGTGTCGGCCGAGAACTGCCGCGAAACCTACGGGCTGCTCGGCCAGACACTGCGTTACTACCAGCAGCTGCACGGCAATCATCAGAAAGACAACGGCGGCTATCGCAACGAGATCGAAGTGTTGGCTCTGCTGGCCCGTTCGGAGGACCCGGCTTCGATGGCCTACCCGACATCGCCCAGGGAAGAAAGCAACTCCGGGGTGCGGCGTTCCACCAACCACGATTTTTACGTGCCGCGCGACAACTGGACGCGCAAAGTACCGGTACAGGTAAAAACCGGCGTAAACGGCCGCAGCTATCATTCGTGCATTTTCATCATAAGATACGGACTGGACGTTCTGGGCAAACTGAGCGGGCGCGAAAAAATCACCAGCCTGGCCGACGACATCATCGCCGACGCCACCGGCATGCACCTGACTTATCCGCGTTACCGGTTGCTCAACAAAGCCACCGACCTGTTGATCGGCCTGATCAACGATTTCGACTCCCAAGCCAAACGCTAACGCTTACTGACAAAGACATTGGACTGGTGGGCGAGGAGAGAATCGAACTCTCACTCCTTTTCGGGGGAACAGGATTTTGAGTCCCGCGCGTCTACCAATTCCGCCACTCGCCCCTAAAAATCACCTCCGCGCGGCCGCGGCGGCGCCAGGCCGGCTTGGCCAGATAACGCCTACAATTGTACAATACCAGTAAGCTCTAATCTAGCTTGCATGAAATGACCGACCAATCACATGACACCAGCAACGGCCGTTCGCCCCAGTCGGGCGGCTCGCATGATGCCGGGCGTAAACTGCCGGCAGCCGTGCGGGCGGCACCCGTCTCCTTCAACACGCCGGAGAGAGAAGCCGCCGCCAAGTTGTTGAGAGAGCAAATTGACAGGATTTATCTGGCTGATCCGCCCAACCAGCCGGCCGCGACGACAGCCGAGCATCAGTGGCGTAATCACGACCCCGACGCTTTGCGTCATGCCGGACAAGGTGACGCCTGGAAGCATTACCACAGTGCCTGGCAAAGTTACTACCAGCAGTATTACCACCGTTATTACCTGCAGCAGCTGCACCAGCAGCGCCAGCGGCTGAGTAGACAAAGGGCCGTCAGCCCGGCGCCAGCGGCCGCGGCGGCAGCGGAGTTTGCTACCATTACCGCCGCCCAGGCGTCGCAGCAGATTCACGATGAAATCGTCAGTAAAGTCAAGCAGCGGGCGCGAACCCTGCGGCGCAGCCACCACTTTATGCCAATAGTCAGCGCTCTGGCGGTGGGCCTGCTGTTTGTATTTTTGCAGTACAACAGGCTACTGATCGCTCAGGTTAAAGCCTATGTCAGCCCGGGCAGCGCCTCTGCCCAGAGCATCATTCTAGACCCGACCACCAACACCAAGGTGGGTCCCGAGCCGCGGATGATCATACCTAAAATCAACGTTGACGCGCCGGTGGTTTACGGGGTGAAATCGCTGAAGGAATCCGACGTCCAGCTGGCTCTGCGCGACGGGATTGTCCACTATCCCTACCCAGGCGCCGACAGCCTGCCTGGACAGGTGGGCAATTCCGTCTTCCTGGGACACACCAGTAACGACGTTTTCGATCCGGGCAATTACAAGTTCGTCTTCGTGCTGATGGAGCGCCTGCAGGTGGGCGACACCATTTATGTCAACTACCAGGGCACTCGGTATACTTATCTGATTAACAAAAAAGAGGTGGTCAATCCCAATGAAATTAACAAGCTGGTGGTTAAAACCGACAAGCCGCTGATCACCCTGGTCGGCTGCGTGCCGGTGGGCACCGCCAATCAGCGCCTGCTGATTTTTGCCGAACAGGTCAGTCCCGATCCGGCCGGCGCCAAGCCGGCTCCCGTCGAGCCGCCAGCCTCCAGCCAGCCGGCCACTATCCCGGGGAATTCCCCGACCCTGTTTCAGAGGGTGTTCGGCGGTGGGCAGTAACTCGACGGGGCCTTTAACGGGCAACCATGTTAGACGATTGCAGTTCGAACGCCTTGGTCAGCGTGTTCTGACCGATACTGAACAGCACTTGGCCATTTTCGCTGAGCGAGGCGTCAAAACCGGGCTTGACGCTGCTGATAAACCTCTCATTACTGCCGTCAAACTCGGCAATCCTTAGTCCGCCGTTAAGATCCAGCCAGAAATAATAGTCGTCCAGCCAGTTGAGCTTGCGAGCCGCTTGCTGCTGCGAGCCGGATGAAAAATCGCGGCGGAAAACTTGGTTGGTTTCCAGATCGTACACTGTCACGTTAGCCTGCCACTGGGCCACCAGCATCCGGCCGTTGGTGGAAAAATACAGCCACTCCACGCCCGGCTGCTCGATTTTGAAGTTGGCATAATCACTGCTGGCCACCCCGGAAGTTTCGAACGGATCGCGAATCAAGCTGACTTGATTGGCTTGAGCTACCGCCAGGTAATCATGTCCGAAATAACTGCTCAAAGCCACCGAAAGCAATGTGCCTGCCGGAAAAGTGGCGGCCACTGTGTCGCGGCCGTTTTTCACCACGCCGACCTGCCTAGCGTTCTGCTGGTCGGCAAGATACCAGAGCATGTCGCCACGATAAGTGTCGAACTGGCTCACCCCAGCGGCCAGCAGGTCGCTAGCCCCGCTCGGCAAGCTCAACCGCCTCAGTTCACCGCCGGCTAGTAGCACATACAGCACGTCTCCGTTAGTGCCCCCGAAATGAGCCGCGATGACGGCTGGCTGGCCGGAAAGAGCGGGCAGAACCGTCAGGGCTTCCGCCGGTTTTTCGCGATCCAACCGGAAATAAGTCTGGTTTTGTCCGACGCTCCGTCTGATCAGCAAATATCGAGCGCCCAGATCCCATTCGATAATTTCGATTTTTTGAGACGCGCCGGCCGGCAAAGCCGGTAAACCGAAAGCCCAGTCGACAAACACCGGTTTCTGCTCGTTGCGCAGGTCGGCCAGTATCAAGGACGGCTGCGCGGAAGACGGCTGCAGCACCAGCCACCGCCTGTCGGGCGAGAAACGAGCCGATTCCAGAGCCGGAAACTGTTTGATAATCGTGGTGGTGAGGTTCTCGGGAACGAAACGGATGTAATTCAGCCACAGTAGCTGGCCTGGTTGAGTAACCACCGTTTTACTCCACGGCCGGTATCCCCCAAGAGTCATACTGACACGGTGGCTGCCGGCCGTGACGATAATCTTGCCGGGCGTGTTAAAGCCCAGTTTTTTATTGTCAATCATTATGCCGGCACCTTCCGGGCGGCTGCGCAGTTGAATCAGCGAACCTTGCGAAAAAGTCAGTTTGTTTTTGTCGAAACGGTATCCAAGAGCCAGCAACAATAACACGGCCGACAGAGCGACGGTGGCAATGGTCATTACTCCGTAAGTAAAAAACCGAATCGCCAGGCGAGCTCGTTTGGAACTCAAATCAGGATACTTCATGGCTGCTAAAACAGATTATACAAGACTCTTGGGCAACCGGCAGATTAAATTTCATCTTGCGCTGGAAGCAATTTGTTCTATAGAATACATACATAAGCTTTTAAATTTTTCAAAAAGCTAAAGGGACGAAATCAAACATGAGGGGCAGAAACACGGTAATTCTGAACGGCCAAGCCTACGACGCCTTAAGCGGCCTGCCATTGACCGGCACCGCTCACGCTCCTAAAGCCGCCCCCAGGACAGAGGCCGTTCGGCCGGCGCCGGCCGCGGCCGGCAAAATAATCAGTGATTTCGGGCCCGTCAGACAGAAATTGACAGTTAAAAGCCTCGCCGTCCAGCCTATTGTACCCACAGCGACAAGACCTGTTCAGGCCGGAACTCAAAACAGACCGCCCCTACGCAACGCCGCGACGATCCATCGGATACGCGGCAAATCACACACCTTGAATCGCCAAGCGCTGAAAAAACCGGAATTTATCCGGGTGCAAGCGGCCGTAGCCGCTACCCGCAGTCCGCTTATCAGCAAGTTCGGCAATCATTTCACGCCTCCGGCCGCTCATGCACTGTCGGTAAGTCCGGCCAAGGCTAAAGCCGATGTTCATGGAACCGACCGGCAACCTCATCGTATTGTTGCCGCCCATGCCGCCGTCGCTCCAGCCGCTGCGACGATCGCGGCTCCTTTAAGCGGCAGCCTTTTAAAAGAACAGTTGATTCGCGAACGCCTTAACGAGGCTCAACCGGCGAATCAGGCCAGCCGTCAGACTAAAACCAAACCAGGCTTAAGGGGGCTTCTGAAATTCAGACCCCGCTCCAACAGCTTGGCGGTCATGATTGCCGGCCTGTTGCTGTTCGGCGGCTATCTAGCCTACGTTAATCTGCCCAACCTGTCGGTGAGAGTGGCTTCGGCCCGAGCGGGCGTTAACGCGTCGTACCCGCAGTACAGTCCCGACGGCTATCGTTTCGCGGGCCCGGTCGCTTATGCTCCCGGCGAGGTGACCATCCGATTTAAGTCGAACACCAATACCCAGTCTTATAAAATAGTTCAGCGGGCCAGCAGCTGGGATTCTCAGGCTGTTTTGGATAACCTGGTCACCAAAGAATCGAACAGCTATCTGACCTACAGCGAACAGGGGTTGACCGTCTACACTTTTAATAATAAAGCCGCCTGGGTTAACGGCGGTGTGCTTTATGTCGTCTCGGGTGACGCGCCATTGTCCAGCGATCAGCTGCTGCGTATCGCCGCCAGCATGTAATCATGCCCGTACGCACCCGTTTCGCCCCCAGCCCTACCGGATTTTTGCATGTCGGCAACGTCCGTTCGGCCCTGTTTCCGTGGCTGGTCGCCCGCCAGAGTCGGGGCGTTTTCGTTTTAAGGATTGAGGATACCGACAGGTCGCGCGAAGTCAGCGGCGCCGTGAAGGTTATGCACGAAGCCCTCAGCTGGCTGGGTATCACCTGGGACGAAGGCCCGGATGTAGGGGGAGACTTCGGACCCTATGTGCAAAGCCAGCGCGCCAAGCAAGGGATTTATCTGCCTTGGGCCCAAAAACTAATCGCCAAAGGCCTGGCCTACGCCGATGTCCGCTCCGCCGAAGAACTTGAAGCTCTCAGGGACCAGGCGAAACGGCAAAAACGCCCTTTCCTGGCCAGAAACTGCCGGCCTAAGCAGCCGCCGGCCTGGCGACCCGGCCTGCCGCTCAGGTTCAAAAGCACGCCCAAAGCCTACAGCTGGCACGACGAGATCATGGGCGAATTAAGCGCCGGCGAAGAGGCGGTCGACGATTTCATCCTGCTGAAAGCTGACGGCATGCCTACTTATAATTTCGCGCATATCGTGGACGATTTCGAGATGAAAATCAGCCATGTCATCCGGGGGTCGGAATACGTCTCCTCCATGCCCAAGTATCTGTCTCTTTACGAGGCTCTGGAGATACCACCACCGCTGTTCGCCCACGCGCCGCACGTCCTGGCTCAAAACGGCAACAAAAAACTGAGCAAGCGCGATGGCGCCAAAGGCATCCTGGACTACCGCGATAATGGGTTCCTGCCCGAAGCGATTTTGAATTTTCTGGCTTCGCTGGGCTGGAACGACGGCACCGAGCAGGAGGTTTTCTCGGCCGAGGAACTAATCGCCAAATTCAGTCTGTCACGGGTGCAAAAAAGCGGCGCGCGGTTCGACGAAAACCGGCTGCTCTGGCTGAACGGCCAGTGGATCCGCCGGACAGACCCGGAGGAGCTTTACCGCCGGGCGGCTCCGTATTGGCCGTCTCAGGCGTCCTCGGCCGACCACGATTATAAAAAACGGATCCTAACCCTGGTCGCCGACCGGCTAAAAACGTTGGGCGACTTACCGGCCATGACCGGCTATTTCTTCAGCGAGCCGAAGATCGATTTAAACCTGATACTTAGCAACCGGCAGCTTAAAAAGTTGCCACCGGGCCAGTTGGCCGATCTGCTGGACGCGGCCAGAAGCTCGCTCCAGGCCAGCGATTTTTCGGCCGAGGATTTACACGAACGGCTCAACGCTCTGCTAAGTTCTACCGGTCAGAAACCGGCGGTCCTGTTCGGCTTGATCAGAATCGCCGTAACCTGGGCGCCATTCAGCCCGGAGCTGGCCGGCACGCTGTCGGCGCTGGGTAAAGCTGTTTCCACCGAGCGCCTCGAAAACGCCGCGGCGGCGCTAAGACGATTCGCTTAACTCAAGCCACTACGGCGCCAACAGGTAAGCCTGAAGTGGTATAATTCTGGTTAAGTAAAATGGATGGGCAAAAGCAAACATTTAAACGGCCGTCGCCACTTAGCCGAATAATCGGTTGGATTAAATTCCGCCGCGAACGGTTGTATTTCGCCCTGGCGCTGCTGGTGATAATTGGCACCGGCGTAAGCTTGATAGATTACATGCGGGCGGGAGCCAGCTATCCACCGACCAATTCGCTCAGCGTGGCGCCCAAGAAAAAAGAACCGCCCAAGTTTTACTCGCCGTTGACCGGCGAGCTGGTAGGAAACGAGGCCGCCACCAAGCGGCAGGTTACCGCCATTATGATTGAAAACAGCACTTCCGCCAGGCCGCAATCGGGCCTCAAGGCGGCCGGAGTGGTATTCGAAGCCGTGGCCGAGGGGGGAATCACCAGGTTCGTGGCCCTGTATCAAGAAGCCCGCCCCGGCCTGATCGGCCCGGTCCGCAGCGTCCGGCCGTATTACGTGGAGTGGCTGGCGCCGTTTGACGCCGCGGTAGCCCACATCGGCGGCAGTAAAAGAGCCCTGGACATGGTACGCGATGGAACTTTTAAGGACATAGACCAGTTTTTTAACCCGCAGGCCTACTGGCGGGCGACCGACCGCTGGGCGCCGCACAACGTTTATACCAGTTTCGACAAGCTGGACGCCCTGAACGCCGCCAAAGGTTTTACCTCCAGCAGTTTCAGTGGCTTCGGGCGAAAGCCGGACTCTCCGGCCGCCAGCCCCAATGTCACCAGAATACAAATAAACATCAGCAGCGGCATGTACGGAGTAAGCTACGTTTACAACCCGTCCGGCAATAATTACCAGCGCTTCCAGGGCGGACAGGCGCATCTGGATCGCGAAGCCGGTCAGATCACTCCTAAGGTCGCCATAGCCATTAAGGTGCCGATGAGCCTGGGTTTTGAGGACGGATGGCGAGAACAAATCAATACCACTGGAAGCGGCCAGGCGTACGTTTTTCAAGACGGTACCGTCACGGAAGGCACCTGGCGCAAAAACGGGACGAAAGACCAGATTCAATTTCTAGACGCCGCCGGCAAAGCCATCCTGCTTAACGCCGGCCAGACGTGGATCACCGCCGTGCCAAACGATAAAACAGTCACATGGCAGTAAGACTGGATCAGTTTTACACCAAATTCCGGGCCCAGGCCATCTACGTGGTATTGGGGTTCGAGATGTTCATCGGCCTGGTAGCGGCGGCCACCTATATCGTGCTGCTGGCGGGGGACATCGGCAAACCGTTGCAGCATCTGATGATCAGTGGCGGGGTTTTCGGCTTTTTGCAGTTAGTCCTAACGCCGTTTATCGTGGCCTACGTGTCCGAGCCCGCTAAGGTGATTACCGAAGCGGTCACCCACGTCTCCAAGCAAGACAGCACCCTTAAACCGCCTAATGTCAACCTGCCCAGGCACGAGCGCAGCGGACTGAAAGCCGTGGTGCAAACCATTTACGATCTGGCGCTGGGCGCGCCGCCCCCGGCCGGGCAGGCCGCCCAAACGGCATCGGCCGAGCAACTGCCTAACCAGCTGGCTTCCCAGCTGCTTGATTTACTGCCTTGCGGCGTAGCGGCTCTGGATTCCCGGCGGGAGGTGATTTTTGCCAATCAGTTAGCACCAGTCAGGACCGGACCCGATCAAAAACGCTCCCCGGAGTTGATATTTGAAGGGGACGATACGCTGGAATCCTGGCTGGCGGCCAGCGAAGCCAGCAAGGTGCGCGACCAAAAAAGCTGGTCGCGGGTAGCTAACCGGCTGCCAGACGATCCCGAACGGCGGATGTTTGACGTAATCGCCTCATATCAAAAATCGTCGCCGGTGGCCGATACTGTCCTGCTATTTATCGATCGCACGGCGGTTTACGCTCCGATTCAGGAGGACATGGACTTCATCGCCCTGGCTGCTCATGAACTGCGCGGCCCGATCACCGTTATCCGGGGCTATCTGGACATTCTGTCCACCGAGCTGGGCCAGCAGTTACGCCCTGATCAGAAGGAGCTGATTGACCGGCTAAACGTATCGGCCAACCGGCTGAGCGGCTATGTCAATAACATCTTAAACGTTTCCCGCTACGACCGCCGCCACCTGCAGCTGCATTTGCACGAAGACCGGATCGAAAACATCTTTAGCAGCTTAATAGACGATCTGGCAATGCGGGCCCGCACCCAGAACCGGATACTCAGCGTGGACATACCACCGGGTCTGCCCACCGTGGCTGCCGACCGAGCCAGTGTCAGCGAGGTGATAGCCAACCTGGTAGACAACGCCATTAAATACAGCCAGGAAGGAGGCCAGGTGATCGTCCGAGCCGCCCTGAAGGGTGACTTCGTGGAAATAACCGTCCAGGACTTTGGCATCGGCATTCCCGATGCCGTCATGGGTCATCTGTTCAACAAATTTTACCGGTCGCACCGATCACGGCAATCGGTCAGCGGTACCGGCCTTGGCTTGTATATCAGCAAAGCCATCGTCGAGTCGCACGGCGGCACTATCTGGGCCAGATCTACCGAGGGGCAGGGGTCGACTTTCGGCTTTAACCTGCCGGTTTACAGCACGGTTGCCAATAAGCTACTATCCAACAACTCCAACGAGAGTATTATAGAAAGCAGCAACGGCTGGATTAAAAACCACGCCATGTACAGGGGATAGAAAGAACTCTTAAAAAAGAACAAGCCATGCCGGAAAATCGCATCAAAACAATTCTGTGCATCGAAGACGACCGGTTTATCGGTGAAATGTACACCCGCAGTTTAAGCGGCGCCGGCTATCAGGTGGACTGGGTGGTCAGCGGCGCCGAAGGGCTCAAAGCGGCCCTGAGTAAAACCTACGATCTAATCCTGCTGGACGTCATGCTTCCGGAAAAACAGGGAACAGAGATCCTGCAGGATCTGCGCGGAACGGTTGACAAAGTGCCCGCCAGCCGCATTCTGGTGCTAACTAACTACGACCAAGACGAGGAATCGCGCCTGGCCATGCAAAGCAAAGCTGATGGCTATCTGGTCAAAGCCGACATCACCCCCCGCAAATTGCTGGAGATTATCTCACAAATGCAGCCCGCTGCCTAAAGGCGATGACTGCCATTTGAGATTTGCTAGATTATTTAAAAGATGTTACTATTAAGCAGATATGGAAAAAGAACCGGGCCCCGTTTATCCTGCCGAGAATCATGCCAAATTCGTGGACGAGCTGGATACGCGAATCAAGCAAGGCGATATAGACTTTGCCCAGGCGGCTGCCGAGGCAGTAGAGAACACTCCCCAGCACGAGGTTCCCGGACTGCTAGCCGAATTGGCGGTCAGGCGTCTTAACGAAGACGAACAAGCCAGGCGCGAGGCTATTATCGCCGCCAATAAAGCCAGGTTTAACGAGCTTGTCCGGGCCTCTCATCGCCGCAACCCGCTGGGTCTGGCAAGATTCGCCGTGCTGCTAAAGAGCCGGGCCGGCCGCGAACTACCCCGGGGACGCTAGACAAACCACCTCTGTTTTTGCTAAAGTACTCCAAGTCCGGCCGGCCGCGGCCCCATCGTCTAGTGGCCTAGGACACCGGGTTCTCATCCCGGCAACCGGGGTTCGACTCCCCGTGGGGTCACCATCTTACTATTTATCGATAACCTTGGAATAATCGCTTTCGTTGGCTATGTCTTTACGATACTGGTGCCAGCCACGAAAGTTGCCGCCATAGGCTGATTGGCTGGTTTCGGCGTCGGACATCGGCCGGGCCACGTGCTCGAATGGCGACATGTGCCCGCTGGACAATAAGCTGTCGTGCAACCGAATGTCTTTTTCAGGATCACGGCTGTTGGTGTCGTGAGTCAGGTAGCTCACCCTGGCGCAACGACCAACCGACATTTTTTTCAAATTTTCAACCGTCTGGTCCTTTTCGTCGTCCTGAATCAGAGGCAGATGCCAGTCGTCTTGGTCTAAGAGCTGCTGCTGGCTGGTTTGGTATAAATCGCGCATTAAGTAGGCGATCTTCTGGATTTCCGGCTGGGCCTGCGAATTAGCCCGTAGCGCGAAATAATTAGACCAGTCGGTAGCCGTTACGATAACGGTGTGCCACATGAACGGCTCCAGAAGACGGTTGGCTATTTGTTTGTGCAGCGACCTGGTTAGATCGTTACCGCGGTAGCCTGCGGTTTCTTTGAGCTGCTCTATCCTTTGCCGCAGCGCCGAGTCTTTAAGCTGGCGGCTTCCGCCGATCAGAGCGACAGCTCCTAGCACGGCCCAGTCGCGCGAGCGCAGCCATTCGGTGCGGGCTGCCGCCGCTTCCTCGCTGCTTAATTCGGCGGACGCCTGCATGCCGCTTTGATTGACGCCCCAACTAACCGGCACGAATGGGTCATCCAGAACGCGCCTGAGTTGCCTTTCAACCGGTATGGCGCGCGAGCTGGCCGAGTTGCGGCTGAACATGCGGTGGGTGTTGAACTCAGCCAGAACCATGCGAGGAAAAGTCACCTCAAAAGTAGTCAGCCTTTCTGCGCGTCGGTTGATCGAATCGGCGAGAATTTCGGCTTTATAAGCCACGGCCTTTCCCTTTCGCGTACATTAATTTTGGATCTATTGTGCTGGAAATTTTTCACCAGGGCAAGCGGCGGGCGTACCGCTAGGCTGATCCGCCTTAGCCTTGTGCGCAAAAAACACTCCCGCAGCAAAAGCGCCCTGATTTTGTTATTATTTGATCAATGCCGCACAGTCAATCGGGGGGTAGTTCGTTCTTGGGCCGAAGGCAGTTTCACAAACTGGTCGCCGAAGCGATCGATGCCATGCCCGGACGATACCTAAAAGCCATGCGCAACGTGGTTTTCGTAGTGGAAGACGAGCCGTCGCTGAGTCAGCGTCGGCAAATGCGGCTGCGCGGTAACCAAACTCTGTTCGGTTTGTACGAAGGCATACCGCTAACCGAGCGCGGGACCGGCTACAATCTGGTGCTACCCGACAAAATTACCATCTTCAAAAGACCGCTTGAAAACGCCAGCCGTAGCCGGGACGAGCTAAAAACAAACGTTAAGCAGACTGTCTGGCATGAAATAGCCCACCATTTCGGGCTCGACCATACCCGTATCGAATCAATCTTGCGCCGCAGTGCCGGAATCGACAACCGGCGCTATAATAAAAATATGAAACCGCTGCTTTTGGACGTCAGAACAGAAGAAGAGTGGAACCGCGACGGTTACGCGGCCGAAGCGCTGCACTGGCCGTTGGACAAACTCAAAACTGGTCAGATGCCCAAAGTCAACAAAGACAGTCGCATCCTGGTGTATTGCCGTTCCGGAGCCAGGGCCGAAGTTGCCGCCGAACTACTTAGGGCCGCCGGCTTCAACGACGTGCAATCTCTGGGATCGCTTCGCCAGGCGGTTGAAGCCGGCTATCAGCTGATCAAACCTCATAACCTCACTCCTTAAGCACCCGGTCGGCGGCAGGGCGCCGTTGCCTAAAAACCGCCTAAGGTTAATAATGGTGCTTAAGATTATCAGCTAACACAAGCGAGGGTGGCATAAAGTTACAATCCGTCATAGCGCCGTTTTGGTATAGGCGAAGTTGCCAGGCTTTGCTGCTAGGGTCACTGACCCTGCTGGGTCTTTTCGCGGTCAACTTACTGGGATTGGAGGATTTTTACGGTGGCCGCCTGGCGGTGGGCTGGCAGCCGGCCATACTGGCGCTGCTGGCATTTCTGGCGGCTTCAGCCGGCGTCTTCGGGCGGTTATCTGATACTTTAGTCAAAAAAGCCGCTTGGGCATCTTACGGGTTATTCATTGTAGCCACCGGGTTGATAGTAGTGCAGACCGGGGGCGTAGATTCTCCGTTCATGGCTCTTTGGCTGTTGCTGGGCATCTTCAGCGGCCTGTTTGGGGCCTGGGCGTTAATCTTAATGGCTGTGCTGGTCAACGGCTATCTGGCGTACCTAGCGCTGGTTACCGCCAAAACCGAAGCTGTAACCATCTTGACCCTGATCGGCGAGCTACCGCTAATCATCAGCTATATAGTATGGCGGGGTCAAGGCGGGCAGAATAGCGCCAAAGACCGGGCCTTCTCAGCCCTGACTGCCGAGTTGACCCAGATTGCCAGTAAATCCGAAATCGTGATAAACGCCATCGCCGACGGCGTGATGGCGGTGAACGGCCGGGGAGTGATCGAGCTGATTAATCCGGCGGCTCAGCAGATTCTGGGCTGGGCCAAACAGGACGCCATTAATTTGGACTACCGCTCGGTGCTCAAGCTGAACGACGAAAAAGGAGACGGCCTGACGGACGAGACCGATCCGGTGCAAAGGGTGCTGACCACCAACCAGACGGTGTCATCCGACAATCTGACATTAACCACCGGGTCCGGTAAAAAAATGCAGTTGTCGTTGATGGTTTCTCCGGTGGGCAGCGGCGGTAGTGGAGCGATTATAGTGTTCCGCGACATTACCGCCAAAAAAGCCGAGGAAAGACAGCAGGCCGAATTTATCAGCACAGCCAGCCACGAAATGCGCACTCCGGTCGCTGCCATAGAGGGCTACCTAGGCTTGGCCCTCAACCCGCAAACCGCTTCAGTAGACGAAAAGGCCAGAACCTATCTGCAAAAAGCTCACGAATCGGCCCAAAACCTCGGCAGGCTGTTCCAGGATTTGCTGGACGTCAGCAAAGCCGAGGACGGGCGCCTAAACAGCAACCCCACGGTGGTGGACGTGGTGGCTTTTACCAAAGAATTAACTGCCACCTTCGAGATAAACGCCAAGCAAAAAGGACTAATGCTGTTTTTTAAGCCGGTATCTTCCAGCGCCCTGGAAACCAACCGCCGGTTGAATCCAGTTTACTACGCCCTGGCCGATCAGGGCCAGTTGCGCGAGGTGCTGTCTAATCTGCTGGAAAATGCCATTAAATACACCAAGACCGGCAGTATTGTGGTAGATATAGGCGGTGATGACGACACAGTTGTTATAAGCGTAACCGACACCGGCATCGGCATTCCTCCCGAAGACATTCCGCACCTGTTCCAGAAATTCTACAGGATCGACAACTCTGACACCCGCGAAATAGGCGGTACCGGACTGGGGCTTTATCTTTGTCGCCGCCTGGTTGAGGCCATGCATGGACGAATTTGGGTTGAAAGCGAGCTGGGCCGGGGCAGCCGCTTTTTCGTGCAAATCCCCCGGCTCAGCCATGAAGAGGCCATGGAAAGGCTAGCGCAAAGCGAAAACGTGGCGCCCCAAACAGCTGCCAAAACATAAGAGCTATGGATTTTTCAAACCTTTATTCATACAATAGGGGATAATATGGCCAAAATAATGCTAGTGGAAGACGACAAGAGCCTGCGGGAAATCTACGGCGTCAGGCTGTTCGCCGAAGGATACAACATAGTGTCCGCCGGCGACGGCGAGGAAGCTTTGGCCATGGCCATCAAAGAGCGGCCGAATTTGATCATCAGCGATGTAATGATGCCCAAAATTAGCGGTTTCGACATGCTGGACATTCTGCGTTCCACTACTGAAACGCGCGATATTAAGGTAATCATGATGACCGCCCTAAGCTCAGAGGAGCAACGGACTCGCGGCCAGTCCCTGGGGGCCGACCGCTACCTGGTGAAATCACAGGTGGGTATAGAAGACGTGGTTAAGGTAGTTCATGAACTGCTGGGCGACAGGCCGCCGGCCGCCGGAGGAAATGCCGCTACGGCGCCTCAGCCCAGAACAGCCGCGACGGCCGGCCGGGCCGCCGCGGAGCCCGGAACCGCTCCGCGACAACCAGTTAGCGAGCCGGTTAGCGCCGCGACTCCGCCACCGCCGCCGGTCACCTTGCCGCCCAGGCCTCAAACCCCGCCCGCCGCAGTCCCCGCCAGAACGGCACCACCTCCGGGAGGTTTTACCTATCAATCACCTCCCGCCGCGGCTCAGGCAGCGGCGCAACCGGTCGCCCCGGCTCCCGTAGCGCCAGCACCGGCCGACCAAACACCCCGGCCGGCCACCAGCCGCCCCAAAATCATCCAACCCCTGAACGATCCGGCCGTGTCCAAGGTTGATATCAAGGAACTGCTGGACAAAGAACTGGCCCGCGAAGCCGGACTTGATCTGAACAACCGTCCGGTTGTTCAGTCGACGGATCAGGAAAGGTCGTCCATGGAAAACCAGATCGACCAGTTCGCTCAAGAAGCGCCCTCACTGCCGCAGCCTCCGCTGCCCGAGAGCGGCAACCCGCCCGGACAGCCACCAGCGGCCGGTCAGGTATAGTTTTGCTTATTTTGAATGACCAACGCGATTCTTCGAACGTCAGGCTGAACAAATGGCTGGCCGCGCAGCTTGGTATAAGCCGGCGGCAGGCTGACGAAATAATCGCCACAGGGCGGCTGAGCTTAGAGGGCCGGACGGCGGTTTTAGGCCAAAGATTCGACCCCGCGTCAGCCGGCAGCAGTCTTAATCTAGACGGGCGCCCCCTGGATTTATCCCGACCCCTAACACCGTGTTACCTTTTAATGGACAAACCACCCGGAGTTTTATGTTCGCGCCGTTCACAGGGCGGCGTGCCGACCATCTACAGTCTGTTGCCCGAAAAATACGCCCGCCTGAAACCGGCTGGACGGCTGGACAAGGACAGCAGCGGCCTGCTACTTCTGACCGACGACGGCGACTACGCGCATCAGCTGACCCACCCCTCGTTCGGCAAGATTAAACGCTACGAGGTGTCGCTGAATCTGCCGCTGTCCAGCGAGGACCAGCGGCATATCAGCCGTCAGGGTATCAAACTACCGGACGGCACCAGCCGTTTAGAGCTTAGCCGGCTGCTGCCCGACAACGATCGTGTCTGGCGGGTCAGTATGAGCCAGGGGCGTAACCGTCAAATTCGCCGGACATTCGCCGCCCTGGGGTTGCTGGTAACGCGACTACACCGGGTGGCGCTGGGGCCCTACAGTCTTGACCAGTTGAACGGGCAGCCGTTTAAGGAAGTGTCCAAAAGGCCGCTCTAAGCCCGGCACTCATCTGTTAGAATATAGGAATGAACAAACCGCTGCCCACCGTGGCGATAGTCGGCCGCGCCAATGCCGGCAAAAGCTCGCTGTTTAACCGTCTGGTTGGCGCTCGGCAGGCGATAGTCGCCCGCGAAGCCGGTACCACCCGGGATAACGTGGTCGGCCGCGCCCAGATCGACAGGCGTTATTTCTGGCTGGTGGATACCGCCGGACTGAAAGACCCGCAGGACGAGTTCGAAGCCGATATC
Organism: uncultured Candidatus Saccharibacteria bacterium; assembly: GCA_964544355.1. GTDB lineage: Bacteria > Patescibacteriota > Saccharimonadia > Saccharimonadales > Saccharimonadaceae > Chaera. Next base: position 215,085 of record CAZJAI010000001.1, on the reverse strand, counting down.
CAACAGCAAATCAGCGAAGCGGCGAAGGCTGCGGACATCATTCTGGTGGTCAGCGACTCCACCCGGTATCCAGACGACGAAGACCGGCTGGTGGCTAAAAAAGCCCTTAAAAGCCGCAAACCAGTCATCCTGGTGCTTAATAAAACCGACCTTAGGGAAGCCTTGCCCGATCACGAATTTATGCGTCTGGGCATTAAGCAAATAGTGCGCGCCAGCGCCCGCCAGGGCCGCACGGAACTACTGGAAGAAACCCTGAAACCGCTCATTCCGCCACGGCAGCGCCCCAAAGACGATGACCGGACCGTCAGGCTGGCTTTGATCGGACGGCCCAACGCCGGCAAAAGCTCGCTGTTTAACCGTCTGGCCGGGAAACAGCAGGCCATCGTCAATCCGATAGCCGGCACCACTCGCGACATCAACCGTTTATCGATCAAATTTAAGGATAGAACTATTGAGCTGCTGGACACCGCCGGCATCCGGCGCAGCGGCCGTATAGAGGTAGGGGTGGAAAAATTTAGTGTGCTAAGAGCCATTCAAGCCATTGAGCAGGCCGATATCTGCCTGCTGCTGATGGACCGCGGCGAGGCCGGCACGCAGCTCGATCAAAAACTGGCCGGCATGATCAAAGAGGCCGGCAAGGGGCTGATTTTAGTAGTAACCAAATGGGATGACCAATCCGACGATATCTCCTCGGGCGGCTGGGACGACCTGTCTAAACGGCTGGTCTTTGATTTCGCCTTCGTTCCCTGGGCGCCGCTGCTTCCCACCAGCTCGCTCACCGGACGCAATCTCACCAAATTGTTCGAGCTATCCCTTACTATAGACGCCAGGCGGCGCCAAAACGTCAAAACCGTTCAATTAAACCAGTTACTGCGCCGCTGCGTAGCTTCGCATCCGCCGGCCGGCCTGAAAAACAGCCAGCCCAAACTGCTGTACATGACACAAACTGATGTCGCGCCGCCCTGGTTCGTGGTGTTTGGCAAAAACCTGGGCCTGCTGCACTGGAGTTACAAGCGCTACCTGGAGCGTTCTCTCAGGCAGGAATTCGATTTTACCGGCACGCCGATTAAATTTAGTTTCCGTACGGATAAAGGCGGGGACACACGGCTGGCGGGGAGGCGCGGCCAATGAGCCAGGACAAGATTAAACTGGTGGTCGGCCTCGGTAACCCTGGCGATCAATACCAGAACACCAGGCATAATTTGGGTTTTCGGGTTTTGGACGCTTTGGCCGAAAACGACGGAGCGGTTTTTAAAAACAGTCCCAAGTTTCACGGCCAGACCGCCTGGCTGCTAAGCGGACGCGCCGACAAAACTTTACTGTTAAAACCGGAGTTGTTTTACAACCAATCAGGTCGATCGGTTAGGGAAGCCGGCGCCTTTTACAATATAGGCCCCCAGGAGATCCTGGTGATTCACGACGAGCTGTTTTTACCTTTGGGCGCTATCCGGCTGCGCTTGGGCGGCCGCGACTCAGGCAATAACGGAATCAAGAGCATCATCGGCCAGATCGGCGCAAATTTCTGGCGGCTGCGCCTGGGCATCGACGGGCAGCAGCGAGTCGTGAAGGACGACACCAGCTTCGTGCTGGGGCGATTTGACGCCGCGGAACGCGCTATCTTGCCTAAAATAATCGCGGCGGCAATGGCCCTGGCTCAAGAACTGGCCGGCGGACAAAGCCCGGGACATCATACCGTTAAAATAGACACCGAGTAGCGAACGTCTTAAATATTTGTTGATACAAAAAAGCGCCAGGTAAGGGTGGGCATCACCTGGCGCCGTTTTGCCCTTTAACCCGCCCGTAAAAGGGCTGGATAAACATCCAAGCGTGACCCACCTCACACAATAATAAAGAGGTCCGCCGGTTAAAGGGGTTAGCTTGCAGGCAACGGATTAATTCAAAAACAACGCTGACGCGCCGCTTTCGGTCCGGCCAAGTGGAGGGTGGTACTTGACTTAAGACGGCCGTTGCATGCAATCTAACATACACGGACAACTATCGTTTCCACGACAGTCGCCGCTGTTTAGAATTTGGGGGTATAAGGTGCTTTAGGCCACCAGATCCGGCAGGTGCCGGGCCGACGACCTACGATAAAGTACTCTATCACAGTATTTATTCAGTGTCAATACTTATTTTCATATTTTATGGCTAATATCAATAGGATAGCGACAGGGGATTATGAATTCTTTAAGATTTTATTATCTATTGATAAACCTGTTGAATACTTATATTACATAGGGAAACTGCCGGAAGGTGAGCTGCCGGCGGCGTCTGTTGTCGGCAGCCGCAAGCCAACGGCCTACGGCAAAGAGGTGGCTTATCGCCTGGCTTACGATCTGGCTGCCCAAGGTGTGGCCATCATCAGCGGTCTGGCGCTGGGCGTAGACGGCCAGGCTCACCGGGGAGCGCTGGCGACCGGCGGCACGACCATGGCCGTGCTGGCCCACGGCCTGGACAGCGTTTATCCGGCCAGTCATCGCGGTCTGGCCGGATCAATCGTCAAGCAGGGAGGAATCCTGTTAAGCGAATACCCTCCGGGCACATCCGCCAGGCCGCACAGCTTTATCGCCCGCAACCGGATCATCAGTGCTCTCGGCGGCATGTTGACCGTGGTAGAGGCCGGCGCCCGCAGCGGCACTCTCACCACCGCCGGATTCGCCCTGGAACAGGGCAAACCGGTAGGAGCCGTGCCGGGCAACATTACCAGCCCCTTAAGTGTCGGCTGCCACAACCTGCTCAAGCAGGGCGCCCGGCTCATCACCTCGGCCGACGACGTATTGGACGAGTTGGGACTAACCGTCGCCGACAACCAGGCTAAACCGGTTTTCGGCGACACGCCGGCCGAGGAAGCCATATTGGCACTGATGCGAGAGGGTCTTCGCGACGGCGAGGAACTGATGAAAAAAAGCCGCTTGGAACCTGACCAGTTTAGTCAATCACTTAGCCTGCTGGAAATCAAAGGCCTAATTAAGCCCGTCGGCGCCAATTACTGGAGGCTAACCTAAACGACAGATACCGAGCGGTTGCCCTTGAAGTACCGGCCCGGACGCGCCGGTACTTATTGCTAAAACACGGTCGTCTGGATTAAGCTTATCCAAGCGTCATGACCAAAAAACAGCTATTAATAGTGGAGTCGCCGGCCAAAGCCCGGACTATCGCCAAGTTTTTAGACGATAATTTCGTAATTAAAAGCAGCTACGGGCATATCCGCGACCTGCCCAAAAAAGGTATCAGCGTTGACATTCAGCACGGATTTAAACCCGAATACCAGATCAGCGAGGGCAAGCGAAAAGTGGTTAGCGAACTGAAAAAGGAAGCCCGCGATGCTACCAAGGTCTGGCTGGCTTCCGATGAAGACCGCGAGGGCGAGGCGATTGCCTGGCACCTCAGCCAGCTGCTTAACCTGGACGAATCCCAAAAAAACCGCATCGTCTTTCACGAAATCACCAGGCCGGCCATCGAGGCGGCGCTTAAAAAACCCCGCTCTCTGGACGTTGATCTAGTCAACGCCCAACAGGCACGGCGTGTTCTGGACAGAATAGTCGGCTACGAACTTAGCCCGATTCTCTGGAAAAAGGTGCAACCCGGCTTAAGCGCCGGGCGGGTGCAATCGGTAGCCGTCAGGCTGATAGTCGAACGCGAGCGCGAAATCGCCGGATTTAAAGGCGACTCCAATTATAAAATCACGGCGACTCTGGGGTTGCCTGGCGGCGGCGAACTGCTGGCCGAAGGCCAGCGTAGACCCACAACCCGGCAAGAAGCCGGTAGTCTGCTGTCAAAACTGATCAGCGATAACTTCACCGTCGAGAGCGTGGTCAAATCTCCCTCTCTGCGCAACCCGCCGCCGCCGTTTATTACCAGCACGCTGCAGCAAGCTGCCAGTAACCGGCTGGGGTTCAGCCCCAAACAGACTATGATGCTGGCCCAGCGGCTTTACGAAAGCGGCCATATCACCTATATGCGCACAGACTCTCTAAACCTTAGCGCCATCGCACTCAAGCAAATGGCCGGCTACATTAAAACCGCCTACGGCGAAAAATACCTACGAACCCGCCACTACAAAACCAAGTCAGTGGGAGCCCAGGAGGCCCACGAGGCCATTCGTCCCACCGATATCAACAAAGCTTCCGTCGTTAAGGACGCGGCTCAGAACAAACTTTATCAGCTGATCTGGCGGCGGACTCTGGCCAGCCAGATGACGCCGGCCCAACTGGAAAAAACGGTCATTGGTATTCTGGCCGAAGCCAGCGATTACCGCCTGAGCGCCAGCGGCGCGGTGGTGTTGTTTGATGGCTTTTTGAAGCTGGATCCGCCCAGAACCGACGCGTCGTCGTCTACCATACCCCCGGTTGAGCAGGGCCAAAAACTCGAAGCGCTGGCATTGGAGGCGGCCGAGACCCTGTCCCGGCCGCCGGCCAGGTACACGGAGGCCAGCCTGATCCGCCAGCTGGAGGCCATGGGCATAGGGCGGCCCAGTACTTACGCCCCCACCATCAGCACCATTACCGAACGCGGCTATGTAGTTAAGGGAGACGTTACCGGTACCCCGGCGGAACTGATCCGACTAAGCATCAAGCCCGGCCAACTCTTAAAAACGCAGCGCGAAGCCATTATGCGGGGCGCCGACAAGGGCAAACTGCTGCCTACCGACATCGGCAATCTGGTAACCGACTTCCTGATCAATTATTTTCCTCAAATAGTCGACTACGACTTCACTAAAGACCTGGAAGAGGAATTCGACTTGATAGCCCGCCGCCAAAAACAGTGGCAGGAGGTCTTGAGGCGGTTTTACGGCCCATTTAAAAAGACGGTTAACGGTGCCGAAGGTATCAGCCGGGCCGAGGCTTCCGGCGCCCGCGAACTGGGCGTAGACCCCAGAACCAAACGGCCGGTCATCGCCCGGATGGGGCGGTTCGGCCCGATGGTTCAGCTGGGCAGAGCCGAGGACGATAAAAAACCGGAATTCACTTCCATTCCAAAGGGGCAGAGTATCAGCGAGATCACTTTGGAGGAAGCCCTGCGGCTGCTGGCGCTTCCCAGAACCGTCGGCCAAACCGAACAGGGCGAGACCATCGAAGCCAATCACGGCCGCTTTGGCCCGTATTTGAAAGTGGGTCGGCTGAATGTATCCATCAAAGGACACGACCCCCACAATATCACCCTGGAAGAAGCCCGGCAGGCAGTGGCCAAGCACAAAGCCAAACTTGCCGCGGCCGTTATTAAATCTTTCGACAAAGAGGGTATAACGGTTAAAAACGGCCCGTTCGGGCCCTATGTCACCAACGGCCGGAAAAACGCCAGGATACCCAAAGACGAAAACCCGGCCAAGCTTAGCCTGAGCAGATGCCAGGAGCTGCTGGCCGCTAAGAAACCGGGCAGACAGCGCTACCGCCGCAAGACCGACAAAGCCTAGCTCTGTTTTAAGACACAATAATCACCAGCCTAAAAGCCTTATTAAATGCTTTACCATAAGCGTCTATTTAATGCTATAATAACAATAGACAAGTAATAGTTGACATATATAAGCTAATGTTCTATAATTAACTAATATACTTGTAAACCTTACTAACCTAAAAAGAAAGAAAGCCCCTCCTAAGATGAACGATGTAGCCGCTCCAGCCGCCCCACCGGTAGACATTGCCAGCGCCGTAGACGACATTCTAAACACTATCGAACGTGAACGTGAACGGGAAATTATTGCCCGGCGCTACGGCTTGCATGACCGCAAGGAAACTCTGGAACAGATAGGCGAGCTGTTAGGCATTACCCGCGAACGGGTCAGGCAGCTGGAAAAAGCTATTTTAATTAGACTGAAAATCGCTGCCGACAACGGTCTGCCGCATGTCGCCCGGCTGGAAAAACATTTCGTGCGGCATCTGCACGAAATGGGCCGTGCCGCCAGAGTCAGCGATCTGGCTAACCGGCTGGAAAACGCGGCGGGCGACCGGGAGAAGGCCCGGGTGGCCTTTATTGCCGATCTGGCGCCGAACCTGGACGTAATTGACGAAACCGACCAATATCACCACGGCGTTACCATCAAGGAGTATCATGACGCCAAGCAAGCGGCCGGCCATGTCGACAAAATCGTATCGGTGATCACCGAGCACGGCAAACCTCTGACCACCGAAGAACTGCACGCCAAGCTTGATCACGAACATCCCGATCACGTGCGAGCCCTGGCCAGTTTAAGTAAAAACCTGGCGCACCGCAACGGCGTATGGGGCTTGAACAAGTGGCCGTCGGTTAATCCAAAGAATATACGTGATAAAATTTACATCATTTTACAAGAAAACAATCAACCGATGCATTTTAGCGAAATCGCCGCAGCCATCAAAACAAGCGACTTTAAACGTCGTGACGTAACCACGCAAGCCATTCATAACGAACTGATTAAGGACAGCCGCTTTGTGCTTATCGGCAGGGGAATCTACGCCCTGAAAGAGTGGGGTTATAAAAAAGGCACGGTCTCCGATATCATAGCCGACGTGCTGAAAAAAGAGGGCGGGCCGCTGCACCGCGACGAAATAGTCAAGCGGGTTCTCAAACACCGCCGGGTAAAAGAGACTACTATCCTGCTCAACCTGCAGGGCAAGCCTCAATTCAAGCGAGTGTCGAAGGCCACTTATGTTTTGGACGAAACAGATAAAAACCCCTGAAAAACGCCTGAAGCGGACATCCGCTACGCCGACGCCCGCCAGTATCGAGCCGGTCAAGACGATTTGCAGTGGAACAGCCTTTGAGCGACAATGATGAGTAAATTATGTTGAGCTCTTTGCTGGCGGGACTGTTCTCATTGTTGACCTCTTGGTTCATCTGGCTACCGATTGTCGGGTTGCTGCTGTATTTATCGCTACGCAACTACCGGCGGGCCAAAAACATATCCGGAGAGCACGCCCTACTGGTACTGGAGATACCCCGGACCAACGACAAAAAAGAGCTGGCCGCCGAGCAGATGTTCGCCAGTCTTCACGGCATCTTGCGCGACCGGCGGGAGCTGGCGTTAAGCGGCGGCATGCAGGAACACATCAGTTTCGAAATCGCCGCCATCAACAAACTGATCAGATTCTACGTCTGGGTTCCCAAGCACCTGCAAAACTTCGTGGAAGGTCAGATTTACGCCCAGTATCCAACCGTTCAAATCCATCAGGCAGAGGAAGACTACGCCCGCCGGCCGCTGAGCCAGCCGGTGGCCCATAGCGCCGAATTAAAACTGACCGACAGCGAAATGCTGCCGATCAAGACCTTTCAAAGTTTCGAGGTGGACCCGCTGGCAGGCATTACCGCCACCTTAGCCAAGCTGGAGCAAAGCAACGAAGAGATGTGGATTCAGATACTGGCCCGGCCGATTGCCGACGACTGGCACCGACGGGCCGGACGTTATGCCACTAACGTCAAAAGCGGCGGCATGTCGGGCGGCGACTTCTTCAGCGGTATGTCGATCTATCTTTTAAGAGCAGTCGAGGCTTTGTGGAAATCCCCGCAAGACAACGGCGGCGGTGCTAGGGAGTTGAGCGAACGCGAACGAACCAGGGTGGCCGAGGTCGACAAAAAGAGCACTAAACTGGGATATCGGGTTAAAATCCGCCTGATGTATCTGGGTAACGACCAAAATACCGCCAGGCTGCGCATGCAGGCTATCGTCGGGGCGTTCAAGCAATACAACAGCACTAATTTGAACGGCTTTACCGCCCGGCGCGGCAGCTTCAGGCGCGACATCCTGGACGAATACGCCGCCCGTCTGTTCGTAGACCGAGGTTTTATTTTGAACATCGAGGAACTGGCTTCGGTCTTTCATCTGCCCCATACAAACGTGGAGACTCCCAATATTGTCTGGGCCAGTTCCAAAACGGCCGAGCCTCCGGCCAAACTGCCGGTGCCGACTAACGATTCGATCGCCGACAACCAGATCAGCGCCTTCGGTTTAACCAATTTCAGAGGCATCAACCAGCAGTTCGGGCTTTATCGTTCAGACCGCAGCCGTCATGTTTACATAATCGGCCAGACGGGTACCGGCAAATCCGGCCTGCTGGAACTGTTCGCATTAAGCGACGTGTTCCACGGCGAAGGGTATGCCATTATTGATCCGCACGGTGATTTCGCGGTTAATAACTTACGGTTTATACCGGCCAGCCGAATTAACGACGTGGTTTATTTCAACCCGGCCGACACGGCCTATCCCATCGGGTTCAACCCCATGGAAGTAACCGACCCGGCCATGAAGAACATGATCAGCTCGGAAATCATCGGCGTGTTGAAGCGAATGTTCGGCGAGTCCTGGGGCCCCCGCCTGGAGTATATCCTGCGCTACACCATCCTGGCGCTGCTGGACTATCCCGATTCGACCATGCTGGACATCACCCGCATGCTGACTGACAAGCGCTTCCGTGACCTGATTTTGGCGCACGTTAAGGACACGGTGGTTTTGAGTTTCTGGAGGCTGGAGTTCGCCAGCTGGAACGACAAGTTCGCCACCGAGGCGGTAGCGCCGGTGCTGAACAAAGTGGGAGCATTTACCGCCAATCCAATTATCCGCAATATCATCGGCCAACCCTCCAGCACGTTCAACATCAGAAAAATCATGGACGAGGGTAAAATTTTAATCGTCAATCTGTCAAAAGGACTGATAGGCGAGGACAACGCGGCTATTTTAGGAGCGTTTTTGGTCACTAAAATCCAGCTGGCGGCCATGAGCCGCAGCGACATACCGAACATCGAGGATAGGCAATCGTTTTACCTGTATGTCGACGAGTTCCAAAACTTCGCCACCGACAGCTTCGCCACCATCCTGTCCGAGGCGCGCAAATACGGCTTAAACCTGACGGTGGCCAACCAGTATATTAGCCAGATGTCCGACCCGGTACGCAATGCCGTGTTCGGCAATGTCGGCACGGTGATAACCTTCCGAGTCAGCGCCGACGACGCGCCGCTGCTGGCCAAGCAGTTCGAGCCCCAGTTCGAAGCGGCCGACCTGCTGCAGATGCACAACCGCAGCTTTGTTATCAGCATGGTTATTCAGGGCGAAAAAGTACCTGCCTTTAGCGCTACCACGTTAACCCTGCCGCCGGCTCAAACCGATTATTCGGCCCAGATCATCGATAATTCGCGCCGGCAATTCGCCAGCGACCGCGGCCAAGTGGAAAGCTCTATTCAGGAGCTGTTGATGCCGCCGCAGCACTTGAGGGAAACGGCCCGGCCGGCAGCCGGTCAACAACCCGCACAACAAACCGCGGCTTCGCCAAATACCCAAGACAGGAATAGCGCTGCCAAACAGCCGGCTTCCAAAAAGCCGTCTCGTCCGCGGCGCGGCCACCCCAAAAACCCGCCTATAGCCCCGCCAAGACCCGTCACAACCTCCCGGCCGGATGAAGGCAGTTTTGAGCTGCGCCTGCGCTAAGGAGTCCCGCGGGAGTGGCGGACCACCTACGGTAAAATAGGAGGATAGCACCCGGGCCAAACGGCGTCTTAAATAATTAGAACAATTATAGAACTTTATTAAAAGCCGGGCCATAGTTGACTTTAAAAAAACCAGTCACGGCGAGCGCCACACACCAAGCCAAAGTTAAAAATCAAATCCAAGCTATCTAAGTTAAAGGCGGGGATAAAATAAAAAGACAAACCAAAAACCGGGCGCCGGCAAACAAGAGAGCGGTGTGGAGGATAATAATGGCGAAGATTAATGTCTGGACTATAATGTCGCACAATATATCTTTTACGTCTTTTAAATATACGTCAAAAGGCGTCAAGTAATACCCGCCCCAGCCGCTACCGGGGGGTGGCGTATAACGACAACCGTTTAAAAAACCGCTGAACGTTTCTTTCATAAACGGCGCGCCCGGGCGCCTGGCCATCTTATCTTATATAGACAAGCCGAACGCCGTTTTGCTGGCCTATTGCTACCCGAATCGGACTGAAAGTTCAGTTATCCACAATTTGCATTTTGTGATTACTGTGTTATTTTATATTGTTTTCACGCTACCCCACTGTTTCTCCAGCCTACCCTATTTGCTTTTTATAATATTACCTGGTTTTATATGTTTTTATCCTAACTCTCCAAAATCTTCAGTATTCGACGAACAAAAATAGAACTTAGAGGGGCGGGGAAGAGACATAAAGAAACCTTTTTTATAACACCGCACTGCTTTTGATTGGCGCCGCCCAAAAAACGCCCAACGATTAAGGCGGATTCTCCAAAAAGCCGCACTAAAAACGCGACCTTACCGCCCCCCTCCTCTGCTGGCAATGGGCTCCCTGAAGGCCCCGTCTAGAGGAGGAAATAATCAGCGATAAAACGCCTTGCCCGGCACCCTGACATCCAAGTACTGGGGCGTCAGCTGGTGCGACTGTACGTATTTTACGGCGCTCACTATATCGGCGGCTTGCCCGTAGGCCTCTCGTCCGCTGAAAGCCTTGATCACATACGGCCGATTCTGTAGGCGAATGTCCACTTCCCGGGTGATACCCGGCGGAATGATCACGTTGCTGACCGGGCCGACCCCGGAGGCGTTAATATAGGCTATCAGTTGGCCTAAAAAAGCTAGGAAACGATCCGAAGCGATAACCGTTTTATCCTTTATCGGCAAGCCGGATTGATCCTCGACATTGATAGCCGGTTGAGCAAAATAATTGTTCTTGAATACCACTCCGGCGGAGTCAATATAAAGCTGCTCGCTCCCCAACCGCCAGGTAACTACCGGCTGGCGCAACCCTACCGCCAGTTTTACCGACCGGCCCGATTGTACGATTTGGGCGGTGTTGATCTCCGGATGGCGAGCAATCAGATACGATTGCATGTTCGCTTGGTTTAGATTAAACCTGAATCTCTCCGTCGGATTGGCCGCGAAATAGCCGCTCAGCGCGCCGCTGTAGTTTTTAGTGTAAGGCTGTCCGATTATAGCCGCTTGAGAAACCAGAACCACCTCCACCGGCTGATTGATAAACTGGCCGATCAACCATGCCAGCCCCAGGCTGGCCGTTAAAATAACCGACAGTCCGGCCAGAATCGCCCTTCTGGCGGCCCGCAGATGGTGCAGTTTTAGTCTTGGCGAAGCCAACCGGCTGGAGGCGGAGGAAGCCGCCGCCGACACGCCGGACGAGGCGCTGCCAGTAATGGCTCGGCCTCTTCTGAAAGGCGCCGGGTCTGGCAGCGTCCGGACGGCGAAGCGGCGGCTTTTCGGCTTAAACGGACTCCACATGCCTAATACTTCTCCTCCCGAGCAGTCTTAATGATGTGCTGAGCGGCCTCCGTCGCGGCCTCCCGGCGGGCAAAGCGCCTCATTTTCCGACCCATCGCCGCGGCCCTGTCCGGATGCTCCAGCAGATAGACTACCGCCTCGCCTAGTAGTTCCGGGCGTTTAAGCAGGTCAGTCTCGTCCAGCACTACCGCCGCCCCCGCCCGGGCAAACACCTCGGCGTTTTTCAGTTGATGCCCGCCGCTCAGCATGGGATTGGGTACGATGACGGTCGGTTTGGCCTGGGCCGACATTTCCGCCAGAGCCGTGGCGCCAGCTCTAGTAACCACCACGTCGGCCGCCGCCACTAGTTTGACCATGTCGCCGGGAGACGCGAAACCAATCAAACGGTACCCGGCATGGTCGACGGCCAGGCTAACCATTCTGGAGTAGTCCCCGCTGCCGGTAACATGAACAATGGAAACCGTCGGCAACATACTCCCCGCCGCGGCAGCCACAACTCGGTTAAGCCTTCTGGCCCCCAGTCCGCCGCCTACCGCCAGAACCATCGGCCTGTCGATGTCCGGCAAAGCCAGCTCGGCCTTAATCTGCCGCCGCTGCTTATCGCTGAAACTCTTAAAATACGCTTTCCCTACCGGTATGCCTACGTAAAAACTGCGCTTTTTGGGATATTGATAGTTCTCCAGCGGAGCCCCCGTCAGAATCGTCCTTGCCCATCTGGCTAGTACACGATTGGTTAATCCGGCATGAGAATCGGAATCGTGAATCACCAGGGGGACTTTACACAAACGTCCCGCCAGGCCGACAGGCAAACAGACAAAGCCGCCTTTTGTAAAAATAACATCAGGTTTAAACCGGAAGACAATTAGCAGGCTCTGGGCTATGCCAAGAGCTGTCAGAAAAATGTCACGCACGTTCAGCAGCAGGCTGCCGACGTCCGTCAATCTCTTAACCAAAGAGATTTTATGGTAGCGCCGGATTTTTCCGGCGAAAATACGTCTGGTTCTGACCGGCAAGGAGGCCGAGCTCATCATTTTAACGGCCTGTGGATAATAGCCGCGATCGCAAATGAATTCTACGGATAAATCGCCGCCGGTTAACCGATTAAGCTCATTGATAAGTGCCACTACCGGGGTGACGTGGCCGCCCGATCCCCCTCCGGCCGCCAAAACGCGCATAGGCTTTTTCTCCTTCATCGCTGGCATTGAGTTTACCTGACAGCTGGTGATTGGTATAGCGGGAAATATGAAAAGCGATTCCCAGAACCAGCATGATAAACAGTAGGCTGGTACCGCCAAAGCTCAGAAACGGCAAGGTTATACCCGTCAGTGGCAGCAAACCAACCATCGCCCCAATGTTCACTACGGCGTGGGTACCTATCCAGCCGAAAATACCGGCGGCAATCAGCTGCCAGGCCGGTTCCGCGGTCTGCTCGATCAGCTTGACTAGCCTAAACAGCAGAGCGTAGAACACCGCCAAGATAGACACCAGGCCGATAAATCCAAACTTCTCGCCCAGAATAGCGAAAATTGAATCGTTGAGAGCCTCGGGAAGATAACCGAACGCCTGAACGCTCTGTCCCAAGCCTTTGCCCATCAGGCCGCCGCTGCCAATGGCGATCTTGGCTTGGGCAATCTGATAACCCGAGGCGGCGCTGTTGGCGGCCACCGGGTTGAAGAAAGTCGAGATCCTCTCTAGCCGATGCGGCGAAGTGACTACCAGCAACAAACCAATGCTCGCTAAAATACCGGCTGTCATCAGAAAGTTCTTAAAGCTTAGCCCGGCTATGTACAACATGGACAGCACGATGCCGATCATAGTTATGCCCGTGCCCATGTCTTTTTGCAGAACGATAATAAACAGCAGCACAACCCCCATCAGCAACCCGAGCGGCAACAAGGTGTCCGCCGGCGAATTCACCCTGCCTTCGGCCTTGCGACCGGCTAAAAACGCCGCCGTGTATAAGAGCAGGCTGAATTTTAAAATTTCAGCGGGTTGAAACGATACCACGCCCAGGTTAAACCACCGGACCGCCCCGCCGGCTTCCAGCGCCAGCGGGATATGCAGCCAGCCGAAGACGGCCAGCAGCAGGCTTAATCCAAGGCCCGCCAGCAGGAACCAGCCGGCCAGGCGCGTCCAGGTTTTCAGCGGCAACCAGGCGGCCGCCACGAACGCGCCGATACCCGCCAGCAAATACAACAGCTGTCTTTGCATAAAATGAGCCTGATCCAGCTTGCTGCCGGTTAGGTTAATAAGCTCCACCCTTGCCGGCGATATGGCATACAGCACTATCAGACCAATTGCCAACAGAATGCCGGCGTACAGGGTTAGCTGATAGTCCGGACGATGGCGCCTGACCAGCAGGCCGCGGCTGCCGGCGCCGTTAACGATACCGGGTATAAGTTTGGCTGCCCACATTTACCCTACCAGTCCGCCGGCTACGGCCAGCATTAAGCCGAGGATGCCCACCACCTGCCCGATCACCCAGAAACGCATCGTAACCTTGGTTTCCGGCCAGCCGCTGGCTTCCAGATGATGATGAACCGGCGCGGAGATGAAAATCTTCCTATGCAGCAGCCGCTTGCTAGCAATCTGCAACAGACTGGACCCGGCCTCAGCCACAAACACCAGACCAATAATCGGCAGCAAAAAGATGGTATCGGTCAGCATAGCCACCACGCCAAGGGCCGTTCCCAGGGCGAATGAACCGACATCTCCCATAAAAAATCGGGCCGGATAAATGTTGAACCAGATATAGCTAAGCAGCGTGCCGACTACGGTAAAACAAAAGCCAGCGATGCCGTAATTGCCTTGCAGCAAAGCGATTACCCCGAAAACACCGTAGGCGGTAGCCAGCAATCCCCCGGCCAGGCCGTCCAGGCCGTCACTGATATTCACCGCGTTACCGGTTGAAACCACTGCCGCGATAAACAGCGGCACTATCAGCCAGCCAATCTCCAGCGGCCCCCAAAACGGCACGTAAACGCTGCTATACCCCAGCTTAACGAAGAAATACCAGGCGCCTATGGCCGCCACGGCGGTGATCATCAGGAATTTGATCCAGGACCTCAGACCGCGTACTCCTCCGCCCAGACCTTTAATATTAATGATGTCGTCGAGTAAGCCAACGGCTCCGCCGCCAATCAGAGCGGCCAGCGGCAACCCCGTCTGGCGTTTGTCTAGATTAGCTAGCGCGGTCACCGCAATGGTGGCTGTCAGCATAATTACGCCAGCCATGGTTGGAATGTTGCGCTCGAATTTTTTAGCGTGCAGTTTGGTAAAAACAGTTATCGCTTCGCCGGTAGTAGTCGTGGTGCGCTGGCGTTTCCAGAATTTATACCGGTAAGCCACGAAAGTATAAACCGGCGTCAGCAGCATGGCCAGGCTAAAACCGGCTACGCTTAGTACGAACACCTTAAGAAGTTCCTGGTTAATCTGGCTGGCGGTAATGGTTTCTATCATAGTTGCCTCATTTAAGAAGTGCGGGTTATGTTTTTATTTTAGCCTTTTGGCGGAATTCGCAAATATTGCAGCATCCAATTGGAAATATCGGCGAAAATCGGCGCCGCCGCCACCGTTCCGGCGTACCCCGGCAACTTGGAGTCTTTTACCCTGACCATTATGACATAACGCGGCTGATCCGTTCCCCCAAAACCCAAATAGGTGCCGATGGAATTGGCGTTAGTGTATTTGCCGGTTTTAGGGTCTATAATCTGAGACGTGCCGGTTTTGCCGCCGATTTTATAACCTGGAGGGTCGCTGAAGGCCAAAAAACCGTTTTGTCTGGCGACGGCTACCATATTTTGCAGTTTTGCCGAGGCCGCCGGGCTGATCACGCCGGTGGCGACCGCGACAGGCGAACGCTTCTGTATGCTACCGTCGGGCAACATCACTCCCCCCACCAGTTCCGGTTTATAGTAGGTGCCCCCGTTGATAACCGCCGAAAACGCGCTGACCACCTGTATCATAGTTACGTCCATTCCCTGACCAAAAGCCATGTTGGCGTATCGTACCGGACCGCCCTGGGGGTCGTTGGGGCTGATGACCACCCCGGGCGCTTCACCCTGCTGTTCGACTCCGGTCAGCTGACCCAACCGGTAACGTTTGGTAAAATAATCGTAAAGCGTTTGCTTGGCCTGGGCGTCAATGCTGCCGCCGCCAAGCTGCTGCAATACGAACACCGCTCCGGTGTTCAGGGAATACTGCAAAACATCTACCATGGTGGTCGGGCCTATGCTGTCAGGCGTGGCGTTTTTGATGGTGAAATCGGCCACCCTGACTGATCCGGTGTTATTGTATGTGGTACTGGGTTCGATCACCCCCTTGTCCAAACCTACGCCCATAGTCAGTGTCTTAATGACCGAGCCGGCTTCGTAGGGTTCGCTGACCACTCTGTTTTGGAACAATGAATAATCCTTAATTTGATAGTACTTTTCCGGATCGTAGCTGGGGTTGCTAGCCATGGCCAGAATTCTGCCGCTGTAAGGATCCATTACCACTACACTGCCGTGCGTGGCTTTAGACTTCGCCAGGCCGTCTTTCAGAGCCTGCTCCACCTTAGCTTGAATGTTGCGATCAATGGTTAAAACCAGATTCTGACCGTCTTGCGCCGGTATGTTGATGTCGCCCTTGCCGATAGTCAGGGGGATGCGACGGACGTCGGTAACAGCTTTTAGTAGCCCCGGCGTACCTTTCAGTTGACTGTTCAGCGCCCCTTCCAGGCCGTATTGGCCGTTGCCGTCGGCGTCCACGAATCCCAGCAGCTGAGCCGCCAGGCTACCCTCCGGATAAACCCGCTTGGTCCCCTCTTGCAGGCCAACTCCCTGAAGATCGGCCCCTTTAATCATTTGCGCCTGCGTTTTGTTCAACTGCTTGGCCAGCACGGCGTAACGCGACTGCCGATTGTTCAACGATTCGGCAAAGCCGTTAACGGCGTTACCCCCCGCTACTTTTTGTATGGTTTCCACCACCTTGAATTTATCGGACACGGTCTGCGGGTCGGCATAAACGGTATAAACCGGCTCGTTCAGTACCAGCGGTACGATGCCGGCGGAGCCGTCGAGAGCATAGATCTGACCCCTTTTGGCCGGAAGAGTGAACCGGGCTATTTGCTCTTTTTGAGCTTCGTTTTGGTAGTAGCCGTACTGGATGATTTGCAGCCAGAACAGCCTGATGATAAATAGGCCACCCACCGCCAAAAGCAGCCAGACCAACGGCCTGGTTCGCGCTTTAAAAGTGGAATCTAAACGAATTTCGGCCAAAGCAGATCAATCTCCTCCTAGTCAGTTGCTAGTTAGCGTAGTTTACGGACGCCGGCTGGGTCATGGTTTGGGCTACGCTGCTTTGCTGTACCCTCTCCAGAGCTTGCAGGCGGGCATTCTCAACCTGAAGATCCTGTTTTTGGCCGACCAGTTCGGTACGTTTAGCCTCCAGGGAGTTAATCTGATAACCGTAAGAGCTGGTTTTAGTGATCTGGGTCAAATAAATCAACCCCAGGACCGCCAGCATCAACACTATCAGTACGGTGTGAGCCACCGGTCCCAGGGTTTTAGTAGCGTCAAAAGGCACCACGTTTTGGTTGCGCCTCCAGATGGCGGCGCCAGTGCTGGTTGAAACGCCCCGCCGGCTGGTAATTGTCAGACTGCTGCCGTAATAAGTCATGGTTGTTTGGTTTTTCTTTATTTTTGTTTTGCCGGAGCCGGTTCAGAGTTGACCGGCTCCGGTTTTTTATGCTCGCGCTTCTGAATTTTTCTCAGGCCACGTGGACCGTGATCTTAACAGCGCGCGACTTGTTGACGACCTTAATTGGCATCCTCAAGTCCTTTCGTTTTTTATTTTAACTGCGGCCCTAAGCTTGGCGCTTCTGGCTCGCGGATTGTTGGCTAATTCGTCAGGCCCCGGCGTGATCGGTTTTTTGCAAAGCAGCCGCAGGCTGGCATCGTAACCGGCTGCGGCCGCTTCGCTTAAAAACCGCTTGACCAACCTGTCTTCCAAGCTGTGGAAACTGATCAGCCCTACCCTGCCACCGGTCCTGAGAAGATCCAGTAGTATTGGCAGCAGCCGCTCAAGCAGCCCCAGCTCGTCATTGGTGGCAATGCGCAGTGCCTGAAAGGTACGGGTGGCCGGATTTATTTTAGAACGCCGGCCGCCAGCGGCGCGTTCGATCACCAGAGCAAGCTGACGCGTGGTTTCCAGCGGTCTCGAACCGACAATCGCGCGGGCGATTCTAGCGGCTAAAGACGGCCTTTCTTCGCCATAGCTTCGGATCAGCTCGGTCAGTCTGGCTTCGGGATACCGGTTCACGATATCCGCGGCGCTCAGGCTTTGCCGGGGATCCATCCGCATGTCGAGCGGTCCTTCGCGTTGGAACGAGAAGCCCCGTTCCGGCTTGTCTAGTTGCGGTGACGACACCCCCAGGTCTACCAACACTACATCAAATTGCTTGCCCTCGGCCGTCAATTGCTTGGCGGCGCTCAGGAAATCGGTATGCCAAATCCGCGGTTTTTTACCCAGTTTGTGGCTGAGGTACTTAACCGCGCTATCATCTTTGTCTATCAAAACGGCCCTGGCAGGGTCGCCGATAGCTTCGATGAAAACTGAAGCGTGGCCTCCGTAGCCAGCCGTCAGGTCGAGGTAACTTTCCCCCGCCCTCGGCGCCAGCAATTTCAGCGTAGCTTCTAGCATAACCGGTTGATGGAGTTGTTGTGGTGGTGTTTTGCTCATTTCGAGGTCACCTGCCTGGCAGTCAGCGTTTTTGTTTTCTTTGGATATCGTTTTTGTTTTTGAATTGTTAATGGAGTTGTTGTGGTGTGAAGTTTTTGAAAAAAACCTCTATAAACCCATTAACCAGTGTTCTTGAGAGACTTATATGTGTGAGGTGGAGTTTTTGGGAGGTGTTTTTAAAAAGTACCAATCCGTTTACTAAGGCGAACGGATTACGTATTAACCCACTGGCTGCCAGACAGCTGACCTCGCAATTGATGAATATGCTGCAGTTTTTGAACTTCGGTCTAAAGCTGTTTTTGTTAAGGTGCCTACGCCGCGGCAACCAGGCCGCACCGGCTTATGGTTTAGGTCTGGCCATCCTGCCCCGCGCTCAGCCGCCAATACTTGCCGGAGCGTACCGCTGTAATTTCGCGGTCGATGCCGGCGTATTCCAGCTGGGCCTGATCCAGGGCTATTCTGCCCTGTTTGTCGTCCAGCCGCTGCTCGGTTTTACCGCGGCGGAAACGAACGTTCAGGTCGGCCACTCTTTCGTCTAAAATATCGCCGCGCAGCGCCGGCTCGACTTCATTGACCCAGACATCTTTAGAATAAAGATGCAGGTAGCTGCCAAAACCGTGCGTCAGCACTACTCCGCTGGCAAACTCGGATCGAAGTTCCGCCGGTACGGTTAACCGGCGCTTTTCGTCTAGCCGCCGCTGAAAATAGTCTGCGCTGTTCATTTTAGTGTTTTTAGGACTTGGGGTTTTTGTTTTTTTGCTGGCGGGTAAATTGCTGTTTTTGTTTACCCACTGCTACCCACTAAGTTCAGTCTACAACCCAATGCTACCCACGCGCAAGTCTGACTTTATGAACATGCTGCTCTTGGCTGACGAGTTTTCCACAGTATTGTGGAGAACTGCCGATCGCACCAGCGGTTACCGAGGCGTCAGGGTACTGAGAGACAAATTAAAACCAGTTAACCAGTCGATGTTAGGCGTCGGGGACCTTCCGCCGCCGCAGTTTGCCCAGCAATTCGCCAAACCAAACAGCGCTCGGCCTAAGCTTTCTGGACATGGTCTTGTAATCCACGGCCGTCAGGCCGAACCTCGGCCACTTGCCGTAAGCCCATTCGAAATTGTCCAACAGACTCCAGTGCAGGTAACCGTCTACCCGGGCGCCGTTTTTAATGGAGCGCCCGATGGCCGCCAGCGAAGCGCTTATCCACCACTTGCGCCAACGGTCGCGGCTGTCCGCTACGCCACTTTCAGTAACAATGATTGGCAGACGGTATTTTCGGCTGAGCCGCTCAATGACAAACTGCAAATTATGCGGCTCCATGGTCCAGCCGAGATCGTTTTGCGGTTTCTCGGGATTATGAATCCGATAACCAAAAAAGCGATTAGAAAAATAATAATTGAGCCCCAGCCAGTCCAGATGCCGTTTAACCTTGTTGAGAAAAAAATAATCCAGAGCCCAGTTGGCCAGATGAGCGCTTAAAGAGCTCAACCAGGCGCTATCGCCGGGGTAATTATGAGCACAATCTTTACTCAATCCAAAAAGCCAGCCTCCCCCGAGGCGTCTCCCAGCCCTGACGCAACGGCGGTGAGCGGCAGCTAAGTTAAGATAAACCCAAAGAGCCAGCGGGCGGCTTTGTTTGTTGGGCGGCCAATCGCCCCAATAATAGCTCCGACTGGCGTAAACTTCCGGCTCGTTGATGGTGCAAACATACTTGACGCTACCGCCCAATTCGATGAGCGCCTTCTCCACGAAACGGACAAAATATCTGACATTCGAGCGTTTCGCGAAGCCGCCCTTTTGGGCAAACCAAACGGGTAGCGTCCAGTGCATCAGGGTCATCATGGGCTCTATTCCCCTGGACCGCAACTCCTTGATGTAGGCGCGGTAATGGTCGAAGGCAGCGGCGTTCCAGACGTCCTCTTGCGGCTCTATCCGCGACCATTCCACACTAAAGCGAAAAGCGTTCATGTTCATCCGCTGCAGCAGATCGAAATCCGAGCGATAACGGTTATAGTGATCGCAAGCGCGATCGGATACGTAATTGGCCGGATCGCCGGCTTGATCTTTTATGTCTTGCCACCTCGGTAGCTGGGTCAGCTTGTATTCGGCTTGCTTGGCCAGACTTCTGGCGTTCTCCAGCTCCCAAACTGACCACTGGTTATGGTTACCTCCCTCCACCTGATGGGCGCTAGTGGAGGCGCCCCATAGAAAATCGCTGTCAAATCGCAGCCTGTCGGCTTTACCTTGATCGATCATAGTTAAATAGCATTATAACTTACCCGAAGCGCCCGGCCGGACACTCCCTTAGGTTACAATGAAATTATTATGGATAAATTGTCCTGGCTGGGCGTGGGCCTCAGACTGCTGTGGCGGTCGCTGGTTTTAGCCTTGGCGGTCGCCCTGGCTTACGTGACCGCTTTCATGGTTTTTCCGTTTCTGGACAAACGATTGCCACTGTTGGAGGTGCTGCTGCTGATTTACTTGGCTCTGGCCTATTTAGGCATACCGGCTCTAATCAGGTTCTGGCGTCTGGTCATACGGCCCAACCATATCCCGCTATACGCCACCACGCCGGATGGTTGGCCCTCCGACCCTGTGAACGTAGTGGTACTGGCTAAAAACGTCGCCCAGCTGTCCGCCGCCATGACAGCCGCCGGATGGCAGCCGGCGGACAGGGCTAGCTTGAAAAACCTGGCCAGAATGCTGCGGTCGGTCATCTTCAACCGCCCGTATGCCACGGCCCCCTTCAGTTCACTGCGCCTGTTCGGACGCAAGCAAGATATAGGTTTTCAGATACAACAGGGCAACCCTCCGACTCCCCGCCACCGTCACCATGTCCGGTTTTGGCGGCTGCCCGTACCACCCGACGAACATGCTCATTTTTGGCGAATTGCCCTGCAGAACCTGCTGATAGGGCGACGGGAAATTTGGGTGGGCGCCGCCACGCACGATATCGCCCCGTTCGCCATTCGCTGGCGCAGCGGTCAAATCACCCATTTGATAGACGAGATAACCGACCGTGAACGCGATTTTTTAATTAACAGCCTGCAATCGGCCGGTGCTGTCGGCAGCTTGACCACGGTCAAAGCCGGCCAGCCGCTTAAATTCCGCGGCCAAACGTTTGGAGTGAATATCGTCTCGGACGGTTACGTCAAAGTAATCAAACTGAAACGTTTTTACCGCTGAGTATCAGCTCCGGCTACGGCCATCACCCACCCCTCCAGTTCGGATACCTGCTCGACCGGCGCTTCCGTCCGCCCCATGGAGTCTAACAAGCCGTCAATTTCTCTTCTGAAGCGGCGCATTTCGCTGAGTTTGTTGCTATATAATCGGAAGCTTTCTTTGGCTGTGAATTCAAGTTTCTGCAGTTCTGCTTGCAATCCGTCAACGGTAGCAAGCAACCCGGCTTCTTCGTCCACCCTGTCCAGCTGGCTGCCTATATTTTCGTCCTGGAGAGCTTGCAGCGTCCAGTTTTTGAGCCTGGCGTCGGTCTCCTCCAGCTCTCGGCCGACATGGCGAATGCGACCGATCAGTCCGTCCATCTCGCTACGGTAGCGAGCGGTTAGATCAACTTCGTCCGTTACGTCGTGGCTGTAAACGCTCAGGCCGCGGTGCGTACCGCGGCTGTCATTGTGACAAGATAATTTATAAATCGTCCTGATCCATTGGCCATTTTCGCCCGGTTGGTCTACGCTGACCGCGAAACGGGTTACTTCATTGCCCGCCTGAGATGGCACTAGGCAGGCATCGATAACCAGCCTTCGGCCGTCTTCGGCGGACAGCTGCAGCGGGCCATGTTCTTCACCGGTCCGCCTGGCTCTCTCCTGGGCGACAAACTCGGTCATGACTCTATCCAGGGCTTCCAGTCGCTGTTGGCGTTTTTGGCTCAATTCTAATTGTTCGAGGCTGATCAGCCCCGGAGACATCTCTATCATAGCTAGATACCCCGTTTTTATTTATTTCGAGCCGCTTTTGAATAATAACTAAAGTAGCTTAATCTTGTAATACTCTTGAGAAGTTTGATTGTCAAGAGAAGTCGGTAAATTTTTCCGGTACAATTCTCTCCTGCCTGGTTGTGTCGCGATGGCGCACGGTTACCGTGCCGTCCTGCAGTGTCTGAAAGTCTATCACCACGCAGTAAGGCGTGCCTATTTCGTCCTGGCGGCGATAGCGCTTGCCGATGTTACCGCTGTCGTCCCACATTACCAGGCCAAACTGCCGTTTCAGCAGACCGAAGACCTGCCTGGCTTTTTCGACTAGCTCCGGCTTGTTGCGCAGCAGCGGCGAAATAGCGTAACGCACCGGAGCGAGATGAGTCGGAAGCTTGAGAACCACTCTCTTCTCACCACCCACGCTGTCTTCGGCGTAAGCCTCAGACAGCACGGCCATCAAGTTTCGATCCAAGCCGAAAGTCGGTTCGATAACGTGCGGCAGCAGCGTCTGGCTGCCGTCTTTAAGACGGTACTCCAGCTTTTTACCGGAGGCGGCTTGGTGATTAGCCAGGTCGAAATCGCCGCGATAAGCCAGCCCTGCCAGCTCGTCCGGCCCGATCGAAGGGAAATCGTAATAAAAATCCACCGTGGCCTGGCTATAATGAGCCCTTTCCCCGGCAGGCAACTCTATTTCTTGAATGCGCTTGGCCGGCAATCCGATAGCCTTAAACCACTGGCCAGTAAGCCCCCGCCAGGACTCGAAGTGTTTTTGCCACTCCTCGGGACGAACAAAATATTCCAGTTCCATAATTTCGAATTCGCGAGCGCGAAAAATAAAATCCCGCGGGCTGATTTCGTTACGGAAGGCCCGGCCAACCTGGGCCACTCCGAAAGGCAGATCGGGCGCGAAACTGTCCACTATGTTCTTGAAGTTGACAAACATGCCTTGGGCCGTTTCCGGCCTCAGATAACTCAGCGACTCCCGGTCGGCCGCCGGACCAACCTGCGTCTGAAACATCATGTTAAAGAGACGGGGCTCGCCTAAGCTGCCTTTTTGTCCGCAGGCAGGACATTTACTCAAATCTATTTTATCCGCCCGAAAACGCTCGTGACAGTTGGCGCACTCTACTAATGGATCGCTGAAGGTTGCAGTATGTCCGCTGGCCTGCCACACTTTGGGGTTCATCAAGATGGCCGTATCTATACCAAACATGTCGTCGCGATCCTCGACAAACATCTTCCACCACAAATTAACCAGGTTGCGTTTAAGTTGGACGCCCAGCGGGCCGTAGTCCCAGGTTCCCGCCAGCCCGCCGTAAATCTCGCTGCCCTGATAAATAAAGCCGCGGCGCTTGGCCAGGCTGACTATGGTTTCTAAGGATACTCGGCTAGACATGTTACTCCGGCCTATTATATCAAAGAGAGGCTGCCGGCAAGTGTAACTTATATTACAACACTTTTTTATGATTTAAGCTAGACTTTTTAGCATAAGCATGTTTATAATTTTTGTCATGGACGAAACAGAAAAACTAATGGAAAACCTCGGCCTGCCGTCTCCATCTAACCTGAGCCAAACTCACGACAGGTTATTTTTGGACAGAATGCGCCGAGACAACGAAAAAAAACCAATCCGGCCAATCCTGACTGAGCGCCGCCTGGGCCAGGCGGCGCTCAACCGTGAATCCCACCATCCCGGCCTGACGGTTGTTTCGCGGCAAGACCAGCGCCCCGAAAACAATACTAGCAATAAGTCTAGAGAGCACGGACAAGTTTAAGGCAGGCTCCGATATACGGCTCTACCCCGCCCACCTTCATCAGCTGGACAGGCGTTTTAACCGACAGCAGGCGCAACAGTTTGATGTGCGGCTGCTGCCATGGGCCGTTTGATTTGAGGGTAAAGCGCATTTCCTGAAAATCAAAATCATACCCCCTCCCCGCCGTTAACTCATCGCCGGCGGCGTCGCTGCTTAAGTTCAATGGGCTGCCCAGCAAAGCGGCCAGACGTAACCGGAACCAGATTTCCACCGTGTCCAGGGGTACCTCAGGCCGATTAAGATATTCGAAACCGTCCCGCAGCAAATCAAAAAATTCCGGAGCGCTGACCGTTTCGCTCTGACGAGACAGTTCTTTGATAAAATCGTAACCCAACTGCAACCGGTCGTAATGGCTGATAATGGTCGAGTAGAACTTCACAAGCCTTGCGCCGGTTAATACATCCAGCCTGCCCCGTCCCTTGGCGGCCGTTATCTCACTGACCGCAAACAGCTCCAAGCCGCCAGACAAGCGGCTACCGGCCCGCTTGATCCCTTTGGCAATTACCCCCACCTTGCCTCCGTGCTGTGTCAGTAGTTGCAGGATCATATCGGCCTCACCGTAGCCGGTGCGCCTTAAAATGATGGCCTGACTATGCCAGAGTGGCATCTTGCCCTGCCGCTTTTTTGACAGCCTGCAGCAAGGTGGATGGGGTTAGGTCCGCCTTGTCGATAACCTGCACAACGCCCCAGTGCTTGGACAGCGAGTCGCCGGAGTTCTCCTGGTAAATTCGGCTGCAGCTGCTGCAAATGACAACCGGTAGGTTAATTGTATCGGCATGCGAACGCAGCTCGGCCAGCAATTGCCAGCCATTCGCCCCGGGTAAAAACACGTCCAAAACCATAACCGACGGAACGGCTTGGTCTATGACGTCCAGGGCCGACTGGCCGCTGGCGGCCGTCTTAACAGCCAGGCCGGCGTTTCGCAAGGTGGCTGCCATCTGAGCAGCTAGCAGTTTGTCGTCTTCCACAATCAACGCGTATCTGGCGGCGGGCCGCTGAGTTTCGGCTTGTTTCATTTTGTGCACCGGAGTTAGATCCAACTTAGTTGACCGGAGGCCGGCAGACCAATCTTAAAGGTCATACCGCCGGCCCGGTGCCTGACCAGCCGCAGGTTGCCGTTCATCGCTTCGGTCAGCTCGGCCGCGATAACCAGCCCGAGTCCACTGCCAGAACGGCCGCTAATCGGCTGCACCTGACGTCCCAAGCTGCCTTTTAATCTGCGGAACTGAGTCAGTTCCAGCTTGGGCCCATAATCGTTGACACTGAAAACCACCAGTTTATGAGACCGACCAAGACTAAGATCGAAACCGTTTTTGCCGCTGGCGTGCCTCAAGGCGTTATCGCACAAATTGCCCAGCACACTGTAAAGCGCCCGCCGGTTAGCCACCACCTTGAGCGGCGAAACCGGCAGGCTGAGCCGGGCGGTGACTCCCAAATTATCGGTCAGGGGGGCTACCTGGTGCATAATCTCCTGGCAAATCAGGTTGGCATTCAGGGCTTCAAGTTCGAGGCTAAGCTGCGAAGCGCCGTAAGCCAAAGTCAGTCCGTCCACCGTAGCCAAGCCCTGTTGGGCGATATCCTTAATTAAACGCAACTGCCTTGCTAGTTGGGCCGGCTCGGCTCCGCCAATCGTATCATCCAGCAGGGCTTCGCTGATGTAGCGGATATTGCTGAGCGGCGTTTTCAGCTCGTGCGCCACGGCAGCGGTTTGCGGCATTAACTGGCCCTGGTTATGGCGGTGCCTAAAGTCCCCCGTACTCATATCAATAGTCTATCACGAGAACGGAGGCAACGGGCTTTAAGGGTTGAAGCTAAGAGATTTCAGCACTATATTGTCGAAGTCGGGGCGGAAAACAGTGGTTTCGGTGTACAACCTGAGGGTTTTGTCTCGTACTTTAAAAATCACCATGCTCCCCTCAAAACCGCCGCTAAACTTACCGTCCAGCCGGTTGCCGCTAAAGCCGTTAACCGCTATAGCCGTGCTTTTTAGTTCGCCGGTTTTGGCGCTTAGCTGATACTGTTGCAGCGTCTGATCGTAGGAACGGTTATCTATGCTAACCCGTAGGGCATAAGGCTGTCTCGACAGCACCGGAGGCACCACGCCCGGCTGCAGATAAGCCTCGTAGCTGGAGGCCTGGCCGCCGTCGCTGCCCACATAAACGCTCCAGGTTTTGGGGTAGTTAAAGGTTACCCGCCCCAGCTCATTGGGCCCGATAAATTGAGTGTACGGCTGCTTCTCTTTTTCAGCGAAAATCCTGGCATCGGCGTCCGATTGCTGTTTTTTGGCGTCAGCCACGGCGGCTTGCACTTTTTTGTCGACATTCTGCCGTTGGTCGTTGTAATTAACCAACGCCCAAATCATCACCGATCCAAGTATCAGGCTCAGTGCTATCAAGGCCAGGTTAGCGACCAGCAGGGCGTTAACCGAACCCTGTTCACCCTTATGCTTCATGCCATCACTATAAAAACAGCCAGCTACTTTGTAAAGCCGATTCACGGATCTATCCGATAAACCAGTAGCGGGCCGCGCTTTTCTATCGGACGGCGACCGGGAACGGTGAACGCGTAACTGATAAGACTGACGCTCCGCCCCACGCGACGGACGTGCCGCTTCAGATATCTGTCCAGCCGCCCCATGAACGGTCCGGCCGAAAACACAAACACCGCCGCCGTTTCATCCGGCAACTCTTGCTGCCAATAGTTACAAAGGCGAACCTTGATCAGCCCCGGATAGGCCCGGCCGCGCAGCCAGCTCAGGCCGGCCAGAAACGGATTAATCTCGTAACCGACCGCCCTGATGCCTTTACTGGCCGCCGAAAGCAGTAGCCGGCCATCGCCGCAACCAAGATCAACCATGGTCTGCCCCGGCTTCAGTTTGGCTAACATGACGGCCTTTTTGGCGTCCTGCCGACGCGTCGGCAGGTACGGCGCACCAAAAAACACAGTCAGCAGCAGCGCCGCCGCCAGCCCGGCCACCAGACTAGCCGACAGATAAATGAACAGTTGCGTGGTCACCATCAGCGGCCGCTATTCATTGAATTTTTGCTTTAACAGAATAATTTTGTTCTCCAGCAGCTTCAGACGGTTTTTGATCTGGACGGCTAGTTCCGTGCTGGCCTGGAATTTAGTCAGGGCTTCTTCCAGCTCGATGTCATCCCGCTCGAACCAGGCTATCAGTTCTTCCAGTTCGTCCATCAGCTGTTGCAAGGTTTTTTGCCGGCTGGCTTCTTTAGCGTTTTTTGGCATAAATTTGTCGTACCCCCGCTTTAATGATATGACTTAACGACTCAATCGTCAGCTCCTGCCCGATAGCCGGCAGTTGACCCCTTTTCAGCAGCCGGCCGTCGAACAGTCTGGCTATGGCGTAGCCTCGCCTGAGCGGCAGGTTGGGGTCAACCAGTTTAAGCAGGCCGGTCAATCTGTCAATCTGTCCGGCCTTAGCAGAAGTTACTGCCGTTAGTTGATTGAGAGCCTGCCGCCGGTACTCGCCAGCGCGTCGCCCCAGTTCCTTGGCGCGCTGCAGCCAGATTAGTTCCTGGTGATCCAGCCGGTGCCCGATATGGCTGATCAGCTGTTCTCTATCAGGCACCAACAGTTGCGCAGCGTTGCTGGGGGTAGCCGCACTTAGATCGGCCGCCAGGTCGGCCAGACTGACATCGGTTTCGTGGCCCACGCCGATCAGAATCGGTACCCGGCTGGCGGCTACCGCTCTCACCAGAGGCTCGTCGTTAAACGCGGCCAAATCGTCGGCGCTGCCGCCACCCCTGATAATTACTGTGACTTCCGGCGGTTCTGCCAAGCCGTTAAAATATTCTATGGCTCTGACAATCTGCCCGGGCGCCTCTAGTCCTTGGACTAAAACGTTGGCCACCGACAGTTCCATGCCACCCCACCGGCTTTCCAAGACTTTTAAAAAGTCCCGGTATCCGGCCGCGTCGGTTGAGGTAATAACCCCCACCCGCTGTGGAAACTTAGGCAGCGGGCGTTTTCTTTCCGGCGCGAACAGCCCTTCACTGGCTAGCTTGTCTTTGAGTATCTCGAAAGAACGCCTCAAGCTGCCCCGGCCGAGCGGTTGAACCGCTCTGACCGTCAGGCTGAACCGGCCCCACGCGGTTAATTTGGGCTCCGCCGCCAGCCGTACCGTCATGCCGTCAGCCAAGGGGACGCGCATGGCAAACAAGCTCATAAAACAGTTGAGTGTCGAGGTTTCATCCTTAATGTCGAAGTAAACGTACTTGCCTTTGCTAACTTTAAACGAAGCCACCTCTCCGTCAACCAAGACTGCCGGCAGGGCAGCCTCCAGCGTCTGATTAATCAGAGCGACCGCCTGGCTAACGCTTAGCGGGTTGTTTTCCATATTGCAACACGGTTAACTGATAAAACACATAGCCGGTAATAATGGTCAGTAAAATTAAAATCACCCTGGCCAGCAGCACGGCGGCAATAGTGGCTCCTTGCGGAGCGCCGGCGGTTACCAAAAACGAGATCATCAGCGCCTCGTAAGCTCCCAGGCCGCCCGGAGTAGCCACGAAAAATCCGGCAAGACCGGCCAAGCCGTACGCGATCAGCAGCATTGCCGGATTCACCCATACGCCAAGCGATAAAAATACCAGCATGAATCCGGCGACTTCCATGAGGTTGACCAGCAGCGCCCAAAAAAAAGGCTTCTTCAAAAGACCCGTGTCAGCTTTCAGCTCGATGTAATCTTTGTGAAGATCCGTAAAAAACTTATCCAGCATTTGACGTCGGATCAGCTCCCGTCCGCGTAACAGACGCCGGCTCAGCGCGTTACCAAGTGCCGTCAGGGTGGCAGCGAAAGTATGCAGCCGCTGCAGACTGCCGATAATATATATGCCGAACAAACTGGCAAACAATATGGTACTGGACAGCAGCGAACTGGTTAAGATGGCGAAACGATTAACCGAGCCGTCTAGGGTTATCAGGATGACCGACAACATCAAAAGCAGCACGAATACCAGAAAAGTCAGGGCGAACCTCACCGCCTGGGCCATGGTAGCCCTGCCCGGGCTGACGCCTAGTTTGGACAGGCGCCAGCCTAAATAAGAAAAACCCGACACTCCTCCGCTGGGTAAAACATGATTGACAAAATTAAGCTCCAGAGCCATCCTGGCCAGCTCCAGTCGACCGGTATTTTTCAGTTCATGCTTGGCCCGCAAATACTCAAAAATAATATTGCCTACCCCGTAAAAGCTGATGAACTGCACCGGAATGATCAGCCATAAAATCCACAAATTAACCGATCCCAGCAACTTCCAGGCAATAGCCACCTCGTGACGCGCGATAAAAAGAATAAGCAGGAGCGCCGTAAGCGTAACTAGACTTACCCAGGCTCTAAAAGACATACACAGTATTATATCAGCCGGCCCAAGAATCAGATTTATGGCAGCCGGCAGCCGCCGCGCGTGCCGTATAATCTAGACATGAGCAGTATTTGCGTGCTCGGCCGTCAGCCGGCTTTGGGTCTGGCCGAACTGGAAAGCGTCTTCGGCGCTGAAAACGTTTTCCGTTCAGCTTCGGAAGTGGCCCGCTTAAACGTGCCTGCTCATAAAATTGCCGGAACCCCCCTTGGCGGGGTTATGAAGGTCGGGCAAGTGCTGGCCGATCTGCCGCTAGATAGCCTGGATGTCTTGTTCGAGGCCTTGCCGGCCATTCTGGCCGACGAGTTAACGGCCATGCCAGACGCCGGAAAACTGCGCCTGGGTATCAGCCTGCACGGTTTCCGGCCGCCGCTTGAACGCCTGCAGCAATACGGTTTGTCTCTTAAAAGAAAGATTTCTGGGCAGTACGCCCGGAACGTCCGGCTGGTGCCCAACAAAGAACTGGTGCTTAACAGCGCCCAGGTTACCCATAACCAGCTGACCAAAAAAACGGGCATAGAGCTGCTGCTAGTCCGCAGCGGCGAATCTGCCATCGTGGCGCGGACGGTCGGAGTCCAGAATATCAACGATTACGCCAGTCGCGATCAGGCCAGACCGGCGCGCGACGCCAAAACGGGCATGCTGCCCCCCAAGCTGGCCCAGATTATGATTAATCTGGCGGTTGGCGGCCAGTCCTGGCATACCGACGCCCCTCTGCTTGATCCGTTCTGCGGCAGCGGCGTGCTCCTGCAGGAAGCCACGCTAATGGGATTAAACGTTTACGGCACCGACGTTGACAAACGGATGATTGATTTCTGCCGCCAGAATCTTGACTGGCTGAGGCGGCAAAGAAACCTAGCCTTTAACGCCCGGCTAGAGGTGGCCGACGCCAGAACGGCATCCTGGCAGAAGCCGATCGGCGCCGTGGCCAGTGAGACTTATCTTGGCCCTCCGCTGACTAATTCTCCCGATCCGGCCAGACTGGCCAAAATTGCCAATGAGGTTAATTCGCTTATTAAGGACTTCCTAACCAATCTGGCTGCTCAGTTAGATTCCGGCCAGCGGATCTGCCTGGCCGTACCCGCCTGGAAGCGCCAGGCGGATTTTTTGCATCTTTCGTTCATTGACGAGGTAGAAGATCTTGGATATAATCTCTTAAGTTTTGTCCACGCGACGCGCCAAGAGTTGGTTTATCACCGACCGCAGCAGCAAGTCGCCAGACAGTTGTTAGTAATAATCAGGAAATAACCGATGTCAAAAGTTAAAGCTGGCGGCAGCAGTAAGAACGTCCACGATTCCCCCGGGCAGAGACTGGGTGTGAAGCGCTTCGGCGGACAGTCGGTACGCACCGGCGAAGTGCTGGTACGCCAGGTTGGAGCCACTAAAAAAGCCGGACCAGGAACATACTTAAGCCGCAACTACACCATTCATGCCGCCAAAGACGGCGTGGTTGGATTTAAAAAAGCTAAAATACGACGCTTCAGCGGCAAAACGGCCAGCCGCACGGTAGTGGTAGTCGAGTAATTTTTCTATTTACGCCGATTAAATAGACCGCTCCACTACGGTGCCGTTAGTGGAGTGGTCTCTGATGACAACCCGTCCTTCGGGGTTCAGGGTAACCGTGGCATGAGCCCGCGACAGTAAGCCGTACTCGGATTGCAAGTCGCCGCTTACCAGGCCCAGCAGATAATTGGCGTTGTCGCTGTTGCGCCCCAGAACCACCCCTTCGGTTGGTAGCGGGGCCCATAACGCCAGATGCTCCGGACAGGTATAGTTCAGCCCAATCAAAGCGTAACGCTGTCCGCGCGACAACCTGCCCAAGCTGGGCAGGGCCAGTCCTTTGTAACAAAACATGATACCGCCCTCCCCGGCCCCCTGATAATCCGTTACCGCTATGTTCAGGCTCGACAACCGGGCTCCACGGCGGGCGGGTAATTTGATAATGGCTAGTACGTTGCCGTTAATGCCGAAGTTATCGACGGCGACGCGTCTGTCGTATAGGTACAGGTCGGGCCTAAGAGCCAGGTTGCGGCCGTGTAGGCTGACCTCTTCGGACCATTCCCTCTGGCGCGGCAGCCTGATTTCACTGGAAGAAGGTAGCTCTTCCGGCTGAAAAGATGGGTGCCTGGCGATTTCCGACATAGTCAAATAAAAATAACGTCCGGCAAAGATGGTATCCGGTTAAATAACGAGCGTAACTCTACTACCGGAAAGCTTGCCTGTCAAGCTGGACGCGTTACGATCGCTTTTCAGCTCAAGCCGCTCACACGCCCAGATGATGCTTGATGCGCTCAACCACGTCGCTAATCACCACTTGAGATTTAACCAGATAGTCATCGACTCCCAGTTCTTCGGCCCGTTTTTTGTCCTTAGCCTGGCTCATGGCTGTCAGCATAATTACTTTAATGCTCATGGTTTCCGGAGTATTGCGCAGAATGTCCAGCACGTCAAAACCGCTGATTTTAGGCATCATGGCGTCTAGCAGTACCAGATCCGGTTTAAACTCCAGGGTAGCGGCCAGGGCGTCTTCGCCGTTAGCCACGTGCTTGATCTCGAATCCTTCCAGTTGCAGCCGCGACATGTAGACGCTGGCCAAAGCGGTGTCGTCTTCTACTAACAGGATTTTTCGCTTGGTTTCCATGTTCCTTTTGGCGTTTGCTTGCTAGTAATAGAGTTTACACCAGAGCCAGCGCTTTGGCTACCTAGCCTTTTAGAGGCCCCCCAGCAGCTGCAAGGCCTTGTCTTTTTGAGGATCTACCCCCTGGGCGATTTGCGCCGGTGTAACCTCGACAACGATATCAGGCGTGATGCCCTCTTTGCTGATGTTGCGTCCGCCCGGCGTGTACCATTGGGCAACGGTTACTTTTAACATAGCCCCGGCCGGAAGATTTTCAATCTGCTGTACGCTGCCCTTGCCGAACGTTTTAGTACCAACTAAAGTGGCGGCACCGTTATCTTTGAGGGCCCCGGCTAGAATCTCACTGGCGCTGGCGCTGCCGCCGTCCACCAGTACCACCGTGGGCACTCCGGCTAGAACTGGATTATTACCCGATTTCAGCACGTCCTGCACTTTACCGCCGCGCCTTTCGCTGACTACCGTTTTGTCGTTCAGCCAAAGCCCGGCCACATCCTTGGCGGCGTTCAGATAACCGCCCCCGTTGCCCCTTAAGTCTAAAATAACGCCTTTGACATTTTTCTGCCTGAATTGATTGGCGGCCTGGTTCGCCAGGTTGGCCGTGTCGGTCTCCCCGAAGCGAGATATGCGCATGATGCCGATACCGGAGGCAGTCACTTCCCACTTGACGCTGGGATTGACGATGACATCCCGCACGATAGAAAATTCCTTAACCTCCTGACCGCGCAGCACCGTTAGTTTAACCGAGGTACCCTTAGGTCCGCGGATCTCGGTAACCGCCTTGTCCACCGTCCAACCGGTCGCATCTTGGTCGTTGACTCTGACTATGGCGTCGCCGGGCAGCAGGCCGGCTTTTTTAGCCGGGCTTTCGTCTATAACCGAAACTATGAAAATACGGCCGTCGCGCTTGCCCAGTTCAGCGCCCACGCCACTGTATTGCCCCTCCAGACTGTTTACAAAGGCCTTGGCTTCGGCCGAGTCGAAATAGGCGGTATAAGGATCGCCGGTAGCGCTAACCAGGCCGCGCTTGGCGCCCTCCACTAAAGCGGCTGGGTCCAGTTTGCCATCATATTTAGCTCGCAGCACGTCATAGGTGCGCTGAACTGATGAAAGATCGAGATTGGCCGGAGACGACGCTAGGCCGCCGCTGAATAACCTGCTGTAGCCGGGTATCTGATCGGCCCGCGTACCCGCCACGAACGACAGCGCGGCGACTAAAACCATCACCCCGGCAAGCAGCAGCCGGTTGCCTTTTGGTTGTTTTAAAGCGGGCGGACTAACGGCATCGGTTTTATTCTCCGCGGGCAAATCAATTCCTCCAAGGATATTATTACTGTTAAAACGCTACTACTTATACTAGCATGTTGCTCGAGCATCACGCTCTAAAAATCAGCAATACCCCTGCCACCGTGACAAGTACCGTCTTGTATGGTTTTAATAATACGTATTGTAGCTACATTGAGACGGGCCACCGCTCATATGGGCGTAAACGCTCTTTGTGCCGTTGGCGTGCTCGACAATCGCCACATAACCGTAGGCGTTGTTGGTCGTTCCCAGCATTTGATCGGAACAGCCCCGGTAAAGATAGCCGTCGTCAATCGCGAATATAGGAGAACCGCTGCTTGTCGCATAGTCGGTGCCGGGATGATAGCCGCTAATATACAGTCTGTCGGGATTGCCGTATGTCTGGCTGATATATCCGGGGGGCATATTGATCGGATCGGACTTGATGTACGGCGCCGGGTCAGTAACGCGGCCCCCTACTCGTACTTCAAGATGCAGATGCGGCCCGGTAGAAAGTCCGGAACTACCGACCGAGCCAACGACATCCCCAGCCCTGACTGGTCCCACCGGGGAAACTTTGTAACTGCCGCTGCTTAGCGAACGGGCCAGGGCCGTTTCGGCGGCGGCTTTTTGTGTCTTGAGCCGGTTAACCATGTCTTGGTAGGAGGCTTCCTGGCCTCGGGTGACAGATAGCAGCCTGGCCTGTTCGGCCTCTTTTTCGGCCAATTGATTACGTTGGACTTTCTGGTTAGCCAGGATTTTTTCCACATCAGCTTTTTGCTGTTCCAGTTGGCTTTTCAGCTGCTTGACCTGATCTATGGATGTTTTGATGTTCTCGCTAATTACTGAACGATATTGCTGTTTGTCTATAAAATCGCCCAAGCTGTTGCTGCTGGCAAGCATTTCCAGCGGACTGACCGAAGATTGTACGTAAAGATCGGCCAGGTTTTGTCCCAGAAACTCCTGCTGCCCGTTAATTTTGGCCTGGGTGCTGGCTATCTGCCCCTGCAGCTGTTCGTACTTGAGCTGATTGACGTCTATTTGGGCCTGCAGGGCGGCCTTTTCAGCGTTGATGGCGGCAATGGCCGACTGCAAGGTAGCCACCTGGTCGCTTAAGCGACGGGCCTCGGTCTTGTAGCTGTCAATCTGCGCCTGCAGCGCGTTGATTTGAGTTTCAAAGTGATTAGCGTAAGTGGCTGACGGTACAGCAATGGCCGCCACCAAAGCTATCGCAATTAAAGCGAATAAACGGACGGTTTTTGAAAATGGTGTTATGGTGGACCATTTCATAGCGAAAACTGATAACAATTTAGCACGCATAAGCATTAGCGTCAAGCTGCCGATTACTGGCCGCCGGCTGAAAATCTGGTCTCCTGCCTCAAACCCGGTTAAGTGATATTCGAACTAAAAATCCGTGAAAATGATTTTATTTTACGTTCAAGGCTGATACGGCGCGTCTTTTTAGACTTGCCATTAACGGAAGTTTCGCCGCGCCAGTCAGTATTTTATCAAGCTAATGTTCGGGGGTCAAAAAGCTACCCCTGTTAGTAGTATTAACAACAGCCTCTAGGGGCTGGTTTTTAAATCTTCAGGTGCCGGCGGATAGCCAGCAGCGATGAGACCACGCCGATTGTCGCGCCAACCGCTATTAGAGCCAGCACAACCAGTAGCGGATAAGTTTTTAAGAAGTTAATGGTGGGGCCGGTAATGATGTCGTACTGAGCCAGGCTGCCAGCTCTCAACAGCATGACCGGGTACGTCAGGGCGGCGGCCAGCAGCGCCGCCAACACTCCGTAAAGCGAGGCCTCGACTATAAACGGGCCCCGTATGAAACTTTTGTCGGCGCCGATCAGTCGCATCATCTGGATCTCGTCGCGGCGGTTAAAGATGGCCATCCGGATGGTATTGAAGATGATCAGCATGGAAATGACAACGGCTATCACCCCCAAAACGATCCCGGCTCGTTCCGTGAACGCCGCCACCCGGCCGATTCGGTCTATCGCCTCACGGGTAGTGCCGGACGTCGAGGGCTGGCGCCGGGGATCTTGGGCGTTTTTGAAATCCGGACTGCCAAGCAGCCCGTCCAACTGGTTCAGCTTGCCGGGATCGGTGACCTTGATGCGCAGGCTGGCCGGAAAAGGGTTGCCGCTCAGCACGCTCAGCGCCGTCAATTTCTCCAGATCCTGCTTGTTTTGCTGGGCAAAGATATTGCGCGCCTCGTCTTTACTGATGTAGCGGACGTCCTTAACCACCGGCTGCTGCCGCAGTTCGCCGATCAGCTTGTCGCGCTGCTCCGGTGTGACCGAGTCTTTCAAGAAAATGGAGATGTCCACCTTTTCGCGCAGCGCGCCAATGGTGTCGCTGAAGATGTTTTTAGCCACCATGGAAGCAAAAACAATCAGCAAAGTAATGGTCATCACTGCTACGGCGGCGGTGCTCAGCCAGCTGTTCCGGGTGAAATTATTCAAGCCGTAGCGGCAGATTCTTAAAAAGGATACCCAGCGGCGGCTCAGTTTTCTTCGTTGATACAGGGCGCTGGCCGCATTGCCGCCACCGCTGGATTGTTTGGTCATTGCCGGTAACTCCCCTGCGCCTGATCGGAAACTATTTTGCCGTGGTCGATGGTAATCACCCGGCGCTTCAGCCGGTTAACGATATCAACGTTGTGCGTAGTTAAAAGCACGGTCGTGCCGTAGCGGTTGATTTTCTCCAGCAGCCTGACGATATCCCAGCTGTGGCGAGGGTCCAGGTTGCCAGTAGGTTCGTCGGCTATCAGGATTTTCGGCTGCCGGACCACCGCCCTGGCGATAGCTACGCGCTGGGCCTCGCCGCCCGAAAGCTGATGAGGAAACTGCTTCTCCTTGCCCGCCAGACCAACCAGCTCGATTACCTTGGGAACAGTGTTTTTCAGCTCTCGGTTGGTCATACCGGAAATTTCCAGGGCAAAGGCAATGTTCTCGAACACCGTCCGCTGAGGCAGCAGTTTAAAATCCTGAAATACCACGCCGATTTTTCGCCTCAAAAGCGGTATGTGCCTATCCTTTAACGTATCGTAATCGATACCACCAACCACTATTTTGCCGCTGGTGGGACGCTCCTCGCAGGTCAGCAGTTTTAAGAGGGTCGACTTACCGGCGCCGCTGGTACCCACTAGAATAACAAACTCATTGGGCTCGATATGCAAACTAATCCGGTTAAGAGCCGGCTTGGCGTCTTTGCCGTAAACCTTGGTTACTCTGTCTAGTAAAATCACCTGATATATTTTAGCATAAGCTCGTCGGCTACCGCTCTCGGCAGTTAAGGCGCGGGGACACTTGAAGTATTGGGGGTCAACTCCTCCTGACAAGCCTCCAAAAAGCCGTCCAGCCGACCGTCAAGCACCGCTTTGGCGTCGTTTTCTTGGTATTTGGTCCTGGTGTCTTTGACCAGCGTATAAGGATGCAGAACGTAGTTGCGGATTTGGTTGCCCCAGGCAGCGTCCTTAACCGGTCCTTTCAATTTATTAAGATCCTGTTGATGCTGCTCCAACTGCAGTTGAGCCAGTTTTGATCTTAAAAGCTTCAGGGCGGTTTCTTTGTTTTGCAGTTGGGAACGCTCGTTTTGAATGGCCACGCTCAGGCCGGTCGGCAGATGGGTCAGGCGCACCGCCGAATCGGTGGTATTCACGCTCTGGCCGCCGCGACCGCCGGCACGGTAAACGTCCACTTTCAAATCTTTTTCGTCAATCGTTACCTCCTCTGGCGCATCTATCTGGGGCAGCACCTCCACCAGGGCGAAACTGGTCTGACGCAGATGGTCGGCGTTAAACGGGCTGAGGCGCACCAGCCGGTGCACGCCGTGCTCGCAGCGCAGTTTGCCGTAGGCGTAGGAGCCCGAAACACTGATGGCGGCGCTTTTCAGGCCAGCCTCGTCGCCTGCGGTCTGCTCCAAAATTTCGGTTTGCATACCAGCGCCCTGCGCCCAGCGCAAGTACATCCTCGCCAGCATGCCGGTCCAGTCCTGGGCGTCGGTGCCGCCAGCACCGGCGCTTAAGCGTAAAATAGCGTCATGGTCATCGAAGCGGCCGCGAAACCGCGACTGTTTTTGCAGCGCGGCCAGCCCCGCTTCAAGCCCCTCCAGTTGTCCGTTCAGCTCATCCGCAAGAGATCGGTCGTTCAGGCTGATCAGTTGTCGTAGTTCTTTAATGTCGGCGTCAAGTCGTTGCCAGTCCCGGCAAGCATCCTGCAATCTGGACTGACGCTTGGTTAGCGCGGCGGCCGCGGCGGGATTCTGCCAGACGGCCGGATCGGCTAAGCTGCGCTCTATTTCACCCAATTCCGCCTGTTTTTGAGCAATGCTTGCCCGCAGCGCGGCCTTGGCGGCCGCGGCGCTCAGCGCCTCCAGGCGTTTGATCAACTCGTCCATAGAATCATTCTATTATAATCAGGCCTATGCGACTGATAGTTTTTGACAGCGGGCTGGGCGGCGAGATAGTTGCCAGACGCCTAGCCAGGCTTCACCCCAAGGACGAGATAATCACCGTCCTCGACCAAACTAATCTTCCCTACGGCAACAAACCGCCAAAGACCATTACCCGGCTTTGCGAGACAGCCCTGCTGCCCTATTTCGGACACTCCAACGTCATCGTGCTGGCCTGCAACAGCGCTACCGCGACATCTATAGATTACTTGCGGCGCCGTTACTCCGATGAAGTCTTTGTCGGATTTGAACCGATGATCAAGCCGGCGGCAGCGGCTACGCGCAGCCGGGTGATTGCCGTACTGGCCACCCCCGCCACGCTGCGAAGCCAGCGCTATCAGATACTTAAACGGCGCTGGGCCGCCGATTGCTGGGTTCTGGAGCCGGATTGCGCCGATTGGGCCGAGCGGCTGGAAAACGATAGTTTTAATCCAAACGAGGCCCGCGATTTAACCGAAAAGCTGATCAGCCGCCAGGCTGATCAGCTGGTGCTGGCCTGCACCCATTTCATTAAACTGACCAGCTGTCTCAGGCGCCAAGCCGGCAGCCGGGCGAGGATCCTGGAGCCAATCCACGCGGTTAATGCCAGGTTAGACTACCTGGCCGGAGCGCCCGGCGGCCATCCTCTGCAAAGCTGATTTAAATTGATCACCCCTGTC
This sequence comes from uncultured Candidatus Saccharibacteria bacterium, assembly GCA_964544355.1. GTDB lineage: Bacteria > Patescibacteriota > Saccharimonadia > Saccharimonadales > Saccharimonadaceae > Chaera. The sequence continues at coordinate 177,013 of CAZJAI010000001.1, read as the reverse complement.
TTCATAGCTTTTAAACATGTCAAAGCTGGCCGCTGCCGGGCTAAGGATAGCTATGTCGCCTGCTTGCGCTAAAGCGACCGCCTGAGCGACTATCTCGTCCATAGTGCAAGCAGCGCCCAGGTGGTTAACCCGGCTGTACCCGGCCGCGTGCAGCTTTTGAGTAATCAGTCCCCCCAGATTTCCAATGGCAATCACCGCTTTAACACTAGTATTGTCGGCTATTTCTTTGATCAGATCGCCCATATCGGCCCCTTTATCGCTGCCTCCTAAGATCAATATTTTGGGTCTATCGAAGGCCCGAATGGCGGCGATAGCCGATCCTGGTGTGGTAGCGATGCTGTCGTCGTAATAAGATACGCCGGCAACTTCGGCCACCAGTTTCAGGCGATGATCCAGGCCCTTAAACGAAGCCAGTCCCTTCCTGATAGCGGCAGGATCGCGGGCGAATTGCCAGGTAGCAGTTATCGCGGCGCAGGCATTAAAAACGTTGTGTTGACCGGGTAGTTTAAGGTGAGATAATGAACAAATTTTTTGTTCATTAATCCAAAAACTGCCATCAGCGGCATAGGCGCCGGGGCTTTGCCCAAAAGGTACCGCCAGTCCGGCGCTTAAACCCGCTATTTGCCGGCTGTATTGGTTGCGGGGGTTATAAACTACCGTGTCCCCGCTACGCTGCCAGCGAACAATATTGGCCTTGGCTTGAAAATAATCGTCAAACGACGGATGCACGTCCAGATGGTCGGGCTCGATCATTAAAACTACGGCGACGCGGGGCGAGCGCTCCAGATCCCACAGTTGAAAGCTGCTCAACTCGTAAACCACCAGATCGTCTTTACCAAGATGATTCAGAATATCCAAAGCCGGTTTACCGATATTGCCAACCAGATAACTGGAGCGGCCGGCAGCCGTCAGGATACTATGAATCAAGCTGGAAACGGTCCCCTTGCCCTTAGTGCCGGTCACACCGATAATCGTAGCCGGACAGTTGCCGAAAAACTCCCTGGTGGCCGACCAGACAGGCAGGCCGCTCAGCCTGGCCGGAGGCACGGGCGGAGTGCGCAACACCAAATCGTAGCGCCGACTTTTCAGCAGCGGCAGGGGATCCACGCCAAGATACGCTCTGGCGCCTTCCGGTATGGGCAGGCCGGGCGTTTTCGATTCGTCGAAAATGGTAATTTCGCAGTTTTTTTGGCTGAAATAGCGATAGGCGGCCTCGTTCTCCCTGCCAAAACCAACAAGAGCGATTCTTTTAGCATCAGTTGGTATTTTAGCTGAACCGCGCGGCATCGCCGTCTCTCCGCTCAATGGTAAACCTGCTGCCATTTGGCGGACAACTTATCCATCAAAGCCTGGTCGGGACTGCCCAGCCCGCCAATCACCCGAGTACCGTCGGTGAAAAACTTTTCAGCGGTTTTCACCATCTTGTCAGCGGTAACGGCCCTGATGGCCCGAGGACGATAGTTGAACTTGTAAATAAAGTCGTCGAAAAAGAACCGCCCGGAATACCAGTCGGCAATTTGGGCAACGGTCTGGCCGGCCATCTGGTATTTGCCCAGCGCGTATTGCTTGGCTGCTTCCACCTCCTTGACGCTAATCTGTCCGGCCCGGACCCGGTTAATTTGTTCCACGATGATGTCAAATAGCTGCTCGGCGTTGGTCAGGCTAACCTGGCCGCCGAATGACCAGCCACTGGTATGAGCGTCGGAGGAGATATCCGACCACATATGATAAACCAGCCCCTTCTGCCTGGCAGCCCCTAAAATTCTGGAGTGCAGCGATCCGGTCAATATGTGGTTCAAGGCGCCCATGGCGTCAACCTCGGCGTCATTCAGACGCTCGTTAATAACCATATCTATGCCGAAGATTAAATTAGGCACTTCCTTGCGCGCTACCAGCACCGGCGGAGCGCTGACTAAGTTGTCTTTCGGTATATCCAGTCTTTCACCAGCAGGCAAGCGCCAGCTTTCGAGCATGTCAATGATTTGCCTTTTCCGGCCTCGTAGCGGACCGGCCAGCACGAAACGCATGTTGCCAAGGGTGTGCGTTCTTTTGTAATGCTCCCGGATATCCTCGACAGTAATGCGGCTGATGGTTTTTAGGCGATCCTCGTCCAGCATAACCGGCTCGCCTTCCGCCCGGGCTATTCTCTGCCAGAGCAAGCGGCCGTTGCTGGACAGGTATCCGGTCAGCTCTTCGTGCACGTTACCGCTTTCAGCCGACAGCTCGTTCGGCAGAAATTTAGGCGTGGTGATAGCTGTTTTTTGCAACTCAATGATTCGCTCGCACTCTATTTCAGCGCAGTCCGCCACGTAAAGCATGCCGATATCGCTGGTATAGGCGTTGTGGTAGGCGCCGTTTTTCTCGAACTCGGCGCTGTAGTTGGTGGCTGAATCGAACCTGGCGTTAGCCCCGAAAGCCATATGCTCCATAATGTGGGCCGTCTCATATATATCGGCGCTTTTGACGTAGCGATTGCCCGCTCTGAAATGTATCTGGCTGCTGATGACGCTGCTGCCCGGAACGTCTATTAACAGCCCCCGGACGCCATTTTTCAGTATTACTTCGCTGACTGTGTGCTTCATAAAAACGGTCTCCCCTATCTCACGTTTAGTCTGCTGCCAAATATCAGCGGCGGCGGCCTTTTTTCTTGTTTTTGCGCTGATTTTTTCGCTGTTTCAGGCGGAGCCTTTGTTTGGCGGTGGAATGAATGACCTGCTGCTGCGGCTCGCGGGCAAATTGCACATCGCGCTCTATATCGGCTATCTCGTTAACCCCCTGCTCCACCGAGCGTTCGGCAGCCTTGGTCAGTTCGGTTTCGATAACCCCCTCGCCGTCTTGCGGCATCACCGATATGTCACCGGGTTTAATCCTCAGCAGCGTGCCCAAAATCTCGCCGCGCAGGGTATTTTGCATGCCTTCGTACATCCTCTGCGATTCGTGGCGGTATTCTACCAGAGGATCCCGCTGGCCGTAGCCGCGCAGGCCTATGCCCTCCAGCAAATGCTGCATATCTTCAAGATGCTGCATCCACAGAGTGTCCATGACCTGCAAATAAACTTCACGCTCAACCTGGCGCATCAGCTGCGGAGTTAGTTCCTTTTCTTTGGCAGCGTAAACCTGTTCAGCGGCGGTAATAATCGCCTGCAGCCGCTCCTTCTCTTTTTTAATCTGACTAAGCTTAGCCGCCCTGGGACCGGTCAGGTTAAAAGATATCCTCAAGGCCTCTGCCAGTTCAGGTCCGCCGGCGGGCCACTGGGCGCTCAGACTAAGGGCCTTGTCTTTAATCAGTTTGCGGATTTCACCCGAACTGTTCTGGCTGAGCAAAATCTGACGGCGCAGGCTATACACCGCTTTACGGTGCCGGTTCATGACGTTATCGTACTGCACCACGTTCTTGCGCCGGTCAAAGTTATATCCTTCCACTCGTTTCTGGGCGGCTTCCAGGGTGCGGCTAACCGCCCGGTTTTGTATGGGAACTCCGTCGTCCACGCCCAGCCTGTCCATCAAGGCGGCAATCCGCTCCCCTTGGAAAATTCTCATCAGATCGTCTTCGGTACTGACGTAAAACTGGGTCAGACCCGGATCGCCCTGGCGCCCGGCGCGTCCGCGCAGCTGGTTGTCGATCCGGCGGGCTTCGTGGCGTTCTGAACCCAAAACCACCAGACCGCCCAGTTTTTTGGACTTCTGATCCAGCACGATGTCCGTACCGCGACCGGCTATATTGGTCGCTAAAGTAACCGCCCCGCTGGTACCGGCCCGAGCAATAATGGCGGCTTCGCGTTCGTTGTTTTTGGCATTGAGAGTCTCGTGCGTAACGCCCGCCCGGGTCAGCGCCCGGCTGATCATTTCGTTTTTCTGGATGGAGGCCGAGCCGATCAGTACCGGCCGGCCTTGCTGCTGAAACCCTTTAACGTCATCCACCAGCGCGGCAATCTTGCCGGCCTCGGTTTTAAAGATCATGTCGGGCCGGTCTTCACGGATCAGCGGTTTGTTGGGTGGTATACGAACCACGTCCAGACCGTATATCTGCTGAAACTCCTCCGCTTCGGTGTAAGCCGTACCAGTCATGCCGGATAGCTTCTTATACAGCCTGAAATAATTTTGAAAACTAATAGTGGCCAGGGTCATCATTTCCTGCAATACCGGCACGCCTTCTTTGGCCTCCAGCGCCTGATGCAAACCCTCGCTGTAACGGCGCCCGTGCATGAGACGGCCGGTGAACTCGTCCACGATAATCACCTCGCCGGCGTCGGAAACCACATAATCCTTGTCCCGTTTGAACAAAGTTTGGGCCCGTAGAGCCTGTTCTATATGATAAACCGACCGGACATTTTCATAGCCGTAGAGGTTTCCAATACCCAACAGCCGCTCCACTTTCTCCACGCCACGATCGCTTAAATTGACCGATTTGTGCTTCTCGTCGAGCACATAATCCTCGGGGTTTAATTTGGCGACAATAGCCGCGAACCGGCGATAGGTTTCGGCGCTCTCGGCTGCCGGGGCCGAAATGATCAGCGGCGTCCTAGCTTCGTCTATCAATATGCTGTCCACCTCGTCGACGATGGCGAAGTTAAGATCGCGCTGCCTCAGCAGATCGATGTCGTTGACCATGTTGTCGCGCAGATAGTCGAACCCAAACTCGTTATTGGTACCATAGGTGATGTCCGCCCGGTAAGCTTCTTTGCGGCCGCAGGGGCGCAGCTTGCGCATACGCGGATCGTCATGCTGACCGTTGTCGTAATCAGGATCGAACAAAAACGATTGATCGGCGATGATCACGCCCACGCTCATGCCCAGGAAATCATAAATCGCTCCCATCCAGCCGGCATCACGCTGAGCCAGATAATCGTTAACTGTGACGACGTGAACCCCCCTTCCCTCGAGCGCGTTTAAATACACCGCCAAGGTAGCGACCAGTGTCTTTCCCTCGCCCGTTTTCATCTCGGCTACGTTGCCTTCGTGCAGAGCCATTCCTCCAATCAGCTGTACGTCGAAATGCCGCATGCCGATTCTACGGCCGGCCGCCTCTCGCACCAGAGCGAAAGCGTCGGGCAGCAGATCGTCCAGCGAGGTACCTTTCCTAGCCAGCCGTTTTTTGAGAGCTTCGGTCTGCGCCCGTAACTGACCGTCTGACATGTGCCGGTAGTGATCAGTTTTGGCGTTTATGGCGGTTACTTTTTTAGTCAGCCGTTTTAGCGTCTTGGCCTGGGGGTCGCCGAAAATTTTGGTCAAAATTCTTCTCATGCTAATAATTCGGTTAAATCCCTGTCTCCTTGGGAAGGGTATATATCTTTAAAGAGTATACAGTTACGGTAGCGAAACGGCAAAGAGCCATCCGGCCGTCTTAAGAGATTGCGGCAAATACTTCAAAAAAACCGGACCGCTTGGAGAATCCTGGGGAGCCGATCAGCTGCCGCCTGAGGTGCCGCCGCTCAGCCTTCCTTTCAGCCGTCTGATTAAATTCACCGTACGGCGGCCGCGAATCCGGCCGTATTGCTCTTTGTAGCGCTTCAGTTGATTCTTCAGTTTAGCCTCTACTATATCAACGGCAGCGAAGACATTCAGCGTAAAATCGCGTGCCGTCAGCGTTTCGGAGGGTAAATGCAAAACCACTTCACACTCATATTTGTTGCCGTGCTTGTTGTTGGCGTCGCGCAAACGAACCTGAGCGTGAACCGATTTCCTGGCGTGCCGCGGCAAATAGCGGTCCAGCCGGCCGATCTTTCTTTGAACGTAACGCTTGATGTCCTCGTCAAGCTCCAGTTTAAAACCGACTATGCTGATAGATGCTATCATGATTCGCCCCCTGTTTAAAAGCTCATATCTACCCCGTCCCTCCGACTGCCGCCCGGGCAAGCATTAGGACGATGATACGTTTTTATTATAGCAAGTTCTTTACGCCTAAATATATTCGCGGCCGTCCATAAAGGGCCTGAGAGCTTCGGGCACGCCTACCCGCCCGTCGGCGGTTTGGTAGTTTTCCAGAATAGCGATCAGCGGCCGCTGCGAGAAAGCAGTGGCGTCGTTGGTATGAACCAGCTCCAGCCGGCCGTTAGCCCGCCGCACTCTTGTGTTCAAGCGCCTGGCCTGGTAATCGGTAATTAAATCGGCGGTATGAGTTTCACGATACCGGTTTTGACCGGGCAGCCAGACGTCGATATCCACCCCTCTGGCGTTCGGCTTGCCGATATCGGCGGTACATTTCAGCACGACCCTGTAAGGCAGGCCCAGCCGGCTCATCAGATATTCCTGGACGGCTATCATGAACAGGTGTTCCTGATAAGAAGCCTCGCCCACGGTGAAACTCTCCATTTCCAGTTTGTCAAATTGGTGCAGGCGTAAAATACCTTCCACGTCTTTACCATAGGTGCCGGCTTCGCGCCTAAAGGCGGTGGTGTAGCCGACAAAACGCAAGGGCAGGTCGGCTTCCGCGACGATTTCGTCCATATACATAGGACAAAGGGTGTGTTCGGCGCTGGCATTAAGCCATAAATCATCGTCCTCCAGTTTGTAGGTCATTTCTCCGCCGCTGAGCCGGCCGGTAGCTTCGTAAACTTCGGTTCTGGCCATCGCCGGCGGCAAAACCGGCACGAACGGCTTGCTGGGAACCGACAGGCCGTTTTGAGAGATAATTTGCCGCAAGACCGCCTCATCGGTTAACACGCCCAGGCCGAACCGCATCATAGCCCACTGCAACAGCACCAGGTCACCTTTGAGGTAAGCGAAACGCGATCCTGCCACCTTGGCGGCCCGCTGTTTGTCGATCCAGCCACGCTGTTCGCCGATTTCCCAGTGGGTTTTGGGGGTAAAATCAAACCTGGTGGTTTCGCCTACGGTTTTGGTTACCTGGTTGTCATCTTCACTAGCGCCCACCGGCACGTCATCCGCCGGCATGTTCGGCACGTCTTTGAGAAGCTGCCAATACTGCTGATTGACGGCGCTCAGACGGTCCTCCAGCTCGGCCATCCGGGACTTGAGTTGCTTGCCTTGGATGATTTTGTCCTGTCCCGGCTTGGCGTTTTTGCCGGATTGTTCAGCCAGCTGATTGCGCTGACGACGCAGCGACTCGATTTGTCCGGTTAGCTCGCGCCGGTTTTGATCCAAAGCCAGTAGCTGGCCGATATCCACCCGGTATCCTTTGTCGGCGGCGGCTTGGGCAACCTTGTCGGCGTTTTGGCGAATAAAATTAATATCCAGCATGCTCTTTAGTATACACGGAGGCCGTTAAAGCCAAACCGGCGGTGCACCGTTCTCCCGGTTTTATTATCGTCCAGGCCGGCTGGTTATTTTAAGCGCAGCCGGGCGGCTAGCTGTCCGAGGCGGCCCATCGGCGACTTGGGCTGTTGCCCGCCGGAAGGATGCGTCAACTTTTCGTAGGCTAGGTTTTGATAAAATCCCAGATCGGCACCGGCAGCTTCTTGTTCAATCAACCGCCGGGGCAATTCTACGCCGCTGACGCTGGCCATCACCCGCTTTAAAGGAGATCCCGCTCCGCCACTGGGGGGTTGACTGATTAAAGATAAGGGCTGACCGACCGGAGTTTTCAGTAGTTTGATATTAGACGTTAAGTAATCGGCTATCTGCCTGCGATCCCAGCCCAGCGTCCGCTGATTTTCAACCACGACGATACCCAGGCGACCACCGGCTCTGTCAACCTGAACCACGGTTAGACTGGCGCCCTCTTTACCCGGCAACAGGCTTGCCCAGAGACAGCGGCTGGTGCCGTTCTCCAGATCAAACAACAGACCGACCTGGCGGTTATTGGTTATGGCGCTCCACAAGGCTATTTCGACTTTCTGGTCAAGCCGATCGCCAGTTTCAGCGATCGTCTCCCACGCCAGACGGTAATCGTTTTCCAGCGTGCCGTCGGGCGCGTCCTCGCTCACATTAAGACGGGTTAAGCGTCTCAGCTGCAGCGTCTGGTGCGCTTCGTCGGTTGCCAGCAGCAGCCTGTCCAAGTCGCGGCCGGAAAGGCGTTCAAATGTTCGAGGGTCATGGCTGGTAGGTTGATTAATCATTCTTTTATTATATCAATATTTACTTATTATGTCAATCACGTGGGCAGGGTCGTAACGCCAGCTCAGCGGCAATTCGCGTGAGCGGCTGACACCTACACGGACACCGTTTTGCACGGACAGACCGTTCAGCCGGCCGTCCACCGGCAGCAAGCGAAGCCTGCCTTCGCCGGCCAGCAGGTCGCAGCCATCATCGGACCGGCTAACGCCCAAGGCCTGAGCCGATTTGGCCGGTCCAATCGACAGTCGGGCCGCCCGAACCAAATCCAGCCTGTCCGGCGCGGACGAGGAGGCGCCAAAACGGTTCCGCCACATGAGCCGCAGGCCGGTCCCGTCCGCCGGCAGAATCGCCCTGATTAAAATCGCCTCTCCCGAACCGGCCTTGCCCGCTACTACGTTGAGGCACCAATGCATGCCGTAAACAAAATAAACGTAGGCCCGGCCGGCAGCCAGGAACATGGACCTGTTCCGCCCGGTTATTCCTTTGTAGCTGTGGCTGGCGGGATCTTCGGCTCCATAAGCTTCCACCTCAGTTATAATTGCCTCCATCCGGCCGCCCGGAGTCTGACCAAGCAGGCGGCATCCAAGCAATGCGGGCGCAGCCAGGCCGGCCGTTTGGTTTAAAAATTGCCAACAGTCGGCAGGTACAGCACCGGCTTGAGCACCGGTCTGACCATTTCCACATCGCCGCATAAAAAATAACACTCCTGCAAGCGTTTATCTGTGCTTGTCAGTACTTCGGCTCTCATGGCTATGACCCACCTGTCAGCGTCCACCGAGAATCCGCCTGCGTGCTGGGTCAGCTTGGGCAGCTGAATGAATTCCTTAAGATATACCAGCATGGCGTCAGCGGGAGTATCAAGTCTGCCCAGCGAACTTATCTGGCCGCTGGAGTCAACTGATTCCAGTATCCATCCGATTTTTGGGCCGAAAAGCTCATATGGCAGATTAGGATTAAGCAGCATCCGGCCGTTTAAAAAGCGCACTACTTCCAGCTGCAGGTTGGCCGGCATGTCGTCTAGTTCTTCTTTAACCAGACGGGACAGCTTGTGAAATGCCGCCCCGTTACCCCGCCTTGTTTGCTCGCAAATGCGATCTAGCTCTTCCAGCTGCCGGCCGGCGACCCAGCCCAGCATCTCCTCGTCTGGCGGAGCGTGGTGACTGATATCTATCAAAGTTGCATCCCCCACTGGAGATAGGTGAAACAAGCTAGTCTTATGTTCCAGTAAATCGTTCCGGTAACCGATTGTCTCGGTGTTAACCGCGTAAAAAAAGGTGTAACTGCCCGATTGCTGACCATCATGATCTTGTTTGCTGAGCACCCTTAGACCGGCAAACCGGCCCGTGCTGGTTAGTTTTTCATGATATTGCGGCGAAAAGGCTTTGGAAAGATCGCCTTTCGAACTATCGTCTTGGGGATAATAAGTCGGACCGGTCATAGCAACCTGCCTGCCGTAGATGCCTTTAAGCCGCTCGTTCAGATTCCCCAGGATTAAACAAGCCGCCTCGTCGGCTTTGTCCGACCTGACACGATTAACAGCATCCTGAGCTTTGATAATCAGCTCTTTGAATTGCGGATAACTGTCTTTAGGCCGATCATCGGCTGATTTTTCTGGGTAGACCTCTGGCGCCATGCGTCTATCTTGCTGGATGCGCCCCCAAAATTGCAAGCTTAAAAATTTTAACCGCTTTTAAGCAATGACCGGCGCAAACTATTTTTGAGGGGTTTTCGGCGGCACTTTAGCGCCGCGACGACGTGCCTTGCTTAACCCGATGGCCACCGCCTGCTTGGGATTGGTAACTTTTTTACCGCTTTTACCTATTTTCAGCTCGCCCTTTTTCAACTTGTGCATAGTTTTTTTGACCGCTTGCTGTGATTGTTTGTCGTACTTAGCCATGAGTGCCCCCTTTTATAATTGAGCCGTTGTGGCATACTTTAATTATACTCTTATTATGTTCGCGGCTGGCCCTTGGCGATGGCCGGATAGGACGAAAAACTCTTGCTATTTTGCCGGTAAGTTGTAGAGTAAATATTCTATTAAATGATCGCTTTGTCACGAGCCAGCGATGAACAACAATAACCCTACCTATTTTCAATCTCCCGATAAATCCGGACGGGATGCGGCTGAAACAGAGCGCCCGGCGGCAGAGTCAGTGATCAGCCGCAGGAGATTTTTAAAGCTCATGGGGATAACAGCTTCGGCTTTGGCCGTTAAAGGGATAGATTACGGTAGCGGTGATCTGCTTTGGCGGCGCGACCGGACTGAAATCGGTTTCGCCTACCAACAAAACAGCCTTAAAAACAGCCCGGCGGCTTGGTTGGTGCTCGGAGGCTACAACGTCTACGACAGCCGGCCCATCGCTGGCGCGCTGGCTCCCAGTCTGGGAAAAACCGGCCCGGTGGCATATCTAAACTACGCCGAAAACGGCCTGTCTACCGGAGAAATCGGCCAGAGTATCTTGAATTTCACCGAACGGCAAAAAATCAGCGAATTGAATTTTTACCTGCACAGCATGGCGGGCGCCGTTTTCGTTGACACCTACACAAAAATCAAACCCGAGTTGGCGCTGAGAAACATAGCCATCAACAACTTATTGCTGGACGGCTCGCCTTACAATCTTTATGACGTCAAGGGCGACAAGCGCCAGGCAGCCGAGCTGGTGGCCAGGCTCAGCGGCTGGTGGGATAATCCAGGTGTCATCAGCAAGTTCTCCTCGGAAGCAATCAATAAGGTAGTTGAAAGACTCAATCGGGAAACCGCCTTCACTCCATGGCAGATGATCCAGCAGGCCGCCAAGAATGCTGTCGGCGGAGCGTCTCCGCGCACCAGCCAGGACCAGCTCAAGCTGCTTTATGAACTACCCATGTACGAGGGGTTGCTCTCCCGGGCCAGCCGGCCGTGTTTTATAGGCCCAAGCAATCCGGACGACGATAAGACAGTTGACCGGGATCTAGCCATAGCCGATTGGAAAAAGGCCAGCGGCGGCAACCTGGAGGTCATCCTGCTTGACAACATCCACCACGCCGACCCCGTCCGCTTCGCCGCCAAGTACAATCAAGCTATCAGCTATTACCTGTGGCGGCAGACCAACAATCCGCAGCGCAATCTTAGTTAAAACTTAATTTCCGGATAAATCGACCTGGTTACTTCGTCGACCTCCTGGCGCAGCTGCGGAAAAGGCACGCCTTCCCGTGCGCTGACGCCTTCCAGCAACCAGAACAGGCGCTCGCTGTAACCGAAGCCGCAAGCCGGTGGCATACCGTATTCAAGCATCTCGACAAAATCCACATCAAGCATCTGAGCCTCTTGATCGCCCGCTTCGCGCATCTTCTGCTGCTGCAAAAAGCTCTGCAGCTGGAGCAGCGGGTGGTTTTGCTCGCTGTAGGCCTTGCTGGCCTCGGTGCCGCCCAGGATCAAGTTAAACTGTTCGCTCAGCGCCGGGTTGTTCTGTTGGGTTTTGGCCAGCGGCTGCAAGTAGGCCGGAATGTCTACCAAAAAAACCGGCCCGGCGATATCGGCACGGGCTTTTTTCCAGAGCTTGTCAATCGAACGCGGCAGATTGGCCGGCTTGCCTACCTCCAACCGCTGCTGTCGAATAACCTCGTTCACCTCCTCCAGGTTGGCGTGAAGCGGGTCAACGCCGTAGAGCTTTTTCAATGTTTCCACGAAACTGACAGTTCCCCATTCACCGGATAAGTTGATGCTCTTGGAGCCGACGTTAAACTCCAGCTTGTCCCAGGTGTCTTGAGCCACCCGGCAAACCAGTTCGCGAGTCAGCCGCATGCCGTCCTGCCAGTCGGCGTAAGCCCAATACCACTCCATGGCTACGTGCTCGGGCAGATGTTCGTCGGAATAATTTTCGTTACGAAAACGCGGGCCGATATCAAAAACCTTTTCGTAACCGCCGCCCAGCAGCCGTTTCAGCGGCAGTTCGTGTGAAATACGCAAATAAAAATCCTGCCCCAGGGCGTCCATGCGAGTTATAAACGGCGTGGCGTCGGCTCCACCGGTGGTATGCTCCAGCACCGGCACGTTAATTTCCACGAAACCCTTTTCCAACAAAAACTGGCGGGTAGCCTGCCAGAAACGGCTGCGCCGGATGAACCGCTGGTACACCTCGGGATTAAGGTTGGTATCCAGATAGCGGCGGCGCATGCGCTCCTCTTTGTTGGTCAGCCCCTCCTGCGGAGTGGGCAGCGGTCTCAGGCTCTTACCTATCAGTCTGAGACGCTTGACTTCAATGGAAATTTCGCCGGTTTTGGTTTTAACCAGCGCCCCGGCGGCTTCTACAAAATCACCGGCGTCCAGCAGCCTGAGCTCGTCGAAGCCAACTTGCGACCGGTCGGCTTGCAATGGTTCGACGACGCCCTGCTGCAAAAACAACTGAAGCTCGCCGCTGGCGTCTTTCACCACCATGAAGGCAATGGAGCCGAACTTACGAATACGCGTCAGACGGCCGGCAGCATATACGGTCTGTCCCTCTAACGCCTCGAAATCGTCTTTTAGCTCTTTGGCGGTATGAGTACGCTTGACCGTGGAAGGGTAAGGATTAATCCCCAGTTTTTGCAGTTCGGATAATTTACGCAGCCGCTCGTCGCGCAGTTCTTTTAGGGTGGCCATGGTTGCTAGTTATTGTAACTAAAAAACCGGCACATTTAAAATAATGATACCGGTTTGGTTGCTGCCGGATTAAAAGGAACGGTTCTATTTTATTGCCACGATTTTATAGGTAATGTCGCCCTTGGGCGTAGCAATAACGACGCTGTCACCGGCTTTCTTACTCAGCAGGGCGGAGCCAATGGGTGATTCGTCTGATATCTTTCCTTCGGCGGGATTGGCCTCGACAGGACCTACGATGGTGTAAGTAACTTTGGCAGGACTGCCGTTTTCCAGCACCACGGTGCTGCCCACCTGAACCCGGCCATTGCCGTTTTTGGCAGTTATCAGGCTGGCGTTTTTAAGAATATCTTCTATATCGGCAATCCTGCCCTCAACCTGGGTTTGTTCCTCGCGGGCCGAGTCGTACTCGGCGTTTTCGCTTAAATCGCCGTAATCGCGGGCATTAGCGATTTCATCGGCAATCTGCACCCGCCGCGACTTCAACTGCTCGAGTTCAGCTTCGAGTTCCTTTTTGCCTTCGGGGGTAATTTGATAAATCTTTTTCATGAGATTCCTTTTTCTAAAAATAAGTATAATACACTTTATATAGCGTAGTTGGTGTGTTCTTAACCACAATATGTATGTTTTGCTGTCTTGGTGGTGTCAATAGATTTTAGCAAACAACTCGTCTTCGGTCAATAACTCCGGTTTCGACAGGTTCTTCCTTTCAGCGAATTCAAACCTGGATTTCTCCAGATAGCTCCGGCCCACGATTACCCGCCGCGGGATGCCCAGCAGCTCGCTGTCGGCCAGTTTTTCGCCCGGACTGGCGGGCCGGTCGTCATAAAGCACCTCCACGCCTTTTTGACGCCAGCCGGCGTAGAGTTTTTCCGCCGCTTCGCTGATTTGGTCATCCTGGCCCAAGCTTAGCAGCTGCACTCGAAAAGGCGCGACGCTGTCCGGCCAGGCAAGGCCTTTGTCGTCGGCGAAATGCTCCGCCAGTAATCCCACCAGGCGGCTAATGCCGATACCGTAGCAGCCCATGTAGATCGGCCGCTGGCGGCCGGAGGAATCGGTATAGTTGACCCCCAGGGCGTCGGTATATTTGGTCTCCAGATGAAAGGTGTTGCCGACTTCCACTCCTTTTTCGGCCTGCAACTCGGCCGGATTCAGCCCCAACTTGTCGAATCCGGCGCTGCCGATAATTTCCTGGTTAACCGCCAGCTTTTTGGCCCGGTCAACCAGAATGTCGTCCTCCCCCACCGAACTTAACGCCTGAAACTCATCGCTGAATTTATCAGTGAAAATGCCGCCGTCGGCAAAGGTGCGGTAGGTGATATCGCCAATACCTAAACGCTCATAAATTTTGGAGTAGGCCGCCAGCACGGTTTGATAGACCTGCTCGTGCTGGTCGGGATCGGCGGCGAAGCTGTACATGTCTTTCATGACAAACTCGCGGCCGCGCAGCAGGCCGCTTTTAGCGCGCAGCTCGTTGCGAAACTTGTTCTGAATTTGATAAACCAACACCGGAAAGTCTTTATAAGATTGCAAGTGCTCCCCCAGGGCGTCAATCACCGGCTCTTCGTGGGTCAGCCCCACCCCCAGCTCGTTGCCGTTTTTCAAGCGGGTTTTAAACCAGTTATCCACCCTGTCGTCATCCCAGCGGTCGGTCCTTTGCCAGAGCTCTTTAGGTTGCAGGGCGGTCATTTGCAGCTCCAGGCCGCCGATGGCATTCATCTCTTGGCGGATAATCGCCGATATGTTATCGAGCACCCGTTTGCCCAGCGGTAAATAAGCATAAACGCCGGCCATTACCTTATGGACATAACCGGCCTGAATCAGCAGCCTGGCATTAGCGGCCGTCTCGCCGGCGACCGCCTGCCGGCGGGTCTTAATAAAAAGCTGGCTCCATCGCATAGCGCCTATTTTAAACCGCCCGCTACCTAACCACAAATACAAACAGCAGCAAAAAGGCTAGGGAATTCTTCAAAGAATGAAGCACGATTGGCGCCCAAACCGATCCGGTCTTTTGGCGCAGATGGGCCAGAAACAGGCTCAGTATAAAAATATCAATAGCCACGTTCAGCTGCAGATGAAGCGCGGCAAACGCCAGGCTCGACAAAACGGCGGCCGGCCAGAAGCTGGTTTGCCGACTCAATGCCCCAAACACGAAACCTCTGAATATCAGCTCCTCGGCGATCGGCGGCAAAACGGCCAACAGGGCGAAAGCCACAACGTACTGGCTGATGCTAACCGGCTGAGCCACGAATAGATCCTGCGGTTTATAGAGTTCCTGCTGCGGCAGCAGTAGTCTGATGACAAAGCTCATAATCAGCAAGGCGATGACATAAAGCAAGAAATAAACCACCGCCAGACCAATGGCCTTCAGGCGGGGCCGGCCAACTATGCCCAGAATGTACCTTAAGCTGGTTTCGCCGGCAAACAACACCTTTCGCCATGGCGCGATGGCCAGCACCGCCGCCAGCAAATAAAACGCGCTATAGTAAGCTAAGCCGAGAGGGCCGTCCAGAGGTGGAGAGGCCATAAAAAGCCCAATGCCTATGCCCAGTATAATGGCAGCGGCAAATATAGATAGGGGCGGCCAGATAAATGCCAGCAATACCCGGCCCAGCCTGCCGGCTAATGACGGGCGGTTATTTGCCGATAAGTTTGCCAACATCCAGCACGGTGATTAGCAGGACCAAAGCCATCAGAGCCATAAAGCCGGTAGCGTGTATTTTTTCCTCCCGCTGTTTGGTCAGCGGCTGCTTAAGGACCCGAAACAACAGAGTCACAAACAGTCGGCCGCCGTCCAGCGCCGGAATTGGCAACACGTTCATAACAGCCAGCGTCAGAGAAATGATACCGGTTAGAAACAGCAACATCACCCAGCCGGCCTGTCTGGCCGCCGGAAAAATCACTCCCAAAATACCTAACGGACCGGCCACGCCGCTGTTGGCATCACTCAAGGCCCGGTTGCCGGCCTGTCTGACCGACCGATCCGAGCTGAACTTGCTGGCCAGCCCCTTGGCTACGTCTGCCAGCAGAGTGCCAAGACCTTCGAAAGTAACCTTGGTAAACTGAACCGTCAAGCCGACGCCGACAACCGGCGCCGACCAGGTGGAGCGCACCAACTGGCCCTGGTTGGGCACGACCCCCAGATAACCCTTAGCCGCTTCAGAGGGAGGCCTTAGAGTAACGTTAGTCGCTGACTCAACACTGCCGCGGCGATAGATCACGGTAACTTGCCGGCCGGCGTTATTTTGAGTGGCGACATACAGGGCCTGGGGGTTGTCTATCGGCTGAGCGGCCAGGGCCAGAATTTGATCGCCTCTGCGCAATCCGGAAGCGGCAGCCGGACTATCCGGCGCCACCTCGGCCGCCACCACCGGCTTAACGGTTACCGCGCTGTCGGAAGGCAAGCTAAACTGGTTAGGTAACACTTTAGGGATGCCCATTAAGGCTAAAACGGTAAAAATCAGCGCGGCGGCCAGCCAGTTCATGACTACGCCGGCCAATAGGATTTTAGCCTTACCGGCCAGCTTGAGCGATCCGTAACTTCCCGGCGATTTGTCGCTGTCATGTTCGCCCTTGAGCTTGACAAAGCCGCCGAGCGGCAGCCAGTTAACGCTAAAACGGGTGCCGTTTTTGAGCTTCTTAGACCAAGCCATGGGCGGGAAACCGATGCCAAATTCCTCAACCATCACGCCGCTGCGGCGGGCGGCAATGGCATGGCCCAGTTCGTGTAGAACCACTAAAACTACCAGCAGGAAAAGCCCCAGGGCTACCGACAAGCTAAAATCTAATACCGAATACAGCGCGTTCATTGAATAGGATTAGGCGCCGAAGCGTCGTTGACGTGTTTGATACTCATCAATAATAGCTTTAACGTCTTGTTTTGTCATATCCGGCCAGAATTTATCGATAAACATCAGCTCGCTGTAGGCGGTTCGCCAAATCATGAAATTACT
Organism: uncultured Candidatus Saccharibacteria bacterium; assembly: GCA_964544355.1. Classification (GTDB taxonomy): domain Bacteria; phylum Patescibacteriota; class Saccharimonadia; order Saccharimonadales; family Saccharimonadaceae; genus Chaera. Next base: position 160,426 of record CAZJAI010000001.1, on the reverse strand, counting down.
CAGCCGCTGCTCGCCTGAGGTTCGCACTACCATGTCTATATCCGGTACGTCCGGAGCGTACAGGCGCTGTCTGATGGCCGTCTCGTCTATGTCCTGCTGCTCCAAGCCGTCCTTCAGGCAAAGACGGGCGGCGTCGGCTATTTCACGCTGTCCGCCGTAATTGAAGCAGATCACTACCGTTCCCTTGCGCATACCGGCGGAACGGCGTTGAGCCAGGGCTATGTCATCAACCAGCTGGCGGCTCAGGCCTTCTTCGGTACCTAAAAATCGCAACCTGATATCTTTGTCCAGCAATTCACCCAGATCGGTGCTAACTAGGCGGTGTACCAGCCGCATCAGCTTACTGACCTCTCCTTTGCCGCGTTTCCAGTTCTCCTTGGAGAAGGCGTAAATGGACACATAGGGCACGCCGGCTTCGATGGTTTCCACCACCACCTCCTTCAAGGTGTTGTAGCCTGCCAGGTGCCCCTCATAGGTCGGCAATCCGTGCTGTTTAGCCCACCGACGATTACCGTCGATGATGTAGCCAATGTGCTTTGGTAGGTTGGGCATGACTGGCTTTTGGCGGCGCAGCTGGTCAGGAAGCTGTCCCAGCCTAGATGGTCATGATCTCCTGCTCTTTAGCTTTGGTAACCGCTTCGACTTTGCCGGAAAACTCGGCCGTAAGCCTGTCGACTTCTTTCTCGACCCGCTTGACGTCGTCTTCGGAAAGCTCTTTGTTCTCTTTTTTGGATTTGGCCGATTTAAGAGCGTCCTGGCGAACGTTGCGCAAGGAGATGCGACATTCTTCGGCTTTGTCGCCCAGCTGTTTGGCGATTTGAGTCCGCCGCTCGGTCGTCAGCGGCGGCACGGATACCCTGACCACCCGGCCGTCATCGCTCGGGTTTAAACCCAGGCTGGAATCGTTGCGTATGGCGACGGCGATGGCTTGCAAATTAGAAGGATCAAACGGCGTGATTTGCAACATTTGAGAATCGGCAACGGTAACGTTAGCCACCTGATTAAGCGGCAGGTTGGTGCCATAGGCGGACACCGTAACCCCGTCCAGCATATTCGGATGAGCTCTTCCGGTACGGATTTTTTTCAGCTCTTCCTCAAAAAACTGCAAAGCGGCCTGCATCCTCGACTGATACGCGTCAGTGTCGAACATGGATTAATTGTAGCAAATATTCATGACAGCAGGCGGATAATCAGCGCTAAAAACGCCGGAGAACTACAGCCCCAGCTCCAGCCGGCTGAATTGCCGGACAACGATGTTTTCGCCCAATCTGGCAATCTGTTGTTTGATCAATTCACCCACAGTTATGTCGGGGTTTTTAATAAACGGCTGCTCAAGCAGGACTTTCTGCGAAAAATGCTTAATCAGCATGCCCTCGACTATTTTCGGTATCATTTCCGGCGGCTTGCCCTCGCCGCGCAGCTGTTCGCTCATTTCGCCGCCCACCCGCCGCCGCTCACTGTCAGGCACCTGATCCAAGCTGACGTATTCGGGGGCGCTAGCGGCTACCTGCATGCAAATATCGTGAACCAGTGATTTAAACTCGTCGGTTCGGGCTACGAAATCGGTTTCGCAGTTCACCTCGACCATAGCGCCAATGCGACCGCCGTGCAAATAGGCGTCAATTAACCCCTGCTTGGCTTCTCTGGTGCCTTTGTTCTCGGCCCTGGTCAGACCTTTTTTACGCATGACTTCCAGGGCTTTATCGAAATCGCCGCTGGCTTCCGCGAGAGCCGCTTTGGCGTCGGTTAAACCTATGCCCGTCAGCTCTTTGAGCCGTTTTATGTCTTCTATCTTGGGTTTCATGATTTTACCTCGCCGGCGTTAGTGGTCGCTCGGGCTTGATATTGTCCGGAACCCTCCTCTATCGCCTGGCGGACGTAACCCAAAATTAAGCCGATGGATTTTATAGCGTCGTCGTTGGCCGGAATCGGGTAGTCAACCGAGGTCGGATCGGCGTTGGTGTCCACCATGGCAACCACCGGTACGCCTACCCGCTTGGCTTCGGCTACTGCGTTGGCATCGGCCGTGATATCCACCACGAACATGGCCCCGGGCCGGCCGTTAAGTTCTTTGATGCCGCCGTACTTGAGATTAAGACCGTCAATTTCCTCCTGAAACCGCTGAACTTCCAGTTTGGAATAGCGATTGCCCAGCTCACCGCTAGCCATGCGCAGTTCCAGTGATCTTAAATGCTTGATGCGTTCATTAATCGTCTGGGCGTTGGTTAGAGTACCGCCCAGCCAGCGCTCTGACACGTACGGCTGGCCGGCCGCTTCGGCCGCCCGTTTAACCAGATCTTTCGCCTGGCGCTTGGTGCCAACCAACAATACCTGCTTGCCCTCGGCAACGGTTTTTTCGATGAACTTCAGCGCGGTTTCCAGCGCTTCGGACGTTTTGACTAAGTCTATGATATGGCTGTCCTGGCGCTTCGAATGAATATAGGGCGCCATTTTGGGATGCCAGCGGCTGGTTTTGTGGCCAAAATGCACCCCGGCCTGAAGTAAGTCTTTTAAATCTATTTTGACGGACATAGAATATCCTTTTCTCCTCGTCCGCAGCGCCTGCCGGACAGTGCCGGAAGGAGGATGCTTAAAATATTTGCGGACTGTAGTCGTTAAATTTTTACTGGCCCAGAGTAACAGATTGCGAACTGCTTGGCAAGAATCGGGTGGCCTTAACTGGCCAGCCGTTGACGCGGCATGGCTGCCGCCAAAGCGGTTCCTCCGAGGCCGGGCCGCCTGCTATCAGCCTCGCGGTATGCTCCGCCCGGATCTTGGGATGCCAGCTTTTCCATGGCAGGGCGCAAATCAGCCGGAACCATTACGTGATCCGGTGCTCCCCCCAGTCTTTGCCCGTTTTGCTCAAACCACCAGACATTGTGACTGCGCCTTTCATACAGTTCGGCCGGCACCTGAGACGGCTCCAGATCGAGCCGCGCCGGAACCACCACCCATGAATCGCGCAGGGGCAGCAGCTTGGCAAAATCCGGCACCGAACCAAGAGTTATCAGGTTCACTCCCTGCTGCCGCCACTCGCCGATGCCCGCAGATGAAAAACGGATATTGACATTATGCTCTAGCCAGTGGACGTAAACGGCGGCAGCCAACTCCGATCGGTCGCTGTCTAGAGCGCAACCGAACCGCAGCTCACGGGACGTTTCTTCCCGCCCGCTAGCTGCCAAAAATGAACTACTGCCCTCCGGGCTTAGTTGTCTTGCCTGGACGTTACTGTCCGTTTGATGAACCAACATGCCTTCGTGTCCTCTCGTTTAGTTTAGGAGTAATTCTTTATACGTTCCATTAGATACCCGCTTTCTTAGAATGTGAACAGCTAGTGCGTTTATTACACCAGTTACACCTTATGTAAACTGATGTAATATAATCAACTGCTAAATAATTTTGGACAACTCCACGATTGCCAGGCACAAACCGATGTCCAGTCGCCGAGGTATGGTAACACTGCGCCAATCGCGCTGAGATATATGGCGAGTAATATCTTCCGCCCCGATTATTTCGTCAGTTTCCGGATTAACCAGCAAACCTTCCGACAACGTTCTGTAAGTGAGGTTGTTCTTTCTCAGACCTGGTTCGGCCCAGATATGATGATTAACGGCAACTAGCAACCGTTCCGGCAATTGGCTGTTGCTCTTTGTATAAATAAGTTGCTCAAGGCTTAAGGTAAGGGTGTTGGTGGAATCCCGGTTGAAGTAATCCACGCTGTAGGTAAGATAAGCGTATTGCCAGCTGGCGCCCAACAGCTCTTGTATAGGTGGCGTGGGCATTAGTCTGGGCGACATAAGCTGCTGGGAGGTATCCGACTCGGCCCGGCCAGCAAACTCCGCGGTAATTGGCGAGCGGGCAACTATGCTTTTCCAGCCGCTTTCGTAAGCCTGGCGGATCACCTGTTGGCTGGCAGGCTGGCCCAGCCATTCGCTGGAATATCGGTAGGCTTCCTCCATGATTTTATTAGACAATATAGAGCCTGTCTATGTCAACCGTCCTTTGACTCTAGATGCAAAAACAGATATAATGCCCAACGATCATGAAACAACGACTACACCCAGACAACTACCGCGAGGTGGTTTATCAAGACGAAGCCGCCGGTTTCGCCTTTTTAACCCGTTCCACCATAGCAGCCAGCGAGACCGTTAAATGGCAGGACGGCAAGGAATATCCCCTGGTTAAAATCCACATCTCCAGCGCTTCGCATCCGTTTTACACCGGCGAGAGCAAGGTATTGGACGTTGAAGGCCGGGTTGACCGTTTTAAGGCCAAGCGCCAAGCCGCCGAAAAGCAAAGGCAATCGGGTTCTTTGGTGAACAAAGCCAGAAAAGCCGCCAAACGGGTTCAGAAAAAAGCTAACAGAACCTGACAGAGGCGGTTTTTTAACCGAAAAGCCAAAAGACAGCAAAAGGTTTTGTGGCCATGAATATCGATATAGAGAAATTAAAGGCCGAACGGCAGGCGCTAGGAGAAGCCCTGTCGAAAGCCGACGCCTACAATCAGCCCGATTATGCCGCCAACACCAAGCGAATAGCTGAGCTGGAAACGCTGCTTGAACTTGCCGAACGCCGGGCTATCCGCCAGAAACAGCTTGATGAAATGAAACAGTTAAGCCGCGATGACGACGAACTGGCCGAATTAGCCAAATCCGAAATTCCGCAGCTTGAGGAACAGCTTTTGAAACTGGACGAAGAGTTGGCCAGCTTACTGGTGCCAGTCGATCCGAATGACGCCAAAAACGCCATTATTGAAATCCGGGCCGGTGCCGGGGGTGACGAGGCCAGTCTGTTCGCCGCCGATTTAATGCGCATGTACCTGAGGTATTGCGAATTGCATCACCTTAAAACCGAGATCATCAGCCACAGCCCGTCTGAAGTTGGCGGCGTTAAAGAGCTTATTCTTCTAGTCAGGGGCGGCTCAGCTTACGGACGGCTGAAGTACGAAAGCGGGGTTCATCGGGTACAGCGCATACCGGCCACCGAAAGCTCGGGCCGGATTCATACCAGTACGGTTACGGTAGCGGTATTGCCCGAAGCCGAGGAAACCGACGTTCAGATTAATCCGGCCGATTTGCGGATAGACGTGTACCGCTCAAGCGGACACGGCGGTCAGAGCGTCAACACTACCGATTCGGCGGTACGACTCACTCACCTGCCGACCGGCCTGGTCGTTACCTGTCAAGACGAAAAGAGCCAGATCAAAAATAAGGAAAAAGCTATGAACGTGCTTAGGTCCAGACTGCTGAACAGGAAGATCGCAGAGGAACAATCGAAGACGGCCGCCACCAGACGAAGCCTGATCGGTTCGGGCGAGCGCAGCGAAAAAATTCGCACCTATAATTTCCCCCAGGACAGAATCACCGACCACCGTATCGGTTACAGCCGCTCCAACCTAAGCGGAGCGCTTTCCGGCGGTATAGACGATCTGCTGGAACGGCTTGGCGCATACGAGGCGGAAACCCTCAGGCAAAATGCCGCTTAAGCTATTGTCGCAATGGATCGGCGAGACGGCCGCGGATTTAGCGGCCGCAGGCATCGGCTCAGCCAGATTAGACGCTCTGCTGCTGGCCGAAAAGGTATCCGGCCGGTCACGTGAATGGCTGCTGTCTCACCCGGAACATGAGCTGTCGGAGCCGGAGCTTCAATCGCTGCAACGACTGCGCCGGCGCAGGCTGCACCGCTGCCCCATGGCCTATCTGCTAGGAACTAAACAGTTTTACGGGCTTAATTTTGCTGTAACTGAGGACGTTTTAATCCCCAGGCCGGAAAGCGAAACGCTGGTAACAATGATCCTGGCCAGCGGTTTACCTGACGACAGAGCCGTGGTTATTGATGTAGGTACTGGCTCTGGTTGTTTGGCGATATCAATTAAAACAATCAGGCGGCAGTGGCAGGTTTGGGCGATCGACAGCTCCGAGGCGGCTTTAAAAGTCGCCCGCTTCAACGATAAAAAACTGGGCGGCGGAGTTCATTTTCGCCGCGCCGATTTACTCGACTGTGAAGATCTTCCCCTGAAAGCGGATCTGATTGTCGCCAACCTGCCCTATCTTGATCCGCAAGTGACCAACCGGCAGCCGGAGTTGGCTTATGAACCGGCCGGGGCGCTTTACGCGGAGCAGGCCGGCTTGTCGGAGATCTTTCGGCTGCTTCCCCAGGCCGCCAAATGCCTAGCTCCGAGCGGTCTGTTGCTGCTGGAAGCCGAGCCAAAACAGTTTGTGGCAATTGTAAAACGCGCCAAAGTTTGCGGTTTACGGCCGGCTCGCCGCGAGGGAATAGCTCTAGGGCTTGTGGCGGGACCTCGGTAGCCAGAGTAGTCTAAGCTCCCCTTTGAAAATCTCTAGATAACCCCGAGGGTAACTTTAATGGTCAGGATAGAGCCGCCGCGCAGCACCTGCAGGCTAACCGTGTCTCCCGGTACGTACTGAGATAAAATGCTGGCCAGACCGTTTCGTTGAGTTACATCGGTACCGTCAACCCTGGTAATTACGTCGCCCTCTTTAAGGCCGGCTTTTTCGGCAGGGCTGCCGGCCACAACAGCCGGCTGGCCTGCGCCGTAAATATAAGCGCCCTCAGAAACGGGCAGGTTGAACTGTTTGGCTATCTCGCCGTTGATTGAGAGGTAGTTCACGCCCATATAGGCCCGCGCCACCTTGCCGTCTTTTAAGACGGTCTTAATCAGGCCCTTGGCGGCATTGATGGGTATGGCGAAGCCGATGTTTTGAGCCTTGCTGGCCACGGCCGTATTGACGCCTATTACCTCTCCCTGCAGATTTACCAAGGGACCGCCGGAATTCCCGGGATTAATCGCCGCGTCGGTTTGAAACAGATCCTGCAGTGTTTCCACCCGGTTATTGCCGTCACTGGCGCTCACCGGACGGCCAATGCCGGAAATTATGCCCGAGGTAACGGTGTTCTGAAACTGCCCCAAGGCGTTACCGAAAGCCACCACTTTTTGTCCTATCTGCACCCGGGACGAATCGGCAAGGGTGGCCGGGGTCAGAGGCTTGGAAGAATTGATCTTCAAAAAAGCCAGATCGTTCAGCGGATCACGACCCACTATCGCCACGTTATCGAACACCGTGCCGTCGGCCAGGATCACCTGCACGGTGGTGTCTTGCGGTAAAACGTGCTTGTTGGTCAGCACGTAACCGTTCTGGCTGATGATGATACCGGTGGCGGCGCTTTGAGACGTTGCTCCGTAAGGGTTGGAGCTCTTAGCCACGATGGATACGACGCTCGGCGAAACTTTTTTGGCCACGTCAGCCACCACTTCTGATTCCTGTAAAACAATGGTGCCCCGATTCTGGACGATGGCCCGATTGGCATCTGGACGGACCAGGCCGGTTACCACTACGCCTGCCGCGCCCAACCCACCGGCCAGCAAGGCTACAACAGCCGCTACCAGCCAAACAACGACCGGGTTGACCGCACGGCGCTGCCGGCCGGCAGCGCCATCAGATGCGGTTCGGTCTGTCTGAGAAAGCTCCGGTATAGCGTTTTCCGCCTGCTTGTTGTCGTTTTGGCCTAAGTTTGGCGCCGGATTTTCCTGATCCATGAAATTCTCCTTATGGTTAACACTTTTACCTGGCAACGGGCTAGGTAATTTTTAGTTACAGGGCAATACTCCAAGGCGTAAATTTAATGAAAATCAGCAGAAGCAGCGCGCCTAAAAACATAACCGGGCCGCGTACGTCTTTAAACCGGATGCTCCCCCGGCGCTTTAAAACGTCATACAGCCTCTGGGATACAAAGCCGACCAGCAGGCCTACTATAGATAGCTGAGAAATAGCCAGCGAACCGATGAACGGATAGGCTACCATCCAATGGTAATACAACCAGGCTATTTCGGCCAGCAAAAACCCCCAGACCATAGCTGGCAACGTCGGCCCTTCTTCGTCATAGGCGTTCAAAACGTGTTTAGCGGCTCCGTAGCCTATCATCCAAACGATCAGCACAAACACCGAAGACGGCAGCAAATACGAGAAACTGGAAGCGGCCAGCAGCCCGGCGAATTGGGACACGCCGGCCTGCCAGACGACGAACTGCCGTTTGGAGCGCGGCTTAAGCGCCAGTAGCCAGGCAGCGTAAAGCAAGCTCAGTAGCAACTGGAAACCGGTCTCGCCCGACCCGAGATAAAGCAACGCTACGAAGCTCAGTCCCACCACTATGTCCACCAGATTACCCTGCAAGTGGGCGAACCAATAGCGTGGCCGTACCGCGAATATCCGCCACTTGCTTAGTAGCAACAGGGCCACGGCCAAATAGGGCGGATCAAACAATCTGACCAGCCAATAGAGCGCCGTTACCAGACCGACGTTAAGAATAATATAAAGGACGTCGCTCCAGAAGTTCCGCCGACTGACGGTTTTAATTAACTCCATTTCCACCTACGATTATAACAAAGTCGGACCGCGAGAAGACATTAGCCGGCAGCGCTGATTTATCTTGCGCGGTTACTCCCAGCAGCTGTTCCAGTTTGCTCTTGGTGGCCGGCTTATTACCGCTCAGATCAAACAGCTGATACCGGGCGGCGTACGGCCCGCCGGCAGCGTTACCAACCGTATTAACGCTCAGCCCCTGGGCCGTCAGGTTGTCGGCCTCTTTTTGGGCAGCCCCCGGCACGCCCGAACCGTTCAGCACGTCGATTTTAGCCGCTTCGCTAAGCAGATTGATTTCACCGGTCTCGTAAGCCCTAACCACGGCCTGGATTTTGCTGAAATTGGTAAGACCGGCTACCGGCCGGACAATGCTTTGGTCTCCGTAAGCGCCGGTAGTAACCAGGGGCGCCTTAGGATCTACCAGGTTGATGGTTTGCAGTTTGGAGGCGTCGATTTGCCGAGCCAGGCCGATCAGGGTTTTCACCTCGGAGGCGGAGAAATTGGTTTTAACGTTGTTGCCCAGCCCGTCCATTAACTTGGTCACCTTCACCGGATTGGTGAGAACACCGGCGCTCATGGCCTTGTCGCGCAGGGCAATGATAATTTCGCGCTGATACTTTTCGCGGTCGAAATTACCGCTACTTAACCCGTAACCGCCGGCAGCGTTGCGGGCTCGGGCCAGAGCCAGGGCGTGCTCCCCGTCCAGCGTGACCGGCCCGTTGGGGTATTTAACGTAGTAACACCTAAAATTACACTTCCAATCGAAGTTGCGGTCGAGTACGCCTCGGGGATCCGAACTGTTGATAGTAACGGTGACGCCGCCCACCGCGTTAACCGCGTCCCGGAGGGCGGTATAGTTAACGTGCACGTAATACTGCACGCTTACCCCACTGAATTGCTCGACCATCTTGCTGAGCATGGCCGAACCGGCGGCTTCGTTTTTGGACTGACCCAGGCCGCACTCGTACGCGGCGTTAATCTTGCCCTCGTATCCGCTGGGACAAGCCTGATTGTATTTAACCCATAAATCGCGAGGCACGCTCATTAAAAACCCTGTCTTGTCTTTGGGATTGATATTCAGCAGCATAATGGAATCGGTCAGCAGGGCCCCGTCGTGCTGAGGATCATCCTCCGATGTGCCAAAGAGCAAGATGTTGACCCGGCCGTATTGGTCGGTTTTCAAATTCTTACCCTCACTCATCAGAGCCGCGAAAAGGTTGCCGTTGAAAACCCTGCCGCCGGCCAGGAAAAATTTCACCCCCACGTAACCACCTATCAGCAGCAGAGCTACCAGCAAGGACAGCGCCGCGAATTTCAGCCAGCGCCGCAACTGGTGACGCCGCAGGGCCCGTTCCGGTTTCGCCGTCGGGGGAGCGTCATCCAGAGGCATCTCGGCCAGAACCTGAGACAGCCCCCCTCCGGCGACAGCCGAAGCACTTTGCGGCGACAGGCCATGATCTGCCGCCGGCTGCAGCCCGCCCGACGGATCGGCTCTCTCGGATCTTTTAGGCGGCGTTTTTAAAAAGCGCCGGGGTACCTGCAGGTTGTCTATGCCAAGACGCGGAGCCTTGTCTTGCCGGCTCCGGTTGCGCACGATAAAACCATCAATATTAGCATTGGAAGATTTGCGAAACATGAGAAATAGCTCCACTCACTATACCTCGTTTTGACAGAGCGGTAAACCTGCGGTAGTACTTACGCTTGATTCGTTATAAGATATAGGCTATGAATCCGCAAAACGGCCAGAACTGGCCGGAAAACACAGCGGGCCGGGCTGACGGCCGGATCCCTCTCCTCCCCTTGGCGCCCGGCGGGGCAGCACCTGATCAGGATATTCATCAGCCCGCTAGGCCAAATGAGGCATCCATCCGCCCGGCAGCCCCCAACCCGGAGCCTGTCATCACCAACCAGCCCCCGGCTAAACCGGCTGCGGCTTGGCTGATCGGCTTTTTCAAGGCATTGGCTAATCTGGCGACTTTTGTCGCGCTGGTCTGGCTGGGCGTGGTTTTAATCAATCACTTCGCCTTTCAGTCGTACTTCGTCCAGGGAACTAGTATGCAGCCTACGCTGCAAAACAACGACCGGCTGATTATCAGCAAGTTCGAACGCACCGGAGCCATGCTGGCCGGCGTGCCTTACCTGCCGGCCAGAGGACAGATAGTGGTACTGGACAGCCGGGCTTCGCCGTTTACCGCCGTACAGAAAGAGGAACTGGTCAAAAGAGTCATCGGCTTGCCAGGCGACACGGTAATCATTGACGGAGGAAGTGTGACCATTAAAAACGCCAACAACCCCGGCGGGTTCAATGCCGACCAGGCACTGGGCCTGCGACTCGGCCCAACCTATGCCGAGCAAACGCTAAGCGTGGAGGTGCCGGCCGGACAAGTTTTCGTGCTGGGTGACAATCGGGGGCCCGGCGGCTCATACGATTCGCGCCTGTTCGGCACCGTGCCCGCCAAATACATTGAAGGCCGGCTGTGGATCAGGCTGCTGCCGCTGAACAATTTTCACGTTTTTTAGGCATGAAGGAATTCTGGGGCTTAGCCGGATTTTTAATAGCGGTAGCGTTGGGCGTTCTGCTGGTCAACGCATTGGTTTTTAAGAGCTTCGCGGTCAACGGGCCGAGCATGCAAAGCACCCTGTTCACCGGCGACAGACTGATTATCAACCGCCTGCCGATAACTTGGGGAGCAATCACCCGAACCCCCTATCTGCCTGCCCGCGGCCAGATTATAGTTTTTACCAACCCAAACTGGCAGCCCGGCCTGCCCGACCGGTATATCGTCAAACGAGTCATTGGCCTGCCCGGCGAAAGGGTTAAGGTCGGGGACGGGCAGATCAGGGTGTTTAATGCTCAATTTCCAGGCGGCTTCAACCCGGACCGGGGCGTCAGCGGTCCGAGCTCGCCCACTAGCGGCAACAGCGATATAGTGGTGCCGGCCGGCCAGATTTACGTGGCGGGAGATCACCGCCAAGGTGATTTTTCTCTCGATTCGCGCAACGGCCTTGGCACCATTCCGCTCGGCGACATTCAAGGACCTACAGCCGTACGCTTCTGGCCCTTAAACCGCTGGCGGCTCTTTTAGCGAGACTGTCAATTCCCGAGTAAGCGTCTGATGATTCGTTTTAGCTCTTTGGGACCGCGAAAACTGATGGTCAAGCTACCCGACGTCGGCCCGCCCGTCAGTTTTACCGGCACGCCAAGCAATGCCTGTAACCTGCCAACATCGGGATTGCTGTTGTAGGTAAGTTGTTGCGCCGAAGGCTTCGCCGGCGTTTTGCCGGCCTGGATGTCACGCTTTCTGGCGGCCACGTACTGCTCTGCCTGCCGCACCGACCAGCCCGCGCCAAGCAGTTGTTTTAGAAGAAGACGCTGTCCGGCCGGATCACCGGTCAGCGCCAGCATTTGCCGGGCATGGCCCTCGCTGATTTTTCCCTCTATCAGTGCGCGTTTGGCTTCGGCTGGCAGCTGTAACAGGCGGAGCACATTGCTGATGGTGCTAACCGCTTTGCCGCCTACCCGTTGGCCAATTTCCTCGTAAGTCAAGTTGAATTGCTGGTGCAGTTTAAGGTACGCGGTAGCGGTTTCCAGCGGATTCAAGTCGCGCCGCTGGATGTTCTCGATCAGTGACAGCTCCAGCTTATGCTGGTCGCTCAAGGTGCGCACTAGAGCGGGGATTTTGATCAGGCCGGCAGTCTTGGCGGCGCGATAACGCCTCTCACCGGCCACTATCTGATAACCGTCCTTATGCGGCGTCACCACGATAGGCTGTAGCACGCCATGCTCCTTGATGGAAGCGGCCAACTCGGACAGGGCCTGTTCGTCAAAATGGCGGCGTGGCTGGTCAGGGTTTAGATAGACCGATGACAGACTTAACTGGCGCAGTTCGGAGATTTTTTCATCCTGTTGCCTGCTGGGGTCGAAGTCCTCATCCAGCACCTGCGAGGGTATCAGCGACTCGAAGCCTCTGCCCAGCCCCCTCTTGTTATTGGCAACAGGTCGGTTCATCACGGCTATATCCTCCCGGCAACCTCTTTAGCCAGGGCCTTATAGGCCCGCGCGCCTTTACTCCAGCGATCATAGGCGCCCACCGGCAGGCCATGACTGGGCGCTTCGGCCAGTCTGACGTTGCGAGGTATGGTGGTTTCAAAAATTTTTTTGGGAAAGTGCCGCTTAATTTCGTCATGAACCTGACGCCCCAGCGAAGTGCGGGTATCCAGCATGGTCAGCACAACGCCCAGCAGCTCCAGAGTAGGATTTAATCCTTTCCTGACCAGTTGCATGGTTTCAAGCAGCTGCCCGAGTCCTTCCAGCGCATAAAACTCGGCCTGCACCGGCAACAGGACGTAGTCGGCGGCTATTAATCCGTTAACGGTCAGCAGGCTCAGACTGGGCGGACAATCGATCAGAACCACGTCATACCCGGCGGTACCCCTTTCGACTGCCAGTTTCAGTCTGGAAAAGCGCCTGTCGGCCCGCGCCAGCTCTACCTCGGCATTTGCCAAATGCGGCGTGGCGGGAACTATATGCAAGTTTTTATGGCGACTGGCCAGCGCCGCCTGGTCAAGTGGCAAGTCACCGGCAATGCAATCGATAATAGTTCTTTCCAGGTTCTGTTTGTTCACCCCCATGCCGCTGGTGGCGTTACCCTGGGGATCAAAATCAATCACCAGCACCTTCTTGCCGGCTTTGGCTAGGTAGTAGGCCAGATTAACGGCCGTGGTGGTCTTGCCCACGCCGCCCTTTTGGTTAGTGACAGCGATAACTGTGGCACTCACTTCTTGAAGTTTTTTCCTTTTAATACTAAGGATATTTTAACATAGCCGTGAAAAGCCAAAGCTCTCCCGCGTGAAAAGCGGACCCCTGTCGGCGCAGAGCCTGAAAAAGTTGACGCCTTGAAAAATCAGCAGGCTATTTGCCGCTGATTGACGTAACCTGCAAGCGAAGATAGCGCTGCCGGTGGCCGATCTGTTTGTTGACCCGCTTTTTGGCTTTAAACCGAATAATTCGCAGCTTGTCGCCCTTTACTGTTTCGTCCAGCACTTTAGCCTTCACGCTGGCATCCTTGAGCAAGGGCCTACCCACGACGACCGCTTTGCCGGCGTGATCAAACAGCAGTAAAGTGTCCAGCGACAACTCCTTGGCACCGGCCGGCCGCGGCAGGCCGTCTACCAGCAGGGTGTCTTTCTCGGCCACTATGTACTGTTTACCGCCGACTCTAACGACTGCTTTCATGGATTGTTTCCCGCTTTGGCATTTAAAAAATATTCTCGGCCATCATTTTAACAGATAAGTCTCTGTAGGCAAAGCTCGGACAAAAGAAAACCGGCTTTTGACTTAGTCGTCCCGGGCGAAATCGAACCATTTAGGATCGGAGCGCAGGTCGTTTTCCACCTGATTCCAAAAGCCGGACAACCTGGCGTAGTCCGGAATTTCCTCCAGAGTCAGATTGTTGGCTACAGCATCCGCTTCAATGGAGCGCAGCAGCTCGTCATCGTCCGGTTCGGCGACGGCGAAAGCCATGGCCCGCCGACCTAGTTTTTGAATGGTACTGTCTAGAATTTTCATCGTTTTTGATTTTAATGTTATGAAAGTTACCCATAAAATAGCATACTAAAAGGGGCTTGTCAAATCTGACGGACCGTCCTAAGGTTTGCGGGTTATTGTTTTTGTAGCCCAATCAGCAAAGTGGCCGAGTCTACCTTGGTTTTTATTTCATACTCCCGCCGGCCTTCGCCCGCCAGTCGAACGGCCAGCGTTTCGGACTTAATGGTCGCAGAGTGTTCCCTAATCGCCCGGCTTAACTGGGCGTCCTGACTTTGAAGTACCAGCGATATCCTGTCGTCTACTTTCAGGCCGGCGCTTTTGCGGGCGTTTTGTACCAGCCGCACCACTTCGCGCATCAAACCTTCGCGTTTTAGCTCTGCGGTCAGTTCGGTATCAAGCTCTATTGTTAATCTTCCTGCCTCACCCTCAGCCAGGGCTGCGTCGTGAAACAGTACGGACTTAACGTTCAGTTCGTCCTTAATAACGGACTCAAACCGTTTCAGGGATTTGGCGTTTTGACCATTAATTTTAACCATTCCAAGAGGCTGACGTACCTTCAGCCGGGCGGCGGCGCGCCGGGCCAGGCCTTCGGTGACCACCTCGCGGAGGGCGGCCATATCTTTAATTAGCGACTTGTCCACCGGGCCCGCTTCCGGCCAAAGCAGCAGATGCACGCTTTCGCCGCCGGTCAATTTTTGGTACAGCTCCTCGGCCAAAAACGGCGTGAACGGCGCCAGGACGCAGGCTAACTTTACCAACACGTAATGGAGGGTGCGATAAGCCATATCCTTATCGGCATCGCTGCCACTCTTCCAGAAGCGACGGCGCGACCGGCGAACGTACCAGTTGGAAGCGTTGTCAATGAACGGCAGAACCGGTTTGAGAGCGTCTTGAATCTCATAGCGGCGCGTGTGTTTGTCCACTTCGCCTATCAGCTGGTGCAACAGGCTGACGATCCAGATATCCAAGGGATTTTTAAGATCACCCAGCGGATCGGACATGTCGCCGTCCCACTCCCATTTGTCCACTTCGGCGTACATGCTAAAAAAATCGTACATATTCCAGATCATGGACAGTTTTCGGTTGATATCAGCCACGTCCTTGTCCTGCAAACTGTAGTCTTCGCCGTTCGTCAAAGGACCATTAAGCATCAAAAAGCGGAAGGAGTCGGCCGAGTATTTATTCATCAGCTCCAGGGGATCGGTATAGTTTTTAAGTTTTTTGCTCATCTTTTTACCGTCGGCCGCGTTAATGAAGCCGGTGCAGATGAGGTTTTTAAACGGCGATCGGCCAAACAGGGCCACGTTGACTGCCGTCAGGGAATAGAACCAGCCGCGGGTTTGATCGATAGCTTCAGCAATGAAATCCGCCGGAAAACCTTTTTCGAATTTTCGTTTGTTCTCAAATGGATAGTGAAACTGGGCGAACGGCATCGAGCCGGATTCGAACCAGCAGTCAAGCACCTTGCCGACATGCTTCAAGATGGTGCCGTCGCACTCAAATTCCACATCCATCACCTCAGGCAAATGGTAATCGTCCAAACGCCGGCCGGTAAGGTCTTCGAATTCCTGGAAAGAGCCGATTACCTTAATCACCTCGGTGCCGTCCAGGCGATAACCCCGCCAGACCGGTATAGGGGTTGCCCAATAGCGATCCCGGGAAAGATTCCAGTCCGGCGCCGACTCGATAATGCGCCTGAACCGGCCCTCCCGGAGATGCTCGGGCACCCAGCGGGTCTGACGGTTGGCGTCCAGCATCTCCTGTTTCTGCCCCTGGATATCCATAAACCAGCTGGGATGGGCCCGGTACATCAGTTTAGTGCCGCAACGATGGCAGTGGGGATAGTCGTGCACGACGTACTCAACTTTAAGGGCCTTGCCTTCGGACACCAAGGTGTTGGCAATTTCCTTGTTTACCTCCCAAATGTTTCGGCCCAGCCAGCGTCCTTCGGTATAAAAGCCGTTTTCATCAACCAGCGAGATTAGCGGCAGGCCCTCCCGCTTGCATAGCTCGTAATCGTCCTCACCGTAGGCGGGGGCCTCGTGAACGATACCGGTGCCGTCTTCGGCGGTTACGAAACTGGCAGCTAAAATACGATGCGCCGCCGGTCCGCGGTTCTCAAACAGCGGATAGTACTTCCTGCCTACCAGACTGCTGCCAGGAACAGTTTTTATCACCCGATATTCAAGCGGCTGGCGTTTGGCGTCGGTCATCACTCTCTCTACCGCCTGGCTGGCAACATAAAACTTTTTGCCGGCGCTTTGCACCAGCGAGTAGGACAAAGTTTCGTTAACCGCTACGGCCACGTTGGCCGGCAGCGTCCACGGCGTCGTGGTCCAGGCCAACACATATTCGTTGTCGCTGTCCTCCAGCTCAAAGTAGACGTAAACGCTGGGATCGGTATCTTTGCGGTAGCTGTTTTCCATGGCCACTTCGGACTTAGAAATCGGCGTGGCGTCATTGGTGCAATAGACCAGGATTTTTTCGCCCTCGTAAATCTTGCCGTTTTGGTAAAGCTGCTTAAAGGCCCACCAGACTGACTCCATGTACTCCTTATCCATCGTCTTGTAGGCGTTTTCAAATTCCACCCAGCGACCAATCCGCTCGATAGTGTCTTCCCATTCGGTACCCGTGCGCACCATGGCGGCGCGGCAAGCGTTAACATAGTCGGCGATGCTTATCTTGGTGCCGATTTCTTTTTTGTTGGCGATGCCCAATTCTTTTTCAACGAATACCTCGGCCGGCAAACCGTGGCAGTCCCATCCCCACCGCCGCTCGACCCGCTTGCCCTGCATGGTCTGATAGCGTCCGACCGCGTCTTTCAAGGCTGAAATCAACAAATGCCCGTGGTGAGGCATTCCGGTTAGAAACGGCGGTCCGTCATAAAATACGAACGCATTGCTGGCGGGCCGCGTTTTGACCGATTTTTCAAATGTCCTGTTTTTGCGCCAATACTCAATCAGGGCTTTTTCATATTCAGCGGGCTTGCGGCGGCTGCCGGACTTGAACTTCATTCCTCTACTCCTTTGCCGTTAAAACAAAAAGTCGTTAGCTTTGGCTGTCAGAATCCGCGCGCGGATGGTACCATCTGACTTCCAAAAGTAACGACTTTTGGCGCTTGTTTTGTCCGGTCTGACGGGCCGGTTCCGTCGGGTTCTATCGTTCGCCTTTTCTGGCAAATTTCCTCCCGCTACTTCGCGGCTGATGACCGCTCACTTGCGCCCTGCCGCCAGGCAAGGGCGAAAAACGTATTTGACAGACTCATTCTAGCCCAAAACGTTCCTGTTTTCAACCTGTCGGGATGAATCTTCTTACCAAAGCCAACGGTTTTTGCGCACCGGCGGCAAAGCCTGCCACCATTTGGCTAAGGAATATTTCCTGGGCGCCAGAGCGATGACCGCAAGTAGAGCGATATAAACCAAATGATCGTCTACGGCCGGGTTGTTCCTAAGTGGCAGGGAAGCCGCCCACATCATCACCAGCAGCAAGCCGCCGCTGACAGCCGCCAACCGGACAGCCACCCCCAGTAGCAACGCCACGCCTATACCAAGTAACCCCAGCATGAATAACCAGTCCACCCAGGCCAGTCCTATTAACGAATGAAAGAAGCCGGCAAAAGGCCCGTCGACTCCGCTTAAAAATCCGTTGGTCGGCGAGCCGCCGGCCAGCCAAGCCTTGCCGGCCGGTGTGCCGACTCCCAGTCCCAGCAGTTTATCCAAAAACGCCCACAAAAAGATGAAGCCCAGCATTAATCTGCCAAGCGCGATAGCCGAATTCCTCCAGTCTGCCCCGCGTACCGTTTTAACCATGCGTGTTTTCGCCCCCTATGTCGCATTAGTTGCTACCTTCTACGGCAATTATAGGGTTAACGGGCTGGTTGGCAAGGCTGATTTTTGGTTTTGGACATAGCTTAAGCGCTATAATAAGCCACTTCGTCGAACAGCGGCAGAGGCAGTCCGCGCCAACTTTGCAGCAGCTTACCGTTATCGTCCAGCGCCAACAGGGTGGGGTATTCCACCGCGTCGTAAAGTTCGCAAAAAGCCTGTCCCTGGGCGGTGTCCGGATCCATCACTTCCAGCTCGCGGCCGCTGCGGCGGGTAAAATCCCGCAAGTACTCCTCTGCCGCTCGGGCGGTTTCGCTGTTGGGCCTGTAAATCATAACGGCTTTCATGCTATGACAATAGTATAGCAACAGCCGCTAGCGCGTAACAGGTGGATTTTACCGGCCGCTAGCTGCACCCCGACGTGGTTCCGCAACTGGTACAGATAAAACAGCTGCCGGCCGGCTGCGTCAGGTTGCCGCAGTTGGAACAAAGCGGCGCATTGGCGGCGGTCAGTCCAAGCGGCCTGACCTGATTCTTAGCATCAGCCGCGCCGCCATCCAACGGTTCGTCCGGACTGCTGGCCGGCCGGGACGCATCCGCGGCGCTTCGATCGGCGGCTTCACCCGTTTGATCTGGCTGTTCGTTTTCGTTGTTTAGCAAGCTGGCCTGCTGCGCCTTCAGGGATTCCTCCAGTTCTTCAAGCGTGGCCAGGCCGAGTTCCAGCCTGTCGTCTATGCTCAGATACTCCAAGGCCAGGCGCCGGAATATGTAATCCACCAGACTGGTTGCCGTTTTGATTTCGGGGTCATCGGTTACGCCGGCCGGAGCGAAGCTGGTGTTGCTCATGGCCTTAACGTACGCCTTCAGCGGCACGCCGTATTGCAATCCGTAACTGATGCTGCGAGCAAAAGAGTCCAGCAATCCGGCCAGAGTCGAGCCCATCTTGGCCGCGGTCACGAACAGTTCGCCGGGAGTGCCATCGTCGTATTCGCCCACCGTCAAGTAACCGTGCAAATCGCCAACCCGAAAACTAAAGGTTTTGGAGGAGCGCCGGCGGGGCATCTCTCGCCTGACAGTCGCGTTTCTAACCACGATTGCCGGCACCGCGGCCTGGCCCTGGTTTTGATCTTCCGGAACCTGCTCCTTGGATGATTTTTGCTGGCTTTCCAGCG
The DNA here is from genome assembly GCA_964544355.1 of uncultured Candidatus Saccharibacteria bacterium. Classification (GTDB taxonomy): domain Bacteria; phylum Patescibacteriota; class Saccharimonadia; order Saccharimonadales; family Saccharimonadaceae; genus Chaera. Next base: position 141,502 of record CAZJAI010000001.1, on the reverse strand, counting down.
GCTGGCCGACTTTGCAGTTGTCGCGGTAAATGGCAATGGCCTTGATGCCCATCTTCCAAGCATCAAGATATATCCTCTCCACATCCTCTGTGCTAACTGATTCGGGCATATTGACCGTTTTACTGATAGCTCCCGATATGAAAGGCTGGACGGCAGCCATCATCTTGACATGCCCCATGTAATGAATGGCGTTGTCGCCAACCGCGCAGGCAAAAACGTCAATATCCTCGGCCTTCAGATGAGGCGCCCCCATGACTGTGCCCTTGTCGTGAACATAAGCGGATATGTCTTGAGCCTCCGCCTTGCTGTATCCCAGAGCCTTGAGAGCCCGGGGAATGGTTTGGTTGACTATAATCATGGATCCACCGCCCACCAGGGTTTTGAATTTGGTCAAAGCGAAGTCCGGCTCGACGCCAGTAGTGTCGCAATCCATCATAAAGCCAATGGTACCGGTAGGCGCCAAAACCGTCGCCTGCGAGTTGCGCACGCCGTACTTGGCACCAAGTTCCACCGCCTCGTCCCAGGCTCCGGCAGCGGCGCTCAGCAGATCTTCCGGCACCAGACTGGCATCAATCTTTTGCAAGGCGTCGCGGTGCTTTTTCAGAACCCGGTTCATGCCCTCGCTGTCTTTGGCGTAGCCTTCGAACGGACCCACCCGTTTGGCTATCCTGGCGCTGGTAGCGTAGGCGTGTCCGGTCATCAGAGCGGTCAGCGCTCCGGCCACCGCCCGCCCTTCGTCACTGTCGTAAGGCAACCCTTTGGCCATCAACAGAGCCCCCAGGTTGGCGTAACCCATGCCCAGCTCTCGATAGGCGCGGGCGTTTTTATCGATATTCTCGGTTGGGTATTCGCTGTAGCCCACCAGGATTTCCTGGGCCAAAAAGACGGTTTCGATGGTGTGCTTGTAGGACGCCACGTCAAAGCTGCCGTCGTCTTTTAAGAATTTTAACAGGTTCAGGCTGGCCAGATTGCAGGCCGAATTATCCAGGTGCATATATTCGGAACACGGGTTGGAGGCGTTGATACGGCCGGCCCGGGGTGTCGTATGCCAGTCGTTAATCACGGTATCGAATTGCAGGCCGGGATCCGCGCATTCCCAGGCGGCTTCGGCAATTTGGCGAAACAACTGCCGAGCGGGCAGCGTTTTGTGGACTTTATGATCGTTAACCCCTACCAGGCTCCAATCATCACCGGTCTCCACCGCCCGCATGAACTCGTCGGTGACCCGCACTGAGTTGTTGGCGTTTTGGTATTGAATGGAAACGGCGTCTCGCCCGTTGAGGCCCATTTCGAACCCCGCCGCCTCCAGCACTCTGGCCTTACGCTCCTCACGGGCTTTGCACCAGATGAATTCTTCTACGTCGGGGTGGTCAACGTTTAATATGACCATTTTGGCCGCCCGCCTGGTTTTACCGCCACTCTGGATCGTTCCGGCGCTGGAATCAGCCCCGCGCATAAAGCTAACCGGTCCCGAAGCCTTGCCGCCGCTGGAACTCAGTAGCTCGTTGGAGCCGCGCAGCGAACTGAGGTTCAGGCCCGCCCCCGACCCGCCCTTAAAAATCATACCTTCTTCGCGGTACCAGTTGAGAATGGAGGGTAGATTGTCTTCGACTTTCAAAATAAAACAGGCACTGGCCTGCTGCGACCGGTCGGGAGCGCCTATGTTAAACCATACCGGGCTGTTAAAGGCTGCCCGCTGAGTCGCCAGAATATATTTCAGCTCGGCATTAAAGACTTCGGCTTCAGCTTCGTCCAGAAAATAGCCGTTCTGATAACCGTGCCGGGTAACCGTGTCAACTACCCTGTTGATCAGCTGTTTTAGACTTGATTCGCGTTGTTTGGTGCCCGGAGTGCCATAGAAATATTTCTGGGCCACTATGTTGATGGCGTTTTGCGACCAGAATTCGGGAAATTCGACATCCTGCTGCTCGAACACTACCTTGCCGGTTAGGGGATTAACGATTTTGGATTCGCGCTTGGTCCAGTTGAGTGTTTGATACGGATCGATACCCTCCTCTGTGAAATAGCGAGAAACCGAAAGAGTAGACACGTTCTGTGCCATTGCTGCTTTACCCTCCTTTAGATTGTTTTGTTATGTTTGTTTTGGAGCGTTGCCTCAAGAGGCCGGATTGCCAACCGCTGCGGCGCACCCCTAATGTTATATGAACGAGTATTAACTTTTGACCGCTTGGCCGGCAGCTTGCAGCCGGCGTGACTTAAGATCGTCAAGCACCGCCTGGAATTCGCTGATATCCTTAAACTCGCGGTAAACGCTGGCGAACCGGACATAGGCAACCTCGTTGCGGCGGCCCAGTTCCTCCAGCACCAGATCACCGATACGGCGGGAAGATACCTCCTGCAATCCCAGCCCGTAGAGCTCGTTTTCAACCTTGGCGATAATCTCTTCAATCTCCAGATCCGAGGTTAGAAACTTGCCTACCGATCGATGAATGGCTACAAACAGCTTTTGTCGGTCGAACAACTCACGGCTGCCATCCTTCTTGGCAACAGCCAGATTCGGCCGCTCGGTCCGCTCATAGGTGGTGTAACGATACTGGCAGTTCAAGCATTCACGGCGCCGCCGGATTGCGTCGCCATCCCCCGCCTCGCGAGACTCCACCACCCTGGAATCGGGATGATGACAATGCGGGCACTTCATGGCTGCTAGCTAGTCGCTCCTCTTCGGTTTAAGTTAATACTGGCTCTACACCTCCCATAGTGTAGCTAATCACTACTATAACCCTACATATAGCACGAGCACAATAGTTTTTCGCACAACGGCAAAAAACCGAAAATCTGTGATTAATCCTGATTTTTCTTTCTCTTGCGGCGGCGCAAAAATGCTGGCGCGTCAGCCTCGTCGTCTTCGCCATAGTTCCAGATATTTTTCCCCTCCGGTTCCTCCTCGGCGAAAGCGGCTGTCGTCGGCTGAGTGTTCAAATCCAGATCAATTTTGCTTATGTCTTCATCGGTAAACTGGCTGCCGGCGGTTGCTTCGGCCGGTTGGCGCGGTTCGGAAACCGCCTCGGGTATCGGAGCGAACGAGGCAGCTTTTTCGTGAAAATAAGCACTGTCAAACCCGGTAGCCACCACCGTGATGACCAGTTCGTCCTCCATCTCCGGCTTCAGTGTAGCGCCAAAGATTATATTGGCGTCGGGAGCCACAGCCGAAGTAATAATTTCGGCAGCTTCCTGAATTTCACTCATACTCATGTCGTAACCACCGGTAACGTTGAACAGCACGCCCCTGGCACCATCAATCGAAACCTCTATAAGCGGCGACTCGATCGCCTGCTGAGCGGCTAACACCGCCCGGTTGTCGCCGCTGGCCCGTCCAATCCCCATCAGGGCGCTGCCGGCATTACTCATGATCGCCTTAACGTCAGCGAAATCCAGGTTGATCAGACCGTGCTCGGTTATAAGCTCGGAAATGCCCTGCACGCCTTGGCGCAGTACATCGTCAGCCACCCGAAAAGTCTCAAGCAACGGAGTGCGCTTGTCGATAATCTGCAGCAGGCGATCGTTAGGTATGGTAATCAGCGTATCAACCTGTTTGCCAAGATGGGCAATGGCCCATTCGGCGTTTAACCGCCGTTTTTCGCCCTCAAAGCTGAACGGCTTGGTGGCCACTCCGACCACTAAAATACCCAGCTGTTTGGCAATTTCGGCCACAATGTGACCGGCGCCACTGCCGGTGCCGCCGCCGGCGCCGATGGTGACGAACACCATGTCGGCACCTTCCAAGGCTTTTTTAATCTCTTCCCGCGATTCTTCGGCGGCTTTCTGACCTACGGCAGGGTCGGCCCCCGCACCCAGCCCTTTGGTAGTCTCTTTACCGATATGGATTTTTACGTCAGCCAGCGAATTGTGTAGCGCTTGGGCATCGGTATTGACAGCGATGAACTGCACCCCCTTCAGGCCGGCGTCCTTCATTCGGTTAACCGCTTGGCCGCCGGCGCCGCCCACGCCGGCTACTTTTATGTTGGCGAAAGTTTGTATGTCTGCGGGTTTAATTTCAGGCATGTAGCGTTAAATTCCTCTTTTGTTCACAATTAGTATACACTGCCAAATGTCAATGACAAACTAAGAACTATATATTTATGCGACTGCCCGAAAAGCTTTTTGGGAACCGACCGGCTGTACCAATAATTTATACTCTAAACTTTTTTAACAGACCGCCAAGCTTTTTAGAAAGGCCGCCGAAAGCCGCCGACGATACGTCGGAAGATCTCGCCGAACGCGCGTTAGATTGGTTCGAGGACGTAAGATCATCCATCATCAACCCCAGCGCCGCGGCAAACGCCGGGTCGGATACCTGATCCGCCAGGCCGGCCAAAGAGGGTATCCTGCCCAGCCGAGCCGGCAACAGCAGCTGGTCTTTGGCGACTTCAGCCACTCCGCTTAAATTGGCTCCGCCGCCGCACAGCACTACGCCTCCCGGCAGTTTGGCCTGGCGGCCTATTTTTTTCAATTCGTCATTAACCATGTCAAAGATTTCTTCCAGCCTGGCCGAAACTATGTCCTCAACTTCCTCTCCATCGAACACCTGTTTTTGCCCGCCTGATTGAACGCTGATCTTGGGCGGCCGCTTGGTGGAGTACTGCAACTTGACTGCTTCGGCCACGTCTATATCGGTTTTCAGGCCAATCGCTAGGTCGTTGGTAATATTGGTACTGCCCACCGGCAACACCGATACATGCTGCAAATCACCCTCTTCATAAACCGCCAGATTGGTGGTGGCACCGCCGATATCCATAATTAATACGCCATTCTCGGCCAGTTGATCGCTAATCATCGCTTTCATGGCGGCAATAGCCGGCGTGACCATTCGCCTGGGAGTCAGCTGGGTAATTTCGCAGGCTCGCTGGAGGTTCTTGACGTGCGGACTCAGAGCGGTAATCACGTAGGCATCAACTTCAAGGCGAACGCCAACCATGCCCAGCGGGTCCTTGATCTTCTCCTGACCATCCAGCTGGTAACCTCGAGGCGTTACATCCAGAATTTCCCGGTTGGGCGGTAGCTGCACCACCGTAGCCGCTTCTTGCGCCCTCGATAAATCCTGGGCGGTTATTTCGTGATTACCGACGCCGCCAACGGCCACTACACCCCTGGAGGCCATACCGGTAATATGTGAGCCATTAATGCTCAGCGTGGCGGAATTAATCTGATACCCTGACGCCCTCTCGGCTTCTTCAAGCGCTTTGTCTATGGCCTGGGCGGTATTGACCATATTCACCACCACGCCTTTTCGCATACCGTGATTGGGATGGCGGCCTACGCCTATAATCGTCGGAGCGGCCGACCCCTCTTCAAGATGGCCGACAACGCACTTAACCGATGTCGTGCCGACGTCCAGGCCGACAGCATACTTAAAGGGCTGATCTTGCATAACCAACAGTATAGAGCTTGTGCCTGGTTTTGAGCAACCAAGGACAATCGACGACCCGCCGTTTGATAAGCAAAGAGAAAACGCGGCCAAGCCAGGCAGCTGGAAAAATATTTAAAGCCTGGTTAAAATTTCCGAACCTGAATCGGTGATCAGGACAGTATGTTCAAAATGGGCGCTCAGGCTGCCATCGGCCGTCCTGACCGTCCAGCCGTCCTGGTCAACCACCACTCCGCCATCGCCCAGCGCGGCCATAGGTTCTATGGCTACAGTCATCCCCGCAGACAATACCGGCCCGGTGCCGATCGTTCCATAGTTCGGTATATCCGGATCCTCGTGCAGACGATGCCCCACGCCGTGACCAACCAGATCGCGAACAATGCCGTAACCGTATCGGTTTAAGACTTCGGATACGGCATAGCCGATGTCGCCAACCCTGACCCCGTCTCGAAGCGCACCGATACCGGCGAGCAGGGATTCCTCGGTAGCTTGAACCAGTCTGGAGTGCTCACGATCGGCTGGCTGGCCAACAATCATACTAAAAGCGCCATCGGTAATCATGCCGTTGTAGGAAACGCCGAAATCGAAACCGGTCAGGTCGCCGTCCTGAAACTCCTGGTCAGAGGGGATGCCGTGTACCACGGCATCGTTCACCGAGATACAAATGATATCGGGATATCCCTGATAATTCAGAAAAACCGGTTGGCCTCCCAGAGCCGCCAGCTGGCGGCCGGCCAAAGCCGAGACCTCTTTTTGAGTCACCCCCGGCTTGACATGCTGCCTGATCGTCTCTAACACGCCGGCCAGAATCCGACCGCTGACACGCATATCGGCAATCTCGGAAGGAGTTTTAACTTTAGTGAAAGTTTCCACTCGGGTAGGCATTCGCTTTAGCAACCTTGCTCAATGATTTTTTGGAGGCGTGCATAAACATCGTCGATGCTGCCCCTGCCGTCCAGCCGGCAGACAGTCAGCCCGCGCTGGCGGTAAAAATCCAGGATAGGTTCTGTCTGGCTGATATAGTCGGCTATCCGGTTTTTGATGATTTCCGGTTTGTCGTCCGCCCGGCCGCGCAATGCCAACCGTTGAATGATCACCTCTTCGGGCACGTCGAACACGACCACCCGGTTAATCTCGCGCCCGTGCCGCGGCAGAATTTCCAGCAGCCACTCGGCCTGCGAAAGATGCCTGGGAAAACCGTCCGCCACCACCATATCAATTCCGCCAGCATCGTTGAGAGCCTGTTCCATAACCCGGTTGACTAAATCGTCGTCAATCATGCGCCCGGCTGCCAGTTCGGCCATAACGGCTGGATTCTTCTGATCGCGCAGCAGCTGTCCGGTACTCAGCCAGCGCCACCCTAGTCGCGCCGACAACAACTGGCCCTGCACGCTTTTGCCGGAGCCTGGAGGACCGGTTAGGATTATCATGACTGACCCAGCTTCCTCCTGACGGCTGCGGCAATTCTGGCGCCGTCACTTCTGGATCCGGCTAGCCGGCGTACCTCGGCGATTAGCTCCCCCAGGCCGGTTCCGGGCTTGTCAGCCGCGGCCCTGTCAACCAGCGCCTCCAGTTCGTCGTCAGACAGAGGAGAGGGCAGGTAGCGGGCGATAATGGCCTTCTCTTGGCGCTCCTTGTCGGCAGCCTGCTGATTGCCACCGCGTTGATAAAGTTCGGCAGCCTCGTCCCGTCTTTTTTGCTCTGTTTGCAGTACCGCTTCAATCTCAGAGTCGTCAAGCGGCCGGCCAGCTTTTTTCTGAGCGTAGATAACAGCGTTTTTGACTCCCTTAAGTATCTCGGCAGTCAGCTTATCGCCGCCTAGCATGGCGGTTTTAATGTCTTGGTCGATCCGAAGATCCAGTGCCATACTAGCGCAGGCCGAGACGCGCCTTCATAAGCTTTTCGCTTTTGCGGGCTTTGCGGATAATCGCCTTTTTGCGGCGTTCGATCTTGCTGATGGGCTTGTAAAATCGCTGGTTAGCTTTGGCTGTAGCGATCACGCCCGATTGCAGCACCTTGCGGCTGAAACGCCGGATAAGGTTCTCGTTGGCCTCGTTAGAGTCTTTGCGGGTTACTTGAATCATACTTTAGGAGATTTTAACAGATTAAACCGGTACTGGCAACTAAGTTTCGACAAAAAACTCGAAACGGCCCGAGCAAAAGCGGCACCGGCCGGCCGCGGTTTAAGTACGTATCACGTTCAGCTTGAGTAGTCGCCCCTCAACCGACCGCCTGCCCTGCCATTCGTTGAGCGTTAGCTCAAGCCAGACTTCAACCGAATCGCCAACTGCCGCGGGTACTTCGGCGGATTTATTAAAAGCTATCAGGCTGAAGTTATGGCCTTCGGCGTCTCTAAGTAGCAGCTTGAGGTGCTGACTGCTGTCGCCCATCTCCCGGCGCTGCAGCACCGTAGCGCCGCTCAAGCGGAATACGGGCGCCGGATTGCCGTGGCCATAAGGCTCCAGTTGGCCAAGCAGCCGCACCAGCTCCTCCGTGAAATCGCCCGAACACTTAACTTGAGCATCGGCCTTCGGTTCGAAATGATCCAACTGTTCGGCAAAAGCCTGCTTGCGGTAAAACCGATTCAGCGAGGCCCTGAAAGCATTGATCTTCTCTGTTTTAAGCGTCACGCCCGCGGCATAGGCGTGACCGCCTCCTTTGATTAAATGCCGACGCGAGGTGTTAATGGCCTCAACCGCCGAAAAATCGCCGAAGCTGCGCCCGGAACCCTTACTTTCCCCGCCCAGCTCCTGCAAGACAAAGACGGGCTTTTTGAGTTTCTCCATAATCCTGGCGGCCACGATACCGATCACGCCATGCGACCAACTGGGATCGGACAGCACCAACACCGGATCCTCAGCGAAAAGCGCGGCCTGACGAAGCGCTTCCTCGAAAATCCTGTCCTGTTCGATGCGCCTCGCCCGGTTCAACTCGTCCAGCTTTTGAGCCAACCGAAGGGCGACGTCGTCGTCCCGAGTCGTCAAAAGATCAAGGCCAAGCTTGGCGGTTTCCAGGCGTCCGGCCGCGTTCAACCGGGGGCCAAGCCCGAAACCCAACGACCGGGCATTAATATTTTGAGGATTCACACCAGATACCGCCATTAAGGCCTTCAGTCCGGGACGGCGAGTTTTTTGGATAACCTGCAGTCCCCAGTAAACGTTGCATCGGTTCTCGTCCAACAGGCTGACAACGTCGCAGACGGTGCCAAAGGCCACCAGATCCAACAGCCATTTTTCCTGGCCGGGAGGCAGCCCCTCCATTTTCTGCTGCATAGCCTGCACCAGCTTAAAGGCTACGCCTACGCCCGCAAGATCTTTAAAAGGATATTTATGATCGGTTCGCTTGGGGTTAACGGTCGCCACGGCTTTAGGCATGGTTTCGGCTACGCTGTGGTGATCGGTCACAATAATATCAACGCCCAGTTGATTGGCCAGATCAACTTCCGCGTGGCTCAGCGAACCGCAGTCAACCGTTACGATCAGCCCGGCGTCTGCTGCGGCGAGGGAACGAATTGCGTCGTCATTCAAACCGTATCCCTCTACGAAACGATTGGGAATAAACGCATCGGCCCGTATGCCAAAGGCCGAGAAAGCGTCCAGTAAAAGGGCGGTGGCAGTGAGACCGTCTATGTCGTAATCCCCATAAATCACCACCCGCTCGCCGCTTTTTTGAGCCACCTCCAGGCGCCGTACCGCCGGCATCATGTCGGACAGAAGGTACGGGTCGTGCTGAAAGGCGCGGTATCCTGGAGATAAAAACCTCCGACGCGCTTCACCCCCCTGCAGGTTCCGCGCTTTTAGAACCAACTCAAACAGCGGGTTCATACATCCGGAGAAGGACGTTTGCTCTTGTTGGCCTGCGCCTGTTGAGATTTAATAACGATGCTCTGCAGCTCTTTAAAGATGACGAAGTGCTTGTTGGTAGAGTAGATTTTAGTGTTACCGTGCCGTTCGCTGGTTAAAAAACCGACTTTTTCCAGACGTTTAAGCTCGCGCTGAATGTTGCCCGGATCTTCCTTGATGAGCTTGGCCAGGCCCCTGACATGAGTCTTAAAATCGGGATACTTGGCGTAAACCACCAGAATTTTACGCCTGACCCGCGAAGTAATAAAAACGTCTAGCATCCCTTTTTAACGTAACCCGATTTAAGGTTTGTTGTTCTTTATTCTACCGTTTTGAGAGCCGGCTTGCAATAATCAAAGCGCTAACGCCAGTTCAAAATGTTGCGGTTTAACCGTGCCGCTACCTCTTCCTGCGAAGGCAGCAGATTGTTGTCGTAGTAGTGATTGGTTTCCAGATAATTGTCCGTCACGCTCAGCACGTGCAGCTCATCGGCTAACACGTGCATACGGTCTACAGCTTCCACGGAGGCTACCGGTACGGCCACCACCAGACGCTTCAGCCGGATGGGTTTCAAGAAATCGGCGGCGGTATCCAGAAGGTGCCCGTCCGGCAAGCCGTCGGCCGTCAAAATAATCACGTGATCGAACAACATAGCCTCGTCAAGCAGGCCACCGTCACCCAGCAAGCGATTAATCCTTTGAGACTGTTCACGCTTCTGATCCTCTATATAGCCGTGGAACTCGCCGTAGTAATCGTCGCGCTGGCCGCCGCTGATACTTTGGTTTTCGGAAAAACCGCCCGGCGTCACCGAACCGAACACCGCCTGCTCTCCCGGAATGGTAATGTCAGCGGTCAAAAGGATAGTCAAGACGGAATGTATTTCAGCGGCAATCTGCTCGCCCACTACCACACCACCGTCGTTTAAGGACAAAACGACACAGTTTTCGTAACGGTAAGGGGCCAATTCGGCTGCCAGACGTAAGCCGGCATCGCTGCGGTCTTTAAAATACATACCTCCATTTAGTTTAGCAGTTTTAGCCCCGGGCCAGGAGATACTATAATGAAACCCATGCTTTATTACAGAATTGCTCCAGTGGCCGGCGAACGTTCCGTCGACGACGGCTTGACCTATCACAGCTCGAGCCAACTGCCCGCCGGTAGCCTGGTGAAGATTCCTCTAGGCAAACAACAGACGGTGGGCGTAATTTTAAGGCAGACCACAAAACCCGAATTCGCTACCAAGCCCGTCAAGAGTTTAATAGAGGATAGGCCCTTGCCAGAACATTTAACAGAAACAGCGCTGTGGATGAGCCGCTATTATACGGCCCCGCTGTCCAGCGTCTTTCAAACCATGCTGCCTCGCGGACTGGAAAAATTGCGCCGGATCAGCGGGATTACCCCAGAAAGCATACCGATAAATCGAACAAAAATTGTACTCAATGACGAACAGTCGGCGGCAGTCAGAACCATTATGGCCAACCCCGCCGGTACGGTTGTTTTGCGGGGAGTAACGGGTTCGGGCAAAACGCAGGTCTACATAGAGGTTATGAAGCAGATCTTGGCCGCCGGACATTCCGGCATCATTCTGGTTCCGGAAATATCGCTCACCACCCAGCTTCGAACGCAGCTGCTGGCCGCACTGCCCGGAGTGGTGGTTACGCACTCTTCCATGACAGAAGCGCAGAGGCATTTAATATGGAGGCAGATTCTGTACTCCGAAAAACCTCTAGTAGTGATAGGACCTCGTTCAGCGCTGTTCAGCCCCCTACACAACCTTGGCCTGGTAGTCATAGATGAATGTCACGAGCCCGGTTATAAGCAGGAAAACCAGCCTCGTTATCTGGCGCTCAGAGCCGCCCGGGTTATTACCAAAGCTATCGAGGGCCGCCTGATTCTGGGCAGCGCCACCCCCAGCATAACCGACAGCTATTTGGCTCAAGCCACCCGACAGCCGGTAGTTCTTATGACCAAGCCGGCTACCAGAGATGCCGTTCCGGCCAAAGTTAGAATTGTTGACCTAAAACAGCGAGACCAATTCCGGCGGCATCGATTTTTGTCTGATGATTTGATTCAATCCATAGAAAACTCGCTTGCCGAGGGCCGTCAGAGCTTGATTTTTCATAACCGCCGAGGCAGCGCTCCCCTGACCATCTGCCAAGACTGCGGCTGGACTGCTCTTTGCCAGTCATGCCATGTACTAATGACCTTGCACGTTGACAGGCACACTCTAATCTGTCACATATGCGGCCGGCGGACAAAGGTGCCATCCGGCTGTCCGGTGTGCCGACAGCCCCAAATCGTTCATCGAGGCATTGGCACTAAACTGGTCGCCGATGAACTGTCCAAGCTGTTCCCGCGCGCCAAGATAGCCAGATTTGACGCCGACACTAAAGTGATGGAACAGCTTCACAATAATTACCGCGAGGTGTACGAGGGTAAAATAGACATACTGATAGGCACCCAGGTCATTGCCAAAGGGTTGGACCTGCCGCACCTGGGCTTCGTGGGGGTTATTCAAGCCGATAGCGGTCTTGGCATACCCGACTACCAGTCCAGAGAACGGGTTTTTCAGCTGGTATACCAAGTCTGCGGCCGAGTGGGACGCCTGGCTAGGCGTAGCGACGTGGTGATCCAGACCTATCAGCCAAACCATCCCAGCATAGTCTATGGCAGCAAACAGGATTACGATTCGTTTTACAAGCTTGAACTGGCCGAGCGCCGACGCGCTAATTTTCCGCCGTATTGCTATTTAGCCAAACTGACTTGCTCATATAGCAGGGAGCGCCAGGCCGTTGCTGCCGCCCGGGCAGCAGCCGACGAATTAAAAAAACGCTTCGGCGTATCGTTGTCTATCCTGGGCCCGGCGCCGGCGTTTTATGAAAGGCTGGGTGGCCGATACCGCTGGCAGTTGATCTTAAAATCAGCCAGGCGTTCACTGCTCACCGAAGCCTGCCTCAACTTCGCGAACAACAGCCGCTGGATTGTCGATCCCGATCCGGCTCATTTATTGTGACGATTAATTCACTACCAGGCGGCGATTGGTTATAATCTTAAGGTTATGGCTGACCGCAACAGTATTATTTGCCTGCCCAATCACCGGCTAAGAGTCAGATCGGAACGGGTACACGTAATTACACCCGATATCCGCCAATTAATAAACGACATGGTTGATGCCACGACCGATTGGGAGAATTCCCGGCCGCACGAGCTGGGTGTTGCCCTGGCCGCCATCCAAATCGATCAGCCGCTGAGGGTCATTATCGTAAGAGATGATTTTGACGACAAACAAAACCGCCAGTTTACCGCTCTGATAAACCCAAAGATAATTAAGCACGAAGGCGATCCGGCCTACGATCACGAAGGGTGCTTAAGCGTCAACGAAATTTACGGCCTGGTACCCCGCTACCCGAGAATTCGCTTAAAGGCACTGGATAGCGAAGGGCGAGAAGTTAGAATAAAAGCTGAGGGGTTTTTGGCCAGGATACTTCAACACGAGGTAGATCATACCAACGGCATTATTTTCGTCGATCGTGTGGAAAACCCCGACGGGTTTTTTAAACTTAACAATCAAGGTGAACTGGAGCCTTTGGCTTATGAACAAATCGAAACCGCTGGTATTCTTCGGCAGTGACGACTTCAGCGCCCCCAGCCTAAAGGCGCTGGTTAAGGCCGGCTATCAAATAGCCGCGGTGGTCAGCCGGCCGGACTCGCTGCGCGGGCGTGGCCAAAAGCTTGGTTCGCCGGCCGTTAAGGCGATCGCTCAGTCCGCTGGCATCGATGTTTTCCAACCTCAATACATCGACGGCAGGCTGGTAGCTAAGCTTGGCGAATTGTCGCCGGCCGTCGGCGTGCTGGTGTCTTACGGTAAAATGATTCCGGAGGGCCTTCTGAGTTTGTTCGAGCACGGTATTATCAATGCCCACCCTTCACTGCTACCAAAATACCGCGGCCCCTCGCCAATTGAGTCGGCCATTTTAAGTGGCGACCGTCAAACCGGAGTATCCATTATACGGCTCAATCAAAAAATGGATTCCGGGCCGATTTACAGCCAAAAAGTTTACCCGCTTACCGGACAGGAAACCCGACCGCAGCTACATGAGAAGCTATCCAATCTGGCGGCCGAGCTGCTGCTGGCGTGCCTGCCGGACATCCTGGAGGGCCGGCTGCAGCCGGTGGCTCAAAACGAGTCTTTGGCTACCTATTGTCGCCTGCTCAGCAAAAAAGACGGCATAGCCGTCCCGGAAAACGAAACCGCCCAGGAGATGGAGCGCAAGGTGCGGGCTTATCTGAATTACCCCAAGGTGCGCCTGTCCGTTTGCGGACATCAAATCATATTAGTCAAAACCCGGCCGGTAAACAGCAAGACAGACGGCCCGCTAACAATCAACTGCGCCAAAGGTACTCTTTTGGCCATAGACGAGCTGGTGGCGCCGAGCGGACGAACCGTCAGCGGGGCCGATTTTATCCGCGGATACTGCCGCCGCGGCTAAAAATCCGCGTCTTAGGCCGCCTGGCCGAGAATTTTGTCCCGGTTGGCGCTGATTTCTTTTTTGATTTCCTCTAGCACTTCGGCGACCACCTTGCGGTAATCCGGGCGGTTCTGTTCGAGCCATTGAGTAGCCGCGTATTCCGCCAGCACGGCGGGATCGTTTTGGTCTGCGCCAGTGGCGTCAATGAACTTTTTGAAATCTTCGGACTGATCAAAACCGGGCACGTTGGAGTTTAGCCAGTCCCTGACTTTTGCCTCATCGCGACCGGTAATGTCTTCGAACTGCAACAGCTGCGCGTCGGACAGCCCTTCGGCCAGTCTCATGCCCACCCGCTGCTCCAGCTCCCCGTAAGTATGTTGCAAGAAAGACTGTTTTTGATCCGGCGACAAATCGCCAAGACCTAAATCCTGCAAAAATTTGTCATCAAGCTGAAACATTTTTACCCTCGTTAGCCGATTTAAGTTGTTGGCCCTATTGTTTCACTAACTCTTGAATCGGGCAACAACTTCCAGTGCTTTTTGCAGGTTAATCGTTTGGCCGACATGGATTTGGTGGTTGGGGCCAAGAGTTGAGTTGGATTGAACCAGCGCGTCTTTGACGGCATTAATATTAGAGTTGTCCGGATGAACGCCGGCGTTTTCAAGCAGATGCTGGCCGATGCGCCAGAGAGTGTCGCCACGCTTAGCTACAAGGGTGCTGGTTTGCGCAAGCTGCTCCGGGCTAAAGGCGGCAGCCGAGTCAATGGTGGCGGCCGTTCCGGCGCTCCCCGGAAGATTGCCTCCCAGCTCCTGGCCAATTTGATGGGCCCCTAGCCCCCCAGGAACTCCCCCGCCGTCAAAGGCCTCTTGGGCCCGTGCGCCGGTTTGTCCCGAGGGAGCCGCTCCGTATTTACTCAGCATGTACAGTCCGGCGGCGGCAATGCCAAGTGCTGCCACGGCCGCGGTTATTTTAGCCCCTTTCTTGTGCTCATATCTTTGCCACTTTTCCTTAACCACAGCGGGTAAAGTGTTTAACCATGCGTACAAACCGGTAGGCGTCAGCCTGTCTCTTAAACGAGCGAAGCGCGAGCGGCGAGGCGATTCGTCCTCCTCTGATGTGTCTTCAGGTTGTTCAGGTTGTTCAGCGACGGATTCTGGCAGATAGTCGTCAAGTGGCGAAAAGTAGTCATTAGGAAGCTTAGCCTTTGCAGCATCAAAAGACTGTCGGGAAGTAATAAGTTGTTCGACATCAGAATAGACGTCAGAAGAATCTTCTGGCTTTGGCGGTTGGCGGTCATGAGCCGCTTCGAATTCTAACTGAGCCAATTCGAATTCTAAACTTAAACCGTTAGCTATGTTTGAATGCTGCTGTCCGCCGGATGGTTTTTCGCTCATTAAAAGTTATTCCTGTTCTTAAGCTTTTATAATCTAATATTAACATATGTTATTAATTAAATCAAGCATAATAATATATAGTGGTACTTAACACAAATAAACGAGATGATCGCTAACCTGTAAACAATAAAAGAAAGTTAGCACAAGATACCGAGGACTACAGTTGGCGCCTTACCAGCTCCCGAGTGAAAAATTCCATTTTGTCGCCTTCTTGAACGCTTAGCCGGCTGGTTAGTTTCAGCGAAAGACCGCACATCTCGCCTTCAAAAACTTCTTTGGCTTCTTGTTTTTGCCGCTGCACGGAGGACACTTCGGCCTCGCCTAACACTTCCTTGCCGCGTGTTATTCTTGCCAGCATACCGGGGGCCACTCTACCGCCGGTTACTTCGCCGCCACAAATAATCTCGTTTTTAGAAGTACGAAAGATCCCCTTGACGCTCAGGGCGCCCAGATCGTTTTCAACTACTTCCGGCTCCAGCAACTCCTCTAACATGGCTTTGGCGTCATCCAGAAGCTCGTAAATAACTTTAAACAGCCGCACGCTGACTGCCTGGCGAACGGCTAGACTTTTTACGGCGATCGGCATGCTGACGTTAAAACCGTAAATAACGGCCTGGCTGGCCGCGGCTGAGCTGATATCGCTTTCAGTGATATTGCCAATGCCGGAACCGACCACCCTAACGCTGACTTCAGCGTTTTCCAGAAGCCGCAAACTGTCAGTCACCGAAGTCAGCGAGCCCTGTACGTCGGCCTTGACTATGGTATTAAGCGACTTGCTGGAGCGTTTCTTGCTGATAATGTTCAGCAAATCGCTGCCGGTTACGGTTCCGGCAATGACGCCTCTGTTCTGGCTGGAAACGGCAGCGGCCTGCTGGCGGGCCTGTTTTTCCGAAGTTACTACTGTAAACCGGTCGCCGAACCTGGGAATTTCTTTAAAACCGGTAATGGTGGCCGGAGTGGATGGGCCGGCCGTGTCAATTGTCCGCCCAGCGAAGTCCGTTAAGGTGCGAACTTTACCGTACGAGCGGCCGGCAACCAGAAACTGGCCGGCTTTCAGCACGCCCTGCTCTATCAGCACACTAACCACCGGTCCGCGTCCGTGTTCCATGTGAGACTCTATCACCAGCCCCTCGGCATCTCCATCGGCTTCGGCTTTGAGCTCCTCTAAATCAGCCACCAACAGTATCATCTCCAGCAGTTTGTCCAGATTCTGGCGGGTTTTAGCGCTAACCTCCACCATCACAGTGTCGCCGCCCCATTCCTCGGGGTTTAACCGATGCTCGGAAGCCAGCTGCGACTTAACCCGGTTGACATCGGCCGCCGGTTTATCGATTTTAGTGATGGCCACCACGATCTTGGCATTAGCGGCCTGAGCGAATTTAATGGCCTCAACAGTCTGAGGCTTAACACCGTCATCGGCGGCCACCACGATAACCACTACGTCGGTTAAAGCGGCGCCGTGTTGGCGCAGAGCGCTGAAAGCCTCGTGCCCCGGCGTGTCTAGCAGGGTGATTGAACGGCCGTTGTAGGAAGTCTGATAGGCGGAAATATGTTGAGTGATCCCCCCGGCCTCGGCGTTGGCTACTTTGGTGTCCAGTATGGCATCTAGTAGGCTGGTTTTACCGTGGTCGACGTGTCCCATCACCGCCACGATTGGCGGCCGGTAGGAGGCTTTTTCGGACTTGGATCTTTGGGCTGAGGTGCTGCGCGGAACAACTTCCTGATCGGCCTCTTTTAACTCCAGCTGGACATCAAGACCCAGCTCGCCCACGATAATCTGGGCGGTTTCAAAATCTATGCGCTGGTTGACAGTAGCGGCTATACCATTCTTGAACAGCTCCCCCACTAGCGCGGTCACCGGTATGCGGAGCGCTTCGGCCAATTCGCCTACGGTAATCATGGCGGGAATAACCAGAGTTTTTTCGGCCATGGCTTGCTCCTTTTTAACGGCCCTTGTCGCCGGGGACCGCGGTTATTTTTTCAGACTCAGCGATATCTTGCGGCTGTCTTTGTCTATTTCCAAGATGGTAAAACTTTGCTTGGCGCCGAGTTTAAACAGCTTGTCTGGATCGGCTTTGTCGCCTTTGCCCAGTTCGGTAATGTGTACCAAAGCCTCCACCGCCGGGCTGATTTGAATAAAAGCGCCAAACGGCGTGATACGAGTAACCGTACCTTCTACTTTGTTGCCCTTTTGGAATTTTTCGACTTGCTTGCTCCAAGGATCTTCAGCCAACTGTTTCAAGCTCAAGCTCAGACGCTCCCGATCGATGGCGATGATTTTAGCCTCAACCTGGTCGCCCACTTTCACGTAATCGGCCGGATTGTTGACGCGATCCCAGCTGATCTCGCTGATATGGATCAATCCCTCAATGCCCTCCACATTAACGAAAGCTCCGTAATCGACCACGCCGGTAATCACGCCGGTTACCTTGTCGCCCACCTTCAACTTGGCCAGCCTGTCCTGCAGGCCGTCTTTGATGGCCTCTTTTTCACTGAAGATCAGCTTGTTCTGTTTGCGGTCGGCATCTAAAATACGCACTTTGAGAGGTTTGCCGATCAGGCCGTTCAGACGCTGTAAGATCTCGTCTTTGTCGGCGCCGCTAACCCTGGGGTAATTTTCAGCACTAAGTTGCGAAACGGGCATAAAGCCCCGTACGCCTTCCAGCTCTATTAGCAGCCCTCCCCTATTGGCGTCATAGGCCGCCACTTCGGTAATTTCACCGGCTTCGAACAGCCGGATCACTTCGTCCCAACCCCTGTCTTTAGCGGCTTTGCGCAAACTAAGCAGTGCGTAACCGTCTTCCATTTCCGGATCGACTACGCTGGCTGTAACCGTCTCGCCTTCCTCCAGGGTTCGCCCGAAGCCGATTTCCCGGCGCGGTACAAAACCCAGTCCCCGGCTGCCTAAATCTATCCACACCTCGTGCTTGTGCACGCTCAAAACCGTACCCTCGACCACGTCGGAGGGAGACAGCGGCGACACTTCTGGACCGGCTGCCTGCAGCAGGTCATCCATGGTCATTTTCTTGGCTGTTGCCATAAGTCTTACTAAAAAGACTCCTTTCTATAAAAAGTATTTCCTTGAAAAGGACACGCGCCGTCACGAAGCGGCCCTCTCGAAGATTATTACAAGTTTAATCTGTTAGGGCCGAAAAGTAAAGGGTCGAACCGCTCAAGAATAAGATTGGCGCAACCGGCGACGTGATTTCAGATAATAAGCCGCGCTTGACACCAGCCCAACCAGGCCCAGTAGGGCCGGCAGCAGGCTGTCGCCAGGACCGGTGGCGGGTAAATTCTGGCCGCCGGTTGCCGGAACCGGAACCGAAGGAGGATTGCCGCTTGGAGTGGAACCAGTCGCCGGCGGTGCGCTGGCCGGTGGCGAGGCCGGACCCGACTGGCTGCCGGAGGGCGCTGGTTGAGTGGTATTGCCCGAACCTTCGGGCGCCGCTGACGACCCGTTAGCGGCCGGCGAGGGTTGAACGGCTATCTTGCCGCGCTGTTTGGCCAAATAAAGACCTCCCCCCAGTGCACCAAATAACAAAACAGCCACCACTACGAAAATCACTAACGATCCCCCATAAGACTTGGCTGCGGTCGACATGGCTGCTGTTGCTCCTTTAACTTTTCACGAGCCCACCGCTCCCCTATTCCTAAAGACAAGCATATAACAAAATGTTTGGCGTTGGCAATCGAAGGCCGTGTTACACTATTTTAAAGAGAAAAGCATGATACTTACCGTAGATACCGGAGCTACCAAAACTCTGCTGGCGGTTTTTGACGACGGAGGCAATCCCCGTAACGAGTTCAGATTCCCTACGCCTCAAGACCAAAACCAGTACCGGCAAGCTCTCCTGGCAGCCATAGAACAGCGCTACGATTTGGCGGAAATAGAATCGGTGGCGGTGGCCGTGCCAGGGATTGTAAACCCCAACGGCAAAGTGCTTTGGTGCGGCAATCTGCCCTGGACCGACTTCGAGTTAGCCAAAATGTTAAACGACCATCTGCGGCGGCCGGTTTTTGTCCAAAACGATGCCAACCTGGCCGGATTGGCGGAGGCCAACGCTATCAGCCCGCCGCCTCGTCTTTGTCTTTACTTAACAATCAGCACCGGCATAGGCAGCGGGATCATCTTAAACGGACGCCTGACGGAAGAATTAAGCGGATCCGAGGCCGGGCATATGTTGCTTAATCAGCACGGCGGCCGGGTTACTTGGGAGAGTTTTGCTTCGGGCGGTGCCGTTTATCGGCATTTCGACCGCTACGCTTACCAGATTTCAGATCCGGCGGATTGGCTGATAATAGCCGAAAACTTGGCAGCCGGCCTGCTGGCGCTGCTGCCCGCCCTGCAGCCGGACAGCCTGGTGCTCGGCGGTAGTATCGGCGAACATTTCGACCGTTTCAAAGAAGCCTTGAAAGGTATACTCGAGAAAGAACTGCCCCCCCACATCAAAAAACCGCAACTGCAAGGCGCTAGGCACGGCCAGGAAGCCGTGCTGTATGGCTGTTATTACTATGCCCGTCATCGCTCAACTGCTGATTAAACTGAAAAAGGACTACCCCGAGATAATCTTTAAGCCGGCGGCCGGCAGTTTCGCCTGGTCGCCGGCCGAAATGACTATTAGCCTGCCGTCCCTCTCCAGCAGGCAGGACGCCTGGCTGCTGCTACATGAACTGGCCCACGCCCGGCTGAAACACGCTGATTACCACCAAGATATAGAACTAATCAAAAAAGAGCTGCTGGCTTGGGAGTACGCTAAAAAAAGGCTGGCGCCCAGGTACGGTCAGGTTATCGACGAAGCCTACGTTGATGGGTCGCTGGAAACTTACAGACAGTGGCTGCACCGAAGGAGTCTTTGCCCGAAATGCCGGCAAAACGGCCTGCAGCAAACCTCCGGCACTTATCTGTGCCTCAATTGCGGTCAGCGGTGGCGCTCCAACGAAGCCAAGTTGTGCCGGCTGAAGCGAACAACGGTTAAAGGCTGATTACTTTGATGCTCTTGGCGCGAGACGGCGTCTTAGCGGCGAAGCGGCGACGAGAAATGCGGCCGCCCTTAGCCCCTGCTAGGCGTGCCAGTTCCCGATTAGCGTAAAAACCGCCAGTGTGGCCCTTTTTGCCGCCGGCTGCGCCAATACGAGCGTAAAAATCTTTCCCGTGGCGCATTGTGTTAGTAAGAGCTGCCTTCTGGCCGCCGGTTGTAGTTCCTGACATTTCCCACATTCTCCTTTTTTACGCCTTTCTGTCAAAAGGCCGTCTTAACTCACTTATGAGAGTTGATGATACATAGAATACACTACAATATTATGAATGTCAATGTTTACAGAAACAGATTATATTTTTTACTAATACTTGCGTAGTTGCACTTGGTGATATATACTACCTAGCGTTAAGAAAAAGACGCACTGAAAAAACGGCCCTATCTGCGAGATGGGCCGTTTTTTGTAACTTTTAAGATCACACGAAAAAACCTTTTACTGCCGTATCGATCCGGTACAATACAAAAAACCTCCGGTTTTTGGAGGTTTTTTGTATAATTCGGCACCGTGCTAGTTTCCCACCTACTAGGAGGCAGTATAATCGCCGCTGCTGGGCTTAACTTCTGTGTTCGGAATGGTAACAGGTGTTTCCCCAGCGCCATGGGCACCGAATCGGCAGAAGATGGCTATTGGCCAAGGACTAAAGCGCCGAGCCCATATCCCATTAGCTGTATGCCATATTCAACCTCACGGTGTCCATGCGGTACCAGAATGTTAAACGATCAGGCGTATTTTGATGAATTACAAAGGATGTTTGAAACTTTTGGTTTCGTTACCGGGCAGTTTCACTCTTAGCATCTGCTACCCGCCAACTACTAGTTGAATTTTAGCTCACCCGACCCGACTATGCAAGGCACAGCCCAAGGCAGATGAACGCATAAAAAGGCAATGGGACTATTAGTACGCTTCGGCTCCATACGTTACCGCACTTCCACCTTGCGCCTATCAAACAGATAGTCTATCTGTGTCCTCATAGGGAAATCTAATCTTGAGGTCAGTTTCGCGCTTAATATGCTTTCAGCGCTTATCTGTTCCGTACATAGCTACTCGGCAATGCCGTTGGTACGACAACCGATACACCAGAGGTGCGTTCACCCCGGTCCTCTCGTACTAGGGGTAAATCCTCTCAAATTTCCTAGGCGTCCACACCGGATATAAACCGAACTGTCTCACGACGTTCTGAACCCAGCTCGCGTACCACTTTAATCGGCGAACAGCCGAACCCTTGGGACCTGCTCCAGCCCCAGGATGTGATGAGCCGACATCGAGGTGCCAAACCGCGCCGTCTATGTGAACTATTGGGCGCGATAAGCCTGTTATCCCCGGGGTAACTTTTATCCGTTTGCGCTGTCGATCCCACATTCATGTACATAAATGTACGAACAGCGGATCACTTACTCCCACTTTCGTGTCTGCTCGGGTTGTGGCCCTCACAGTCAAGCTGGCTTATGCGTATGCACTATCGCTTCGATTTCCATCCGAAGCTAGCCAACCTTTGAACGCCTCCGCTACTTTTTAGGAGGCAACCGCCCCAGTTAAACTACCCACCATACACTGTTCCCTACCCGGATAACGGGCAAGGTAAGAATCAAATCGCCACAAGGGTGGTATTTCACCGGTGACTCCACGAATGCTGGCGCATCCACTTCAAAGTCTCCCACCTATGCTACACAAGTTGTGACCCGATTCAATGTAAAGCTGTAGTAAAGCTCCACGGGGTCTTTTCGTCCTGGTGCGGACAGACGGCATCTTTACCGCCAATGCACTTTCACCGAGTCCTTCGTTGAGACAGTGCCCACATGATTACTCCATTCGTGCGGGTCAGAACTTACCTGACAAGGAATTTCGCTACCTTAGGACGGTTATAGTTACCGCCGCCGTTCACCGGGGCTTCAGTTCAAGCCGTAAAAGCTCTCCCCTTAACCTTCCGACACCGGGCAGGAGTCAGCCCCTATACATCCACTTTCGTGTTAGCAGAGACCTATGTTTTTAGTAAACAGTTCCGTGGGCTCCTTAGCTGCGTCCGCCAATTGGCGGAAGACCTTATCCCTAAGTTACGGTCGCTAAATTGCCGAGTTCCTTAACGAAGGTTCTCTCGTAAGCCTTGGTCTACTCGACCTTGAGCACCTGTGTTGGTTTGCGGTACGGGCGGCTACGCCCTTTGCGCGCGACTACTTTTCTGGCCAGCACTATCACCTGACTCTCTGCCCGCGAGGGGCAGATCGCGTTCTCCCGCGGTTAGCGGGATTAGACGGATGTAACCAAAATCCGCTCAGGCTAACATGCCGTGAATAGTCGTGCAAAGCGTTACCGGTACAGAAATATTAATCCGTTGTCCATCGCCTACGCTTAATACGCCTCGGCTTAGGCCCGACTAACCCTGGGTTGATTATCATAGCCCAGGAAACCTTGCTCTTTCGGCCGAGGGGATTCTCACCCCTCTTAAAGTTACTCATTCCAGCATTCTCACTTGATAACGCTCCACGGATGCCTTCCGGCTCCGCTTCGCAGCAGATATCAACGCTCCTCTACCATGCCATATAAAATATGGCATCCATGTCTTCGGTAATACGCTTAAGCCCCGTTACATTTTCCACGCAAGATCTCTTGACTAGTGAGCTGTTACGCACTCTTTAAATGAATGGCTGCTTCTAAGCCAACATCCTAGCTGTTTAAGAAATCTCACCTTGTTTCCCACTGAGTGTATATTTAGGGACCTTAGACGATGGTCTGGGCTGTTTCCCTTTCGAGCGCCGAGCTTAGCCCCGACGTTCTAACTGCCGCGGTTACACATGCGGTATTCGTAGTTTGTTAAGGGTAAGTACCGTTACCGGCCTCAGTCCTTTACAGAGCTCTACCCCCGCATGCTACTAACGCGACGCTAGCCCTAAAGCTATTTCGAGGAGAACCAGCTATCTCCGGGTTCGATTGGCATTTCACCTCTAACCACAGCTCATCCAAGCATTTTGCAGTATGCCCTGGTGCGGTCCTCCACTGCGTGTTACCGCAGCTTCAACCTGGCCATGGTTAGGTCACCCGGTTTCGGGTCTAATTCCGTCGACTAAAACGCCCTAATTAAGGCTCGCTTTCACTGCGGCTCCGCTAAATAGCTTAACCTCGCCGACGAAATTAACTCGCTGGATCGTTCTACAAAAAGCACGCCGTCATCCGCCAAATGGCGGACTCCGACTCCTTGTAAGCATACAATTTCAGGTTCTATTTCACTCCCCTCCCGGGGTTCTTTTCACCTTTCCGTCACCGTACTAGTTCACTATCGATCACATGATATGTTTAGCCTTGGCAGGTGGTCCTGCCGGATTCAACCAGGATTTCTCGTGTCCCGGCCTACTCGAGAAAACAGACATAAGGCTAGCTTCGCTTTCGCGTACGCGGCTATCACGCTCTTTGACGTTTCTTTCCAGAAACTTCCGCTAGCAAAGCTAGTTTTTTACCTTACGGGCTCTTGACAGCGAAAACCCTGTAGCAGGTAAGAGAACTCGCAAAAACATCGCAAGCCCTCTTACCTGACCGTCCGTTAACTCACAACCCCTTAAGGGCATTGGCCTGTCAGCCTGTACGAAGCTTGCTCTGTTAAAAGCAAGTATCATAAGCCATTAAGGTTTGGGCTGTTCCCGTTTCGCTCGCCACTACTCCGAGAATCGTTATTTACTTTCTTTTCCTCAGCCTACTAAGATGTTTCAGTTCGACTGGTTCCCTTTAGCCCATCCTATGTATTCAGATGAGAATGCTAAGACATGACTCTTAGCGGGTTGCCCCATTCGGACACCTCCGGATCAAAGCTTGTTTGGCAGCTCCCCGAAGCTTATCGCAGCCTTCCACGTCCTTCATCGGTATCATGTGTCAAGGCATCCATTGTATGCTCTTTAGTACCTTTTTATGCATTGGCCCTGTCTTCCGACAGGGTTGATTCAACTAGTAGTTGGCATTTATCAAATCTAATTGCCAACCGCCGTCAATCCTTTAATTTTCATCACCTAATCCTGATTGTTAAGTTGCCAAACTCAGCCGTCGCCTGATTCTTGCTGATTTTTCAAGAATTCCAGGTATTGGTTGAGCTTTGGCAGCGATATCCTTTTTGGCTGTCAAGCGAAAACTCGCCCGTGCGGTTACCGCGTAAGATGCCGTTGCCAAGACTCAAGCTACATCAGCTTAACAGGGATTGCTAAACTTTGTAAAGAACGCTTTTGTTGTTCTATTATCAACAAAATAACCCCTGTTAATTGTTTATGTACAATTGCCAGAGGTTTCGCTTAGAAGAAACATTCGCTCCTGAATTTTCAGTTTACCCCATAAACTACGTAATTACAAGCCGGTATTGCCGCCACAGCGGCTCGGCCGGTACTGACTCGCTAAACAAGCGGCTGGTGGGGCTGCCAGGACTCGAACCTGGGACCTCGTCATTATCAGTGACGCGCTCTAACCAGCTGAGCTACAGCCCCGCGGCACCCTTTGGTGGAGCATCAGGGATTCGAACCCTGGACCCCCTGCTTGCAAAGCAGGTGCTCTAGCCAGCTGAGCTAATGCCCCCTGTGGGGTACCGCTTATTCACCCTGCCGCCCCTGACAGCCGGTCTGATAACTAAGCAATCGGCAGTGGATCTTAACCAAGACGGCACACTTAGTCAAGAACAACGGTTATTGTAGATGAAAAGTTACCTTCTTACAAGCCGCAAAACAGGGGTAATTAAAAAACGCCAGTTATAGTCAAGGCGTTTTTAAAAAGATGTTAACGACTTAGTAGTGCAACCCAACGCCAGGTCGATTTGGATGCTATCATTCCGTTCCGGCTTCACAAAAAACCGGTTGACGGATTAAATTACTGTACAGATCCAGCGCACAGTAATATGACCGACCTCGCTGCAACGGCTGATTACTCGTGCCGTTGGCGTATTACTCCCTAGAAAGGAGGTAATCCATCCGCAGCTTCCGCTACGGATACCTTGTTACGACTTAACCCCAATCATCCCCCCCACCTTAGGCCGAAAATCGGACTTCGGGTGTTGGTGACTTTCATGGTTTGACGGGCGGTGTGTACAAGACCCGGGAACGTATTCACCGCAGCATGCTGATCTGCGATTACTAGCGATTCCAACTTCATGCAGGCGAGTTTCAGCCTGCAATCCGAACTGGGACCGGCTTTGGTGAGATTTGCTCCGCATCGCTGCTTAGCTGCTCATTGTACCGGCCATTGTAGCGTGTTTGTAGCCCAGGGCGTAAGGGCAATACTGACCTGACATCATCCCCTCCCTCCTCCCCGTTACCGGGGCAGTCTGAGTAGAAAAATCCAACTACTCATAGGGGTTGCGCTCGTTGATGGACTTAACCAAACATCTCACGACACGAGCTGACGACGGCCATGCATCACCTGTCACTTGGTTCAATAAGGCACTCTCTCCTTTCGGAGAAATTCCAAGGATGTCAAGCCCTGGTAAGGTTCTTCGCTTACCCTCGAATTAAACAACACGCTCCACCGCTTGTGCGGGTCCCCGTCAATTCCTTTATGTTTTAGTCTTGCGACCGTACTCCACAGGCGGGGTGCTTAACGCGTTAGCTTCGCTACTGAAGGGGTCGATACCTCCAACAGCTAGCACCCATCGTTTACGGCGTGGACTACCCGGGTATCTAATCCGGTTCGCTCCCCACGCTTTCGTGCCTCAGTGTCAGAAACGGTCCAGTAGCCTGCCTACGCCATTGGTATTCCTCCCAATATCTACGGATTTCACCCCTACACTGGGAATTCTAGCTACCTCTACCGCTCTCGAGCCCGCCAGTTCGAGTAATAGCCTGAAGGTTGAGCCTTCAGATTTCACTACTCGCTTAACAAGCCACCTACGCAACTCTTTACGCCCAGTCACTCCGGATAACGCTTGGATCCTACGTATGACCGCGGCTGCTGGCACGTAGTTAGCCGATCCTTATTCGTAAGTTACCGTCATATTCTTCACTTACAAAAGCAGTTTACAACCCGAAGGCATTCATCCTGCACGCGGCGTCGCTCCATCAGGCTTTCGCCCATTGTGGAATATTCCTTACTGCTGCCTCCCGTAGGAGTCTGGGCCGTGTCTCAGTCCCAGTCTGGCTGATCATCCTCTCAGACCAGCTACCGATCGTCGCCTTGGTGGGCATTTACCCCGCCAACTAGCTAATCGGACGCAGGCCGTTCCCGAAGCGCTATAAAAGCTTTAATACGAAAAACCGTTAGGTAATTCGTACCACATGCGGCATTAGCCACCCTTTCGGGCAGTTATTCCTCACTTCAGGGTACGTTCCTACGCGTTACTCAGCCGTCCGCCGCTCGCCATCACGCTCCACACTACGTGTTACACCTTGAATGTGGCTATTAGCAATAGGAACATGGCATTCTTGCCGTATTCTTCGCTGCTAACTTCCATATTCAAGCGTTCCCGCGCAGAGTGGAACGCATGCTGCCGCTCGACTTGCATGTATTAGGCACGCCGCCAGCGTTCATCCTGAGCCAGGATCAAACTCTCCATAAAAGGGTGCCCTGCAAGAGGACACCATCAATTGACTGACGTTGTTTTGCACTACCAAACTGTTAACGATCTGCTCACCCCTTAAAAACCACAAGTTGAGCTAAACTTTATCTTAATCCAAACCGATTCAGATTGTCAACCTCGGTTTGCTCAAGGTGAAATTATCTATCGTGTAACCACTCCCCCGAAAGACAGTACAGCCAGGCCAACTACGGCACCTAACAGGGCGCCCGCCAAAACTTCAAGAGGACGGTGACCGGCGGCTCTATACGGCGTCGCCTTGCTGCCGGAGGCAGATAGCAACTCGGACAGGGCATCTCCCTGTTCACCGGCGGCTCTCCTAACATGCATGGAATCGTAGGCAGTAATTAAGGCGAAAACCGCCGACAAAGCAAACAACGGAGAGCCGACCCCTTCGGTTGCCCATACAATTACCATTAGCGATACCACCGTAGAGGTATGAGCGCTGGGCATGCTGCCCGAGGAATAGAGCACCTTGATCATTTTTAAGCTCTTATGTTTAAAACCATGGATAGAGTACTTGATCAGTTGAGCCAGCAGCCAGGCCAGAAGTGGAGCCAGCAAGTATGGACTCACTAGATGACCACCTCTTCTCCAGCAGCTAGCTCTTCAGCCGCGGAATCTTCCAGCAACAGGCCCAGCGAAGCTACGCTATCGTTTGGCGCAAGGCGCATTACCCTGACCCCCTGCGTGTTACGGCCCAATACCGGAATATCATCGAGTGCAATCCGAATCGCCTGACCCTGATGGGAAATAATTAGAACTTCCGCAGCGCCAGGATCGAGAGCTCTAACGGTAACCAGGTTACCGGTTTTACCGTTAACAACTGCCGCCTTGATACCGAAGCCACCCCGTCTATGGGTGGGGAAATTAGATAACTTTGTCAATTTACCATAGCCATTCTCGCTTAGCACCATCAGTTGTTTGTCCTGATTAGCCATATCCATGCCCACCACCTTATCCCCCTGCCTGAGCCTGATACCTCTTACGCCCCTGGCCGACCTGCCCATAGAGCGGGCGTCTTTCTCATTGAAGCGAATAGCCTGGCCGTATGATGTAGACATAAGTACCTCATCGTTACCCGAGCTCATCTTGATCCATCTCAACTCATCCCCATCATCTAGCTTAATGGCAATTAAACCGGTAGTGCGTATGTTTTGGTAATCTTTTATTGGTGTCTTTTTAACTACGCCGTGGCTTGTTGTCATAAATAGAAATCCCGATTGATCGTGGTCTTTTTCAACACGAACAATGGAGGTGACATGCTCTTCGGGCTGCATTTGCAATAAATTAACTACCGCCACTCCCCGTGCGTTGAGACTGGCGGATGGCACCTCATAAACCTTTAGTCTGAAGACCCTGCCCTTGTTGGTGAAAAACAACAGCCAGTCATGCGTGTTGGCGGTAACGAGTTGGTTTATTATGTCGTCTTCTTTTGTGGTAATACCACGCTTACCCTTACCTCCTCTGTGCTGTCTCCTGTATTCGCTAATAAGTGTGCGTTTAATGTAGTTTTCTGTTGTAAGAACTACTGCGACATACTCGTCTGGAATTAGCTCCTCATCGCTAAACTTTCCTAGATCCTGCGCGATAATTTTGGTTCGGCGCTCGTCTCCATACTTTGCTTTCATTTCCAGCAGCTCTTGCCTGATGATGTCGCGAATCTCTGCGTCAGAAGCCAGGATGGATTCCAGTTTAGCGATTAGGTTTTGTAGTTCGGCTAGTTCATCCTCGATTTTTTGACGCTCTAAGCCTGTTAGCGTTCTTAGCGGCAGCGCCAGGATCGAACGCGCTTGAATATCTGTCAGTTTGAATTTTTCAATCAAGTTCGCCGCGGCTTCGTCAACCGTACGGCTGGCTCGGATGATACTTATCACTTCGTCAATATGGTCCAGGGCTATTTTCCACCCCTCTAAGATGTGGGCGCGATCTTTGGCCTTTTGCAGCTCAAACTCAGTACGGCGCTTAACCACGCGCTGACGATGCTTAAGGTATTCGCTTAACATGTCTTCCAGCCCCAGAACCTTGGGCTGAATACCATCAACCAGCGCCAGCATGTTGTAGTGAAAGCTGGTCTGAAGCGATGTCAGTTTATAGAGCTGATTGAGTACTTTTTTGGGGTAGGCATCTTTTTTTAGCTCTATGACCAGTCTGATTTTCTCGCGGGCGCTTTCATCCCTCAGGTCGCTAATCCCGGTAATCTTTTTATCTTTGTACAGATCGGCAATTCTTTCGACTACCGCAGCCTTATTGACCGCATAGGGCATCTCGGTTACTACTATCTGATACCGGCCCTTTTTGGTTTCCTCTATATTGGCGACGGCTCTAATCGTGACGCTGCCCCTGCCGGTCGCATAGGCCTGTCTGAGCGAGTCCCCTCCATAAACGATACCGCCTGTCGGAAAATCAGGGCCCTTGACCCGCTTCAGCAAATCATCCAGAGTGATGCTGTCTGAGTGTTCTATCATAAAAACAGCGGCATCTACCAGTTCGCTCAGGTTATGGGGCGGAATGTTTGTGGCCATCCCTACGGCAATGCCCATCTGGCCATTTAGCAGCAGATTAGGCAGTTTGGCCGGCAAAACGACGGGCTCGCGTTCGCTGCCGTCATAGTTATCCCGAAAATCAACCGTGTTTTTATCGAGATCGGCCAGCAATTCGGCTCCGACTTTAGCCATGCGGGCCTCGGTGTACCTTTGCGCTGCCGGAGGGTCTCCGTCCATCGAACCAAAGTTACCCTGGCCATCCACCAACAGGTATCGCATGGACCACCCCTGAGCCATACGTACCATCGAGTCATAAATGGCGGCATCTCCGTGCGGGTGATATTTACCCATGACGTCGCCGGTGATGCGAGCGCTTTTAACAAATTTGGTACCGGGCCGCCAGCCGTTCTTGTCCATAGAAAAAAGTATGCGGCGGTGAACCGGTTTAAGCCCGTCACGCACATCCGGCAGGGCCCGCTCGATAATCACGCTCATGGAATAGCGAAGAAAGCTATCCTCCATAACGTCCTCGACCGTACGAAGCTCAACGCTGCGTGAATGATCGGCCACCGGAATAGCTCCAGTCTCGTCGTAATCGGCTTTTCCCGTCTGATCTTCCATAATATTTAGATATCCAAATCCTCTGCGTTTACGAACTTGGCGCGAGTCTGAATAAAGGCTTTGCGCAACTCAACTTCCTCACCCATAAGTTTAGTGAAAATGGCATCAGCTTTCTCCGTATCTTCTATCTTGACCTGCACCAGTACCCGGTTCTCCGGATTCATGGTAGTATCCCACAACTGCTCCGCATCCATTTCGCCAAGCCCTTTGTAGCGCTGCAGCAAGGTAATACCGGCCTGCTTGACTTTGTCGCTTTCGTCCTCTATCTTGCCGCCGCGTTCTTTGCGAGTCTCAATAAGTCTGTCGATAATTGAATCGCGCTCTTCGTCGCTATAGGCATAGAACTTTTTATTCGCACCCGACTTAATTAGGTAAAGCGGCGGCTTGGCCAGATAAAGATGCCCGTTTTCCACTATCGGCCTCATATACCTGAAGAAGAATGTCATCAGCAGAGTGGATATATGACTGCCATCCACATCGGCATCCGTCATAATAATTATTCGATGATAGCGTAAGCCGTCCAGCTTGAACTGTTCGTCTATGCCAACCCCCAAAGCTTTAATCAGACTAACCAGCTCGTTGTTATTGAGCATTTTGTCCAGACGGGCTCGTTCGACGTTTAACACCTTGCCGCGCAGAGGTAGGATTGCCTGCGTACGGCTGTCGCGGCCCATTTTGGCTGACCCGCCGGCCGAATCACCTTCGACTATGTACAGTTCTGAATCTCTTGGATTTTTGCTGGAACAATCGGTAAGCTTACCCGGCAGGGTCAGCCCCTCCAGCGCACCTTTACGGATAACGTTCTCCCGGGCTGCCCGCGCCGCCTTGCGCGCTCTTGACGCCAATAAGGCCTTGCCGACGATCTTTTTGGCTATGGCCGGGTGTTCATCTAGATAATAAGAGAAATATTCGCTCATTACCTGCTCGACATACCGGCGAACCTCTGGGTTGCCTAGTTTATTTTTGGTCTGCCCTTCAAATTGCGGATCGGGCAGTTTAACCGAAATGATTGCCGTCAACCCCTCTCGAATATCGTCCCCGGTCAGGTTTTCTTCTTTTTCTTTCAGTAAACCGCTTTTTCTGGCGTAGTCATTAATTACCCTTGTCAGAGCCGCTCTGAAGCCTACAAGGTGAGAGCCGCCTTCGGGGTTAAAAACATTATTGGCGAAAGCCTTGACGGTTTCGACAAACCCGTCATTATATTGAACGGCTACTTCAATAACGCTGTCCTCAATTGCCTTCTCTACGTAGAAGATATCCTCGTCGACTACGTCCTTACCGATATTTAAATGCCTGACGTACGACTTTATTCCTCCCTCAAAATAAAAACCGTACCTTTCGCCGCTGCGCTCGTCTTGAGCGGTTAATTTCACGCCTTTGGTTAGATAAGCCTGGTGCCGTAAGTAGTCAAGGACCCATTTGAAGTCGAACTCGACGCTTTCAAAAATTGTCGGGTCGGGATAAAAAGTGATGGACGTACCGGTTTGATCAGTTTTACCGACAAATTGAAGCTCTTGCTGAGGAGCGCCCACATGGTATTCCTGACGGTAAATTTTACCATCCTTGCGCACCTCGGCCACCAGCTTGGTAGAAAGAGCGTTAACGACGCTGGAGCCGACGCCGTGCAAGCCAGATGAGACTTTATACCCGCCGCCGCCGAATTTTCCACCGGCGTGCAATACCGTTAGCACGGTCTCCAGGGTACTTTTACCGGTTTTGGGATGAAGATCCACCGGTATACCGCGGCCGTCATCGGTTATCTGCACTCCGCCGTCTTCCAGTATGACAACTTGTATGTTTTTCGCGTAACCGGCTATTGCTTCATCTATGCCGTTGTCTGCTATTTCTTTGATTAATTGGTGCACGCCTTCATAGCCAGTACTGCCAATATACATTCCGGGACGCTTGCGAACCGGTTCGAGCCCCTCTAATACCTGAATCTGACTGGCGTCATAAGTGCTGGTTTTTTGTTTAGTCATCGCCCCTCACGGGTCATATCCCCTAAAGTGTTTACAACTACTTCATTATAGCGGGCAAAATGTATTCAATCAACTTATTGCATTGAACATATTTGTTATGCTAAATTTAACTTAAAAGGAGACAAAACAAAAATGTTCCGCAAGCTGGTGTCTGCGCTACCTTTCAGTCCAGCATTGATTGGGCAATTGGGATTTTATGCCAGACGCCTGCGAAAAGAAGAGGCCACAAGACGTCTTGGACTAATCTTTACAGCTCTGGCCCTGGCCGTGCAATCGCTTTCTCTAATCAGCCCGCCAATGCCCGCCAATGCCGCTAACGACACGAACTTCATAAGAGGCGGTGTACGTTCTGTGAATGATATTCTGGCCGCCTACGACCAGAGTGCACGCGGCAACGGCGACTTTAAGGACATTATGGATTACGCCGGTGTTACGAGGTCTGACCTGCAAAACCTGCGGGAAGGTACTGTGAATTCAATCCAATTCGGGCGCGACTCCGGCGGGGCGGTACTGACATGGGGGCGCCTACACCGCTTCAGCAGCGCCCAAGGAGAGGTAAAACACCAAATACCATTGGCCAACGGCACCACTTCGACTGTTTACTCTAAACCTTTGTGGCTTTATGACACGACGCCATATACAACCAAATACGGCTCAACCTATAAAGCCTTCGTTGGGTGGTCTTCCAAGATCGGGTGGTTTGCTATTTCTAAAGATTGCGGCAATTTGCTGACTCAAAAAACACCCCAACCGGTTCCCTCCGGAAAACTGCTGAAAGTGGACTGCGCGACTGTCATCGGCTATGCGTTTGACGCTCGTAAGCTGAACGCCAAAGTACCGATATACCTCTACTTCGGCGGGCCGCCGGGTACCGGAGAAAGGTTCGGGCCTTATATGGCAGACCAGGCTGCGCCGCTTTCGCCTCAAGGTGGAGGATACGGATTCAACGTTCCGGTGCCTGAAAAATACCGTCAAACCGGCAAACCGGTAGAAGTTGTCGGAGTAATGACGCCGCTGCCAGGATGGACCGAAAGCACCGTTCAGATAGGGTCTGGTGAAATTCCGGCTAGCTGCCGGCCGCCAGCGCCAGCCCCGGTCCCCATAGCGGCATGCACCGGTCTGTCCGTGGTAACTATAGACCGAACACGCTTTAAGTTAACTGCGCAAGCAATGGCTCGCAACGGAGCGAAAATTTTGAGTTACCTATTCCTAGTGAAAGACTCTTCCGGTAAAACCACGAGCAACCAAGAGGTCTTGAGTAATTCCTTACAGCAAAGCTCTAATGAGATAGTTGTAGGTTCACCGGGTACCTATACTGCAACCGTTGCTGTAAAAACATCGGCTGGACTTCAAACTTCAGCGGTTTGTCAGGCTCCTCTCACCGTAGCCGCCGAGAAGCAATGTACTCTGAACCCGTTGATTGTCAGCTCCAACCCAAGCTGTCAGCCCTGCCCCGGTAACGGCCAGTTGTGGCTACAGGACGCACGCTGTAAACCTATAATAGTCGAAGGTAAATCTGTCAGAAATCTCACTCAAAACATAGCCAACGCCGACAAAACCACCGCTAATCCTGGGGACAAGCTCGAATATACAATAACCGCTGAGAATATCGGCTTTGCCACCGCTAACATCACAATGAAAGAGCAACTGGCTGACGTGCTGGAATACTCGGCGTTATGGGACCGGGGGGGTGCTCAATATATTGATCAAGCTAAATCCCTGGATTGGGGGCAGGCGACCATCAAACCGGGAGAGAAACAGACCCGCAAATTTGTGGTGCAGATTTTAGACAACATCCCAGCCACACCTCAAGGCGTGGGAGAACCTGGATCGTACGACTGCATACTAACTAATACATATGGTAACACCGTTAACGTGCGGGTTGCCTGCCCTCCTCCCAAGCTGGTCGAACAAACGGTCAAAGAGCTGCCGAAAACCGGACCCGGTGAAAATATACTGTTTGGTGGCGGCCTCATGACGATAGTGACCTTCCTGTACGCCAGAAGTCGGCAGCTAGGCCGAGAAGTACGATTAATCAGGAAGCAATTTAACGCAGGAACTATATAATATATATTAAGCGGCCATGTTAAATTCTGAAACCCAGTCATCCAAGCCATCGCGTGAAAGCCTTCAAGAGCCAGGAATTGAACGATCGTCCCCGGTAGTTTCGAGCGAGCGCAAAGAACGGATGGAAAATCATCCCGACAACCAGTCGGAAAAAACAAGAAGCGCGGAGCTGGAGAGACGAAAACTAGAAGCCATTTTCACCGAAGAAGCCGGCATGGAACGCAACAAAAAGCACCCACCTTCACCGGTCAGAAGGGTATCCGTTACATCAAAAGATAGAGCCTCCAGCTATCAAAAAACGATGTCTTCCATCGGACGGGAGATGAGCCCGTCGCAACGAGTGTTTAGCAGAATAATTCACTGGACCCCAGCTGAAAAGACCAGCGAGGTGCTAGGCAGTACCCTGGCTCGCCCAAACGCCTTATTGGCCGGCAGTCTGACGGCCTTTTTGTTAACCACTGCTGTGTATGTCATGGCAAAATCTTTCGGCTATACCCTGTCCGGTTCAGAAGCTATGGCGTCTTTCTTGCTGGGGTGGCTGATAGGTTTGGTCTACGATTACCTGCGGGTACTAATTACCGGCCGCCAGCAGTAACGCGCCCATAGCGTCACGGTGACGCCTCCAGTAAGTTTGTTGGTTCTTCTGGGTCAAGAGCGATCAAGGGGCCTTTGAGTCCTTGTTGGCTCCTCCGAGTGATTTTTGTTGGTTTTGGGTCTGGGCGGCGCTGTCCGGCTTGGGACGGCCATGGTACAGGTTGCCCCTTATGTCTATATAAATTTCTTCCGGCCTGGGCTGCTCGGAATCCGCAAGAGCCGAGGTCATGTTATCTAGGGCTTGCAGAGAATTAGCGTCAGCGTCGGTATCTGCCTGTCTTGCTGACCCCTGGCGCTTAATAGTCAGCTGATTAGTTGGTTCGGATGGTACCGATGGTACAGACTTGTCGTGATCGTCTTTCGTTGTATATGACCCGGCGGGTGTAGCTTCTGTCTTTGGTGGCTGGCCCGCTTGATCGGCACCGTCAACTCCAACCGCGTGGGGTACCGCGCCGTTCAAGCTGGCGACGGGGCCGGGAGCGCCTCCAAGCGGCTGAGATTGCTCGCTTTGCTTAATCTGTAAAGAGTTAGACCTCGACCCCGCAACAGATCCTGATCCTGATGGTTTCGGCCCTACAGGTGCTACGGGTGCGGCAGTGGCCTTACGCTGCTGTCGCTTAGCTAGCCACTCATCTAAAAAGGAAGATCCGCTACTGCTGCTACCGCCCGCTGCGGGCGCGGCCGGCCCGGCGGTGAGCCATGGACTATCCCACGGATCGCTGCCAAACATATTTCCCCTGTTCATGCTGGCTTTTTGCCGTTCCTGAACGGCCCTGTCGCCGGCGCCCAAGCGAGTAAAAATTTCTTTACTGACCTGTTGGCGATTACGCCCGTATTTTGCTGCCGACAGGCGCTTAAGGGCGTCGGCCAATTGCATATTGGGGCGGCCAAGTGGCGGCAACAATGACATGCTAAACGGTGACGAGGGGGTGTTGTTGATCATGACAGTGGCTATCGCTTCAAAATTAGGTAGCTTGGTTAGATCTTCCGCGTCAAACACTGGCATAAACTTTTTTTGCAGCAATTCGGCGTCGGTAGTGCCTACCCTGCCAGCGATAATAGTTCCAACATTGCCAATAACCGACTCCCTAATCTGATCGGTCAGCTGGGTCATGAATTGGTTGGCTAAAATCAAGCTGAGGCGATATTTCCTGGCTTCTGAAAGTATGGATTCGAAACTTTCAGTGGCAAAGTTCTGGAACTCGTCAACGTACAGGCTAAAATCAATCCGTTGCTCCTCGGGAATGTCGCTGCGGCTCATGGCCGCCGCCTGAAATTTCATCACGAAAATCATACCCAACAGCTGAGAGTTAAGCTCGCCGGTCATACCCTTGGATAAATTAACAAACAGGATTTTTTTCTTGTCCATAATCTGTCTGAGATTAAAGCTGCTTTTGGTTTGTCCGATAATATTGCGCATCATCTCGTTAGATAAGAACGCTCCGAACTTACTAACGAACCAGCCAAGAATTTCAGATTTATGATAGTCGCTGGTTTGAGCCATCTCCTTATTCCAAAAATCTAAAACCGTTTGATCAGTTACGTGCTTGATTTTGAGCTTTGCGAACTCGTTGTCATTAAACACCTGGGGCACGTCTATAAACGTCGAGCCGGCCGGGTCGCTCATAAGGGTTAGAGCAGCGTTTCTGAACCAGTTTTCATAACGCGGACCTATAATGCCAGTATGACCGGGGTCGTATAGTCTGTAGAGCATGGCTATAGCTTCTTGAATCAGAAAATCTTTTTGTTCGGGCTTGTCGAACTCGAAAAAATTGAGCCCCATCGGATGCTCCAGGTCGCCGGGGCTGAAGTAGATCACATCCTCTACCCGCTCTTTGGGCACCATGCCGAGCAGGCGTTCAACGGCATCGCCGTGGGGATCGACAAACGCCAGCCCCTTGCCGTCCAGCATATCCTGAAGAGCCAGATTTTCCAGCACCGTAGATTTTCCGGTACCGGTCTGTCCGATAATGTAAACATGGCGCCGGCGGTCGATATCAGAGAGCCTTATCTCTTTTTTGACTCCGCGAAAGATATTATAACCAAGCAGCAAGCCCTGGTTCATCACCTGGCTGGGTCCATCTACCTGTTTAGTGGCCTGCCTTTGCACCTGCGCGCTAGGTATGTTCTTCTGGTCGGGCAAATGAAAAACGGTAGCCAGTTCGATACTGTTAAGAATGTTCTTATTTAACTCCTGGGGAAAGAAACGGAAGATAAATGATGTAACAAACTCTTCAATATTTTTTGAAGGACTAAACTTAAAACCGTTCTTACCGGGAGCATCGAACAGAGAAAACGAAGCTACCATGTTTTTCAGTATCACCTGTGAACGACTGGCGGTGTTAGAAGATGTGACCACCCTTATAAGCGTTTCGTACCCTGGATACCTGGTTTTGTCTTCTATGGCGTCGACCAAGGCCTGCTCGATGGTACTAAGCTGCTTATCTTCCGGTTTGACCTCTTTGGCTTCCGGGGCTTTCCAAAGCGCCGCCATGATATCTTTAGCGCCTATAGCAGCGCCCGATTTTTTGCCTTTGTTTTTACGAATCTTCGAGGCGTGAGCCAGGGCGTTTTTCGTCCACCCCTCGGGCGCCGGCCTGATTAATATCTGGATAGCCGCGCCGTCTTCTCCGGAAAGGCTGTACAGCGAATTCAAAATTGCCCTCATAGCGTCCCGTTTGGATTCCTGAAAGGTAGCTATGGGGTAGCTGTATTCTTTTTTCAGAGTCAGCTCTCCGCCGATAGTACCGCTAATTTTGCCTACCCGGCTAAAGATGTTGTGCTCTTCGACCTCCTCCAGGTTGGCTGCCGGGTAAGCCGACGCTACCGCCTGCTTAATAAGGTCAATCATACCTACTGGCACCGCCACATAGTAATTTATTAGTCCCTTATGCGCGGTAATTTCAAAGGCTATATGGCGCTGTCCGTAGATCCTTGATTTGAATCCTTTGGTGGCGGTACTGGCAATGATGCTGTACATCACCTGGGCCTGCGATATACCCTCTTCCGTAACGTCACGCTCATCCCTGCCGCCAGCCTCTATATCGGCTGTGGTCGGTGGAAGGCGGATTAACAAAGGAACCATTTTTAAACCACGCTCGTAGTTCTTGGCTTCCCGCAATATCTTACGGTATTGCCAATAAACGAAAATACCTGCCACGACCGCTAAAACGACGAAAACGAATAGGCTGATAAACAAACTCGCCATGGGCTAATCTGCTGGGATCTTTAGATCTTTGTCGAATCGTTTCTTTAAATAATCGACCTGCAGTTTGCTCACCTCCCGTTCTTGGTGATAAGGGTCGTCTTTGGTGTCATTGATAATTTTTTTGGCTCTGACTACCCATTCCTTCTCGATAAGATCTTCGTCGGCCGCTACGGGAGGATTAGCCACCGGACCAGCCTCCGAACTGTCAGTGCCATTAGAGGGTGCCGCTACGGCGGGCAGGCTTGGTAGTGCTGATGCGGCGCTCAATGTCGGGTCGCCGGCAGCCGGCGAACTAGCTATG
Source organism: uncultured Candidatus Saccharibacteria bacterium (assembly GCA_964544355.1). Classification (GTDB taxonomy): domain Bacteria; phylum Patescibacteriota; class Saccharimonadia; order Saccharimonadales; family Saccharimonadaceae; genus Chaera. Next base: position 103,586 of record CAZJAI010000001.1, on the reverse strand, counting down.
AATTCTTTGCTTTCGACCGCGGGAGCAATAGGCCGCTCAGTCCCTGGTGGCTTTTCAACCGAAGGCACGTTGGCCGCCGTGGCAGGAATTTCCGCCGGCCTGGGCAAGTTACCCGCCTCTGGTGATGGGCGGGGTGTTGGCAACTGTGGCTCCATAGACAAAAGTATAGCACAGCAATAGCATTTTACAGATGACCCAGCTAGGCCCGCTTGGCGATATAGAAAGCTGCCAGGGCTATAAAAACCATTACCAAGCCTATATCGAATGGCCTAACCGCTCCTATGGATTGAAGGGCCAGCACGAACAACGGAAAACAGGCAAGTACGCTAGCAATGTAATAATGCCGCCGGCTATTCGGTCTAGCTTTAGGCGTGTGCCTTCTAGAGATTAGCCGCCAAAGGGCTAACGAGGCATTGAGCAGTAGATAGAATATCGGCAAAAAAAACAAATACAAAAGGATAAACACCAATAGAATAACAGCGGGCCCGCCAGCCAGCGGGCTGGTCAGGTTGGTGACAATCAAAAGCGCGCCCAGCGACAAGACCGGCAACAGGACAACCAGCAATGCCTTGCTTTTCATAATAAAGTCCAGTTTATCCTAAAACGGAGCACAAACCTGAACATTCTACTCAAAAAAGCCAATTGAAAAAGCCTGAGCAACAAATCCGCCGATAGTTAATTAAATATTGGGCGCTTGTCGCTCAGGCGACTGACCGCTCTCTTTTTGAGAGCAAATGCTGCTTAGCCTAAGAGCTGCTAAACAGCTTGTCCGCTTTAGCGGATCTCTGTGGCCGCGAAGCACATTGCGTACTACCCGACCACAGGTTTGCCGCCAAACTCGTCAAAATTTTTTAAGCTTTTTTGTTTTTAAGCTTAATCTTTTTATACCACCCGGCCGGTCTTAGGTCAATACTTAGTATTTATAATTAACGTAGTATTTATTACATTTTTAAAAAATAACAGATAGCTTGGCCTGTATTTTGTTGTGTATTTAACCTGATGTATCTCGACAATTATTACACCAAGGTCTATTTATCTATCCAAAAACACATAAAAACTTCATCGCGACGATGCTGACTACATTTTTAGCTGGCCAGCTGTTTCGTTTGCCCTAATAACAATCACGTCGATAGAAAGTAAAAATTAATCACCCGCAAGGACTGCCGCATATGGTGTTTCGATATTGGCGGTTTAATTCCAGCCAACATTGCGAATCAGAATGGTAGACTTGAAAGTCGGGCCAACTTTTATGATTTTTTACAAATAAAGAATTTGGGACAAGCAGGTTCGTGTACCGGCCTTATAGGCCATGATGGACAATCGTTAACAGCCAAACGCCGCGTATAGTTGTTCATCGGCTAAAACGAAAAGCCCACACTCACCCGCCGGTATGCTGTATCGTTGACGCCACCTAGCGGCTAGTTGCGTCGAGCCTGGATACGCACAGCGCGTTGCTTGCGAGGAGCCAACGACGACCCGCACCATTAATATTTCGATGAAATTTTAAGCGCCGATGAAATTGTCGCTGCATGTCCCGTCAAACAACCACTTAACATGGCGTTGCAGTACTTATCCACATAATTAATATAATGTGAAAAATACTGTTGACTTTAGACTTTTGCGGCCATATTATTGGGGTAGTCCTTGAATAAAAAAATTACTCAGGGACCAAAAACAAAAACAGCCAAATAACAATAAACAACGGCTTCTCGCAGGCCGTTGTTTTACGTCGGCAGGCGTTTATTGCTCTCAAGGTACAGGCTCAAATCTGCGCCACGATTGCGTTTCGGTATGGAGTGGTTAAGAAGGTGATGTCCAAAACAAAAAAGACCTTCGAATTGACCGAAAGTCCCTTTTGGTGGAGCTGCGGGGTATCGCACCCCGGTCCGTCCGGTTAAGAGTTAGTCGTCTACAGGCTTGTCCAGATTTTACTTAAATTACGCTCAAAAATTGGTCAAAAATCGGCAAAAATCCGCTTTTCAAGCGACCAAATACGGTTCTCGTGCCGGCGCCTTGGTATGCGCCAAAGGCACAAAGCCAAAGAAATATGACGCTTGCCGGCAGCCTATGGCGCGCTGCCGGTTCGCGGCTAACGGCAATTAAGCCGTAGCTGGGGCTAAAGCCATGCGCGGCATTAATGACGCAGCAAAGCTTTTAGCCTTGGCAACTAAATTGGTTGCGTTTATGGGTTGGACCGATAACGCCGGTGCCACACGGCCTGCAAACTAATTCTTAAACTACCAAACGTCGAAGCTAAATCAGCCCCACGTAGCTAAAGCATAACATGACTTGCTCGGTTTTTCTAGAGGTGCTTTAATTAGGCCCAAGCATTATGACTGCACAGGCTATATCGGCAACCACATTGGGTTTTGATGGGTGCCTAATAGAGGTAGAGTGCGATAGCGCCTCCAGCTTGCCCACTCTCCAGATAGTGGGTCTTGGCAATAAGGCTATAGACGAGGCCAAAGAGCGATTAAGAAGCGCCATTAAAAACAGTGATCTGACATTTCCTCCCAAAAGAATAACCATTAATTTGGCACCAGCCAACCTGCCCAAGGACGGAGCGCATTTTGACTTACCGATGGCTTTGGCCATTCTGGCGGTAAGCGGCCAGTTGACGCTCGAGCAAATCAACCAGGGGGCATACGCCGGAGAACTGGCCCTGGACGGAACGGTCAGGCCTATAGTTGGAGCCATTAATATAGCTCAAACCATTAAAAGCGCCGGGATCAAGACGCTGTTTTTGCCGGTTGAGAACGTTAAGCAAGCTCAATTGATAGACGGACTGGAAGTTAAGCCGGTAAGGCACCTACGGGAACTGTTCTTGGAGTTAAAAGGTGAAAATTCCCGAATTGATGCCAAATCTCGCCGCCCCGCACGGCGCCTGCCGGCCGGTCGGTTTTCTGCTCAGGCTCAAATTAAAATCGAGCACATTTACGGGCAAGAGCAGGCGAAGCGATCTTTGTCTATCGCGGCGGCCGGCCACCACAATATTCTGCTCGACGGTCCCCCGGGAGCCGGCAAGACAATGCTTGCCCAAGCGCTGTTGTCGCTGTTGCCGCCCTTAAGCCGCCCCGAAATTATAGAAGTCACCAAACTGCACAACCTGGCCGGCGAAGCCGACGACGAAATAGTCACCACCCGGCCGTTCAGATCGCCCCATCACACCGCCAGCCTTATATCTATAATCGGCGGCGGCAAAGACGCCAAACCAGGGGAGATCAGTTTAGCTCACCGAGGTGTTTTGTTCTTGGACGAATTGCCGGAATACCCGCGCTCGTCACTGGAGAGTTTAAGACAGCCCCTGGAAAACCGCTTGGTCAATATCAGCAGGGCGTCCTGGAGGGTCAGCTATCCAGCTGACTTTATGCTGGTGGCCACTAAAAACCCCTGCCCCTGCGGCTACCTTGGTGATCCCGTTAAAGAATGTAGTTGCACGTTCCAGCAAATTGCAACTTACCAGAAGAAGCTATCCGGCCCCCTGCTGGACAGGATTGATATGGTGGTACCCGTTGCCCGGGTCGAGCCGGCCAAGCTGCTGGCTGATACCGATACTTCTCAGCAAACCAGTCGGGAGCTGCAGCGGCGAGTAGCCAAAGCCAGGATGCGCCAAAACGAAAGATACGGCTCAGAAACCATAACCAACGCTTCTTTGAGCAGCAGCGAAGTTAAGAGGTTTCTGCCGTTAGATCTTGATACCAAACAACTCCTGGATAGCGCGGCTGATAAGCTACAGTTATCGGCCAGGGCCTACTTCAAGGTCATCAAGGTTGCTCGCACTATTGCAGACCTGCAGGATCAGGATAAAATTGACGCAGGCCATATCGCGGAGTCCCTTAACTACCGCATGCGCCAATCTTAAAGACAGAACGTTGATAACACCACTTCAATCTGGTAAAATACTAAATCAAGCAATAATACTTAATTTAACAAGTATCAAGGAGCTTATTTTATTAACAACAAGCCAATTCGTATAAACGAAGCTATTAAGGCTTCGCAACTACGAGTAATCGCCCACGATGGATCGCAGTTGGGTATCCTGTCGCGCAGCGAAGCACTTTTAGAAGCAGAACGGGCCGGCCTGGATTTAATAGAGATATCGCCCAGCGCCGTTCCGCCAGTCGCTAAAATATTGGACTGGGGAAAGTTCAGGTACCAGAGGACTAAGGAACAGCAGCGCAGCCGTAAAAAGGCTAAGGCTTCCGAGCTAAAACAAATCCGGCTGGGCTTAAGAATCGGTACCAATGACTTAGAAATCAAGCTGCGTAAAATCCGTTCATTTCTGGAAGAAGGACATAAAGTAAAGGTAATGGCTTTCTTCAGGGGTAGAGAAATGGCGCACCAGGAGCTAGGGTATGAGCTGCTGGATAAAGTAGCCGCCATGCTGGCCGATTGCGCGACAGTAGACCAAAAGCCGCAAATGGCCGGCAGAAACCTAGCGATAGTCATAAGGAGTAATAATGCCAAAACTTAAAACACATCGAGGGACAGCGAAACGCGTCCGACGAACGCCATCAGGGAAGCTTCTGCGCGACCGGGCTTTTGGCGGCCATTTTCTGGCCAAGAAGAGCGAATCCCGCAAGCGCAATATCAGGCATAAAGCCGTTCTAAGCGGCTCCATAGCCCGCAAATTAAAGAAAGTACTGGGAGTTTAACGATATGCGAGTGAAAAGAGGCGTAACCACTAAGCGGCGCCACCGTAAAATTCTAAAACTAGCCTCTGGCATGCAGCATGCCAGACGGCGCTCTTTCAGGCTAGCTAAACAGGCTGTTATTAAGGCTCTGCAATATGCCTACCGCGACCGAAGGACCAAAAAAAGAGATTTGCGCAGCTTATGGATAGAACGGATCAATGCCGCTGCCAGAGAGAACGGCACTACTTACTCAAAACTGATAGCCGATATGAGCAAGGCTAGTATCGAATTAGACCGCAAGACATTAGCCGAGCTGGCAGTCAACGAGCCAAACATATTCGCGGCGTTAGTCAAAAACATAAAATAAAGCCTGATCCAATTTCAGTACTTAATAAAATAACTCCCGCCTTGAAAAGCGGGAGTTATTTACCAGACTACCTGTAAGCCGGGTTCTGTTTTAGATAGTCATCTATCTTGTCGCGCAGTCGCCCGCGCGCTCTAGCGGTCTATTTGGCTCGCCTGACGGACCGTCACCGCCCTGTTCGGGCGGAAAGCAAGCCGCCTTGCAGCAGACAGGGTTTACCATCTTCACGCGTCGCCGCGCGTCGCTGTGGGCTCTTACCCCACTCTTTTCACCCTTACCCCGCTTGGAGTACGAGGCGGTATTGTTTCTGTGGCACTTTCCCTAGAGTCGCCTCCGGTTGCCGTTAGCAACTGCCTTGTCCTGTGCTGCCCGGACTTTCCTCTCCGCCATAAGCGGAGCGACTACCTGATAATCTGGCTTATTACAGATAATAAACTAAATGCGGTGAATAATCAATGCTTTGATGCTTAAAGCTTGTGCTCATCCAAAACCTTGTTCACCATTCCGTCGGCTAGCCTGTTGTATTCTCGCTTAACATGCCGGTACGACACTTTGTCGAAATGCCCGGAAAGTTGTTTAATTCTTTCAAAAATCGGCCAAAGATCACGATTTTTAATCTGGTATATGCCGCTCAGCTGATTGACCACCAACAAGCTGTCCAATCTAAAATCTATCTGCCTGGCTCCCATTTCTTTAGCCTTTTCCATGGCCTGCAAAACCGCTTGGTACTCTGCTTGATTGTTGGTGGTGATGCCCAAATAGCTGCCGCCTTCGTACAGATAGTTTTCACTCTCGTCGAGAATCACGAAACCGGTAGCGGACGGGCCGGGATTACCCCGCGAACCCCCATCCGTATATATAACTAGATACGAGTGTGGTGTCGTTTTTGCAACGTGTAGTTGTTCTTTATACGATAATTCTTCTTTGCGATAGCTAGCAGATTTTAACTGCAGCGCCAAAGCGGTATCTTCAGTTACTTTATCGAGTTGTATTTTTTTCAGCTCTATCCATACGTATTTTTCGATAGAAGGGCTTAGTTTGATTTTGCGCGCATAAGCGGCAACACTTGCCTGATACACCAGAGTAATAGTTTGCGACGGCTCGGGTAGTGCCCTGATATTACTCAATACGTCATCCAGCTGAACGGTTTCCAGTTCAATGTTTAGGTGGTCGGCCATATAATTCCTTAGGCTGTCCAGCGGATGCTGCCCGGGCAACACTCGCGTACCCGGCAGTTCGTACAGAGCTCTGCCTTTGTCGTGGCGGCCAGACGGGAGAATCAGCAGAACCTTGCCGTCCTGTTTCAGAATAACTTTGATGTAAACTCTTTGTTTCATAACGCTGACCTACATTATTCTTGATTTAAAAACATAGTATTTTTAACAGTGGTCGGGATGACAGGATTTGAACCTGCGACCCCACGGCCCCCAGCCGTGTGCGCTACCGGACTGCGCCACATCCCGTTACCGTTAAAGAAATGAAAGTATTTTAATAGTCCTGTTGCTCCGCCCCGTGCTCGATATTCCTCGCGAATGCAAGGTGGGTGCTCGCAAGATGCTTCCACGGAAGCGTCTCATGTAAAGCTCCCTTTTCAAGCGGTGTTAGGAAAATCATTTGCACCTGGGACGGAACATCCAGGACTAATAATATTATAACACTGCCCCTTTTTCTAAACGCCAAGCACAAACTTAAAGACGTTAAGTATCCCGCCTATGGCGGTTTGCATAAACTGTCCCAGCTGGGCGTTGAGCAGTAGAACCACAATCAGCACTACGTATATCCCAAACTGTTCCATGGAAGCCATGGCTTGTCTGATACTGTCCGGGGCGACGGCGTACAAAAGTCTGGAGCCGTCCAGAGGCGGCAGAGGTATCATATTAAACACGAAAAAGGCCAGGTTAACCAGAATGAATATCTGTAAAACGCTGCCGATCCCTCCCCCAGCAAAACCGCTCAGGGCAAATATAACAAATGCCAGAAACGCTAACACCAGGTTAGTTAGTGGACCGGCTAATCCGACCAATGCGGCGCCATAGTCTCCGTAGCGAACCCGAGCAGGATTAAATGGCACCGGTTTGGCGGCTCCAAACGGAGGCGCTCCGAGTGCTGCCAGTATCAGCGGCAGAAGCACCGTAGCCAGCGGATCAATGTGGGATAAGGGGTTAATAGTGAGTCGCCCTTCCTGTTTAGCGGTATCGTCGCCCAGCCAATTGCTGACATATGCATGCATTGCCTCATGGAGGGTAATCGAAAACAAGACCGCCAACAACACGACCGCCAGGTATCCTATTTGGCTATCCATATTGCACTTAGTATACCAAGTATTTAAGATGCTCAGCCCCAGCGGTGGCGCGTGGAGGTTGACTAAATACTTAAATAACAGTAGTATTAACTAGGTTAATTTTAGCGACAATCAGGAGATGGTATATTTATGGCTTCCCGCTGCGAAATCACAGGTAAAAGCAAGCAATTCGGCAACAATGTCAGCTTTTCGATGCGTCGCACCAAGCGCGTTTTTAAGCCCAACCTACAAAAACGCACTCTCGTGGTTGGCGGCCAGAAAGTGAAGATGACGGTCAGCACTCAGGCACTGCGCACTCTCAAGAAAAAAGGACTGTTGCCCCAAAATAAAAGAAGTGTTTAGCCTCGGTTTAGCACGCAAATTTTCAGAGTATCTTCCGGCGTAATGTTTTTTAGTTTGATTTTCGGAAGCCTCTCATGCGGCGCTCCCAGCTCGTTCAAAAACACATCCAAACCGTCTTGAGGCACTTCGTAATGAATGCCTTTTTCGGCGTAATGGGTTGGTATGACTATCTTGGGATCCAGCTGCCTGGTTATCCGCACCGCTTCGTGCGCGTCTAGCGTATAGCCTCCGCCCCCAACGGGAATAGCCAGAATATCCACTAATCCTATGGCCTCCAGTTGATCTTCTGTTAATTCAGGGGCGACATGCCCGAAAAAAGCTAATGACATTCCGGCCACCTCTAGCCTAAAAATCGTAGCCCCCTTGGAGGCTAGGGGGTCATCGGTATGAGAAGCAGCCGCTACCCCTACCACGCTCAGCCCATCGGCCTCGTATTCACCCGGAGAATCAATAAGCAAAATGCCCTCGGTCTCGGGCAAAGCAAAACGCGTTTGGGTAACCAGCTGGACCGTCGGCTTACCCGTAAAATCTTTTAAACTCGCCAGTGAAAGCTTGGGATCAGTTATGATGACGTGACGCTTCGTGCTTACGCTGAGACAGTTCGCTCCTTTATATTCTATTTCCATGAATATCCCTTATTTTGATTCAATTTATCGGCTCTTTAGATAATACGTTTTCGGAATCTATCAGCAGGGTGTGTTTACCGCTTATCAGGCTTAATACGAAGCGGTCCTTAATGCTCAGGCGGTAATAAAAATCTTCATAGCTCATTAAGGTATAGTTCAGGGTGCGCCTTTCGTCCTCTTCAAGTTCGTTAATGAATTTTTTAGCTTGGGTTTTATTGATATTACCGACTAGCAGCACGTCCACGTCACTGCTAGACCCCCTGACCAGGCTGCCGCTAAACAAAGCTACTCTGACATCTCCCAATTGCTTTAAGCGGCGATGCCAGTCGTTTGCCTCTACCGCGGTGGCAGCCTCCGATTGCAAATGTTCGTCGGCAAAAATCTCCCTAAGAGGCTTGTAGTGGGAATATTCCTGGTTAATTTCGTAGTACAGACGGTTGTTGGAGCTGTCACACTTAATAATACCGATACTTAACATATTGGCCAGCTCTCGACGGACCGAATTAATTTGTTCGTCAATTTTTCTGGTGATCTCACGCACGTAAAAAGCCCGATTGGGGTTGTTTAAAAAGAGGTGTAGCAGTTTTACCCGAGTTTTTGAACCAAATAGTGCGTCGATCATGGTCTTACTATACTATTTATCCCGATTATTGTACCAAAAATAGATGCGCGGTCGATACGGCTGCACCGCTGGCCGATATAGCACGATTATTTCAGGAACCGTTCTATCTCTTGCATCAGCTCGTCGGGTGTTCCCCATTTAATATAGGGGTTGCGCTTAAACCAGGTTAGTTGGCGCTTGGCCAGACGAAGATCCGCTGCGATAAATTCCTGCTTGGCCTGATTGAGGGTTTTGCGATCTTCGACCACTCCCCTAAATGCTCGATAGATATTACCTGTCATAGCCTCGGTATGCCAGTCGTATTGATGACCCAGTGTCCGCAGCTCATCAAGTATTCCTTGGCGTATCATTTGATTCGCTCGCGACTCGATCCGTTGAAGTAAATCTTCCTTTTTTGTTGTTATACCTACTACGAGTGTATTAGGTCTGAGCTTGAGGCGCTGCTTGATTGTACCTCCCAACTCTATAGCTCTTATTAAGTACCGTTTGTTTCTAGTATTTTCAGGCAGCTTGATCCTTTTGGCCTCGCCCAGTCTCTGCAATTCTTCTGTCGACATCTTTTCCAGTATACGGCGTTTCCTCTGATCTGCTGCCGGTCCGAACCGGTAGTTAAAAATAACCGAATCCACGTAAAGCCCGCTTCCTCCCGCCATGACCGGCAACTTACCCCGGGAAGCTATGTCTTGTATGGCTTTTTCGGCCATCTCTTTAAATTCAGCCGCCGAAAAACGATCTCCGGGCGAGGCTATATCAAGCAAGTGGTGCTGCACCGCTTGCCGATCCTTTTGACTCGGTTTGGCCGTGCCTATATCCATTTCCCGGTATACAGTTCGGGAATCAGCACAAATAATCTCTCCGTCCCACCGACGAGCAGCCTCCATGGCCAGGTTGGACTTGCCGCTGGCGGTCGGGCCAACTATCACCACCATGCGTTCATTCATCCGGGTTCCACCTCAGCCTTACCAGGTCTACCCGGAAACCTAATCCAACGGATACTCCCTCCTGCGCTAGCGCGGATTTTTGCGCTTCACGGCCTCCCCAGTAACCGCTGGCTAGCCCGCCGAAACGATTGACCACCCTGTGCCACGGTAGGTCCGAGGGGCCAAAATGAGCGATTCCACCGACTATTCGGGCAGATAATGGTTGCCCGCAGTAGGCAGCGATGTCACCATAGGTCATGACTCGGCCGGAAGGGATGCGGCATACTACATCGTATACCCGTTGGCGAAAACAGTTGTAATAGTTACCCATATTTGGGGATCCGCTAAAGAGATGACTGGCTGGCCCTGCTACGAGACTCGTTAGCCACGCTGTGGACCAGCCGCTCGACCGATATGGCTTTATCCTGCCGGCCTTCAACCGCAATATCCCGTCGTACCCGGGGAGTTAGCAGACCCGACTTAAGTTCCTTCTCGCCTACGACCGCTATATAAGGGATCTTCTGCAGTTCAGCGTCTCGGATTTTCTTTCCAACGGATTCATTGCTCTTATCTACTTTAGTTCTGACTCCACCCTCGTCAGCTTTTCGTTTAATCTGCTCAACAAATTGGTCCAAATCCGGATCATCCTTCAGCTGTATCAGGCGCAGTTGTTCCGGGGCCAGCCAAACAGGGAATCGTCCGGCCGTATGCTCTACGTAGACGGCCAGAAAGCGCTCCACGGAACCAAGCAGGGCGCAGTGAATCATGACTGGGTTTTTCGACATCCCGTCATCTGCAACGTATTCCAGACCAAAGCGCTGAGGCATTATGAAATCCAGCTGTACGGTAGCAAGTTGGTGCTCCCGGCCAATCGCGTCGGTGGCCATAAAATCAATTTTTGGTCCATAAAAAGCCGCTTCGCCCTCTACCTCGAAATAATTAAGCTGGTTTGCCGCCACGGCATTTTTAAGCTGGTTCTGGGCGCTCTCCCAAAGTTTTTTATCACCTAGGTAGGTGTCGCTGTTGTCGCGGTAAGATAAACGCACCCGTAAATCCATACCAATGGTGTTATAGAGCTCCTGGGCCGCTGCGAGCAGGTTGTTGATTTCAGCTTCAATCTGATCTTCGCGACAAAACACATGGCTGTCGTCTTGGGTGGCGGAGCGGACGCGACTCAACCCGTTAAGTTCGCCGGTCTTTTCGTCCCGGTAGACGGTGGTTGTCTCCAGATACCGTAGCGGCAGATCGCGATAACTTCGCTGTCTACTGGCGTAAATACGCGTGTGATGGGGACAATTCATAGGCTTCAAGACGAACTGGTCAGAGGTTTCCTGGCTCTTAACCAAGAAAAGCTCGCCGCCAAATTTCGCCCAGTGACCCGAAGTTTCATACAGCTCTTTCTTGGTAATATGTGGTATCCAGACTTTCTCGAAGCCATAACGCTGGCGTAAAGAATTGGAGTACGCTACAAGCTCTTCCCGCAGAACCGTGCCGCGCGGGGTGAATATGGGCAGTCCCGATCCAACCATATCAGAGAAGACGAACAAGTCCATTTCCTGGCCGAGCTTTCTATGGTCCCGCTTTTTGGCCTCATCCAGCATGTTTAAGTGATTTTTCAGTTCTTCTTCGGTAGCGAAAGCCAGACCGTACAAGCGCTGCATCTGGTCGTTCCCCGCCTTGCCGCGCCAGTACGCCCCGGCCACTCGGAGCAGCTTAAACGCGCCGACGTCGCGCGTGTTAGTCACGTGCGGCCCGCGGCACAGATCAACAAAGTCGCCATTTTTATAGAAAGACACCCTATCGACAGCCTTGTGGCCGCCGGGCACCAGGCCAAGCTCTAAATTTTCTATATCCTTAACCGCTGTAGTACCTAATCGCTGCAGATCGCTTAGTAACTCTCGCTTATACGGCTGATTACTCTCCTCGGCCCATCGCAGCGCTTCGTCTATCGGTTTTTCAAATCGTTCAAACAGCTGGTTTTCGGCAATAATCGCACGCATTTGCTCTTCTATTCTCGGAAAGTCATCTTCAGAAATCGTCTGATCGCCTAGGTTGATATCATAGTAAAAACCCTCATCAGTAACCGGGCCGACTCCGAACCTTGCCTCCGGCCACAAACGTTGCACGGCGGCCGCGGCTATATGTGCCAGACTGTGACGCATGGCATAAATCTGTTCATTATCCATAACAACGATTGTACACCACGCTAGACAAAACCGCCTCTGTTTTGCTAAGCTTTTACCTGTAGCTCTTCATAAACGAATCAGCCAAGCTAGGTGGTTATCCAAGAGGCGCGATATGGTGCTAATTCAGTGCTTCCGGTAGTCAGCGGAATCTGACAAACACGAAGATTCGAGTAAGGGCAATTAGCTCAGTTGGCTAGAGCGTTTCCTTGACGTGGAAAAGGTCGCAGGTTCGAGTCCTGCATTGCCCACCAGACCAGTCCGTTTCTATTGTTGCACCATATAGTTAAACGTAACCGGCACCTGCGAGGAAGAATTCAAATAAATACCGAATCCGTCAGGCCTAGCCACTACCCTGTAAAGAACCGCCTGGCTGGTCGGACTGGCTACCACTGTAGGTGTCACCGCATAATTGTTCTTGAATTTATATTCAGCAAAGAGCTTACCGGCGTCTATCACTAAACTTCCTCTGGTGTCCGGGTTGCCTATTATATGACCGGCTACCAGTATGTTGCCTAGGAAGTTACCATCACCCGAAACGGTCAGCTGCCCTAACGTCACGCTGCCGCTAACGTTCAGAGAAGCAAACTGAGCGGCAGTTCCCTGCAGAGAACTGCCGCCGGCCGGATCGTAATAACTTAAATTCACCATAACCAAAACCCTGCCCCTTGCGACCGCTGACGTACCATCGAAAAAGCCCAAAGCCTTGCCAATGGTCGGGCCGGCCCGATTGGCTTTCATGGCGTATCCAGGAGTGCTCGAGCTGGTCAGGTAATCCCCGGGCCTGACAGGTCCGCCCTCGCCGGTAATTTTCACCGGCACCCGTCCGGCCAGCACCAGGGGAGCGCCGGTAAGTTGGGTGCTGTTGCCGGCCCGTGAATTAATCATAAAAGAGCCGGTACCGTCAGAAATAACCCCTAACACTCCCGGACTATAGGCAGTTGTGCTTTTTACTACTCTCTCTGGATTTTGAGGGTCAGCCATAACCACGTCAGCCGCGGTAACATCTGGCGCTGCCGGTATGGTCTCGGCAATATCCGGGGTGGTGCTGGCGGTGATAGGACCTGCCGCTCCGATCGAGCCATTGACTCCCAGTTTATTGTTACACGAGGTTGTACCGATACACACACTACCCAAATTGGGATTAAGCAACAGTGGCTTAAAGGCGTTACCTGACCAAACGGCTTGGATATAGGCGGCTCCCACAGTGTCATCCCAACCCATGTAAAGCTTTTTGGCGGGGTTAGGCGCGTAGGACAACCGGAGCATACCGATTTCGCTGTTGTAAGCACCAGACGGCGCTATAATGTCAAGCTTCGCCTGGGGGACTGTTGTGCCAATTCCTACGTTGCCTCCGGTCGCAATGGTCAGCTGATCGGCTCCGTTGCCCTCCCTTACCGTGATGGGGTAACCACTCGGCCGGTTAATATAAAGTGTTGGATCGGTGGGAGAACTGAGTAAGTTGTAATTATTACACGCGCTGTCCTGTAAGCCCAAGCTTAGTGCGGCAAAATTAGCCGCACACCCATTACTGCCTAGCCTGGCAACTCCAGTACCGTTGCCTGTAACGCTTAGCTTACTATCCGGGCTCACCGTCCCTATTCCTACGTTGCCGCCGGATAATAGGGTCATTAGGTCGCTGCTGCCGGAGCGCAGGGCCAGATTGCCGCCGGTGGTCTTTAAGTAAGCGGTGGTGGAGGCGCCTTCCCAGGACAGACCGGCCAGGTTGGCCTCATCCACCGAGAAAACTCCTAAGGTGGGCTGGTGGGCCACCGTGCGGGCATCAAACAAGGTAATAGCGCGCGATGTTACTCCGGTCGTAGAGGGCAGGCCCAGGGCCAGTACCTGACCAGAATAACCAGGGTCGTAAAGCGGTATGTTGATTTTGGTCGGCGTGCTGGCGGCCGCGGGCGTAACGAAAGAAGTGGTGTCACTGACCGAGCCGGCCAGCCTCAAGGCCCCCACCATATCAAAGGTCACGCTGGGCAGATTGCTGCCGCCAAGGTTAAGGCCCAGGCGCGAGTTCAGCGAATCTATGGTGAATAAATTGCTGCCGGCAGCATTCCTGACAGTGAAGGCGCTGGTGGAGTTGGTGGTGTTTTGGAAGAGCTGGCTGGCCGTGAAAGTGTTGGCGGCGTCCAGGCGGGCCAGCTGGCTGGAGTCCAGGCCGTCCAGGCGGTTGGCATTGAAGCTGTAGGGAGAGCTGGCCAGGGCCTGGCGGGGAGTCATCGCCCCTTCCGTCCAGCTGGCGCAGCCGGCGGTGGCGCAGGTGGCGGTGGCCGGAGTGGGCAGCTCCACTTCCAGGTACATCGGGAAGGCGTTGAAAGTGGTAGATGGCAGGGCGGTCACCTCGCCCAGCTGGACCGAGAACAGGCCGTTGGTCAGCTGCACCCGGTTGCCGGCCTCGCGCAGCTCGGTCCAGCTGGCGGTGCCGCCGCTGACTGTGCTATACAGGCGGAAAGTCATGTTGTACAGGCCGTCGGGCATGGCCGAGCCGGCGTTGTTGGTCAGGCGGCCCTGGAAGTTCAGCTTCAGCGGCACGCTCTGAACAGCCTGGGCCGGCCGGGGGCCGGCCCAGGCGCCCAAAAGCAGGCTGAGGGAGAGGGAGACAGCAAAAAAAGTACCTTTTTTGAGAATTTTTATTTTCATTTTTGTAATGTATTGCTACATCTACATCTGTAGCTAAAGCGTAGCATAAAACGGGCAAACTTTTAATACATTTTACTGGGGTGTATTAAGCAAAAACAAAAACGCCGCAGTCGTTGGCGCGTTAAAGAAAACCAAGTACAATAAAACTTATGTTTAGAAACAGAAAGGATAAGACATGGATTTGCGTCAAACCAGCAGATCATCAAATACCAGAATGAGCTGGACAGGCCAGCGTAGCGGCCAAGTACGACAGCCCCAGGTGGTCGCGCCGACCCAAACGAGCCGCGTTTCGAACGATAATCGCGACCAGCTTCCCTGGTACCGCCCCACCGCAGCCAGTAAAATACTGTTAGCCATTCTCGTTTTAATGTCGGTCCTGCTGATTAGCGCGCTTGGGCTAAGTCTGTTCGCTAACCCTAAGGGTTTTTGGCAATCAGCTATAAAGCCCAACCAGTACCAAGCAGTTTTTTTAACGAACGGACAGGTTTATTTTGGTAAAATACGTGCTATAAACTCCGGCTACGTCAACCTGACAAACATATATTACTTGCAGGCCCAACAGGCGGTGCAACCTCAAGCCAGCGGCAGTATTCCGCAAAATCAGCCCAACCTGTCACTGGTTAAATTGGGGAATGAAATCCATGGCCCTGAAGACTCGATGTATATAGAGCGTTCACAGGTTTTGTTCTGGGAGAATTTGAAGACAGACGGTAAGGTGGCCCAGGCTATAGATGCTTACCAAAAGAATAAGAAGCCTCAACCGTAAACACACAATAACCGGTAGAATAAAAATCTCCACAAAAGTGGAGATTTTTATTCACACGTTTTCCACCGGACAAATATGGAATTTAGGAAGATCATTAAACCACTACAAGCGTTGCGATAAAATTGTCATATACTATCGCTGATATATTTTAGCTACGCTATATACTTGCTTTTCTTATTCCTTTATGTTAGTATAACTCCATGTCTAACGACAAGTCTGGTTCGCCAGCGCTAAAGAAACGCTCCGAACTGGAAAAATTCAAGATATATTACGAGTTTATAGAGTTTAAACACAACTATAAACGTAAGTCCTGATAGAGTTTATCTGGTCTGGCGCACCTATAGCGCATCACCACAAGCTTATTGACAGCCTTTATCCTCCATTCAGCGAACACTTAGCCGAACCCGCCTGATTTGGGCGGGTTTTTACACTGCCAGGAACAAATTATCCACTAGATTTTTACATAGCCATATGACAATATGTAGCTATGTTATGTATAAATTGTTTTTCTAGGAGAAGTCACGTTACTAACTCCCGCCCCCACCGGCTGCGGCCCTCGGTGTGGCGCAGGCGTAAATGTCATAATTGCGGCTTCAGCTATACCACTCAGGAACGATTATCCCTGGAAGACGTATTGCTCATAAGAGGCAAAAATAACGATTACCCTTATAGCAGCGGGGCGATCGTCGCGGAAATCATTAAGGCCCTAACCGCCGTCGGCGCTGAGCCCCACAAAGCCTATTGGCTAGGTCAGACCGTTGAAGATAAGCTCATTAGCTCTCAAAGAACAGGCGGGACCTGGCAACCGATAACTGCCGCGCATTTGAATCAGCTGATATACGAGACGCTGCTGCCCTATCACCGGGTTGCGGCAGAAGCGTTCGCTTCTATCCATGGGCCATTCTTGCGCCTACGGAGATTCAAAAAGAAGCCCGATGCCGTCTAGGGCTTGTTTTTAACTACCGCTTTTTCTGTGATGTCGAATTTGTCTAAATACATACCCAGCATTAGGCGAGTTTGGGAATAAAGTGAAGAAACCGAAACATATATCAGGCTCACCACCGGCATGAGCCCCCATTGCAAAACCATCCAGATAGTACGGCGCCGCTTGTAGCGCTGGGGCCTGGGGGGTAATATTTTAAAAGCCAGGAATATGGTGACAAACGCTCCCACCATGGCGAAACGCTGCAACTGGCTGGCAAGCGTGGGCAGTTCGTGAGCTATGATACTCCTGTTGGCCTCGGGATTAATCAGCAGCGGCGCCCAGGCGCCGAAAGTTAAGATAACCGAAGCTGACGCCCAACTCACATGGCCGTCTACCAGCCTGACAAATTTTGCCGTAACGTTAAATAGCGGAACGGTGCGCTTTTTACCAAAACCCAGCCATGCCACGTAGGCTATGTCCGAAGCCCCGTACGCCCAACGCCTTAGCTGAATAAACTGCGCCTTAAGTGTTCGTTTGAAAGAATGCGCCAGCACCGCATCCTGATAAATTGGAATTAGAATAGGCACTACGTCATAGTGTCCGTCGTAGCGAAAATAAGACCTCCAAAACTGATGTCCGTCTTCCACGATGGTTCGTACGCTCCAAAAATCTGTGTCAATCAGCGAGCTTAAACCCTGGGAGTGCGCAGCAAAATTGCGCAGCATATGAGGCCTGAAAGAATTAATCAGAGTCCAAAACGAATTACCGGTAGCTATGATGCGCATAGGAGCCGGTACGTCCCAAATATTATTTAAGAACAAGGCTGTAGGCTGAAACGCCAAATGCTTTCTATCAGGACGAACGGCGAATTCATAAGTCAGGTAAGAAAAATAACTGGGGTGGGGACGATTATCGCTATCCAGCGTGGTAACAATGATGTTATCCGGTGAGATACCCGCCTCCTCAGCCCAAATCTTAACTCGCCTGCCCGTCCAGGTGATATTCCCTCCTTTGCCTACCACCTCGCCTTGTATTTTGTCGGGATGGCGACAAGCTTCGGCGTGGAGGAATTCTGAACCGTATTGTTGTATTAAAGATAACACCATGTTTTCTGTTGCTGGTCCCCCGCGCTCTTCATAAGCTATGAACAGGGCAGTTCTTTCAGGCGGGAAGTCGCTAGCCAAAACTGATTTTATCGTTGGCTCCAGCACTTCTCTACCCTCGTTATATATAGCTATTATGACTACGTTGTAAATTTGTGATGGTTTGAGATAATCAGTTTTGTGCTTGATAATATTTTTGAGATTTCTAAGATGCTCGTTACTGTGCCACCCGGAAACAGCAGTTGGCATTAACGGCAGGTTTTCGATGTCCTCAAGCCTGGCTGGCCAGTCAACCTTCTTTGCTTTTTGCAGCGCCCCGTAACCCTGTATGGTCCTGAAGGCCATCCCAAGGGCCCGAACAATCCACGACATTATGTAAACAATAATAAAAACTGCGGCCCAAAGAGGGCTAACAATACTTAGTATGACCGGCAACAGTAGCATGCCGTAACTGAGAATGGCCGGCAGCATTTCAAAAAAACGATACTTGAGACTGCGCCTACCAAGAGGTATCTCTATGTCGGTCATAATGAGGCCGCAACCACATGGAAGACCGCGGTGATAATTAAAAGAGCCAGCACACCTATCAATAATCCGGCAGCCGCGAAAGCCATGGCGTAGGGACGTCCTTTTTCTTTGAGCAGTTTAACCGTTATCAGCGGATGACCAACCAGCAGCAGCACGCCCAGGCCGCTAAAGCTCAACAAGTAATACCACTTGTCACGATACAGATTAGTAAAACCATAAGCCGAATACTTAACCGGCACCAAAACATCGCTAGGCCTTAGCTGTATCAAGCTGCTGACGATTATGGCAAGGGCCAATAAGCTGCCACCAATGGTCAGCCAGACCAGCAGACGGTCGCGGACGGCCAGATTGAGAGTTTCTTTATCTATCATCTTACCTATTGGCTTGGTGCAAGATACGAGAATCGAACTCGTGCTTCTTGCTTGGGAAGCAAGCGTACTGCCATTATACGAATCTTGCCTGCGGATTTAAAATACATGGAGCCGATGAGCGGAATCGAACCGCTGACCTACGCTTTACGAAAGCGCCGCTCTACCAACTGAGCTACATCGGCTTTTCTTACCTTAACAGGGGCAATTATAACATACCCCGATCTCGAGGATGCTTGATAAACAGATTAAAAATTGATAGTATGGCTAGGTATTTTGGCCGCATGATGGCCGACGCAGCCAAAGCAGGCAACAACAAGGGCTCGTAGTGAAGAGGCCTATCACGCCTCCCTGTCACGGAGGAGATCGCCGGTTCGAATCCGGTCGGGCCCGCCAATTTGCAGTTTGAGAGCACTCAGCGATTACATCAAAGGGTGCTTTTAGATTAGAAATGAGCTTTTTGTCCTTAAATTGCGGGTTCGAAAGTAAAAAGCGTAATAGCTTTCTAACGCTAAGGAGGGTAAGCTTCGAACTTTACACGGCAGCCGGGGGAAACTTGAACGGCCATTTTCAACACATCTACAAAATACAATACCCGTAAAAACTACTGTCTAAGACTGCTCACGTCCTTTGGTACGTTCACAAACTCGTTGACTTTGTTATTGGCTCTTAGCTGCTGCAATTGGTTGTCCAGCTGGCGCAGAGCCACGTAAATTCTGGCGTATCTTAACTCATCCGGCCGTAGCTCGAGCAGCTTAATGATGTAGTAGCCGTTCTTGGTTTGAATAACTTCGGACATTTGACCAGGTTGTAGTTTGGCCGCGGCAGCGACTAAGCCGTCAGGGTCGTTGTTGTTTTTAGGCACAAAACCAACGTCACCACCGTTTTGCTTGGTAGTGTCATCATCGGACTGAGCTTTGGCTAACGCGGCAAAATCGGCGCCCGCTTTGAGTTGGCCAAGAAGATCATTGGCTTTGTTTTTGGCCGCGGAATCAATTGACAAAGAAACTTTACTCCTAAGGAGCTGGGCTCTAACGGATGCCCTGTATTCATTAAACGACCAATCGTAAAAATCTCTCAATACCTGCTCGTAAGCCTGCCGTGTAACTGGGGGTTTGCGACTTGTTAGTTGTTGATCAATAAAGTCGCTTAACTCTTTGTCGCTAACCGTAATCCCCCGTTCCTTGGCCAGCTTGGCTACGTATGTGTTGTCTTCCGCCCTATTAAGCGCTACCCTTTTTTGATAATTGAGCTGGCGTTTTCCATCTTGTGTAGCAAAATTTACTACTCCCTCTCTGTTCAGATAATGTAATCCGCTCCTGAGCTGCATTAAATAGTCGCTGTAGGAAACCAGCTGCCCGTCAATCTTTGCGACCGGCGCGGGCAGCAATTGAGTCGCCCGGTATGTCAGCTTGCTAGTGCTTTGGACAAAATATAGCTGCAGCCAGAACGCCAAAGCCAACACCAGCAAGAACATAAGGCTGATCAGCAGAGTAATCATTACTAAGCGACGCCTGGCGTATTGTATTGGATATTTAAACCGGCGGCCGCCGGCCAGAACTTTTTCTCGATGTTCCGCTACGGTTTCATTAGTAATTCTGTCGGGCGAAGTGGACCCTTCGGGACGACGTAATCGCTGTAATTTTTTCTTAAATATCTTCATTTCGCGGAGGGGTCGAGTCTTTAGAATCGACCCGCTTTAGTATGGACTGCAAACTGTTGTAAATTTTTGAAGGATGATGGACCTTATCAAGAATCAGATCACCTACGTAAGTTTGGATAGCTATAGTGCCATAGCCAAGAACCTCTCCGGTTAGTCCGGGTATATTATAGCTTATGTTCTGTATCTTAGACAAACCGAGGTCGATAACGCTTTTGCCAAACAGGCCTTTCTGACTGATCTGCCTGATCCGCTGATCGGTAACAATATAAAGACTGAAGTACCAGCCCACCCAATGATAAGCAAACAGCAATAACCCCAGCAGAAAGCTACCTAGCCAAACGTAGAACAGTTTAGTGTTTTGGGGCCACACCAAAACCGGCAGCGAAGCTAAAACAATCGGCGCCAGCAGAGAATAAAAGCCTTTGCGCATAGCGATCGGATGGCGCCGGAACACTAACAGTACCGTCTCGTCGTCGTGCTGCCCCTCAAACTGCCTATCCATTGAATTTTATTGTACCCCTTGGCGCGACATTAATGGTACCCCCACCGTGATTCGAACACAGATCTTCTCCTTAGGACGGAGCTGCTCTATCCGTTGAGCTATGGGGGCGTATGAGCTGCCGCTGCTCTTTATGCGACAACAAGATCAATCAGGGTTTTCGGCCATGGACCACTCTTTGATGAGGCGTTTCGTAGTTAATCATCTCATCCGGCGAAAACCACAGCTTGATTTCTTCGGCCGCCTCTTTAGAGTCGGCGGAGGCATGAATGATGTTAGGGAGGGTCTGGCCTTTACTGGCAGCGTAGGCTCGGCTAATGTGAGTAAAGTCACCCCTGATAGTGCCTGGTGCCGACTCTTTTGGGTCTGTTGCCCCCACCATTTTGCGGACGTGTTCCACGGCATCAATCCCCTCCAGCACCATGGCCACCACCGGGCCTTCGATCATGGCGGACAACGTTACCCTGTAAATGTCCTCGCCGCGGCGCGAAATCAATTTGCCAATGCCTTCGTAATGTTGATGGAAATGCTCTTCTTCCGGCGCGGTCATTTTCATAGCTACTATTTTTAGACCGGCACGCTCAAAGCGGCTAATCACTTCCCCGACGATACCCCGCTGCACGGCGTCGGGTTTGAGGGCCACGAAAGTTTGCTCCATATTTCTTTAAGATCGCTCCTTAATTGTCTCTAGCTATTGTAGCTTACCTGAGCATAAGTGTCAGCGCAACTACGGCCGCCAGGCCTATACGGTACCAGCCAAACAGACTCAGGCTGTGCTTCTTTAAGTATGACATTAAGAATTTAACCGATAACAAACCAAACACCAAGGCCATCAGGTTGCCCCAGAATATCGCCGGTATATGCTCAAACAAATAAACCCGGTCACTCGACTTAACCAGTAATTTGGCTATGAGCCCCAACATAATGGGTATGGACAGCAAAAAACTGTATTCAGCCGCGGCTGCCGGCGTCAGGCCGCTTAAGCGGCCGGCTACAATGGTGCTGGCTGATCGGGAAGTGCCCGGAACCAACGCCAGCACCTGCGCCAGCCCAATCAAAGCTGCTCGACGCACTCCCATTTCAGTGGTATCGGATACAACACTGAGACGGGGTAATTTTTCTATGACCACCATAACCATGCCAAATATAAACAGAGTAGCGGCCACCGTCCAGGGGCTGCCAAAAAACCGGTTGGTTTCGATAAAACCAGCCAGGGATAAACCAGCCAAACCAGCTGGCAGAGCAGAGATGAACAAATTCCTGGCCAGCCGCCAGTCGGCCCTGGCGATGATCTTAACCGCGATATCCTTGATTTTGGGCCAAAAATAAATAATCAGAGCTAGAACGGTACCTATGTTAATGTACTCCAAAAACAGATGATCCGAAGCTCCGGAAAACAGATTTTGAGCCAAAACAATATGACCGGAGCTGGAAATGGGTATAAACTCGGTCAACCCCTGGATAATACCCAGTATGATCGCTTCTGGAATGGTCATATGTGTTGGGTACACTATAGCACGGATACAGCCCCTTGCCTGGTGGCAGGACAGCCAAAAAAACCGGGCTGGTCAAAAGAGCGGCCAGCCCGACTTAAATAGTCCGCCCTGGGTATACAATAGGGTTATGGCTAACTTTTTGTCAGAGCTGGCGGTTAATTATATCGAATACCTGGAAGTCGAAAGGGGCCGCAGCCAGAAAACCGCCGAAAATTATCACTTATACTTAATGAGGCTAATGGAGTTTGCCGGCGACCTGGACGTTACCAAAATTAGCGCCGAGCTGATTCGCAAATGGCGGCTATGGCTTAACCGTTACCGGAACGAGACCGGCGAAAAATTGTCCCTTATAACGCAGAGTTATCATCTGATTGCCCTGCGCGGTTTTTTAACCTACTGCTCCCGGCGCGGCATACCCGTACTGCCGCCCCAACAGATAGAGTTGCCAAAGGTAACCCGCCGGCAAGTAACATTTTTGCAGCCCGAAGAAGTTGACCGGCTGTGCCAAGCCATAGACTTGTCATCTCCAAGCGGGTTACGAGATCGCGCCATCTTGGAGCTGCTGTTCTCCAGCGGTCTCAGAATATCCGAGCTAGTGGGGTTGAACCGCGACCATGTAAACACCAGGCGCCGCGAATTCATGGTAAGAGGTAAGGGCCAAAAAGACCGCCCGGTATTTATTAGCCGTCAAGCCGCTGAATGGCTGGAGCGTTATTTGGCGCAACGCCAGGATAATCTGCCTCCGCTGTTCATTAGTTTCAGCAGCAGGCAAAAAATCGACAACAGCGGCAACTACAAACGACTGAGCGCCCGTTCCGTGCAGCGGCTGATAGCCCGCTACGCGGCCCTGGCCGGCATCACCAAGCACGTATCACCTCATACCCTGCGGCATAGCTATGCCACCGACCTGTTAATGAACGGTGCCGATTTACGCAGCGTGCAAAGCCTGCTGGGACACAGCAATATAGCAACTACCCAGATATACACTCACGTTACAGACCAGCACCTAAAAGAAGTTTACGACCGCTTTCACGGGCAAAGCCGCCCAAAGACCTCTTAGGGGCAGCTGTTGCGATAAGAGGAGACATCGGGGCCGACAAACATGTCCTTGCACAGCCCGTTGCCCGCCTCAACGGCGTAAGACGGATAAAAAGGGTTGCCGTCCAGCCTGACGCGCGACAGCACGCGCCTGAAAGAATCGTTGGCCTTGCCGGTGGAATCGACCAGCGGTTGAACACCGTCGAACTGCACTACGCCGCCGGCGCCATCAAGCAGCCTGATTTGAAAATTTGTACCGGCGTACAGCGATGACAGCCTTAGATACACCGTATTGCTGCCCGGAGCAAGCGGGCCGTCAAGATTGATAATCGTCCGGCAAGCATAGGCCGCGTTGCTGTTACAGTTAATACTTACCGGTTGAAAGGCTTTATAAAGGTTAGGAGCCTTGGGGTCGGTAGCGTCCAGCGATAATCCAGTGGGCGGTACGATAGATCCGGCCTCTACCGGCTGCAAAAAAACGGTCCTGCTGAGATTGTCCAGCTGAGACAGCTGAAAGATGGGCGGGTTTTCTATGACCTGAGCCCTAATCATAGCCGGATATCCCCTGCTGGCCCAGGTCTTTGTGTCCCATAATTCTCCGGGCATAGGATAGCCGCCTGGCTTTTTGTCGGCATCCGAGCTGGTCTTGTGCCAGGCAATCTCCACTTTGGCAAAGGGAGCCGTGCCCCTGAGCGGTATAAAGTCGCTGGCTCCGGCGTTGAGTTTACCCAAATAATCGTCCGTGTTGCGTTGCACTAGCAGGCAGGTGTAGCTTTCCGGATAAGCGGATTGGCTGGTAAGTTGAACATTTTTTGTACTCGAATTCCAAGATATGTTTAGATCACTCCTAAGGGAGGGGTTGCTTATAATACCCGGACAAGCGGTACTGGCCAGAGCAGCCTGATAGTCGTTTTTGAGGGTACCGGCGCTAAGCGACTGGTAGCGCAACAAGGCCCGTTTGGCGTCTTCCACGCCGGCTTCAGCGGCGTTATAGGCACTGGCAGACAGGGCGTTGTTAAGAGCCTGCCGTTGCTCGTTAAGCATAATACGCATAAAACCAAAAGTTAAAACGGTGATCAGCACGATAAAAAACAGCACCGTAAAAATCGATACGAAACCGGATTGGCGCCTGATGGCTTGCATGATTAACATTATCCTCCTCCGTTCCTTAAAAAGACAGTTTCATCAAAAGTAGCCACCGCGCAGAAATATCCGTTCAGTCCGGGCGGACATTGCCAGCTACCGTTAAATAACACCGGTCTGGAATCACCATTAGAGCTAATGACGAACTTAATTTGAACCAGACGACGATCCGAGCTGAAGTTGACGCTCATCTCCGGTATGCGCACCTGAGGGCTGGCCAGCTTGGTCGTGCCCGCAGCGGGTATGGGCCGGGTCGGATCCGTGCAGTAAACTCCGCTGTTATCTGTCAGACGGGCAATATCTACCGCGGTGCCGTCGCTGAATTTATTTTCACCGCTACTGCTGCCGGGCGGATTCCATACGTAAACCGCGCTGCCCAGGCACAATCTGCCCTTGGTGACGGCACTGACGTTCACGCTTGAGCTGTCAGCGAAACGGGCGTCACGAACCATTTCTTCCGTCAGACTGCGTCCAGACTGGTTCATCTGCTTAATCGTCAGCCCCTTGGAATACGACCTCATCATCTGAACTGTGGCGGTAATGACGAAAATCAGCAAAAACGCCAAAAAAGCCATGGCCATCAGCAGCTCTATGATCGTAAAACCCTTTTCAGAACCACGGGGCTGATCGTTATGGCTGGGCATTGTACAGCCTCACTATCGTTTTGGATTCTTGCCGGGGGCCGGAAGAGCCTACCGAACTCCAGCAGGCTCTGATATAAAAATCAGTGAAACCAACGCTGGTAGACGTGCCGGCTACCGCCTCTATCCACATCCCGTTGCCGGGGCTGGCTATGGAATCGGGCTTGGTATCGGTCATCGGATTAAACGACTTAATCTGAACCTGCTTGTCGGGGGGCGCCGAAAGGTCGCGCGACAGATAAAATGGCTTACTGCCGATACTGTCGCACTGATCGCTGCCAGCCGAACCCTGATAACTCAAAACTTGGGACCACAGATTGGCCGGGTAGCTGCCGCGGCTGGACGGCGGGGATGCCACGTAACTGTCGCGGGCGTACTGAAGCAGTTCGGCCTGACTGGTCACCCAAGCTCTCACCTGGGAGCGCTCCAGGGCCGACTGGGCAGTTTGTAACCCCCTGTTCATCATCATGATGGCGCTGACGATGACCACGCTTAAAATGGTAACAGCCAGTAGAACCTCTACCAGGGTATCGCCTCGCTGCACCGCCCGGCCGGGCGGGCGGTGCTTGTTGGTGCGGCAGTTCATGCTTGGCATTTTACCCCCACTAGCAAGCCGATGCCACGTTAACGTTAAAATCCGAGCTGACCGTGCTGGGACCCTGGCCGCTGGCCACGCTAATAGCGGCAACACTGCCAATCATATCGGCGGACTGCACGCAAATATTGGCCGATTTGTCCCTGTTGGTCGGATCCAGAGTATAGGGCGTCAGGTTGTTGGAGGAACCGTTGTAACTAAAAAGGTAGGCTAAAATATTTGATGACAGCGGGCTGCGGATTAAAGCGTAAAAGTTAACCGGCAGGCCATCCTGACGCTTAACGCTTCTAACAAAAGCCTCCCAGGGCAGTTTGTAACTGTCGGTGGCGCCGGTAACCGTTACCAGCTTCGGCTGATACAGGCTGATCAGGCTGGCATCGGTCTGAAGGCTAAGGTTAACCCCTCTAGGTTCGCTGCCCACGATGTAGTAAGTGTC
This sequence comes from uncultured Candidatus Saccharibacteria bacterium, assembly GCA_964544355.1. Taxonomy (GTDB): domain Bacteria; phylum Patescibacteriota; class Saccharimonadia; order Saccharimonadales; family Saccharimonadaceae; genus Chaera. Next base: position 77,743 of record CAZJAI010000001.1, on the reverse strand, counting down.
AAGAATGCCGGTGCCGTCGCTGAATTTGACCGCCTTGCCCAGCAAAACACAGGAGCTGGCTCCCGGCGGATCGCCGGGAGTGCCGCTGCTAACGTTGCTGCTGCTGCAAATTTGCGCTCCCGTGCGCGGATTGATGCCGTTTAAGATCTCGTCATATTGAGCCTGCAGATAACTCTCGGTAGAGCGCACGCTGTCGCTGAATCGCGTCCACTGGATGGTGACACCCGTGCCTATAAACGCTATTAGCAACATCAACCCGCTGATGGCCAAGAAAATAATAACCTCAATTATAGTAAAGCCGTGGCTTCGACTAGCGCCCATTTGCCCTGATTATAGCATAAGCGCTTATCTGGTCGGCCCGGCCCTAACGGCCTTTTGTCGCGGATTATCTAAAACCAGCGAAAACCAAGGTACCAGTCTATCAGCCACTCGCCGAACAGACCAGCCACTAAAAAACCGGTAATTAAAAACGGCCCAAACGGCACTTTGGTGGTCATGGTCAGTTTACGGAAAAGCAGCCCCGGCAACACCACTAAAAAACCGGCCAGATTAGCCAGCATCAGGGCAACTAGCCCGCCCTGCCAGCCCAACGCCAAGCCGATAAACAGTCCCAGCTTAACGTCGCCCAGGCCTATCCAGCGGCCCCGCGAAAACAGGTACAAAGCCCAGTAAAGGCCGCCAACAACGGCCAGGGAGGCAGCCAGTTCGGCCAGGAAACCGCTCAAACTAAATCCTCCCGACGGCCATCCCATTCTCAGCCCGAAACTGACGGCCGCCAGGAAAATCAACGGCCACATAATTTTGTCTGGCAGCAGATACCAGCGCAGATCATAAACAAATAGGATAGCCAGCAAAGGACCAAACATCAGCCATATACCAAAAACCGTCCAGCCCGCCGGCCCAATCAGGGGGTACGGCCAATACAGATAAGAGACTACGAAATACAAGCCAACCGCCACCTCCACCAGCGGATATTGCCAGGCGATCGGCTTGCGGCAGTAGCGGCATCGGCCCATCAGAGCCAGCCAGCTAACCACCGGCAGCAAATCGTACCAAGCTAGGCGGTGGCGACATCGCGGGCACTGCGACCTCCCCCACATCAGGTCGCCGCCGTGTTTTAACCGCCAGATGGCGGCATTGGCGAAACTGCCTAACACCAGGCCGAACAGGCTAAGCACGGCCAGCGAGATCACTAGTGACATACTTAAGCCTTATCCTACCAAATCTCCACCTTAAAAACAAAAGATCCGGGTTAAAAACCCGGATCGCCTTTACTGATGGCCCGAAGGCCGACTGTCCATTTTAGTTATTCTGGCAGTACAGACCGCCCCGCTCCAGCGGCGTTACCACCGCCACGCTGCGATTACTTCCCCCGGAGACAGCCGCCAGAGCCTCACCGTTGCACTTGTACCCAACATAGTAGTAAACCGTGCCGAACGCTATATTGGCCGGAATGGTTCCGCCGGTTCCCGCCTGCAAAGTATAGTCCGTACCGGTCAGAGGATCACTGAATTTTTCCGTACCACCAGCCGTCAGATAGCGCGTCATAAAGTCGCTCAAGGCCGTACTATTGGCCGGGGGCACGTTGCCGTTGTTGTTAGCCTGAAAGTTAGCAATCTGGCTCATCATCCGGCTCATATCCTGGCGCCGCTGAGTATCCCTGGTGCCTTTTTGGAGAGCCGGCACTGCCAGGAAGACTATCAGGAAGATAAGCCCGACGATGGCCAGCACCAATACGACCTCGATGATCGTAAAGCCGGCATTTTTCTTTGTTTGATAAGCGTTCATACTATCGTTACCACCCTTTCGCATGAACATTAATTGTTGAAGCATGGTCTAACATGCTGTCTCATGAACTACATTATAGTCAGCTGTATCGTGAAAGCAATAGTTTTTTAACCTCTGGCCGGGCGACTGGTAGTTCAGCGCAAAGCGCCCGAGCCAATCAATCCATAAACCGGCAGCAGTATGGCCGCCACCATTAGACCGGCTACCGCGGCCAATATGACCATTAAAATCGGCTCGATGGCCGTCGAGATCGAACGAATGGTGGCGTCCAGGTCACCTTCATAGAAGCTGGCCGCCTTGCCCATCATGGTGTCTATGCCGCCGGACTGTTCGCCGATGCTGATCATTTGAGGCACCAGGGGCAGGATGTTGGGATCGCTCTTCAGGGACGAGGACAGGGACTTACCGCTCTTAACCTTTTCGGCGGCCCGTTCTATCGATTTGGAAACAACGCTGTTGCCGACCGAGCGGGCGGAAATTTTTAGCATTTCAAGCATCGGCACGCCGGTCGCCAGCAGGGTTTCGCCGGTGCGGGTAAACCGGGCCATGTAAAGCTTCCTGAACATAGTGCCGAACATCGGCAGGTTAATTTTCAGCCCGTCGAAGTTGCGCCTGCCGGACTCGGTTCTGGCATACTGGCGCAAGAAATAAACCGATACGCCGGTAGCTAACAGCACCAGCCACCAATATTTGGTCATAAAATTGGCGATGGATACCATGGCCGCGGTTACAAACGGCAAGGTCGCCTTCAGGTCTTTGTAGAGTCGCTGTATTTGGGGCACTACGGTTACCATCATGAAAATAATCACTCCGAAGATCACTACCAGGACAATAACCGGATAGACCATGGCGCCCCTGACCTTGCTTAAGATTTCAGCGTCTTTTTCCTGCTGCGTGGCAATCCGCTCCAGAGCCTTATCCAGAGTACCGGAAGCCTCACCGGCAGCGATCAGCGCCACGAACAAATCATTAAACACGTCGCCGTGCCTGGCAAAGGCGTCAGACAGGGTACTGCCGCCCTCCACCCGGCTGATGATATCCCGGGCAATCGCTTCCAGGCGTTTATTGGCAGTCTGTTCGGCCACGGTATGGAGGCTCTGGGCCAGCGGCAGGCCGGCGTTAATTAAAGTGGCCAACTGCCTGGTAAAAATAACCCGGTCGCGCGTACTGACATGATTTTTAAAAACGCCCAGCAGACCTCCCCGTTCTGCAGAAGGAGTAATGGTTAGCGGCACCATCCCCTGCTCCATCAGCAGTTTGGCCGCCGAACGTTCCGATTCGGCCTCGACGACCGATTTGACGATTTTGTTGCCGGCAATATCCCGGGCGCTGTAGTTGAATTTCTGCATGCGGCTCTCTTTTAGCCCCTCATCATCCGCTCGAACTCGTTAATATCGACGGCGAAGTTACGAGCTTCCTCGTAGGTGATAGTGCCCGCCTGTATCAGGGACACTAGGGTTTTGTCCATGGACTGCATGCCGTTGTCGGCACCGGTTTGGATAACGGCATCAAGCTGGTGAGTCTTTCCCTCGCGGATAATGTTGCGCACCGCCGAAGTGGCCACCAGAATCTCGGCGGCCACCACCCGCCCGCCACCGATAGCCGGCACCAGGCGCTGGGAACAGATAGCCATTAAGATATTGGACAGCTGGGCGCGAATCTGCGGCTGCTGATGCGGCGGAAAGACGTCTATCATCCTGTCTATGGATTGAGCGGCCGAGTTGGTGTGCAGGGTGGCGAATACTAGGTGGCCGGTTTCGGCAATGGTAATGGCCGCCGAGATGGTTTCCAGATCACGCATCTCGCCTATTAGAACCACGTCGGGATCCTGGCGCAGGCTGGAGCGCAAGGCCGCCGAAAAGCTGTAGGTGTCGTAATGCACTTCGCGCTGCACCACCACCGACTTTTTGGACTTGTGCGTGAACTCTATGGGATCCTCGATGGTAATAATATGATGGGACTTTTCTGAGTTAATCTGGTCGACCAGGGCAGCCAGGGTGGTGGACTTGCCCGAACCGGTCGGCCCGGTCACCAGCACCAGTCCGCGCGGATAATTGGCGAAACTGCTCACTATACCGGGCATGCCCAGTTCGGCAACGCTTTTGATTTCATTGGGGATCAGGCGCAGGGCGGCGGCCATGTTACCCCGCTCATGAAAGGTGTTAACCCTGAACCGGCCAAGGTCACCGAAAGCAAAGCTGAAATCAAATTCCTTGTCTTTTTTCAGTATCTGTTTTTGATCTTCGTCCAGAATGGCAAAAATCAAGCCTTCAACCTGTTCGTCACTCAAATTGGTATGGCCGGCAATCGGGACCAAAGCACCGTCTATGCGCAAAATCGGCGGCAGGCCAACCTGTAGGTGCAAATCGGATGCCCGCTTGCGGATGACCTCCTCAAGCAGTACCTCAATTCTTAGTTCGTGTGCGCTCGTCATACCATATATCCCTTATTGTTGGCGCCAAGGCCGTTAACGTTTAGGAAACATCTGCTTTAGGCCATGTTGGCGGCTACCCGGTTAACTTCCTCCAGCGTGGTTACTCCCTGTAGGGCCTTCAGGTAACCATCCTGGCGCATGGTAATCATGCCCTGAACGACGGCTTGTTTTTGTATCTCGGCACTGGTGGAGCGCTTAACGATCAGATTTTGGATTTCTTCGGTGATATCCATAACTTCGAAAAGTCCCACCCTTCCTTTGAAGCCTTCCGGGGTCTGCGGCGTATCTTTCCCCTTAACCAGAGTATAAGCGTTTTGACCCGCCAGCGGCAAGTCTTTATAGCCCAAGTCTTCGGACACCCTGGCAACGTCCTGCTTGGTTTTGGGTAGCAAGTGACCGATAGTCTCGTGAATGCTTTGGGTTTCTAGGGCCGAACTTTGATAGACCTCGCGCTCTTCAGCAGCCCGGCGCACCAGACGCTGTCCTATAACCGTGTTGACGGTAGAGGCGATTAAAAACGGCTCGATACCCATGTCCAGCAGCCGGGGCAACACGCCGGCGGCCGAGTTAGTGTGCAGGGTGGAAAAGACCAGATGGCCGGTCAGGGCGGCCTGCACCGCCAGGTTGGCGGTTTCGCCATCGCGGATCTCGCCGACCATCACGATGTCCGGGTCTTGGCGCAGGATCGAGCGCAAACCCGAGGCAAAAGTCAGCCCCACGTCGGTATTAACCTGTATCTGGTTGACACCGGGCATTTTGTACTCGACCGGGTCTTCCAGAGTAACTATATTAACCGTGTCGTTTTTAATTTCCTGAATCAGCGCGTACAGCGAGGTAGACTTACCCGAACCGGTTGGGCCAGAGGTTAAAATCATGCCGTTGGGCTTGTGAATGCCCTTGCGTATGTCGCGCAGGGCTCTTCCGGCGTAGCCCATTTCCTCTAGTTTGAAACTGGAGCCTGATTTATCCAGCAGACGGATTACCACCTGCTCGCCCCAAACCACCGGGCTGATGGCTATACGCAAATCTACGTCTTTGCCTATGCTGCGCACGGCAAACTGACCGTCCTGGGGAATGCGATGTTCGTCAATCTTCAAGTTGCTCAAGATTTTAATGCGCGATATCAGGGCCGGCTCGATGCCCTTGGGCAGTTTCATAATTTCGCGCAGCACGCCATCTATGCGGCAGCGAATTTTCAGCGAATCCTCCAGAGGTTCAACGTGAATATCCGAGGCTCGGTTTTTGACGGCGTATTCCAGTATGGTGTTTAACGCCCGGCTGATCGGCGAATCCTGTTTGATAACCAGGGTATTGGCCTCGCCGATCGCCTGCCGGGCAGCGTTTTCTTCGTTTTTAACGGAAGTTATGGCGGCGCTTAAACCTTCTTCGAGGTCGGTTTTGTATTGTTCCAAAACGTTACGGATACCCTCTTCGGAAGCCATGTAAACTTTCAGCGGCCGCTGGATTTTATTAGCCAGGTAATCAACCGCCTGCACGTTATTGGCGTCCAGCATGGCGACGGCCAGCCGGTTCTGCACTTCACCCAGCGGGACGGCCATAAATCTTTCGGCGATATCGCGCGGCAGCAGCTTAAGCACGTCCTGGTGAACCTGGGCTTTTTGCAGATTGACATACGGCACGTTAGACACGGTGGCAATGCAGCGAGTCAACACCTCATTGCTGACCACGCCGCTCTCCACCAGCTCGGCAATCAGCGGCTTGCCGCTCACCTGGGAATCTTGCCGATGCTTTTTCAGCTGGGCGGGGGTCAGGATTTTCTCGGCCAGCAGCAGCTCTTCCAGCTTGCCTTGGGTGCCATCGGTTAGTACTGCCACGATTGTACCTCTTTGGGCGCCACGGCCATTAGTTACCGCCAAACGGCGGCCGGTTAGCCGGTTTGCCGATGGTAATGGGAACGGTCGGGTTAATGGCGTCTTTGTTGAATACCGCAGGGCTGGGCTGGGTAACATCCGGATTGATGGGCGTGACCACCTCCACCATCACGTTCCTGGTCCGTGGTTCGCCAATCACCAGTTTACCCACAAAGTAGGTCAGTACCGCGGTTAGTGAAACTATAAATACCAGCAGAGCTATGTCGTTTTTCTTCATGGTTTTACCGCTTTCTTGTAAATGCCCACCTGCGACGCCGGCTGGTAGTAGGTAATGGCGTCAATCGTGGCGCGCAGCGAGCTGTCGCTCCCCTGTAGGTTAATGCTTTTGACGCTGATCGGCCTGATACTCCTGGCCATGTCGTACAAAGCGGCCCTGACTTGAGAATAGCTGCCGTTCAGGACCAGGTTAAACGGCACTTCGACCGGCTGGATTTGTCCGCCGGCGTTATTGGCCGCCGGAGTTTGGCTGGAGGCGCCGAAAGGCTGCACATCCAGGCTTTCTATGGTCACGCCGGAACGGTTCAGAATGGCCAGCTGCAGTGAGGTAGCCAGTGCGGTGGTGTCGTTCTCGCTGGGCAGCGCGTCTAGCACCACTTTCAGGTTGTTGTCATCGGGACGGGCCTTGACTGATGATAGATCGGCATTGGCTAGCAGCGCGTTGACTGAATCCTTAAGTTTATTCGCGTTGTTAATATTACTTTTCAGCGTATTGCGGGCGATGGCCTTCTGCTTGATGACCTTGGCGTTAAAGGAGGCCTGTTTATACAGCAGCTGGCCGACCACCAGGGATAAAGATAAAACCACGGCGGTAACTGACACCCATATAAACATCGCCCGGTTGGCCGAGGCTATCTGCTGGCGTTTACGCACGCCGGTCAAGGGCTTATTAACCGGTGCCATTAAGGAGTTCCTCCCTGATTAAACAGCGGCTGGGGCGCCTGACGTACCGACTGGGTAGTCTCGATGCTGGGGACCTTAACCAAAGCGTTACCGGCCTGAGCGATCATGGCGGTTTGATTGTAGCTGGCTCTCACCACGAAATTTACCACTGGTTTATTTTGCAAAGTTCCCAGATTGCTGGTTTGAACCTCCACGTTAGTCAGCAGCTTCTCGGTAACCGGGCTCGCGTCCGCTGTCTGATAGGTTACATCGGCATTTAACAGCGTGTCTTTAAACACGTTAAAGGCCTCGAAACTCCCGGTCGTACCGGTAAATACCACTGTGCCTTCCGTGTTATTAAGCTGCATGCCGCTTAGTTGCACGGTGTTGGGCGGGCTGGGGTTGAGCGTGGCTAAAAAGTCCATCATCCTGCCGTATACCGTTTTGGTGGTGTGCAGCTGCGAAAGCTGGGACAGTTGGCTTTGCACGGTCAGGTATTTATTGATATCGGGAATTTGCTGGATGGTCTGCTGGCTCTTGTTAATTTCGTCGGTCAGCAGTTTGGTCTGTACCGGCTGAACGGCGTAAACGAATACGGCAAAGGCCACCACCAGGCTGAGCGCGGCTACCGATATCAAAAACGAGGCGGTAATAACCGTGTTGCGGGCCTGTTGCGCCCGTAAGTACTCTTTTTTGACGTCGGGCAGCAAATTCAGCTCAATCATATGCCGTTCCTCTGGGCCAGCCCGATTGCTACCGCGAACTGGGCGGACAACGGCTGGAGTTTAATCTGATCGGCCTGCGCCACATGCACTCTCTGCCAGGGGCTACCCAGTTGCGATCTGACCCCTACTTTCTGCGATATATAATCGGCAAAGGCGGGAATGGTGACACCGTAATCGGACATGATCAGCGCCCCCACCGTTACGCTAGGATAACGGGTCTGAAAAAATTTTAACGATTTGACTATCTCGCCGATAAACTGATCCAGCGTCAGCTCCAGGGCTTTAAAAATCTGACCTTCCAGCTTGTCGGGCTGCAGACCGAACTTCAAGATAAATTGCAGCGCCTGGTTTTCCTGGATGTTCAGGTTCTGACAGGCGGCTTTAACCAGCGTCTGCATACCCACCGGAATCGAGCGCACCAGTCTGGGGGCATCGGCGTAAGTCATGACGATATCGGTGGCGAAATCGCCCACCTCCATAATTAGCCTGGCGTCCGGCGTGGCCGGCGGCAGCAACGCCCTGGCCAGCGCCACCGAATCGGGTTCGATGGCTACCACGTTCATCCCCAACCCCTCTACCAGATCAAGCCTGGATTCGCTGAACGAGTTGCCCACGCCAGCCAGCAGGACTTCGTTTTTAGTGGGATCACTTAGAGACTTGCCCAGCACGGCGTAATCCACCTTGGCTTCGTCAATGGACATGGGGATGTACTGCTCGGCCTGGTACTTAATGGTGCCGGCCAGCTCCTGGGCGGGCATATCCGGCATATCTACCACCGTAGCGAACATTTTATTCGACGGTATGCCCAGCACCACGTTACGGGCTCTGATGCCGCTTTGGCTGACCACTGAGGTAATTACCTCCCCCAGGCGCTTCTGGTCTTCGCGGGCGTCGCTGGTGCTGACTTTAATGTCCACCTGGCCCGCGCCGTATCTGGACAGCGACCAGCCGCCACCGCCGCGTTCCAACTGCACCACTCGCACCGCGGTTGTGCCGATATCCAGCGCGAAGAACTCGCCCACCGAAGTAAACAGCTTCATCTTAGGCCTCATTATACATAAGCGCTTAGCGTCTAAGCAACCGAAACTAATACCTGGCCGGGGCTTCCTGCTGGTAGACGGTGCGGGCGTTGCCGGTGATCAGGCTGGACCAGTAGGCGCTCAGGTAGGCGTCAGACCGCAGGTTGAACAGTTCGGCCGGAGTGGTGCGGTTGGCGCCCAGGTTGTTGTCGGCGCCATAGACTCGGAGCAGTTTGAGGTTGGTGGCCACTACCGGGCCATTGAACCTCAGCGGCTTGGTGGAGACTGGCGGGTAAAGGCACTGGGGGCTTTCGGCGGCTTCGCCCATGCCGACGTCGCAGGTCTGCAGGGTTTTGGCGGCGGACAGCCAGGCGTCAATGGTGTCCACGTGATGGTTGATCTGGATGTCGCCGCCGGAGATGATGATCACCCGCGGCAGGTCGGCCGGCGAACGGTAGCTGGCCGGCTGGTAGACGATGTTGTCTTTAATGTAGACGGTGCCGGCCGAGGGGGCGTAGATGACTATCTGGGTACCGGCGGGAATGGGCCGGTCATTGGTGTTAATATCTACCCGGCCGGTGGCTGTAGTGGTGTAGACGCCGCCGGGCAGGTTGGCCGGGTCATAGAGCGTCTCGTTGCCGGTTGTCCGGGGGCCGGGCATGTTCTGGGCGGCCTGCCAGAAGTCGCTCAGGCAGTACTGGGCAATGGGCGGCGCCTGACCGAAGTAGTAGCCAAGGGTGCCGGCGTAGGTGTTGGCGAAGGTCAGCTTGCTGCTCAGCGGCGCCTGGTCGGTGGTGAAGCCGGCCGAGCCGAAAGCGCTGACGCTACCCAGGGCGAAGACGCCGTATTCGCCCCAGCTGCCGGCCCGGGTGCCGTCAGGATAGGTTTTAGCCGTGCCCTTGACGTTGGCGCCGGTGCCGGCGGCGCAGCTGCCGGACGAGTTGCGGAAGCTGCCGCCGGCCCAGAGATCGCCGCCGGTAACCTGAGCCAGGGGCTGTTTGCCTACCGCCACGCACTGCTCGGCACTGGTGCGGTAGCGAGGCGGCTGGTTAGAGTCGAAGGGATAGACGGTTAACGAGCGGCAGACGTAGGCGGCGTTGGCCGGAATGCGGGACATATCCACCGATTCAACGAAGACCTGGCTGGAGCCTACCTGGAAGACCTGGGTGCCGGACTGCTCGCGGTAGCCGCCCGAGGAGCCGCGGTTGGCGTCCTGCTGGGGCTGAGGGTCGTAGGGCTGGCCGCTCAGGATGTAGCGCCCCCTGGTCCACCATTGGGTGGGAGGCGTGACGGTGGGCCCGGAGTTGTCTACCGTGAAGGTGAACTGGACCGTGTCGCTACGGCTGGCGGCGGCCGGAGCCGATACCCTGGGGGTGAGGGTGTAGGAGAGACAAGGGCCTACCGTACCGTCAAAAATTTTAATGTTGTTGCCGTCGTTGCTGCCGTCTTTGGCAAAACCCAGCGCATAAAGCTGGATGCTGTGCGGTCGCCCGTCATTCAAGTTCAGTCCCCGGTTGTTAAAATCCAAAATAAAGCCGTGGCCGAAATCGTTGCCATTGGCGTCGCGCGGCAGATTGAACCAGCTGGCCACATCGTTGCGCGGGCCGTTCCACCTGCCCGGCTCGCCGGCCACCCCTCCGTAACGGGCGCCAAAAGCGCCGTCTTTCCAGACATCCAGAGTCATCTGCCAGTCGTATTTATTAACGTCAAAAACCCATCCCTGAGCGTTGTTGCAGTTGATGATGTCCACATAGCCCTGCTTGGCCACGTACACTATGTCGTAGCCGCTATCAACCGCCCTGTCGTAATACCGCCACCCCGGATTATCGCCCGGACTGGCCGGCCAGCTTCTGGCGTCGGCGCCGGCCACCTGCCACTCGTACGACCCGTGCTCGCCGGCATAGAGACCGTTGGGGTAACAAAAACCTGATCCCGGTGTGCCTCCCGGTGGCTGGCCCACGTTAATAGCCTGGCAGACCGGGTCGAATCCGTAGCCCCAGCCGTCCAGCCCCTGCTGCGGCCCCCACGGCCGGATAAACGGCCCGCTCCAGCCGCTACCAGGGGGTGGCGGCCCGGCCCTGATGCAAAAGCCCTGGCCCTGGGGAACTTCAAAAAAAGCCCAGCCGTTAACATCGGTCAGGGTTTTGTTTCTGGTATTCGGGTTGCAAGTAACGTAGTCCGCCCCTCTGATGTTGGTAATGGTGGTGCGGCCGGAAGCGTCAATTACGAACAGGCGCAGCTGGATACGCGTATACGGCTGGGGCTGCGGTGCCGGCGGCAGGCCGGGCAGGTTGCCCACCGGGTTGCCACAAGGCGCTTCGACTATATATAAAGGGTTGCCGTTGCCGTCGGTGAAAAAAATCAGGATTCTATTGGAGCCGGACCAGTTGGCAAAAAAGTTGTCGTCGCGCACTCTGTCATAAAAAGACGTTGGCCCGTAGTTGCCAGGCGAAGCCGACGTTGCGAAAAAGCCAATGCCGGGGTTGTTAATGCGACTTTCCCAGTCGGCGATCATCTGCGCCGAAGGGTTTTTTTGGCGCTGGCCGGGCGGAGCGCCCACCATAGTGTTAATAATGAAAGCCGCGCCGGTTCTGTCTTGTTGACGACCGCTGTTCAGCCGGTTTTTGACAGCCTGAATAAAGGCGCCCTTGCTGGCGTATTCCCATGGTTGCAGGGCGTCTCCACCGGCATCCCGACCATATAGCACGTCTGAGTTATAGAAGGGTTTGCTGGTGCAGTTGGTGTTGCTTCCATAACCCCTTGAGCAAGCTCCGCCGCCGCTAAAGTAAGCGTTGCCGCTAACGGCCGCTGCCGGTGTTGCACTTAACAAACTGAGCGCACCACCCAGTAAGACGGCCGACGACAAAGCCGTTAAGACCAACCTCGGATGCCGCGCGGTAAATACTTTCACAACCTGGCCTTCATCTCGTTATACAAAATCATGTAGTTGTTGTAATCGGCGTTTTCTTTTGGGTCCGCGGGTCTGGGGCTTAAATCGGCGGCCTTTTTGTAGTATTCGGCGGCCAGGGCCCAGTTGCCGTTAAGTTCGGCGGTGCCCGCCACTAAAGAGGCGGTATTGACGTCCTGTTTTAGTTGATAAGCCTTTTGGGCGTAATCCAGGGCCTCACTTTTTTTGCCCTCCCTCATGGCGGCAGAGGTTATGTCGGAATATATCTTGGCTTTGGCCGCGGGATCGGTTGTTTGATTAAGCCTGGCGCTAAGGTCGGCCGTCGTCGGCATGACGGAGCCGGCCATTCGCGTCGCGGGTTTGACGGGTTTGGATGCGTTTTGCTTGTTAAGGTAGTACGCCCCGGCGGCGACCGCGGCGGCCGTCAACAGTAGAACGGACACCACGGCAAGTGCCAGCCGCTTTCTCTTTGCAAGCTTTCGGACAAGCTTCTTCATTTGCCTTTCATTTAAACACAACCGCTGTAGCAACGCCAAGCGGCCAAAAAATATCGTCTGCATAGCGAAAAACTTGTTTAATTCTACGCGTTATAATTGATTTTTGTTCAAAATAATGCTAATGTTTAAATCATGACAAGCGCTGAAACCGAACACGCTAATCCCCACGAGCCCGAACGGTACGCCAACAACCCCGCCCGGCTGGCCGAGGCGCTGGAAAAAGGCGGTTTCGAAAACCTGGGCGACGAAAAGCGTCTGGATATTGTGGAGCATGCCACTCCCGAGGATTTTCAGCAAGCGGTTATTGGGATTCATAAACTGCTGGCGCCGGAAGCCGACCCTAATCCAACCGAGCGGCAAATGAAACTTATCGGCAAAAACGGCGAAGTTCTCCACGTGGCGGCAAGCCCGGAGCAAAGGGATGAAATTTTAAAATGGGCGCTGCGAAACGCCCAGGCGGTTGTCGCCAAGTACCGCAGTGAGGGCGGACAGATCAAAGACGCCCTGAACAGGTGCGGCAACCTGCTGGCCTTTGGAGTAGTCATGTCGCACATGTTCGACGACGGCAGCGGCCGTACCGCCAGGGTGTTGGGACACCTGGTGCGAGAACCTTTCGCCAAAGACGACCCCAAAAGCAAAGACGCCCTTAACGCTCTGGGCAACAACCGGCCAAGTACCGGGTTTCGAATTAACTCCTATGTTCCGCTGGTGAATTGGGCCAATCAGGACCCGGGACGGTTTTTGGATACCGTGGCCGCACTGGATACGCCTCTGGACGACAGCTCATATAAGGCGATTGCCGCCAATCAATTCATGACGCCTTACGGTAGCTAATCTTTCCACTAATACCTGGCCGGGGCTTCCTGCTGGTAGACGGTGCGGGCGTTGCCGGTGATCAGGCTGGACCAGTAGGCGCTCAGGTAGGCGTCAGACCGCAGGTTGAACAGTTCGGCCGGAGTGGTGCGGTTGGCGCCCAGGTTGTTGTCGGCGCCATAGACTCGGAGCAGTTTGAGGTTGGTGGCCACTACCGGGCCATTGAACCTCAGCGGCTTGGTGGAGACTGGCGGGTAAAGGCACTGGGGGCTTTCGGCGGCTTCGCCCATGCCGACGTCGCAGGTCTGCAGGGTTTTGGCGGCGGACAGCCAGGCGTCAATGGTGTCCACGTGATGGTTGATCTGGATGTCGCCGCCGGAGATGATGATCACCCGCGGCAGGTCGGCCGGCGAACGGTAGCTGGCCGGCTGGTAGACGATGTTGTCTTTAATGTAGACGGTGCCGGCCGAGGGGGCGTAGATGACTATCTGGGTACCGGCGGGAATGGGCCGGTCATTGGTGTTAATATCTACCCGGCCGGTGGCTGTAGTGGTGTAGACGCCGCCGGGCAGGTTGGCCGGGTCATAGAGCGTCTCGTTGCCGGTTGTCCGGGGGCCGGGCATGTTCTGGGCGGCCTGCCAGAAGTCGCTCAGGCAGTACTGGGCAATGGGCGGCGCCTGACCGAAGTAGTAGCCAAGGGTGCCGGCGTAGGTGTTGGCGAAGGTCAGCTTGCTGCTCAGCGGCGCCTGGTCGGTGGTGAAGCCGGCCGAGCCGAAAGCGCTGACGCTACCCAGGGCGAAGACGCCGTATTCGCCCCAGCTGCCGGCCCGGGTGCCGTCAGGATAGGTTTTAGCCGTGCCCTTGACGTTGGCGCCGGTGCCGGCGGCGCAGCTGCCGGACGAGTTGCGGAAGCTGCCGCCGGCCCAGAGATCGCCGCCGGTAACCTGAGCCAGGGGCTGTTTGCCTACCGCCACGCACTGCTCGGCACTGGTGCGGTAGCGAGGCGGCTGGTTAGAGTCGAAGGGATAGACGGTTAACGAGCGGCAGACGTAGGCGGCGTTGGCCGGAATGCGGGACATATCCACCGATTCAACGAAGACCTGGCTGGAGCCTACCTGGAAGACCTGGGTGCCGGACTGCTCGCGGTAGCCGCCCGAGGAGCCGCGGTTGGCGTCCTGCTGGGGCTGAGGGTCGTAGGGCTGGCCGCTCAGGATGTAGCGCCCCCTGGTCCACCATTGGGTGGGAGGCGTGACGGTGGGCCCGGAGTTGTCTACCGTGAAGGTGAACTGGACCGTGTCGCTACGGCTGGCGGCGGCCGGAGCCGATACCCTGGGGGTGAGGGTGTAGGAGAGATTGAGTACATAGACGAAATCATAACCGATATCACTGGGGCGGTCATAAACCCATATAATCGGATTCGACCATACCTGTCGCCAGCCATCAGACCTACCGGCTACCTGCCATTCATAAGTTTGCTGATCGCAGTGACCTGTCAACGGTGGCCCACCGAAGCCGCTGTAATTGGTGTAGCTACCGCATCGCGGATATATATTATTTGTATAGTCCGCCGTATCATAGTATTCGTATTGTCCGCCCCACGGCCGGACGAACGGCCCGCTGTAACCAGGGGGTGGCGGGCTGGCAACCCTCAAACAAAAGCCAGTGCCCTTCGGTACTTGCATGTACGCGAACCCGTCGGGTCGTGTAGTAATCCTGCCGGGATTGGTACAGGTATCTAAAACAGCTCCGCCATAAACACCCGTTTGCTGTCCAGATGCATCAACCATAAACACATTCGCTTGAACCGTTACGGGGGGAGGCGGTGGTGGCGGCGGAGGCGGCGCGTAATCATAACAAAACCAGCCGACATTACTTCCAAAAGTATAGCCAGTGGTATCCACCCCGTAACTGGGAAGACTTCCAAAAGCGGCCCGCGCCGTTGCCGTGTCTATTGCGGTGGCACGCCCATGGTCTACGGGGGTACCGACAACAAAGCGACCCGCGAAACCTTCCCATCGTGATTTATAGTCGTAAACGGTTCCGTCACCGTATTTATCTAAAACTATCAACATATAAACGGACGAGGCCCTAGCATTTCGACAGGTGTTTTGTGCATTGGCCCACGGCGCTGGGTTTCTAAAGCCATCCTTTATGAACCCGTCCGTTGGGCCCGGGCCGGATGTAGGATAGACGGTCCAACCCCAACCGTACGAGGTATAGGGAGTGTGGCCACCGGGGACGGCTCCACCGCCTCCGCCGCCGCCGCTGCCCACTCCGCCGCCGGCAAAGGCCGTGCCCGACATAACGAAAAGGCTTAAAAAGCCCGCCACGCCAACGGTTATCCCCAAGCGCGCGAACCATAACGCCTTGCGCCTGGGAGGTTTGTCTGAAAATATGCTCGACAGGTTGCCTATACCCAAGTTCATTGGAGCCTCTTTAGCGCCGCTTCGGATTGTTGAGCGAGGCTTTTATCGTAACTATCCCCTAAATCCGCGGAGTTTATAACCTTTTGGTAATATCCTTTCGCCTGATCGGTCAATCCTGCCCTTTCCGCCATGCCGGCCGCGGCCCAGTAGGTTATGGCAGTTTTTAAGTCCACGTCGGGATTGTCGGTCTTTTTGAATTCCGCAAGCGCCTTGGCATACAGCCGCTTAGATTCCTCGGGGTTGCTCTTCTGAGTCAGATCCGCCACGGTCATAATAGCGTTAATATCGCTTGGTGATTTGGCGAGCGCTTGTCTGGCATACACTAAAGCCCTGGCCGAATCATTGTTTTGCAGAGACTTATCAACCAGCGCAAGATCGTTGTTTTTATTTTGAATGCTTGACTTACGTGCTTTGTACAGAAAATAACCGGATACCCAGGCGGCTATTAGAAGCCCGGTTACTACAAGCAGGAAAATTACTAGCAGCGGCCCGGAGAGCTTGAGCGGGTTGCGCGTTCTTTCCGGCTTGGTCCCCTCTTTTACTGCCCGCCCCATACTCATATTTCCTTTTCCGTTTTTTAGGACTTTGCCTTGATAGTAACCGTCAACATAAGCAATTTCAAGGATTACCCGGCTTGAGCATGGCTGCCCTCTTGTGCCGTCCGCTAAAAATCCCGGCCCCGGCTAGCTGTTCGATCTTATTTATAGCCCTCGGCCTGCGCTTCGAACATCGTAACCCAACAACCTTTTGAACTAAAACTGACTATGTCACCGACCGATAGAGGTGGGCGGGGTTACTCCGACAAATACGTTGCCAACGCTATTAAAGAGTTACAATCTTATACTCAATCCGCGTAGAACCCTGTTGCCTCACAACAGTATCCTCTGTTGGATATGTATGACCGTGAAGCAACACCTTAGGTTATTCACGCTCAGTATAGTCCCTTAGAGCATTAAAGCCTTGATGTGCCACTTCTTCCTCGTCGTTGACACCTCTAGGTGGGCAATGGCACAGGAAAACTTCTACCTTTGGAAATTTTTCCATTAGTTGCGTAGCTTCTTCTTGGGTATACATAATTGCGTCAGGATTCTCTTTATAGCGGACACAGCCCTGAAACCCACCAAATCGTAAACCATTATAGTCCCACACTTTCAGGTGCATATCCCAAATGCCCAAATCAGGCATATAAGTACCGCTATCATGGTTACCATACACACCTATTTTGGGAATTGTGGTTATTTGCTCAAGCTGTAGCAAGTCTTCACGGGTCAAATCACCCAAAGTCACGATAAGCTTAACATTGTTCTGGCGAACAACATCTTGAATATCAATTTTTGGTCTCCTGTCGATGATAGCAAGTACATTCACCCCAGCATTATAGCCGAGAATGGCTATAACTTCTTAACGGGTTTGGGATAAAGTTCCCTATTTTTGATGCACATTACGACAACAGACATTTCTACTAAGTCATTATCAAATATCCTGTCGGTAACTTTCTTGTCTAATGCTAGAGCGTATTCATTAATCTTGTGACGAACCATGTACTCGCGGAATACGTAATCCTTTGCCTTTTCGCTACCGTGCTTATGCTGTTCAAACATTTGTATCCGAGCACTATCCAGAACTCGCTCTTGTGTTAGCAGCGAAACGAGCTGGCGATAATTTACCTCTGGATCATCTGTCAACTTGTATCGTTACAGTAGGTTCTCTGCGTTCTTTAATTCTTCAAACGGCTTGAGTGTATTCATATTTTTACCTTTCAATTACCAGCTTATCATTCACCTTTTTGATTGCACCACGATTACTCAGGTGCTTTTCCGCAATAACTTGGTGCTTATGACCTGTACGCATATCATCACTAAATTCCGTGCCAAGAACTTCAGCATAGTCTATGTAGGCTTCGTTGTCTGGTTTGATAGCAGCTTGTAATTCTGCCGTCAGCTCGGTATGGTCGCCACGATGAAGTGAAGCAAAGTTCTCAAGACGCACCTTTTTGTCGTCATAGAGCAGAATACCTGCTGGCTTATGAGGACTACGAGCCATTACTTTAAGCCATGCTTCAGCGTCCTTACGAGGTGCAACGAAATACATCTGCTCCACAGGGACTTCTACGTTACCAGCGACCTTCTCAGCATCATCAAGGATAGATTCGTACTGTTCCCAATCTTGCCGACTAGAGCCTATAAGCTCTTTAATATTTTCGCCATTCAGCTGGTCTATAATTGCAGGAAGCTCCTTATCTGCAAACTGCGTCCCCTGTAAGCGACCAGTATCTATTGCAGCTTGTAACCATACAGCAGCAGCAGGTATTTCATTGTCTATCTGCTGCAATAAATCTGGATTAAGACGAATTTTGCCACCTTCATCTACTGAATACAGCTCACGAAGCTGGGTTTGGTACTCTGGCCGTGCTAATACTCCACGCTTCGCCTGGTACAGCATTGGCTCGTCACGGAATTGCCTGTTTTCTTCTTTTTCCCACATACTAACTGAGAACAGGTTGTCAAAAACAGAGTTGGTTTCACCAAGCATACCTGGGTTTCGATATAGCTCAAACTGGGTTTTAGCATCATAGAACTTGCTTGCGTCTACCTCCGCAGAAATTTGTAAGACCTCGTTTGGTGCAGGTCGGGACGGTACAGCAAGTTGTTGCGTATCACTCAAAACAGCCTCAGGTGCAGCTACGAAACCAGCCATGTGGTATCTGTCGCCAGGCAGAGCGTCTATGCCATTCATACTCCAAGACACCCCTTCAAAGCCTGAGTTGCGTCGTATCATGCCAGCTTCACGCCCCTCAGCTTTAGCTGCTACATCTTCACGCTCGTATAATGCTTTAGCGTTTGCCAACGAGCCAGAATCAAGTATTTTGACGAGCTGCTCTGTGCCTGTACCGTGGTATACAAAATTTCCAGAAGGAAAATCATGTGATAGCCTTGCTGCCTCGAATTCTGTAATCGTCGTAATGTCAACTGTTCGCTCAAGCAGCTTATCAAGCTCCGCCTTTTCTGCCTCAGCCTCTACTTCGTGGCTTCCAATGTATTCGCTTATAGGGTCTTTGAATAAACGCTCTTGCTCTTTACGTTTGTCCCTGATTGCATTAAGATAGCCGTTCCTTTTTAGGTCTTTTAGTGCTCCTGCCGTAGCTTCTTCTTCGGTATAACCATATCCCTTATTCTGCTCAACGGCGAAGGCTAAACGCTCATCTGCACCCTCACCCTTATCAGCACGCCATACGCCACTCTCAGTAGCTTGTTGCTTAACGCCTGCCAGCCTAGGAACAAGCTCCTCATCAGGAAGCATATATGGTTTTATACCCTCAATCTCAGCCCTTAATCCTTTGGCTTGCTCACCCAAACGAGCAGCTTCACCTTCTGGCATCCGGTAGTCACTGTAATACGGGTAAACGTCCAGCATTTGAGCTGCCATTTCCTGCGGTGATTTAGGTACTGTTTCCATAATTAGAATTATAAGTTTTTATTTTTGCTTAACTGTCTATATTGTAGCATAATATGCTTTATAAGTCAACAGGGGGTTTCGCTCAATGTCGTCAGATATGCATTTACCCTAGTCTTAACAATAAAACAGGCCTTATATCCCTATCCGTGCTTCAAGAGAGCAGTATAAACCCGTTCACCTAAACGCTAATTCCTATCAAGAGTATCGTAGGATGTGATTTTCCAGGATTTTTACCCTTTAACGCCGTTTTCCTTTGTAGCCTAGCATTAATTGTCGGACACCGAACTCTAAGGAATCATGTATCACGCACCTAATAGCCAACCACTCCACAAGGAGAAAGCAATGAAAACAGCAGCAATTTACATGCGGGTCAGCACGGCAAATCAGGAAGAAGAACAAACGATTGACAACCAAAAAATTGAAATCTTAGAGCGAATCAAAAAAGACACTGACGTAGTGCTAATAACAGACTGCATGTACAAGGACGAGGGTTGGAGCGGAGCGATTATAGAACGACCCGACCTAGACCGTATGCGTTCTGACGCTCGTGGGGGTAAGTTTGATGTCCTCTATGTCTATGACATGGGTCGCCTGTCCCGTAAGTTCGTACATCAAGAAATCATCTTGGAAGAACTTCGTGAGTGCGGTATTGAATGTATAAGTCTTCACGACATTAACGGTCAAACAACTGAAGAAGTGTTAATGGGTAGCGTCATGGGTATCTTCCATGAGTACGAGCGTGTCAAGATAACCGAACGTATGCTTATCGGCAAGGTTCGTAAGGTGCGGGAAAACAAGAAATTGCTCAGCTATCAGCCTAAGTACGGCTACAACTACTTCCCTCGCATTAAGACTGGTCCCGACGCACGGGACGGTTACTTTGAAACTAACGAACAGCAAGCCAAAATCGTGAAACAGATATTTGAGTGGATCGCAGCAGGTGTATCAAAACACGAGATAAAACGTAAGTTGTTCAAAATAGGGGTTCCCCCACCTAGAGGCATACGAGACCAGTGGAGTGGCGGTACATTAGACCGAATGGTTAGGGACACAACGTATATGGGAGACCACTACTATAATAAAAGTGAGAGCGTCCCCACCAAGAACCCCAGTAACCCAGAACAAAAGTACCGCAAAATCACTAAAGGCAGCCGTAAATGCAGACCAAAAGAAGAATGGTTTCGTGTTGAGGTTCCAGCTATCATTAGCCCTGACCTTTTCCATAAAGTCCAGGTACAACTTGAAAAGAACAAACGTGTAAACACCCGTAATAATAGCGTCAATAAATACCTTGTGGCTGGCTTAGTTGAATGTGTTTGTGGTAAAGCCCGAACTGGCGATCCAGTAAGCAACGGCAGCATGTACTATCGCTCCCACCTGCTCCAAAGCAAGTGCTGCATACACTCCCATACCAAGGGTATCGGGTGAATTAAGCATAGAGAATCTGCTAAAACCTGGTGAAGAATAACTCAGGTACAGAGCGTCTAGCTCGGTGGCTTTTGTCTGCTTAGTTCGTTTGTGGCATGAATGAGCATATAAAATGCACTTATTCGCCGATGAAGGCTGCAATTAAACCAACCTGTACAGCACTGTTGGCAAGGATTGTCAGTATTTCTGTTACGGATTGCATTACCCTAGAATATAACGCTTTATGCACTTCCAAGCTATAATTTATGCAAATGAGCAATACATTAAGCTACGACGAATACGCACGCATTGAAACTGAGGGGTTCCAACGTCCATATATTGTTGAATCGGGTAATGATAACCACAAAGTCTTGTTTTATGGCTCAGACCATATAAATAATCCTGACCACACACAATTTCAAGATATTGAGAACCGTTGGAATACATTTATTACACAAGCGTCAAATCCTATCGCCTTCGTGGAAGGTCGCTTTGACAAAGTCAAAGATGAAGATACGAAGGATCGCACTATATCCATTATTGATGGTGGCGAGGCACAATTTGTAGTGCATTTAGCACGACGAGATGGCATACCAGTAGCCTCACCAGAACCAGACCGAATTTGGGAGGCGAACGAGTTAGCAAATGAATTCGGCAGAGATAGGGTGGTCTTTTATTACTTCATTCGGCAACTGAGTTGGTGGAGCAGATTTACTGAAAAACCAAACGTTCAGAAAGAAGCTATATCAATGCTTGAGCTAATGAAAAAGTCCTACCAGTGGGAAGATATTGATTTTAGTCTGGAAGGAATGGAGTCAGTTCATCAAGAATTATTCTATAAACCGTTAGACTGGGACGATACTCAGTGGATTTATGACGTTACTACCCCCACACCTAAGGATTTTGTTACTAATGCCCTAGCCAGAAGGTCTGGTGAGCTTAGAGATGAACACATTTTGAAAGAAATACAGAAGTACTGGCATGGAGGTAAAAGTCCCTTTCTTATATTTGGCTCGACACACGCAATTAAACTTGAACCAGCTTTACGGGAGTTAGTTAATGGTTAGCTCCCCTTCCGCTAAAACTGCCGTAGACATACTTATAAAGCTACAAAAGGAGGTTGGCTCAGCAACTTTAGCCTACTGGGTCACTCCAAACAGCATTCTCACGATTAGTGGAGCTAGAGCCTACTGCGACGGCGTCTTCTACCATTCAAGCAAAAAACAGCTTGCGGAATGGACGGCCGAAATGGCTCATTCCATAGAAGCGTTGCAATCACTCACTGATATTTACTTTGCGGAGGTAAAAGTTGATAAATCTACATCTAAAAAAAGCTACGCTGGTTATGACGTCGTATTTACACAAGGATTACAATTTGTGCTTGATAACACACATCTCCTTAATGACAGAAAGTATGAGGTTGTTCAACAAAGACTAAGCGTGGAGAAGCTGGTTGAGGCTATTTGCCTATTACTTAAGCAAGATGAGCGATTTAAGCAGTACAGTTTTGAACTAAAACTGACCATGCCACCTACGGATAGAGGTGGTCGGGGCTACTCTGACAAATACGTTGCTAACGCCATTAAAGAGTTACAATCTTATACTCAAATGTGGTTAAAGGACGCTATTCTTTCAGCACCATACTGGCACTACCACTAAAGACACGTGGGGTGTTAGGGCGTCCTTGATATGCTTACTGCCGTAAAAATTAGCCACTTCATTACCGTGTCAACCTCCCCAAATTTTAGACAGGTTGTGTCTACTAAATTAGGCTGGCAGCGTAAGCTGCCGGGCTCATCTTTAAGGCCGTATGGATGCGTTTGTGGTTGTAGTAATAGATTGTCATGGCAACACCTTCGTGGAGCTCAGCTAGATCTTTGAATCTAGTTGTTGGCCCCAGTTCATCTTTCAGTGTCCCGTAAAACCTTTCCTTAAAACCGTTTTGCCAGGGACTGGCCTTATCCGAACAGGACAATCCAACCTCTAGCTTCTGGCATAAATCTCTTAACCTGTAGCTTAAGTACTCGCTACCCTGGTCGCTGTGCAGGATAGGCGGTGGCGGGTATTTACTAAAAGCATCTAAAACGGCTCTATGGACTAGTTCAGCGTCATGGTGCAACCCAATACTCCAACCCACAATGCGCCTAGTTTTCAGATCCAGCACTGTGGCTACATAAATCCACATACTCATAAACCAGATGTGAGTGAAGTCCTGTACCCAGGCTCCAGACTCAGTCATGCGGGCGTAGCTTTGGCCGTCTTGAGGCCGGCTTTCATCTTTAAAGTCTGCGTAGAGCTTGAGAGCATTCTTCGGGACACTAACTTCGGCCACACCAGACTTACCACGCCGTTTCTTGGTGCGTTTAGCTGCCGTAATGCCAGCCAGATTCCTAATCCGTCTGGCTTTCTTCTCGGTCTAGCCTAGTTCAATAGCAAACCTAGCAACGCCGTAATATGGATTAGCCTCATGGACTGCTTTGAGCTGGTTAACAGCTACTGCATCTTTCTGGGCCTGCCTACTGGGTCTACTGTAAACACTGGAGCGAGGTAAGTTCAGGAGGACAGCACAACGAGCTCGCCATCCCGGTTCGACTACTGCCAGAACGGCTAGTTTTTTGGGCGTTTTAGTTCAACCGTGGCTCTACCTAACATATTGTAGAGTTGCTCAATCTCTTTCTTTAAACGGTTATTTTCCAGAATTAGGTTGCGTTCGCTGTCAGCTCCAGCCAGCTCTTTCTTTAACCATCCGTAGATGGTTCTAGGATCTACTCCGTATTTAATGGCGGCCTGAGACACCGGCATACCTCTGTTTTTAACCTGTTCTATAGCTTCAGCTTTAACCAATGGGTCAATGACCCGAAAGTTACTGGGCATTACTTTATCTCCATTACTTAGTTAAGTGTACTGCTTTAGCTAAGGACAGTGTGTTTAGTCTATGGGGAGGGTGACACGAAGGCCAACTTGAAACGCTTCATACGAAGCTCAAGAAGCTAGATGACGAACAACGCCGTTACGATAAAGCCTACGGTCTGGGGGTAATGTCTGAACGCCGCTACAAAGATGTGATGTATGAACTTAACGATAAGCGTGAAGCTGTAGTAGCCGAAATCTCGGCACTGGAAGATGAAATGACAAATCAGAAGCCAGTAAGCGTTGAACAATATTTTGACGGAACCATTAAACTAGTAGAAAATTTGAGCTTTACAGAGAAAAAGGCGATAATTAGGAAAGTCGTAACTAAAATCGTAGCTACAAAACAAGAAGTCAGTGTGTGGGGACGTATTCCTTTGTTAACGACACCCGAAGGCGAAACTATAAATAATAATGAAAGTTCAATTTATGCAAATCATCTGGGAAACGAAAGTGAGGTTGGGTTAAGTGTTGAGCATTGGTATAGTCGGCTTGCCGAACGTGGGCAAGTCGACGCTTTTTAACGCCCTGACAGGCAGCGGTATTCTAGCCGCCAATTATCCTTTTGCCACTATCGAGCCCAATACCGGCATCGTGCCGGTGCCCGATCCCAGGCTGGAGGAGCTGCGAAAAATGTACGATGCCGCCAGGGTGGTTCCGGCCACGGTTAAATTTATTGACATAGCCGGGCTGGTGAGCGGAGCTCATAAGGGAGAAGGTTTGGGTAACCGGTTTTTGGCCAGCATCCGCGAATGCGACGCCATAGTCCACGTAGTGAGAGACTTTCTGAACAATAATATTGTTCATGTGGCGGACCGCGTAGACCCCAAGAAAGATCTCGAAATCGTCCAAACCGAACTGGCTTTGGCGGATTTGCAAACCATCGAAAAAACGCTGCCAAAACTGCAGAAAGAAGCCAAAGCCTCTAAAGACACGGCGGCCGTAGCGGTGGCCATGGAAAGAAGCAAACAGGCCCTGGAGAGCGGAGCCCAGCCCGACCGGGCCGACCTGGACAAGCTGCGGGATTACCAGCTGTTAACGGCCAAGCCGGTTATCGTGGTATTGAACGTGGACGAGAACAGTCTGAGTGACCCAAGTAAGCAAAATGATTTGCAGCGGCTGGCGGGCCAGGTAAAGGCCGTACTCATCAGCGCCAAATTAGAAGAGGAACTGAAAGAATTGAGCCCGGAAGACGCGGCCGAGCTGCTTAAAACCTACGGGGTTGCCAGCAGCGGCCTGAGCCAACTGATTGGCGCCGCCTACGATACGCTGGGCCTGCAAAGCTTCTTAACGGCCGGCCCTAAAGAAGTACGGGCCTGGACAATTAAGCGAGGCGCCACTGCTCCTCAAGCGGCCGGAGCAATTCATAGCGACTTTGAAAAAGGCTTTATCGCCGCTTCGGTAATTAGCTACAGCGACCTGATAGCCGCAGGATCGTTAGCGGCGGCCAAAGCCGCCGGTAAGGTGCGTACCGAGGGCAAAGACTATCTGATGCGTCCTGACGACGTGGTGGAGTTTCGCTTTAACGTGTAAACGCAGAATCAGACCGGACTTTCAGCATGTAAAATGTTTCGTGATTACCCTTGGCGCCCTTGACGGGGCTGTCGGCTTTGGCCAATATCTGAAAACGAGGCGCCAGCCAGGCTTCGAATTGTTTTAGCAGGCGGCGCCGGACGGTGTCGTTTTTAATTACTCCCCCGTTTAGACTGGCCGGACCGGCTTCGAACTGCGGCTTGAACAAAACCACTAAAACGCCGTTTTTGCCGGCCAAGCCGCCCAGATGCGGCAAAACCAGCCGCAAGCCTATGAACGACAAATCGGCCAGAACGATATCGGGTAGCTGCGGCAAACCGGCCTTGCCCGCCGCGGCGTCGACAGCCACATCGCGAATATCGGTTTTTTCCAAATTAATTACCCTTTTGTCGTTGCGCAGGCTGGGATGCAGCTGCCCGCTGCCCACGTCAACCGCGTAAACTAGTTTAGCGCCGCGGCGCAAGGCGTAGTCGGTGAAACCGCCGGTGCTGGCGCCGGCATCCAGCACCGTTTTATCGTTGAAATCCAGTTTAAAAATATGATTAGCGGCTTCCAGTTTCAGCCCCGCCCTCCCTACATAGGTATGGCCGGAAATATTTATGGCGGCCCGCGGCGTAACCGGGGCGGACGGCTTGGTGACGAGACGACCGTCAACCGTTACCCTGCCCAGTTTGATCAGATTTTCCGCTTGGGAACGGCTGGCGCAAAGGCCGCGCCGGCGCATGGCGTTGTCCAGCCTGTCGACCACGGCTACTCTCCCAAGGGGAAGTCGGCCGCTATCCGCCGCTTGCCATGAGCCGATTCAATCGCCTGGCCCAGTTGCAGCCGGCGCAGCGTCCAGCTTTCGTTGCGCTCCAGCCAGCCGTCTTCCTGCCGGGTAACGTGAGGCACGTAGGAGTCGCCGCAATATTGGTCGGATCTGAGCCGCCCGCCAAAGTTTTTTACCAGATTCAGCAGGCTCAGATGAGCCAGTTTGACGGCCGTGACATCCTTGAGCAGCCTGACCCTGGCCTCGCCCGATTCGCCAAAATCGGTCGCATCGCCTCCGGTCAGCGCGACCGGCCGAATATGGCCCGCCGCCGATGCCAGCTCATTTTTCAAGCCATCAATATCGCCAAGCGGCAAACTGAACCACGGCACCAGAGTAAGGTGCCTGGGAAACCGTTTCATAACGCCCAGCTCTACCGGATCAAGACAGGCCAGGATGATCAACTGGCTTCGCTTGTCGGCATGGTCGGCCATCAGCGCTGCCGCTCAAGGTATTGGCCGCTGCGGGTATCTACCTTGATAACGTCCCCCGCTTTGATAAACGACGGTACTTTAAGCACGTAACCGGTTTCCAGGGTGGCGTCTTTCATGACGTTTCCCGAAGCCGTATCGCCTCTGACAATGTTTTCGGTATAGGTTACTTTTAGCGGTAAATTTTTGGGAATTTCCAGGCTGATGACTTGCCCGCCGACCAACTGCAGGCCGATACTGTCGCCTTCTTTGATATAACAGGCGGCTTCGTCCACAGTTTCGGCCGGCAGATCAAACTGCTCGAAACTCTCGGGATCCATAAAGTAAAACCGATCGCCATCCCGATACAGATACTGGGCGCTGCGGCCGGCCAGATCGGCCGGCTCGATTTTGTCGGCGCCCTTGAAAGTTTTTGGCAGCACCGAGCCGTCGATCAGGTTTTTGAGTTTGACGTTCACGATGCTGCCGCCCCTGCCCATGACTTTCTGGGCATACTCAACCACCTTATACGGCTTACCGTTGAGCTGGATAACCGTGCCTTTTTTAAGATCTGTTGGACCGTACATGGCTTGAGCGGCTCTTAATTTATCCGGCGGCGTCTGGTTAGCCTACGGATTCGAACGGCAGCAGCGCCAGGTGGCGGGCCCGCTTTACCGCCACGCTTAGCCTCTTTTGCTGCCTGGCGTTCAAGCCGGTTTTGGAGGCCGGCTCAATTTGACCGTAGGCGTTGATAAACCTCGACAGGGTTTTGACGTCCTTGTAGTCAAAATACTGCGGCGCGTCTTTTTTGTAACGTCTGATCATTATTGCTCCTAAAAATTACATTTGGTTACGCGTTGGTTTGATGCTTAAAAAAGTTTAACGGCTTAGAACGGGATCTCGGACAGATCAATCGGTTTGTCGTCGATATCTTCAACCACTACGTCGTCGGACTTTTTGGAAGATTTGGCTGGCTCTTTGCCGCCCTCCGCGCCGCTGCCGTCGTTGCTGTTGCTGCTGCGGCTGCCCGGACTGTCGAGAAAGGTAACGTCGTTTGCCACTACCTCAACTTTGCTGCGCTTTTGGCCGTCCTGCTCCCAGCTGCGCTGACTCAAGCGGCCCTGCACCAGGCAGCGCCGGCCCTTTTGCAGGTACTGGCTGACCAGTTCGCCGAGCTTGCCCCAGGCGGTAACGTCGAAATAATCCACCGCGTCCTGGGTGGTGCCGTCGCTCCCCTGCCAACTGCGGTTAACCGCCAGAGAGAAACTGCAAACGCTCTGCCCGCTGTTGGTGGTGCGAAGCTCCGGGTCGCGGGTCAAGTTACCCATCAGCAGAACCTGATTAATGCTTTTGCTCATCGCCGCCCTCTCCTTTGCCGGCCTTGGCGTCAGCTTCTAGCGCCGCCCGGGCCTTTTCATCCACTTTAACTATCAAATGTCTGATGACTGCGTCGGTGATATTAAGTGCCGTGTCCAGCTTCTTAACCGCCTCCGGCGGCAGGCTCAGTTCAAAATAAACGTACACAGCCGAGGTCTGGCCTTTGATGGCGTACGCCATGTGGCGTTTTCCCTGGGATTCTTCCTTGATGATCTTGCCGCCGGCCTCCTCGACCAGCTTGCGGATTTTTTCCAGCGATTTTTTGGAGGCCGGCTCCGTTTCGGGGTGCAGCAGCACCGTTAGTTCGTAATCTTTCACCCGATCTTTTCTCCTTTGGTTCCGTATCGGACGGAGCGGGCCGCTAAAGCGCGGGCCGCAGGTTAAGAATTGTTAACTCCCTAAAATTATACAACCGGGTTCTTCTTCTGACAACCTCGAAACCGCTTCATAAGGCCGCCGGCTGCTTCGTAGTAGCCCCCGGACTTAGCTGTTTCGCCGATAGACTCTCGTCTTCCATAAAATATCCGAGGCCCGGCGGCTCCATCTGCTTCGCAGCCATTCCAAGCTGTCAAGGGCTAATTTCAGCCAGGTTCGGCCGGCAATGCCCTCCATGGGCATCAGCCTACCATCTTGGCTGCCGGGCAGGTTCTGAGAAAACCATGAACCGTCTATCTCTAAAAACCTGCAGTCGTACAACTCTTTGTCCCCCTTGAAAGCGTGGATCCCGAATTCGCGCCTTATTCTGCCGTCGCAGCCCACGCTCGTTATAATCCGCATGCCTTCAATTTTCTGTTCGTCTTCGGCGCTGCGCCAACGGCCCGACACTTCGGCTACGTTTTGTCCGTTTTTGGGCGGAGCAAAATCCAGGCCGGCGGTTTTGCAGACATCGTCCAGGCCTATTCTCAGACCAGACTCCAGCAGGCAAAGAGGCGGCAATGGTTGGTCTTCAAGTCGCTCCATCAGATTTCGACTCTTCTCTAAGTATTATTTATTACAAAAACCGACCGCTAGCTGTGCGGGCGGGTCCGCATTCTGGCGATCCAGCCGCTTAAACTTTCCGGCTGCTTGGTGATTCGCAGCCTGCCGCGCCGATGAGGCGATTTGACGATTTTTAGCCAGGCTTCAAAGCGGGTGATATCTCCGAGTAAAACGGCCTCCTGCCTCCACTTGCACTCCCAGCCGCCGTTGCGAGCCGGCACCCTGCCGTAAATCCACATGTTCGTTTCGCCGCCCCGGTTTTCCAGTACCGTCCCCTCTTCTTCCTGGCCGAAAAAATCCAATCTGGCCTGCCAGCCCTGCTTATCACCGGCTATGCCAAAAAGAGCCGAGGTGGTCTTGTCGCCCAGGCGTTCAAAATATGTCAGATCTTTCGCCCCGAAGTCGCTCAGAGTACGGCGGACCTGATCTTCAAGCTGCTTAAGCCGCTCGTCGGGCGGCCTTTCCTGGCCCTGCTCTATCATAAAGAGGCAATTTATACCCTAAATGGCGGCTTGTCAAGAATCTCCGAAAACCTCGTCTATGCTGCTAACCAGCACTTCGCGGGGACGGGCGCCGTCGGCCGGCCCGACAATGCCCTGTTCTTCCATGGTCTCAATCAGTCGGGCGGCCCGGGCGTATCCTACTCTCAGACGCCGCTGCAGCAAGGTGGCGCTGGCTTTGCCGCCTTCTATCACAACCCGCACGGCGTCGCGGTACAGATCGTCATCGCCGCCGCCGTCAAAATCCATCACCACGCCGCCGCGGCCGTTAAGCTGCACCGGCTGGGCGGTAATCTCGTTGTCGTATTCGGGCGGACGCTGCATGCGCAAGTGATCGGTAATTTTGAGAACCTCTTCTTCGCTGACAAAGGCGCCTTGAATACGCTTGGGTTTGCTCATTTGCGGCGTCAGTAGCAACATATCGCCCTGACCCAGCAGTTTTTCGGCTCCGCCCTGGTCGAGAATCGTCCGGCTGTCCACCTGGCTGGTGGTGGTGAAGGCGATGCGGGCCGGCACGTTGGCTTTTATCAGGCCGGTGATGACGTCCACGCTGGGCCGCTGGGTAGCCAGCACCAGATGAATGCCCACCGCCCGGGCTTTTTGGGCCAAGCGCACCACCAGGGCTTCGACGTCGCGGGCTGCCAGCATCATTAGATCGGCCAGCTCGTCAATCACGATGACGACGTAAGGCATGGCCGCGTCCTGATTTTGCTGATTATAGCCCTGGATGTTGCGTACTCGCTGTTCGGCCAGCAGGCTGTAGCGCCGCTCCATCTCGCCGATGGCCCATTTCATGGCGCTGATACATTTTTCCGGTTCAACGATTACCGGCGCCAGCAAGTGCGGGATATCGCTGTACTGGTTCATTTCCACCTGCTTGGGGTCTACCAGGATCAGCTTCATTTCGCTGGGGCTGTTACGGTAAAGCAAGCTGGTCAGCATGGTGTTAATCATGACCGATTTACCAGAGCCGGTCTGACCGGCGATCAGCACGTGAGGCATAGAGTCCAGCTCGCCTACCACGGCGTTGCCGGCAATATCGCGGCCGATGGCGAAAGGCAGCGGGCCGTTGGCGGCGATGCTCTGCCAGTTGGATGAGGCCAGTATGCCGTAAAGGCGCACATCGGCGGCTTTACGGTTAGGCACCTCAATGCCCACTGCCCGCTGGCCGGGAATCGGCGCTTCGATGCGCAGCGACTGGGCCGCCAAATTAAGGGCTATGTTGGTTTCCAGGGCGGTAATGCGGGTCAGCTTGACGCCGCTGGGCGGCCTCAGAGTATATTGAGTAACTTTGGGGCCTATGTTAGCGCCCTCCATGTCCACGTCTATGCCGAACTCGCTTAGAGTATCGCGGATAATCTGGGCATTATGCTTAACGTCGCCGGCATCGGCCGGAGACTGTTTTTTCTCTAACAACTCCAGGCCGGGAGGTTGCCAATCGGGGTCGCGAGGCGCGGTCAGGGCGGTCTGGTCATCGTCATGCCGGCCCTCCAGACTATTTTTAAACGAGCTCAACCGCCTACCACCCTCGGACAGCACCGTGGGCACGCCCTCGTTCAGCTTCAGTTCGGATATGGCGGCGGACTTCCCCCCGGCCTCGGCGGCTATCCGGGCGGCTACTTCGCTGTTGCGCAGCGACCCGTCGTCTTCACGGCCGAAAATCCCCTTGAGCGTATCAAGCAGCGAACGGGGCGACATGCGCAGCACGAACAGAGCAGTAATCAGCGCCAGCAGGGCCAGCGCCAAGCCGGAAGTGCGCCTGTCCAGCATGGCCGAAAAAACCGAGGCTACGGCCAGCCCGGCCAGCCCGCCGCCCTGGCCGGCGCGGGCGGCTTCGGCGTCGGCAGGATTAGGCAAAAACAACTGCAAAAAACCGGCCAGCCAGACGAAAAACAGTACCGTGGCCGCTTTCATAACCAGAGGCAAACGGTTAGACTCGGCTCGGAAAATTTCGGCCGCTAGATAAACCAGCGCCACAGGCAGCAGATAAACCGACCAGCCGACGGCTGCCGAGCTGACCCTCAGCAGCGCCAGCAGCACCGGGCCGCCATAGCCGAACATGGCCAAAATCAGCAGCAAGGCCACGGCGGCCATCACCACGGCGGCCACCTGTTGCCAAAATCCTTCCGGCAGATTGTGCCGGGGCTTGACCGCCGCAGATTTGGCGGGTTTTCTGGTTCTTTTTCTTTTGGCCATAAGCTTGCCTTTGATTATATCGCCTGGCGCCGGCACCCTACAATGCGCTTATACTTTTATTGTAGCATAATTTACACTACTTCGCAACTGCGGATATCAAATCTCCCTGATGTGCAGGTTTTTAGGAGGAGGCGCAACTTGGGGCGGTTTGGGCAGCGACGCTACTTTTGGCGGCAGCGGCACCGGGCGGGCTTCGGGAGCGATTTCATTAATCACCGGTATAACGATCGGCGTGCGCCGGGTTGCGTCATAAAGGATATGGCTGATCTCGTCTTTAATTTCGCGCTTCAGGGCGTCAAGGTCGGTTTTGCGGCCGGCCAGACTCCGCGCCGCCTTCTGCTTAAGGTACTGGCGGATCAAACCGACCAGCTCTTCGCTGTCGCGCAGGTAAATGAAGCCCCGGCTGATGATGTCCGGGCTACTCAGCAACCGGCCGGTGCGCTGCTGAACAGTTAGGACTACCACGAAGATGCCCTCGTGGGCCATGTGTACCCGGTCGCGCAGCACCACTTCGCTGACCACAGCGCCGGAATCGTCATACATCACCCCGCCTGAGGGTATCCGGCCGGTTTTGGCCGCCGTGCCGTCGTGGCGCAGCGTTACCACGTCACCGCCGTCGCAGACGAAAATGTTGGACTTGGGAATGCCCGCGGCTTTTTCAGCCATCTCGGCGTTGTGTACCAGCATGTGGAACTCCCCGTGAATCGGCAGGTAAAACTTGGGGTGCAGGGCGCCGATCAGCTTGACGTGATCGTCATAGAAAGCATGGCCGGACAGATGCAGCGGCCCTATGCCGGTTAAGTGGGTTTTGCCGTTCTGGACCACCTCGGAGCCTTCGCGCATCAGCGAGTCGACCGTACGGACAACGTTCTTTTCGTTGCCGGGTATCGGGTTTGAGCTGAACACCACAATGTCGCTGTTTTTAATTTTGATATGTTTGTGAGAGCCACTGGCCATCCGGTTCAGCACGGCATTAAACTCGCCCTGGCTGCCGGTGCAGACAACGGTGATTCTGCCGTCGGGCAGCTTAATGATGTCGTCCATCTTGACGATGACGTCTTTGGGCACCTTAATCACCCCCGAGCGCAGGGCCGCCTCCAGGTTTTGAATCATACTGTAACCTGAAAACGCCACTTTGCGGCCGTGCTTTTGGGCGGCCTCCAGTATCAGCTGGATGCGATGAATGTGGCTGGAAAAACAGCTCAGGATGATCCGGCTGGACGGGTATTTTTGCATGATTTCTGAAAAATTCTGGCCGATTTCCAGCTCGCCATAGGTGTGTTTGCCTTCTGACTCGCAGTTAGTGCTTTCGTTCATCAGCATCAGGACACCCTCCCTGGCGGCCACTTCGCTCAAGCGCTGCAGGTCGAACTTTTTGCTGTCTACCGAATTTTCTTCGAACCTCCAGTCGCCGGTATGCACCAGGTTGCCCACCGGCGTTCTAATGATGACGGCGGTGGCGTCGGGTATGGAATGGTTAACCCGCACCAGCTCGATCGAAAAAGCCTCGCCCAGGCGGATTATCTCGTGGGCTTCGGGGTTTAACACCACGTACTGAGGCTGATAACCGCTGGTGGTTTCTTCCATCTGGCGCTGCAGTATGCCGATAGTGAACTTGCTGCCATAGACCGGGGCTGGCAAGCGGTGAGCAAAATGTTTATACGCGCCTATGTGATCCAGGTGGCCGTGAGTAAACACATGCCCGCGGAGTTTGGATTTTCTCTCCTCCAGATAGGTAATATCCGGCACAATGTAGTTAATGCCCGGATAATCGTCCCCCGGAAACAACAGCCCCATGTCTATGGTAATAATGTCGTTACCGTATTCCAGGGCCATCATGTTCTTGCCGATGCCCATTTCGCCTAGGCCGCCCATAGGTATGACTCTCAGCTCCGGCCGGCCGGCGGGATGCTGCTGCCCGCGCTGAGACTGTTGAGCGCTCAGGCTGAACTGCCTTCCGCCGTAGCCGTTGTACACCGATTTATTAACCGGAACCTCTATAACGTGCTGCGAAGTGCGCAGATTAACCGCTTCGCTGGTGCGGCGTGAAGCAGCGATGGCTTCGCCTCGCCTGGTTTGGGTGCGCGCCAGCACGCTGTTTTGGTGGTTGCCACGGCTGGCCGGCCCGTGATGTTTACCGAACCTGCCGCCGGCGGGGCGCTGGCCGGCATTGTCTTGTTGGGGGTTGGCTAGTCTTCTGCCTCCCATGGTGATACTCCTTTATTTTTTAGTGACAGTTTGGTTAGTCATGTTTAATGATTGCCCCTAAGCGGCTGAAATCGTCCAGCAGCGTCTGGCGCATACCGCTGTTGTACAGCGCTGCCGCCGGATGGTACAGGGGCAAAATAGTCCAGCTGGCCACCCGTTGGGCGGACAGCAATACCTTGATCCGCTTCGGCTGGCCGTGAATCTCCGAAATAAAGCGGCCGGGTAAAAAATATTCCATGCTGTGCCGGCCCAGGGTAACCACCACCTTGGGCTGGATAACCGCCAGCTGCCTCAACAGATAGGGCCAAAAAGCCCGTTTTTCTTCGGGAAGCGGATCGCGGTTGCCCGGCGGCCGGTATTTGACTATGTTGGTTATGTAAACATCCTCACGCTTCAGATTGACGCTTCTTAGCATTTCTTCCAGAAACCTACCGGCGGCGCCCACGAACGGGCGTCCCTGCAAGTCTTCGTTTTTGCCCGGCGCCTCGCCGACAAAGACGATTGCGGCGTCGGAGTTACCCTCGCCCATCACCAGGTTGGTGGCCCGATCGGCCAATTCAGCGCAAACCCGGCCATCGGCGATATCTTGTCTGATACGCTCAAGCTGTTTGGTTTTGTCCTGGGTGATTGCCATGGTTTTCTTAAAGTAAGATTTCGCGAATCGGGCGCGGGCGGTATTTAAGCCGCTTCAGCGGGCGGTTTCAGGCTTTTTCCGGAACGTCCGTCATCGACAGGTTCAAACGGCCCAGCTCGTCAATCGCCGTCAGCTTGACGCGCACCTTGTCGCCCTCTTTCACCACGTCGGTCACTTTTTCTACCCGATGGTTGGCCAGCCGGCTGATGTGCACCAGACCGTCATGGCCCGGCATGATATTGACGAAAGCGCCGAATTCCATGATTTTTACCACTACGCCGTCATAAACTTTGCCAACTTCCGGCTCGGCCACGATGCTTTGAATCATCTGTATGGCGGCGGTGATGCTGTGCCCGTCCACGGCGGCTACGGTTACCAGGCCATCATCCTTGATGTCTATTTCGGCGCCGGTTTCGGCGATTATTTTGTTAATGGTCTCGCCCCCCTTGCCGATAACTTCGCGAATCTTCTCCGGCTTAATCATGATTTTCTCAATCCGGGGGGCGTACTGGCTCAGGCTGGCGCGGGGGGCCGGCAGCGTGCCGAGCATGTGCTCCAAAATGTACAGCCGTCCGGCCTTGGCCTGCTCCAGCGCCTCGGCCATCAACTTGGGCGTGATGCCCTTGATCTTGATGTCCATTTGCAGGGCGGTGATTCCCTGGGCGGTGCCCACCACTTTGAAGTCCATATCGCCGGCAAAATCCTCGACCCCCTGGATGTCGCTTAAAATCACTTCCTTGCCTTGGCCGTCGCTGACCAGGCCCATGGCAATGCCGCTGACCGGAGCCTTAATCGGCACACCGGCGTCCATCAGACTGAGACAGCCGGAACAGACGCTGGCCATACTGGTGGAACCGTTGCTGCTCAAGATTTCGCTGACGGTGCGGATGGTGTAGGGAAAATCGGCCTCGTCGGGTATCACGGCCCGCAGGCCCCGTTCGGCCAAGGCGCCGTGGCCGATCTCCCGGCGGCCGGGAGATCCCAGGCGACGGACCTCGCCGACGGTGTAGCCCGGCATGTTGTAATGGTGAATGAAGCGCTTCTCGCGGTCTTCCTCCATAGTGTCAATCATCTGAGCGTAGCTGAGCGGAGCCAGGGTGGTGATGTTTAGCGCCTGGGTGGTTCCGCGGGTAAACAGACCGCTGCCATGGGTCCGCGGTAAAATGCCGACTTCGCTGGACAGCGGCCGAATATCGCGGGGGCCCCGGTTATCGGGCCGGATATTCTCTTCCAGGATAGCCCGGCGGATTTCTTTTTTAACGACGGCGTCAACGGCTTCGCGGTAAGCGGCCGCTTCGTCCTGGTTGTCCTGTCCGACGAATTCCGCCAGGACAGATTCTTCCAGCTGGTCAACGGCTTGGCGCCGCTGCCAAAAATCGCCGCGCGCCTTGGCTCCCAGGCGGTCCTTAACGAACTCATAAACTTTTTGTTCGATTGCCGGATCGGGCAGAAACAGTTCGTATTTCTGGGGCGTTACCCCGGCTTTCTCGGCCAGCTGACGCTGCAAGTCGAGCGCCGGCTGAATTGCCTGATGAGCGGCTTCGATGGCCGATACCATGATGGCTTCGTCCACTTGATCGCCGCCAGCCTCCACCATCATCACGGCGTCTTTGGTGCCGGCCACCACTAAATCAAGCCGGCTGGCGGCCAGCTCGGTGGCGCTGGGCATCAGCTTCATGGCGCCGTCAATCAGGCCCACCCGGACTCCGGCCACCGGGCCGTCAAACGGCACGCCGGCCAGCATCATAGCGGAGCTGACGGCAATCATGGCCACCATGTCGGGTTTAACCTGCGGGTCGAGGCTCAAAACGGTGGCAATACCCTGTACCTCGTTGCGGTACCCCTTGGGAAACAGCGGACGGATCGGTCTGTCGATCAAGCGGCCCGCCAGAACGGCCTCGTCGCTGGGACGACCCTCGCGCTTAATGAACCGGCTGCCGGAAATTTTACCGGCGGCATACATTTTTTCCTCATAATCTATACTTAAGGGAAAGTAATCCAGGCCGGCCACCGGCTGGCCGGCGGTTACCAGCCCCAGAACCACGGTGTCGCCCAAACGCGCGGTCACCGCGCCGCTGGCCTGAAAAGCCAGGCGGCCGGTTTCCAAAGTCAGCTGGCGGCCGCAGAAATCGGCCGACAGGCTGATGGTCTGCTGGCCTAGGGGGTTGATGGTTTTATTCATGACGGATTTTTATCCTTTCTGCCCTGACGGCTCGGACCGCCGCTATCAGGTAACGGGTGCCGGGCATCGGTCGTCACTTTACCTAAAGATGCCTCGCATCCACCACCTAACGCGGAAGTTCGTTTGATTTAATGCTAAGGTTTACCGGGTGATCAGGCCCCTGGCAAGTTAATTTACGCAAGCTAAAACGGCTACTTGCGCAACCCCAGCTTGGCTATAACCGCCTGATAACCCTCAAAATCGGTCTTTTCCAGATAGGCCAGCATTTTCTTGCGCCGTCCTACCATCTTAATAAGGCCCGTGCGGGCTTTATTGTCCTGTTTGTGCAGCTTGAGATGCTCGGTCAGCTCTTTGATGCGTGCAGTCAAAACGGCGGCTTGCACCTGAGCGGAACCGGCGTCTTTTGGGTGCCGGCCCAGTTGTTGGATGACGAATTGTTTCTTTTGAGCGGTAATCATAGCTTCGCACCAGCGATTTTAACACGGTTAATCTGTTTAAACAAGCCCGCTGAGCGAACCGGAGGGCAAATGTCGCGGCCAAACCGGCTGATCCAACCCGGCCGGAGCAGCGCCTTCCACCCGCCAGCCGCCAACGGCCAGGCGGCGCAGTTTAGATAAATAGCCTCCGGTACCTAGCGCCTTGCCGATATCGGCCGCCAACGTTCTGATGTACGTGCCGCTGGAAACGCGGGCGATCAGGGTCAGCCGCGGATAGTCGTACTCCACAATCCTCAGGTCGTAAACCGTCACCCGGCGCTTTGGCATAACCGGCGCTTGGCCGCGCCGGGCCAGCCGATAGGCCCTTTGTCCGCCGATTTTAATGGCCGAGTAAACCGGCGGAATTTGTACAATCTCCCCTTTAAACGAGCTGACCGCTTCGGCGGCGGCGTTCTTGTCCGGTTCGGCCGAGTTCACCGGTGTGATTTGGCCTTCGGGGTCGCCGGTGGTACTCTCGGCCCCCAGTGTAATTTCAGCCAAGTAGGTTTTGTCCAACTTCAAAAACTCGCCTGCCCGGCGGCAGCTGGGCCCGACCAGCAGTATCAACAGTCCGGTGGCGAAAGGGTCCAGGGTGCCGGTATGCCCCACTTTGATTTTTCGGCCGGCCGCACGGCTGAGTTGCCGCCGCGCGGCGGTTACCGCCCCGAAACTGGACAAACCGGCCGGTTTGTCCAGTAAAATCATTCCGTCATACGGGGCTGTCATAGCAGCCTACATTATAGACGCCCGATCTAAAAAAGCGGTAATCCGCAATCTAAGCGGCCGGCGGTATCTTGAATTGGCCGGGATCATTGCTGTTGTTGGCAGGAGGCGCCGGTGGCGCCTCAGGCGGCAGGCTGGTCGGCGGAGGCGGAGCGGCAAACGGCGGCATACTCGTATCGCTATCACCCACCGGCGGGGGCAACGGTGGCAAATTACTGAAATCAGGCAACGGCATATAAGGCGGAGCGATTGGTGGCGTTGATGGCGTCGCCTCTGAGGGCGAAGCGGCGCTCAGAGCTTCGTTAACCGCCTGCCTGGCTATATCCAAATTACCGGTTTCTTCCCCTTCCGCAGGAGCGGCTGTCTGGTCCGGCAGCGACTGCGAGGCGGCGGCGCTATGGGCGGCGGCTTCCAGCTCGGCCAGCGTGGGTTCGCGGGCCGGTTGCTCGCCTGGTAGTGGAGCAGCGGGCGGCGGCAGCTGAGCTTCCTCAAAATCGAGCTTGAATAAATCGGCTGGCTTTTGATCCGCCGGAGCCGGCGGCAAAGGAGCGGCGGGCGGCGGTGCGGGCTGGAGCGGCTCTTCGGATGACGACGGCGAATCGTGATCGAGAATGGTTCGGTTGCGGTCTTCGGATTCTTCGCGCAGGCGGCTTTCCAAGGCTTCCTCGCTGGTAGCGTTCAGGGTGCCGCCCATGGTCGGCGGTTCGGCTTGCGGATCCATCCAGGCCGGCTTGACCCGTCCGATCGTCGGCAGGCCGGTCGCGCTTTCCGGCGGCGCGGCCGCTGCTTGGACGGCGGGCGAATTAACCGCCGCGGCCTCCTGCTCTAGCTGCCGCTTCAGCTCATCGGCGGCCGGAGCGGCCGTCTGGACGGACAGTTGGTCGCTTAGTTCCTTTTCGGCCTGTTCGGCCATGTCTTCGGCCTTGACTTCGGCGGCCTTCGAGCGGCGCCTGGTTACTTCTTCGGGAGTTTCGTGATCCACCTTCAGCTCGCCGTTGGCTGAAGCCGGAGACGGCTCCTCGGCGGCCGGCGGCTGCTCGGTGCCGGCAGGGGGGTTTTTCACCGAAACCGAATCAGCGGCAGTGTCGGCAGCGGGCGGCGCGGTCGGGCCGGTCTGCAGTTTGCTAGCGATCAACTGCTGATTAGCGCCGGCGGCCATCAGCTGAGCGGCCATGGTCATGACCCGCGGCGTGGTGTGCGGGTTGGAAAAGCGCTCGGTGGCCGCCACTATGCCGGTCAGCAGGGCGGTGGAGATCTGCTGATCAAGCAGACCTGGCTGCAGCGCTTCGCTCAGGCTCATCAACATCTCGCACAAGCTGCTGGCCGAGTCGTCCTGCCAGTCTACCGACCCCAGGCTGCCGCTGTCTTTTTTGGCGTTGATGGTGACCACCGTGGCGTCGTGCAGGATACGGCCGTGGGCAACGATGGCCTTGTCCAGGTCTTCGCGCTTTTCCACCCCCAGGGCCAAAATCAGCTCCACGTTAAAATCGCCCTGACTGAAAGTCAGGTCGCTTTCGGTCAAGGTGGTGCGGTAAGGGGTAATAAAGATTTTCACCACGTCGTCTTCCACTTTGAAGCGCAGGCGGTCGGCCTTTTCTTTGTCCAGAGCGATAATGAAGTCGCGCAGCGAGTCGACGGTGTTCTCGAAAGTCTTGTCCGGCTCTAAAAACTGAATGGCCGGCGGCAGCACGCCGCTAAACACGGCGGTGCCGTGCTTGTCCATCTTGTTGAGCATCAGGGTCAGGGCCAGGGCCGCCGACAGTTCGTCTACCGAAGGGCTGGCGCTGACAGTGACCAACACGTTGGCAGAGTTTTTAATTTTCTCTACCACCTGCTGCTTGGCGTTGCCTGCATCCATTTTTAGGCCTTTTTGTTTTTGAAGTGTTGTTTTAAAGGAGATTTGGCCTCACTTTAGCATATCCGTTGATACGGAGTCAACCATTTTCCGCAAGAGGTAGACATCTTTACAGAAGGCTGGTTTTGCGCTACAATTTGGCTTTGAATCGTTTTGAAGGCTACGGCCGGCATTCAAAAAAAGCTAACAATCAAGCGACGCTTAAAAATTAAGAGGAACCAGCATGCCAATCATTAAATCGGCCATCAAACGCGCCCGCCAGGCCCTAAAGCGCAAAAGCCGCAACCAGGAGTTAAAGCTCAGCCTGCGCCAATCGCTCAAGCGTTTCGCCGACCAGCCCGGGTCCAAACAGCTCAGCGAGGCTCATTCCAAAATCGACACCGCCCTGAAAAAGGGCCTGCTGAAGCCGGCTACCGCCGCCAGGCGTAAGAGCAAACTGGCCAAACAGCTGAAAACTGCCGCTTCTCCCCGCCCGGCGGTTAAAGCCAAGCGGCCGCAAAAAGCCACCGCGGCGGCCAGTCCTAAGATGAAACCGGCCGCCAAAAAAGCCGCCGCGCCAAAAACCAGGACGGCTAAAAAAACCGCCGCCAAATAAAAAACGGGGCCACCTTAGTTTTCACACTGCCCCCGCGGTTTTGGAGGACGCCCTGAGCAGGACGGTCTCCAGCAAGAGCCACTCGTCGCCACGGGAGTTTTTCAGCGACTCGTCCAATTTATCGGCCGCCTCTATAAGCCGGCTTAGTTCCGCCAGGCTTAAACCGGCGGCCCTGGCCCGCAGGTTCCTCAGGGCGTACGGATGAATGCCCGCCTCGGCAGCCAGCCGGTCGATGTCCCGCCGGCCGCCAGAGGCCAATAGAATGGCCAGGCTGTGCAGCTGTCCGACCAGCAGGGCGAGTATTTTAGACGGCTCCTCGCTGCCGCGTAGACCGTCCAGAATCCGCCCGACCTGTTGAGGTCGGCGGGATATCACCGCGTCTATCAACCCGAAAACGCTGGCTGAGGACACCGGCTCTACCAGATCCTCTACCAGCTCCGTCTTAATCGTTGAGTGCACAAATAATTTATCCAGCTCGTTGGCCAGGCGCTCCTGGTCGGGACCGGCTAGCTCCAGCAGGCGCCTGGCGGCCGGCTCGGACAGCTCGACCCGACGACGGCGCGCCTCCTCCAACACCCAGCCAAGCAGCTTGATTAGCGACTCGGGCCCGGCTTCCACTACCAGGTCGGCGGTTTTTTGCAGGGTTTTGAACGTTTTGGAGCGCTTATCGGGCGATTGTTCAACCACAACCAGGTGAGTGCTGGCGGGCAGGCCGTCTTGAACCGCTTCGCCCAGAGCACTCCAGACCGCCGGGTTCTGGCTGCAGTCGTCTAAGATGACCAGGCGCCGCTCGCCAAACAGCGAACCGCCCAGCAGCAGCGAATACAGCTCGGACGCTTCCAGCCTGGCGCCGCTCAAACGCTCCGGCGCCGCGGCGCCGTGAATATTTTCAGCCGCGAACTCATCAGCAATTGAGCGCAGGCGGCTCTTGAGCGCGTAGCGGTTCTGACCGAATAAAAAACTTATCATTTTTTCAACACCTTATACAAAGCTCCGGTTTGTTCGTTTGCAGGAGCAACCTGGCAGTTGGGACAAAAATGCGTGCCCCTGCCCGCCAGCCTGATTTTGCAGATTGTCTGCCGGCAGCGGCGGCAGGGCTGACCCTGGCGCCTGAACACCAGGGCGGTTTTCAGGTAGCTGCCGGGTTGCCCTTCGGCGTTCAGATAGTTTTTATCGGTAGAGCCGCCCTGTTGAATAGCCCGCCTGAGCACCAGGCGTATTGCCCGGTACAGTAATTTTATTTCGTCCTGGCTCAGGCTGCCGGCTTTTTGGGCGGGATGAATTCCGGCCAGAAACAGCGACTCGTCGGCGTAAATGTTGCCGATGCCGGCTATGACCGACTGATCCAGCAGGGCCGCCTTAACCGAACTGCCCGGCCGTTTGGCCAGCCGCCCGGCCAGGCCGGCAGAGCTGAAACTGGCCGCCAGGGGCTCCGGCCCGACTTTTTTAAGAAAGTCAATCTCGGCGATCTCCGGCAATGGCATCAGCTTCATCCAGCCGAACTTGCGCTGGTCGTTAAAAAACAGCTTGGCGCCATCGGAAAATTCTATGATAATCCTGGTTGATTTGTCCGGCAGGCTTCCCACCAGGCTGGCGGTAGGATGACCGGCGCCAAAACGCTGCCCGCCGTCCGATCCGACCAGTACCAGCTGTCCGGTCATTTTTAAATGAACCGCCAGCCCGTAGCCGCTGCTAAGGTGCACAATCAGTACCTTGGCCCGTCTGCCGACTTCGGTAACGGCGGCGCCCTTTAAGTATTGCTCAACGTCAGCTTTGGAACCGCTGAAGCTTTTGGGCCATAAAACCCTCAGGCCGCTGACGATTTTACTGGTAGCTAAATCGTTCAGGCCGCGGCGGATGGTTTCAACTTCGGGCAGCTCGGGCATAACTACCTAATTTTAACCTAAATTGCGGTTTAAGGCTGAAGCAGTACCCAAACCAGGTTGGACCCGTCTTTGGCCGACAACGACCGGCCCAAGACGCTGCCCGAGGCGGGGGCGGCGGTTGATTGGGCGGCACCGGCGGTGGTTGAAGTTTGCACCGGATCGCCAATCGTTGTCGGCGTGGCGTTGCCGCCAAAGTTAACCTGCACCATGCCGGCGATGGCCACGGTGCAAACAGTCGAGCTGGGTTTGGCCACTACCACCCCGGCTACCCGGTTGCTGCCGGCAGTGGTAGTGCGGCCGACACTCCCCGCTCCGCTGACTATCACCACGTCGTTGACCGCTTCGGCCGTGCTGCAGTTTAGATCTTTAGTAACGGCGTTGCGGACGTTGCCGCTGCCGGTAAAGTACAGATCGGCGCCGCTGGTCAGCTGAAGATTGTTGGCATTGCTGTCAATAGTCAGCAGCGGCCGCGGCGATTGGCCCGTCGGCATGTAGGTGCCGTAGGCGGAAGTCTGCAGGGCCGATCCGGCCAGGCCGCTGGGCGCCGTTGAAGGAAACGGCCCGTAAGTATAGGTTTTGTACATGTTCTGGTTGGCGGTACCTGTAGTGTAATAGGTGTTGTTGACGGAGGCGCTGCTACCGTTGGTCATGTAGGCCAGCCAGTAGGTGGTGTTGGCGTTCAGGGTGCCGCTGACTGAAAGGGTGTTCCAGCTGTTAGCCGTTAGGGTTCCTTCGGCGCTTTGGCCGATCAATCCTCCCGGAAAACCGCCGCTGTCACCGTAAAGGGCCAACCGGTACTTCTGGTTGGCGGCATTGCTGTCAATAGTGCCAACGTAAACCGAAATTGAATTCAGGCTGCCGCCGGCCGGCCCGGTTGACACCCTGAAAGCGTTATAGGCACCGGAGTTGCCCGAATCCACCGAACCGCCGATGCTGCTGTAGCCAAATGTGTAGGTGGAGGAACTGCTGATATAACCGAGCGTCAGCATGCCGTCGTTACGGACGGTCAAATACTGGGTGCCGGCGGCGTTGTCCACAATAAAGGCCGAGGCGGTGGCATCCGAGGTGGTGCCGCGCACCTGCAGGGCGGCCGCGGCAGCGGCGATGTTCACGCCCACCCGGCTGGCAGAGGTGTCCACGTTAAAAATCGCCGTTCCGGCGGCATTAGCCACATTAAAAGCCGTTGACGAGTTTATGGGGGTCTGAAAGCCGCCGGTACCGTAAACGTACAGACCGGCGGCATAGCTCGAGTCTCCTATGGTCACCCCGCCGCCAAGATCTTGCAGCCATACCGCCCCCCTGCTGCCGCTACCGGCCGGCGCGCCTCCGCGCAGTCGCAGCACCCCGCCGCCATAGGAACCGGTGGTTGATTTAGCGGCACCGCCGGACACCAGTAAATCGCTGCCCGCGGTATTGTTAGCGCCCATCGCCACCCCCACTACGTTGGTGCCGCCATAACCAAAAGTTAGATTACCCGTAACGCTAACTCCTGTAGTGCTGTTGACCCCAAGGTAGGTTATCGTGCCGCCGTTGTTTTGTACCTCCAGCAGACTACCGCTGATCGGCGTGGCATTGTCTCGGATAGTCAGGGCACCATTGGTGGAATTCAGGGTGATTTCAGGCGTGGTCGAGGCGTCGTAGGCGGTTTGCAGGGTGGCGCTGCCCCCGGTACCTGTAGCGTCGGTAGTCAGGGTAACGTTGCCGCTGGCGTCCACGCTGAGCACCTTGCCGTTGGTAGCCACGGTCGCGCTGGAAGAGTTCAGTTGGCTGAATTTAATCCCGGCGCTGCCGGCGACAGCCGAGTTAATCTCCAGTCTGGCGCCCGGGCTCACCGTCCCTATTCCTACGTTGCCGCCGGATAATAGGGTCATTAGGTCGCTGCTGCCGGAGCGCAGGGCCAGATTGCCGCCGGTGGTCTTTAAGTAAGCGGTGGTGGAGGCGCCTTCCCAGGACAGACCGGCCAGGTTGGCCTCATCCACCGAGAAAACTCCTAAGGTGGGCTGGTGGACGCCGGTGCGGTTGTCGAACAGGCTGAGCACCCGGGAGTTGCCTGGACTGGTGGCGTCAATACCCAGAGCGATCACCTGGCCGTAGGCCGGCACAGTGAAGACCGGCACGTTCAGCTTGCTGCCGACGATGGAGCCGGCCGGGGTGACAAAGCTGTCAGTGGTGCTACCGGACAGACGCAGGGCCCCGCTTACCTCTAAGGCGGCGTTGGGAGAGGCGGTGCCGATGCCTACCCGGAAGTTAACCGTATCCAGGCTGAGCAGCGGACTGCCGGCAGCATTCCTGACAGTGAAGGCGCTGGTGGAGTTGGTGGTGTTTTGGAAGAGCTGGCTGGCCGTGAAAGTGTTGGCGGCGTCCAGGCGGGCCAGCTGGCTGGAGTCCAGGCCGTCCAGGCGGTTGGCATTGAAGCTGTAGGGAGAGCTGGCCAGGGCCTGGCGGGGAGTCATCGCCCCTTCCGTCCAGCTGGCGCAGCCGGCGGTGGCGCAGGTGGCGGTGGCCGGAGTGGGCAGCTCCACTTCCAGGTACATCGGGAAGGCGTTGAAAGTGGTAGATGGCAGGGCGGTCACCTCGCCCAGCTGGACCGAGAACAGGCCGTT
Organism: uncultured Candidatus Saccharibacteria bacterium; assembly: GCA_964544355.1. GTDB lineage: Bacteria > Patescibacteriota > Saccharimonadia > Saccharimonadales > Saccharimonadaceae > Chaera. The sequence goes on along the minus strand of CAZJAI010000001.1, from coordinate 33,625 downwards.
GGTCAGCTGCACCCGGTTGCCGGCCTCGCGCAGCTCGGTCCAGCTGGCGGTGCCGCCGCTGACTGTGCTATACAGGCGGAAAGTCATGTTGTACAGGCCGTCGGGCATGGCCGAGCCGGCGTTGTTGGTCAGGCGGCCCTGGAAGTTCAGCTTCAGCGGCACGCTCTGAACAGCCTGGGCCGGCCGGGGGCCGGCCCAGGCGCCCAAAAGCAGGCTGAGGGAGAGGGAGACAGCCGTTAATAATCGCAGTGTCCCGCAGCCCCTAAGCTGCCGCCTGCGTAAGGCGAACAGCCGCCTTATACGCATCGCTGGTCCTTGCTCCTTATTTATCTTCCCCGCTTTACCCCGTTCACTTACAAAAAGTGTTATACCAAATTATAAACACTAGTGGAATGAAAGCAACTAAAAAGCCGGCTCGGGCGAGCGGCTAAGATGGTTAATTAGGCGCCGCCACCGTGCCGGAACCGTCCGCCCAGACATTGCCCGACCAGACGTTGCCGGCGTTAAACGCCCAGGCGGTGGCCGGGCCGTAAAGACCGCATTGCGGATTGTACTTTTTGCCGAAGTAGTTGTCTAGGTAGCGCACGTTGGTGGCGTTGGGATAGGGTTTGCCGGCGGCCGAAGCGGCGTAAGTGCAATAGCTGCCGGTAGTATTAAACAGATTGTACTGCACCAGCACGTTGTCGATCGGGCCGAAATCGCCAAACAGCGCCAGCGCTGCCGAACAACCTCCCTGATCGTCGCCGCCGACGCATTCCAGGTTGTTATGGATCACCTGGTAATTGTTGCCGCCGTTGCTTAAGATGGCCTCCATGTGCGAAGCCGTGACGTAGACCAAATCGTGTATCCAGCTGTCCCGCACCACCACGGTAGTATCCATGGCCGCCCCTACCCTGGATCCATGAATGTTGCAGCGGATACAGGTGTAGTTGGAGTTGCCTATCATGGAGTAATCGCCGCAGCCCCGGCCGTCCAGCTCGACGTCTTTGACGGTTACCGGCCCGTAGGCGTTGTCATAACCCACGTCAATGGCCCCGCCGGGACCGCAACCGCGCACCCGGGTGTTTTGAATGGTCACGTTTTTGGCCCTAACGTAAATGATACCGGTAACATCCAGGGCGTTAACTACCGTGCCATCCTGCGAAATAGTGAACGACCCCGAAGGCGTCAGGGCGGTGCCGGGAGGCACGCCGGTGCAGTTGCCATCAGGAAAAGCCGGAAAGGCCGGACAGGCCCGGCCGCCGGGTCCGGGAGGCGGTGGCGGAGGCGGTGGTGGTGGCGGTGGTGGCGGCGTGCCTCCTCCGCTGCCAGTTGGCGGCGGGGTGGACGGGTTGGCGCCGGAGGATGGCGGAGATTGAACGGGATTCCCCGGGGAGGCGGGTCTCGGAGCGGCGGATCCCGGAGTCGACTTAACCGCCACCGGGTTAGTGGCTTTGGGCGCCGAACCGGCGACTTTGCTGGGTTTAAACGGCGTATCGGCCGACGGAGTGCCGATTGGCGAGCCCACTTTCGGGTCGAACAAATTGGCGTAAACCGGCACCAGCACCCTGACGGCCATCAGGCCGAACACCAGAAGAATCAGGCCTCCTAAAAAAGCTGCTTGCGTACCAGCCATAAAATGCCAAGGGTTTGCCTGATGTGACGCAGCATTTTTGTTTTGGTGCCCTGTTTTAAACTGCTTACGGCTAATATTGCATTTTAAAAAATAAAAATCAAGCATTTTATAATTTTCTTTTTAAGCGCGCTAAGTGGCCGCGCCGCGTTTCTTTTTAAGAGCCAACAAACGCCAAACGACCGCCGACGCCAGGCCGCTCAGCGCCAGAGCCGCCGGCAGCGCCCAGCGCCAAAAACCGGTTATCATGAACACCCAGCGGCTATAGCTGGCATCAGCCACCCGCACTTCCAGTTTGTAGAGGCCCAGCTGACTGGTTGGAACGTTAAAATCGAAGCTTCGCTCAATCCCGGCCATGACAAGAGGCCCGCTGATGCTGCCGGTTTTGCCAAGCGGCTTGAGGCTGAGCTGGCCGTCGGCAAAGAAACCTCCTGTGGAGCCGGTGTTTTTAACCGTCAGGCTGCCACTAACACCGTCGCCCATCTGCAACCAGGGAATTTTGGCGGAGGTGATGGCGGCGCTACGCGGGCCAGGCGGGCCGTTTTGCAGAACCAGCAGGGTACCCACCCTTACCCGAGGGGCCAGCGAAGCCGCAGGGGCCGGGCCGCGCGAACTGGCGAAAACGGCCGCGAAAACGTCTCCTTTAGGGAGTTTGCGGCTGTCAATGGTAAAAAACACCCGCCAGGACTCGAGCGGAGCCAGCCTGAGGCTGGCGGACTCCAGCCTGATACCCTGTTGAACTTGGGGGGAGTCGTAAAAAACCAGATCGCCAGCGGCGTTTTGCTTGAAAGCCTGCACGCTCATCTCTATGTCCAGAGCCGAGGCGCCGGGATTGGCGATATCCACGAACCCCTTTTTCACTTCGCCCGGACTGATCGTTTCGCGGTAGATCAGCGGCCTGATCTGCAGACCAAGGGCGGCCAGCGGCGGAGCCGGCCGAACCGCAGCAACAGCTAGCGCCGCCGTCAGGACGGCCGCAGCAACGATGATCGGGCGGCTGAAATTCATGGCTTGAGAGTAGCGCTATAGGTTACGGTGTTTTGGTAGTCGCCCTGCGGCTGGTTGCCGGGCACGTCTACCCTAAATTGCAGGTTCAGAACTTCTTTGCTGCCGCCGGTGAAGCCGGAGCGCGAATAAAAAACGCTGTCAGCCGCGGGCACGGCGGCGTAGTTGAAGTTTGGGCTGGTTCCCCACTTGGCCGGTACGCCGATGCCGGCGGTTATCGTAAAGCCCAGGCCTTTGGTGGTGCCTTCTGTCCAGGCGGCCGGTGCGGCGATGGTGCCGCCGTTGTTGACGGCCGGTATGGTGTTGCTGCCCGAGGTTAAATCTTTATCCTGGCGGATGGACAGATCGTAAGCCGGGGCATCGGTTTGCACCACGGCGTCGGCGCCTAGGGTCTGCGACACTCCCGATACCAGGGCGGAAGAAAAAGCCAGGCCAGCCGGAACGCCCAGTACGGCCGCGTCGTAATCGGCCTTGATTTCGCCAGGCGTCAGCGCCCGGTTGAACAGTTTGGCTTCGTCTATGGTGCCACTTAAGTATTTGACGCTGCCGCCGACCGGGTTTTTGGCGCTGGCGATTTCCAGGCGATCCAACCCCCAGCCGTCGTAACTGATCGAGCCAGTGGTAGCAGTCGTGGCTTCCTGCGCCCCGTTAACGTACAGTTTAAGCGAGCCACTCGGCCCGCTTAAAGTAGCGGACAAATGATACCAAGTACCGGCGGTCAAAACGCTGGTGCCGATCAGCGTACCCGAGGCGTTGGAGCTAAAATAGGGCTTGTTGTCGGTGCCGATGCCCAGCAACCAGCCGGTGCCGCCAGGATCTTGCCCTATGGAAAAAACCGACTGGTCCAACCCGGTAGCCGCCAGCTTAACCCAGGCTTCCACCGTAAACGTCTGGGGCAGCATGGCGCCGGTGGCCGTCATCCAGGCGTCCTGGCTGCTGCCGTTAAAGCTCATGGCCTGGCCCACCTTACCGGCCGCCCAGGACGGGGCGGCGGTGGTGTCCAACGAGTTGCCGTTGGGACTGAAGTCATTCACCCTGGCTCCGGTGTTCTCGTCGAACGGATAGTAGGCCAGCAACCCGGATGGCTGGACGCTCAGGCTGATGGACTGAGTCAGGGTGGCCACGTAACCGTAACCCAGCTTATAGCTGCCGCTGGCAGCCGACCCCGCCGCTCCTTCGCCGCCGGTAGCGAACAGCTTGTAGTCGGCCGAACTGGCCGGGCCGCCAAAGGCGCTGCCTATATTGGCGTCAAGCCGGTAATTAGGACTGGTCAGAGTGGCGGCGGCGACCGGCAGGCTGAAGCCGGCCAGCCACAAGGCCGCTATCAGCGGCCAGAATGCCAGCCAGCGGCCCTCGCCCAGCATAAGCTTGTTCATTGCCTACTACTCTAGCAAAAGTCGTCCTCAGAGTAAAAAGGCGGTGGCGATCATCAGCAAACCGGCCAGGCGCAGCGCCAGACTGATCAATGACGGTGCCGGCCCGTCGCCAGCGTTGTTCCCCCGGCTTATGCTGTCGGTATCCACCCCGCCATCCGGCGGCCGCCGCCTCAGCAGCCACGCCGCTCCGAAGCGCCCGGCGCTGCCGCCAAGCACTGCCAGCAGGCCGCCGGTAACCAGCGCGGCGGTTTTAACGTAAAGACTGAGATCCGGCGGCGGCAGGTGGTCGAAGTCCAAACCCCTGACGATCGCCCGCAGGCTTTGGAGAGGGCCTACGGTTAAATCCGGCTGATTAATAATGGGCTGGCCCGGATTGACCAGCAGTCCGGGCAAGCTGGTGGGAGTGGTTTGTCCCGGAGAGACCGGCTGCCCCGCAGCCGGTTGGTAGGTCAGCACCAACTCGGCCCAGTTATTCTTTTTCTGACAGGAATCCAGGGCGGTCAACCTCACCGTATGGGTACCCTGGGCCAGCCTGACTTCGGTCAAAAAGGTCTGGCTGCCCGGTGCCAACGCCAGGCTGTGATCATACGCCCCGTCGACGCTGACATCAATCTGCGACGACTGGCCGACCTGGCCTTCAATCCTGACGTCTCCAACGGTTACCGTGGAATCGCTGGGCGGCGCTGTTACGGATATGTACGATCCGCTGTCCTGGCAAAGCTGCACCCATACGTTGGTGCTTTGGGCCGAAGCCGCCGCCGGAGCGACCAGACCCAGACCGGTCAAGCCGGTAAAATAAAACAGCCGCCAGACAAGATTAGCCGCGGCGCGATTTAAGAACATAGTAGCCCCCGGCCCCGCCGACAACCACAACCAGCAGCGCCACCAGCCAGCGCGGCATCATCAGCACCCAGAAGCCGGCGGTTTTGGTCTGATCCAAAAAGCTGAAGGTGGCGCTTACTTTCAGTAAGCCAACCGCCGGAGCGTCCTGCCAAACTAGCGGCAGCCGCCGGACGGTAGCCGGCAGGACGCTGTAGCTGGTATCGCTTTGATATTTGACGCGTCCGAATACGTCGCTGACTTTAAGTTTTAAATTAACCTGAAAATCCACGTTGCCGCTGTTTTTCAGCCTGGCGTAGCCGCTGAGCGGACGGCCGGTCTGCCAGAACGGCATCTTAGCCTCCAGCAGGTTGCCGGCCTGCTTGTAGTCGCCGCTGACCGTAACGTACAAAATGCTGCCTATCCGTTTTTTGCGGGCAATAAAGTTATCGGCCGGATTGGCCGAGGGCTGGGTCTCGGCGAAAATCACGCCATAATGCCCGCCGGGCGTGGCGTTTTGCGGCGCCAAAAGAGTGTAGCTGACGGTGGTCTTCTGGCCGGGCTGCAGCCGGAAGCGGGTAGCGTCAAACCGCACCCACTGGTAGGCGTCAGCGCCCGGCGCGACGTTGCCAAAGTTGGGCTGATAATCTTCGCCGACCACCGTATAGGGACGGGCGTAGACCACGAAATCATAGGCCGTATCGCCGTCATTGATGACGCTCAGGCTGCCCGTCACGCTCTCCCCCGGCTTGACGGTGTAGCGCTGAACGGTCGGAGTCAGGGTAATTCTTTCTTGAGGCGCCGCGGCCGGTGACTGGGCGCTGAGCAGTCCGGGCGACAGCAGCGCCGCCGCTAAAATGGCAGCTGACAGCCATAGGGCCGGGCGCTTCCTGAAAAATAACTGAAAGCGGCGCTCGGGCAGGGCAAAACGTTTCACGGGTTGGTAACGGCTGTGTAGGTAACGACGTCGGTGTAGGTACCGGCCGGTTTGGCGGTGCTGACTTTGGCGCCGTACCAGACGGTCGTCGGATCGGACGAGGCGGTCGTGGAAGTTGTCTTTAAGGTGTTGGGCGAGCCGGTCGCCGGCATTCCGGCCCAGGTATAGGCCGTGTTGGCGACGTTGGATTCGGCCGAAGTCGGACCCGCGCCGAAACCGCCGACTCCGTCGACCCGATAACCCCAGCTGTTGGTGGCCAGCGTGGTTGGCACAGCCTGGGTGCCGGTGTGAGCGGCAATGGTGTTCGCGCCGTTGACCAGGTTGGTGTTGGCGTCGGCGTCAGCCAGGCTCAGAGCGTAGCCGGTAGCGTTGTTGGTGGTAACGCTGACAGTGTCGGAGGCGCTGGTCATGGCGCCGGCGCTGGTGGGAGTAATCGCCAGATTAACAGTGCTGCTGGTAGTCATGCTAATCACCGCGGCTACCTGGGCGTTAACCGTGGTGTTCTGAGTGGCCGTGGCGGCCGAGACCGCCACTGGCGCCGCCACCAACAAAAAGGCGGCTGTCGCTAAAACCGCTATCCTGAAGTTTTTGACGGGCAAATTGATCATTATTTTTTAGGGTGCCTCTTTTTAGTGTTGATTTTTATAAATTAATTCTTTCAAGCGTAGGCGTTTTTGTCAATTATGAAAGTTTTAGCTTTTTAAAATCCGACCGATTCGTTCGATCGCCTGCCGGGTATTTTGAAACAACAGGCTGGGCATGCCGGCGGCGTCGGCGCCGGAGCAGTTGTCCGGACTGTCGTCCAGCAGCAGGCACTGTCCGGGAGACAGGCCTAACCGGCCGGCCATGATCTTATAAATCGACGGGTGCGGTTTGGCCAGCCCCTCCTCTCCCGAGAGCACCACGGCGTCGAACAGCCGGCGACGCTGCCCGGGTGAAAAATATTTGTCCATGGCCGCGGGGGCTATATTACTGAGCATGCCCAGCCTGATCTCCGGCCGCAAGCTCTGGGCATAGTCCAGCAGACGATCGTTGAGAACCAGCCGTAAATCCGGCTCGCCGGCAGTCTCGGCCGGCAGATAAAGCACGCCGAAGCAGTCCAGCACCAGGCCCTTGATCATAGTTCGCCCCAGTTTTTGCCGATGGTTACATCAACCCGCAGCGGAATACCCAAGTCCGGATAAACGTTCTCCATCACCTCTTTGAGCAGCCGGCCCAGGGCATCGGCGTCGCCGGCGGCGCACTCCGCCAGAAGCGAGTCGTGAATCTGCAGCAATATTCTGGGGGGCCGGGCGCCTTGCCATTTGGCCGCGGCGATTTTTCGATCGGCCTCCAGCATGGCCATTTTCATTAAATCCGCCTCGGTGCCCTGAATAGGCATGTTGGCCGCCGCCCGGGCGGCGGCTTCCCGAACAACAAAATTACTCGATAGCAGGTCCGGTGTCGGCCGGCGGCGGCCCAGCAGCGTTTCGACGTAACCCTGCCGTCTGGCGTTTTCCAGCGTCTGGTTAATGTAGCGTTTGATGGGCGCGCGCAGGCGGAAGTAGTCGTCAATGAACCGCTTGGCCTCCCCGAAGCTCATACCGGAGGCTTCGCTGAGCCCGTGCGGGCTCATGCCGTAGAGCACGCCGAAATTAATGATTTTGGCCACCCGGCGCTGGGCTTTGGTAACCTTGTCGAGCGGTACGCCCATCACGTCGCTGGCTGTTTTGGTATGGATGTCCACCCCGTTTTCAAAATCTTCGATCATCTGCTTATCGCCGGCCAGCACCGCCGCCAGGCGCAGCTCGAACTGGCTGTAATCGGCGCCGACGAACAGGTTGCCAGGGCCGGGCACGAAAGCCTGCCGGATACGCTGCCCCAGTGGCGTGCGGATGGGGATGTTCTGCAGGTTGGGATTGGCGCTGCTTAACCGCCCGGTGGCGGCTACGTCCTGGCTGAAGGTGGTGCGCAGCCGGCTGTCCTCGCCCACCTGAGACGGCAGCGCGTCAATGTAGGTGCCAAGCAGCTTGGTCAGTTCGCGGTATTTTTCAATCAGACCGATCACCGGATGAGCCCCCCGCAGTTTGGTCAGTTCGCGCTGGCCGGTAGAATAATTGCCCGATTTGCCTTTTTTGACCCCCAGAATACTGAGAGCCAACTTGCCGTACAGGGCATCGGCCAGTTGAGAGGGGCTGGACAGATTGAACCGGTAGCCGACGTGATCATAAACCTGGCTCTCGATACCGGCTATTAAACGGGATACTTCTTTGCTCATCTGATTAAGTAATTTGACGTCCAGGCCGATGCCGGCTTTCTCCATGCCGAATAAGACCAGAGACAGGGGAAAATCAATTTGCTGGGCAACCCGTTTGACTCCCGGCAGTTCTTCCAGCTGGCGGCGCTGCTGTCGGATTAGCCGCCAAAGTCCGGCCAGGCAGGCCGCCGGGTCGCCGCCCGACGCGGCGAAACCTTCCGGCAGCAGCCGCTCCAGGCTGCGATCACGCTCCAGCGGATCAAGCAAAAAGGCCGCCTGGCGGCAGTCGTGCGCCGCCGGGTTGGCCAGCGTCAGCCCGAAAGCGTCCAGCTGGTGGGCGGCGGCCTTAAGGTCGTAAGCCGCCCAGCCCGCCGGGTTGTTCAGCCAGCGCCGGGCGCGTTCCAGCTCGGCAGCGTTGCCCAAATTGAAACTTGACGCTGTTTTGCCGTCCAGGCTCAGCCACAGTCGGCTGTTGGGCTGGTCAACGTAGAGCAAGCCGAAATCTTTGGCGGCGGGCGGCCGCGGCGCCGGCGTCGTCACCTTTAGGCCGGGAGCGGCCGCGGTTTGTTTGGCCTCGCCCGCCAGCCGAGGCGAAGCACGCATGTATTCGGGTAGTTTATTAAGCAGCGAGTTAAATTCCAATTCTTTCAGCAGCCCGGACAGCTTGCGCGCGTCCAGGCCCTTGACGTCGGCCGATTTCAGATCGAACTTAACCGGGGCGTCCAGCCACAGCCGAGCGACCTGTTTGCTAAGCTCGGCCGATTGCCGTCCGGCTTCCAGCTTGGAGCGCAGCACCTGTTTAATCTCGGACAAGTGAGCGTATATTTGCTCCAGGCTGCCGTATTGCCCAAGCAGCTGGGCGGCGGTTTTTTCGCCGATCCCCGGTACGCCGGGAATGTTGTCCGACGCGTCGCCTTTCAGGGCTTTGAAGTCCAGAAACTGGTGCACGCTGAGGCCGTACTTGCTCTCGAACTGTTTGGGGTCGAAAAAATCGATGTTGGTAAACCCCTGCTTCAGGGCGTAAAGATGGGTTTTTTGGCCCAGCAGCTGCAGGGCGTCCAGGTCGGAAGTGATCAGGCAAACCTCCAAGCCGTGTTTTTCGACGGCCTGCCTGGCCAGGGCGCCCATGATGTCGTCGGCCTCGTAATCGTCCAGCTCGAACAGCGGCCAGTGAAAAGCTTCCAGCAACTTATGCAGGATGGGTATCTGCTCGTAAAAATCCGGTGGCGCGGGCTTACGACCGGCTTTGTATCCGGGATAAATCTGGCGGCGTTTTCTGATGTTGGTCTTGGGCTTGTCCCAGGCCACCACCACGTAATCGGGCGACAGTTTTTTGATCAGTTCCAGGCTAAGAGCCGCGAAACCGTAAACCCCGCCGGTGGGCACCCCTTTGGAGGTGCTCAGATTGGGCATGGCGTAATAGCCCCTGTAAAAGACTGATTTTCCGTCTATGACGGCCAGGCGCTGGCTCATGTACTAATAGTATAGCGGCAAGCGGGCTGATTTAATGCCGGCGACCGTTTTTAGGCCTGTCGGCTTTCAGCCGCGAAAACTCAGGCTCTTCCGCCAAGACCGTTTCGAAGTATTTGCGCATCTTGCCCAGCGCTCTATAGCTTATCTGGTTGACGTAATCGGCGGACTTGCCGACCGCTTCGGCGGTGCACCGGACGGATTCAGGCTCGCCACTGGCCAGTCCGAAGCGCCGCTCGATAATTTTTCTCTCGGTGTCGTTGAGCGTCGCCAGCAGGCTCTTTGAGAAGAGGACGGTGCTTTCCCTGGCAATGACAATATCTTCCGGATTCAGCGCCGACGGCGAAGGCGTAACGCGGTAATAATCGTCCTCCCCGTCATCTTCGAACAGCGGCCTGTCCAGGCTGGGCAGGGCCTCCAGGAAGTGTCTGATTTCCAGCAGCGACCGTATATGTTCCTCTGATAATCCGGTTGTCTCGGACAGGTGCTCCAGGCTGGGAGGGACAGCGTTTATATATTCGTAATCATCATTGGCTCTTTTGAGCTTTTTCAGCTCGCTTAGTTTATGAGCCGGTATATGCACCGGATAGTTGGCCTCGGCCACCCCCCGCTCGATCTGCTGCCTAATCCACCAGGTGGCGTAGGTGGAAAACCGATATCCCAGCTTGTAATCGTATTTTTCTACGGCCCTGATGAGGCCGAAATTGCCGCAGGACACCAGGTCGATCAAGTCCAGGCTGGTCCCGCGGTACCGCTTGGCCCAGCTGACCACCAGTCTTAAGTTGGCGCAGATCAGCCTTTCTTTGGCTTGGCGGCCCAGCTGGTCGAGAGTTTGCAGGTCGGCGTGCAGTTGGGGATCGGCTAATTTCTGGTCGGATTCCAGCTTATGTCTGGCATAAAGCCCGGCTTCGATGGTTTTGCAAAGCTCGACCACTTCCTCTTGCCCGATCCTGGGATGCTTACCGATCTCGTTTAAATACCAGCCCATGGCGTCGTTGCTGTGGGTTTCCGGAGTCTCCGAGTCCACGGGGTCAGCACCGTTGGCACGGTCATCCATAGCCTCTTCGGGGCGCGGCCGCATCTCTTCCTTTAACATAACAAAACCAGTCTGGACAGCCGCGGCCGACTTGTCAAGCTTAAGCTTTTTATCCGGCCGGCGGCAGGTTCAGGCGATTAACGGCCTCGCTCAAAAAACCCTCCAGGCTGCCGCCGTTTTCCAGGACAATGTCGGCCATCTGTTTGATACCGGACAGGTTGAAGTCGCTGTCACTGCCGCCGCCTTGCCATTCCAGGGCTTCAGCCTGTTTGAACTCGTCCAGGCTCAATTTGACCTCCTGGTCGCGTTTGCGCGACAGCATTCTTTGATAGCGAAGCTCTATCGGCGCGTCCACGAACAGCAGGGTCCCGCCCGCCTCTTTAACGGCCTTGGCTTCGCCCAGCGCCCGCAGGCCGTGGATAATCAGACCGCTGAAGTTCTGCTTTTGCTCGTTGTAGTGCTTGATCTGGGTGTCTATTAAAAAACGCGGGCCGAACGTTTTCCGGTAATACTCGGCTGTCTCCCGCAGCATGGGCCTCTCGATCGAGCCGTGCCGGGCCATCGACAGCCGGCGCACCAGGTCGCCGCTGGATTCGACGAAATAGCCGTAATGTTCGGCCAGATACTTAGACAGCGTGTCCTTGCCGCTGGCAAAGGTGCCGGAGATGCCGATAATCAGCGGGGTCGGGCTATTGTTGGATGTATTCATGCAGTTTTTTTGCGTCCTTATGTTTGCGCAGCTTGGCCAGCGCTTTGGCCTCTATCTGCCTGATGCGCTCGCGGGTAACCGAAAACTCCTGCCCCACCTCTTCCAGGGTGTGGCTTTTGCCGTCCTCCAGGCCGAAGCGCATCTTGAGGATTTTTTGCTCGCGCTCGGTCAGGCTGCCCAGCAGCGACTGAACCTGCTCTTTCAGCAGCTGGCTGGCGGCCGATTCTTCCGGACTGGCCGCGTCCTCGTCTTCGATGAAGTCGCCCAGCACCGAGTCTTCGTCTTCGCCGTCGCGCCCCACTCCGGCGTCCAGGCTGGAAATGTCCTGTTTGATTTTCATGACGTACTCGACTTTCTCGACGTCCATCTCCATAGCCGCGGCGATTTCTTCGTTGGTCGGCTCACGGTTCAACTCCTGGGTCAGGCGGCGTTGGGTCCGAAGCAGCTTGTTGATGGTTTCGACCATATGCACCGGAATGCGGATGGTGCGGGCCTGATCGGCAATCGCCCTGGTAATGGCCTGGCGGATCCACCAGGTGGCGTAGGTGGAAAATTTAAAGCCCTTGTCCGGGTCGAACTTTTCCACGGCTCTCAGCAGGCCGGAATTACCCTCTTGGATCAAGTCCAGAAAATCCAGACCCCGGCCGGAATAGCGCTTGGCGATAGACACCACCAGGCGCATGTTGGCTTCGGCCATTTTGTCCTTGGCCTGTTTGTTGCCGGCTTTCACCTGATAGGCCAGGGCCAGCTCCTCGTCCGGTTTTAACAGCGGGATCTTGCCTATCTCACGCAGATAAAGCCGCACCGAGTCATCGGAAATCTCGTCGTAAAACGGCTCCTCGCCGGAATCGTCATGCCAGTTGTCTTCCTCTAGTTCCTCCGGCGCTGGCTCGATCGCGTCGTCCGGCGCCACGCCCGGATCGTCGGCCGGCGGCCGAGTTTGCGGCGCTACCATATCGTCGTCGGCGACAGGAGATATCGGCTGACCTTTATCTGTCGGCATCTTTGAACTCCTTTATGATAACGTTTAATTGTTTCATCAGGCGGCGAACCTCGGCCGCGTCGCCGCGTTCCTGGGCGGCGCGCAGGGCTTTGTCCAATTGCCGCTTACCGGCCTGTTTTTGATCTTTTTTGAGCTTACCAACCAGCTCTACGGCTTCGAAATATCTGTCTCGACTGTTCCACGGCAGATACCTTGTCTCACCGTACAGTAGTAATATTTTCACATACGTCTCATGAACTTGCAAGGCCGCGGGCACCGTTTCGGTGATTTTCTTAGGGTGGTCTTTTATATATTGAAACACCGCCTGGCGGTGTTCGCCGGACAGCTCGCCGGGCTCGACGCCGCGCAGGGCTTCGCGGGCGCCGCTGTCGACCAGGGCCAGCGCCAACAGGCCGTCCTGATAGGCGTCGTTAGGTGAAGTGTTGTGGCCAGTGGAGGCTTTGACCGCTTTTAGCTTGCGCGGGGGCTCGCTGGAGACCAAACCGGCCGATTTGGCTTCAAGCGCTCCCATGGAAGCGCCGGTCAGTTCGGCCAGCGCCTGCCGGTAATGCTCCTGTTCCACCGGATCGGCCAGCTTGTTGATGAGGCGCAGCGCCCGCCCGGTCAGTTCGCGCTTACCGGCGGCGCTGCCCAGGTCGTAAAGCCGCCTGTACAGGTTGATGGTCCAGTCTACGGCCGGCTCCGCCCTGTCTATAGCTTCCCGCCAGGCCAGCGGATCGCGCCTGACCAGCTCGTCCGGATCCTTGGCACCGTCCGGCAGACTGGCCACGCTTAGGTTGACGCCGCAGCGCTGGGCCAGGTCGATCGCCCGCTCGGTAGCCTTCAGGCCGGCCTCGTCGGCATCAAAAGCCAGTGCCACCTCGGCGCTCAGGCGGCCCAGAGCTTTTAAGTGATGTTCGGTCAGCGCCGTGCCGGCCGCCGCCACCACGTTTTTGACGCCGCGCTGAAAGCTGCTGACCACGTCCAGATTACCCTCCACTACGACCGCTCTGCCCGCTTTGCGGATAGCCTCTTTGGCCAGGTGCAGGCCGAAAACCTGCCTTCCTTTGTCATAAAGGAGAGTTTTGGGTGTGTTGATGTATTTGGGGGCGCCGGGTTGGTCGTCGATTAATCTGGCGGTAAAACCCACCACCTGGCCGGCCGCGTCCTGCAGCGGCAGCACCATCCGACCGCGGAACATATCCGCGGGCCGCCCGCGGCGCAGGCTGACCACGCCGGCGGCCCGCATTTCCTCCGGGCCAAAGCCGCGCCGGCCAAGAGCCCTGGCCAGGGCATCGTCGGCCAGCGGCGCGTAACCTATCCTGAAATCGGCGACTGACTGCTTATTCAGGCCACGTTTTTCAAAAACGTACTCCTGAGCCCGCCGGTTTTTAACCAGGGACTGCTGATAGTACGAGGCCGCCAGATCGAGCAGCTCCAGCAGCCGGCGTTTTTTGCGGGCGAATTCGCCGTCGGAATGGCCGGCGTACTGGCTTAAGTCCACCCCTGCCTTTCTGGCTAAAAGCTCCAGCGCCCCCTTAAAATCCAGTCCTTCCACTTCCATGACAAAGCTATAGACATCGCCGCCCTTGCCGCTGGAAAAATCATGCCAGATCTGCTTGTCGGGGCTGACGTAAAAACTGGGCGTGCGCTCGTTGGTGAACGGACTGAGCGCCTTGAAATTACGGCCGGCTTTCTTAAGCGCCAGGTATTCGCCTATCACGTCCTCGATGTTCAGTCTGGAACGGATTTCCTCTTTGGCGTCTTGCATGCTGGTCTTATTGTACATGAGGCTATCACTCTGTTGCCGTTTATGGTTAAATCTAGTCATGGAGCCTCGATACTTCGTGGCGCCGCCAGCCAGAACCGGCGGCCTGGACAGGCGCATACTGCTGGCCCTGGCAGCCGGTTTCGTCCTGCTGCTGGTCGGCGGGGTGCTGCTGGCGCTTGGCCGCTCCGGCGGTAACGGCGAGCTACTGGCCAGGGTGGTCGCCCGTCAGGACAATCTGCTCAAGCTGACGCAGGACTCCCAGCCTTCCATCAGAAACAATGATTTACTAAAAATTAACAGCGATGCCATCTTGCTGCTGACCAGCGACGGGGCATCGCTGCGCGGCTTGCTGAGACTGGCTGGCATCAGCGGCCTACCGACCGCCATAGTCCAGTCCGAATCCGACCAAGCCACCGTCCAAAAACTCCAGGAGGCCAAAGGCAACGGGCTGTTCGATGCAGCCTACCGCGCCAGTTTGTCCCAAAAAATTGACGCCCAGCAGGCCTTGCTGCGCGAACTTGGCGGCAAAACCGCGAACCCCACGATCAAACAGGTTATCGACACCGCTCTTAGCAATCTGTCCAACCTGCAAAACCAGCTGGCGGCGCTTCGGCTTTAAGTTTTGGTTTTTTGACTCCCCGCTACCAGTTCGTAAGAGTGTCGCACCAGGTCCAGCAATTCCTGCCGGCTCAGCTGGCCGCTGCAAACAATGGTATTCCAGTGCTTTTTATTCAGATGATAACCGGGCATGACGGTTTCGTACTTTTGACGCAGCGTCAAAGCCAGCGCCGGATCGCATTTCAAACTGAGCCTGAGTGGCCTGCTGCCTTCGTCTATCAAGGCGAACATTTTGCCGGTATCACCAGCATCGGCCGCCAGCTTGTAGACGGCCACCCCTTCGCCGAAAGGGTAATCCAAATAAGCTCCCGGCAAGCTTAAGATATACCGCTCTAAAGTCTTATGATCCATTCCTCTTAGGATAGGAGCTAATGATTTCGCCCGTTTTTACTGTGGCTGATGTTATTGATTATACGCTCCGCCGGGTTTTTGGAACGGCCGGTTTAGCGGGCGGCCTTAAGGGCCGCGGCATACCACAGCAGCTCGTCCAGGGCCGCCATCAGCGCCGCGGCGGGGCCGTAGGGAAGCTTGGTCGTGGCCGCGTCCAGCGCGCCTTGGTCGTCTATGGCCGAAGCAGCGCCGGCGAAAGCCACCGCTTTGGGAATAACCGCGGCTTGCGATTCGCTCAGTATTTCCTTTAGGTGCATGGCGGCCCGGGCGCCGCCGACGGTGCCGTGCGAAACGATGGTCGCCGGCTTGCGGCTAAGCTCGGTAGTAACGTAATCAAGGGCGTTTTTCAAAACGCCGGGAACCGAGTGGTTGTATTCAGGAGTAACAAAAATATAGGCGTCGCCCTCGGCCAGCCTGGACAGCCAGGCGGCAGCCGGCGGATTGATTTGCCGGTTGGGGTTGTATCGCGGCGAAATCGGCTCGTCCAGAAACGGCATAGGATAATCGGCCAGATCGATCAATTCCACGTCGGCATCGCCGCGCTCGCTACGGGCCTGCCGCTCAACCCATTTGGCCACCTTCGGGCTGACCCGGTCGGGCCTGGTGCTGCCCACGATTATCTGTACTTTTAATTTCATGGATCTAAGACTCTCCTTTTGATATATTTTGTATAGTAATATTAGTGTAAAGCTTGATGCTATACTTTGTAAAGTATTAAAATGAAACGGACCGCTAAAACCCTGGAGCCTCACACCGGCTGTATCGCCGAAGCCATGGCGGTTGTGGGCAACAAATGGACGGCCCTGATCCTGCGCGACCTGGCCGCCGGCCCGCAACGCTTCTGCGCCCTGGGAAAGTCGGTCGGCAGCATCAACCCGCGAACCCTGTCGCTCAGGCTGGACGATCTTGAAAGCCGGCAAATTATCACCAAACGGACATACTCTGAAAGTCCGCCTCGGGTAGAATACTCGCTGACCCAAAAGGGCCGCGACCTGCTGCCGGTGCTGCGCAGCATGGCCCAATGGGGCGATAAATACCGCTAGGGCGCGCTAACCTTGCTTAAGTAAAATCTCAGCTCGGCGATGCTTTCTTTGACGTCGTCCCTGGCCCGGTGGGTTTCTTTTTTGACATATTTCAACCCGTACCTTCCTTCGAACACCACCTTCCAGGCGCTGACGTCCAGCATGCGGTAGTGCAACAAGCGCTCCAGCCTGGGAAAATACCGGCTGATGAATTTGCGGTCCAGATGAATCGAATTGCCGGCCAAATACAACGGCCGGGACAGATCAAAATGCTCCTGAACGAAATCCAGCAGCTGCCGCTCAACCTCGTCCAGCGGCTGGGCGATCGAGCAAAGCTCCAGCAGCGCCCGTTTGTTTTGGGGAAATTTTTTGTAAAAGGGATTGGCGTCGAGCAGCGGGCCGATAACCTGCGGCGGCTGAGCTATGCCAGCGCTCAGCTCGGCCGTCGGCTTTAAGTCCCAACCGGTGGCTGCAACCGCCACCTCCAGCGGCCGGTCGGTTTCCGGACGCAGACCGGTCGTTTCCATATCCAGCCAGAGCATGTCAGCTTTCATTAGAATCAAGTCTACAGCAGCGGATCGCCGGAAGCGACGGCTATTTGCCGGTGGGGCGTTTTCTGGCCCGAGCTGGCCGCTTGCCGCCGGCGGTTTCCTTTTGGCCGGCCTTGGCGGCCGCCTCGGCCAGGGCTTCAGCTTTTTTATCCAGTCTATCCAGTTTCAGCCCCATGACGATAAAGTAGATGACCGCCGCCAGAGCGAGGAACCTGAGCAAGGCGTCAATGGTGGTGCCGATCATAAAAACACCCGTGCGGTTGCCTATCTGCACCGTCAGGTTCAGGCCCTTCAGGCCATCTTTACCCACCAGCAAATCAACCAGGGGTGTGATCAGGCTGCCGACTATCTGGTTGACCAGGCCAGTGGCTGCCGTACCGATAGCCAAACCGACGGCCAGGCCGACCACCCCTTTTTCGCGAATAAAGTTAACGAAACCTATTACTTGACCTTTTACCATAATCGGTTCAAATTTACCTTTTAACGCTTACATTATACCTAAAATCATGGTTTTATCTTGAAGTTTAAGGCTATAGGCGTTCCGGAGCCGGTATGCCCAGCAGGCCCAGGCCGCGTCGAAGGCTGTCGGCATAGCACTCGGTTATCCAGAGCCGTTCCGGCTGCCGCGGATCGCCGATAATACGGCACTGCTCGTAAAAACCGTTAAATTCTTGAGCCAGCTCGTACAGATAGGCGGCCAGACCGTGCGGCATCATCTCGCTAGCCGCTTTTTCTATGACTTCATCCAGCTGCGACAGCTTGAGAATCAGCTGCCTTTCGGCGCGCTCCAGCCGGGCGGGTAGCTTTGGGGCGGTAGATCCGGCCTTGGCCAGAATGCTCCTGGCCCGGGCGTGAGCGTATTGCAGATAAGGCCCGGAGTTGCCCTCGACGCTGACCGAACCGTTGATGTCAAAAATAACGTCGCTGCCGATACGCGTCTTCAGCATGGCGTAGCGCAGGGCGCCAATAACGGTTTGGGCGGTCGGTTTGGCGCCTTGCCGGACAATCGCCTGCTCCATCTTCTCAAACAGCCACTCGATGTTCAGCACCTCGCCGGTGCGCGAGCTCATTTTTCCGCTGGCCAGCTTAACCGTACCGGTGGAGATGTTGACGGTGATGCCGCGTAGCCGGGGCAGCGCCAGCTCGGCGGCTTTTAGCACCACCTTAAAATAATTGCGCTGCTCGTCGCCGGTAATGATGATGCTTTTGTCCGGCTGAAAATCTCGCTGTTTCAGTTCCATCAGCCCAAGGTCGCGGGCGGCATAAAGTCCCCGGCCGGCGCTGCTGACAAACACCTCCGTGTGCAGGCCGGACAGACGTTCGGGAAACACCGTGGCGCCGTCGCTGATTTCAAACACCTTGCCGGTGTGCCGCCTGACGGTAGCTACACCCACCGGGTCGGCCTGGCTTTCCAAATAGCGTTTTTCGGCTTTTTGGCTGCCCAGGCGAGCGACTATCCCCTCCATCAGATCAAAACTCCAGCTCAGGCACGTCGAGTAAACCTGGTTAAAAACCCGGTCGGCGGACGGATTGAAGGACAGCTGGGTCAGCTGGTCGATCTGGGCCTGGGCGGCCGGGTCCTGGCGGTAGGCAGCGGCTCCCTCGGCGTACATACGTCCCATAAAACGGCCCCGCTTGGCCGGATCGATTTTTTTCAAGCCGGACGGATCACCGCCCAGGTGGTTCAGCAACGCCCACATGCTTCTGCCGATATGCGCTCCCACGTCGCCGTGGTAGCTGACCCGGTGCACCCGGTTGCCGGCGGCCTCCAGCAAATTAGCCACGGTGTCGGCAATCACGCAGTTGTAGGCGTGCCCGACGTGAATATCCTTAAACGGATTCATGTTGTAGGTTTCGATCACCACCCGCGGCGCCCTGGCGTTTTCAGAGCCAGAAGACCGCGGCAACAGCCGGGCTATCAGGCTGTCGTCGCTAAGGGTGATGTTGATAAATCCCGGACCGGCTACCTCTACCGAGGCTAGCTCCGACCGGGCGGACAGCCGCTTGGCCACCTCTTCAGCGATCTGGCGCGGCGGCTTGCCCAGCTTGGGCGCCAGCCTAAGCGCCAGATTGGTGCTGAAATCGCCGAAGCCGGCTGCCGGGCGGGTAATTTCAGCGCTCAAGTCGGTATCGCCCGCTATGTCGCGGCCGACTTCGTTTAATAGCTCAACCAACTGCTGGTTTGTCATGCGGCTTTCAGTATAACATGGCTGATAAGTGTTACGGCCCCGGCCGCCGCTGCTTTTTGTTTGACTGTTTTCGTAACTAATGGTACAACTATATAAATGTGAGTTTGTCAGTTAAAGGAGTAAAGAAGCCGTGGAAAGATACCAGCCCGAATCGTTCGACAGACCAACAGAAAACGAGAAAAAAGCCGATCTATTGAGCGAAATCAGGCGGCGGCAGGATGATAGCAGCAAAAGCGAGCTAATCCGCGCTATGCCAGAAGCGCTTAAGCAACAGCTAGGGTCAGCCTACGCCGCCTACCGCGCGGTTGCCGACAGGCTGCTTTATGCCGATACCGGTGCTCAGGCCAAGTACGAAGCCGCGATTTCCTTTGAAGAGCTTGAGCAACTGCTCGCCGCCAAAAACAGGCAGTGGCAAGAAAACGGCACTCACAACTACCTGGTTGAGCAGCTGTTAGAAAACGGCACCCGCTTTAGCCTGGTGGCTACGCCCAACATCGAAGCCAGCGAAGACCAAATCGTGGCACTAGTTGAAAGCTTCGGCCGGCGGCAGCCCGGCCCGGCTAACGTACATGACGAGCTATACCGCAGGAGCCGCTACAACGGGCAGCAATGGTCGGGTAATACTGGCGACTCCTCTGTTCGCTTGAGCCTCATCCCCAGCCGCTTGGACGAGGAATTGAGCGACAAGACGGTAGGCGAACAGAGGCGCCTGCTGAGCGAACGCCAAGCCCGTCACCCCGAACTAAACGCCAGAGTGCCAAGCCTGCTGGAGGCCGTTACTTACTGGCATGTCTTACGCGCCCAAGGCGACAAACTGGCCGACAGCAGCGCTTCTGACAAAACCGCTATCCGTCACTTTGACCTTGAGCCAGAGACGGATGGAGGACAGATGGTTGTTCCGTGCTCGTTGGTGAGCCCCGACGGCCGGCCCAGCCTGTTCCGCTCGTACGCGGAATTCGGGGATGTCGCCCGCCTGGCGATAGGGTAAAACCTTAGTCGGGGGCCTGCTGGCGCTGGCATCTCTTTCGAATCTTCAAAATCCGCCTATTCTCAGGCGGGTTTTGAAAAGGACAATTTCAAGCTTTTGATTTCGCGTTTAGCGACGAAACCCCGGGCTTCGCTTGGTTCGTGGGCCGACGCTTATTCAAAATATCAAGAAGAGTCATGCGAATATACAAACCATTTTTTGCTTGTCGGAAATAGGCGGCACGCTTGTCGTCGTCAACTTCGCGACTAATCTCATTGACTCGCGGCAAAGGGTGCATGATGATGGCCTGCCGGTTAAGTTGAGACAGCAGTTTCTGATTCAAGACGAACGAATTCTTCACCCGCTCGTAAAGCCGCGCCGACGAAAAGCGTTCTTTTTGAATCCGCGTCATGTATAACACGTCAATTTTTGAAAGCACGCTTGGCAAATTATCCGATTCAAAAAACTTGATCTTTTGCGAATTCAAAAAAGTTTTATATTTTTTCGGCAGCTGCAATTCTTCCGGAGCGACTAGAAAAACTTCAACGCCGTGACTAAGCGACAAAAGATAAATTAGCGAATGAATGGTCCTGCCGTAAAGCAGGTCGCCAACCATTGCGATTTTGAAATTATCAATGCGGCCGAGTTCTTTGTTAATGGTGTGAAAATCAAGCAGCGCTTGCGTGGGATGTTCTCCGTCGCCATCTCCGGCATTGATGATTGGTACTGGGGAAACCTTCGCGGCGCGCCCGGCAGCCCCCGGCTCGTGGTGGCGAAGTACAATCATATCCGAATAGCCGGAGATAATTCTGACGCTGTCTTCCAGGGTCTCACCTTTCATCGCCGAGGAAAAATGCCCCGCGCTTTCGGTGGAAATAACCTGCCCGCCAAGTTTAAGCATGGCCGATTCAAAAGAAAACCGGGTACGGGTGCTCGGTTCGTAGAACACGCAGGCGAGGATTTTATCACGCAAAAGTTTCGGAACCTTGCCCCGGCGATCCGCTTCTTCGAATGCGTCTGCCTTGTTAAAAATACTTACAAGCACTCGCCTGTTCAAAAACTGTTGGGTGCTCAATATGTGCCGAATATGACTAAACAATTTCTTTTGACCTTCTTAAAAAATCCCTACTGGCGGAAGGAGAGGGATTCGAACCCTCGATAACCCTTGCGGGCTATACGCGCTTTCCAAGCGCGCCAGTTCAACCGCTCCTGCATCCTTCCTTAAAAAAACCGCCGATTGTGATTATAACCTTAAAAACACCTTGCGGCCAGCTAAGGAGAGTTTCTATAATGAAAGGTAATTAAAGTTCGTTTTTAAAAACAAGGAAGAAACGTGCCGAAAACAGCGAACCAGCCTACCCCAGTTATCCGCTTACAAAGACTGACCAAGCTGTTCGGCCACGGCGACGCTACCATTATGGCGCTGGACAACCTCAGCCTGACCATAGACAAAGGAGAGTTCGTGGCCATTATGGGGCCGAGCGGCTGTGGCAAGACCACTCTGTTGAACGTACTCGGCCTGCTGGACACGCCCTCCCACGGCGAATATTTTTTAAACGGCTGGCCGGCCGCCGAACTGACCGCCCGGAAGCGGGCTAAAATCCGTCGCGACCAAATCGGCTTAGTTTTTCAAAGCTTTAACCTGCTGCCCCGCCTGAGCATCATCGAGAACATCGCCCTGCCGCTGACCTACAAAGGCATGCGCCGCACTAAGCGGCTGACCCGGGCCAGCGACCTGCTGGCTACCTTCAGCCTGCAGGAACGCGAATATTACATGCCCCACCAGCTGTCCGGCGGACAGCTGCAGCGGGTAGCCATCGCCCGGGCCCTGATCAACCGGCCGGCCATACTGCTGGCCGACGAGCCCACGGGCAACTTGGACACCAAAGCCAGCGAAATTATCATGCACGAGCTGCGGGATATCAACCAAAAAGGCAATACCATCCTAATGGTTACCCACAATCCCGACCTGACGGTTTGGGCCGACAGGATTATCCAGATGGTTGACGGCCGGATCGCCAGCGATTCCAAAATTCCGCGCCAGGAACCAAAACGGGGCGGCAAGCGGCCACTGGGCCGAAGCTCCAAGAACGGGCGGGCGGCGCGATGATCGCCACTCACCTGCGCATCGCCCTGACCAGCTTAAGGGCCACCAAGGTGCGCACTGCCCTGACCACCCTGGGAATAGTCATCGGCGTAACCTCCATAAGCCTGGTCTGGGCGGTGGGAGAGGGCGCCAGCCAGGCTCTGAGCAGGCAGATCCAGAGCCAGGGAAACGACATAATCACTATCCGTCCCGGCAAAATCGACCGCTCGCCCGACGGCAGAGTCACCGGCCTGAATTTCTGGAATAGCGCGGCGGCCTCCACCCTGACCGAGTACGACCTGGGCACCATCCAAAAGTCGCCGGGCGTGCTTTACACCGCCCCCGTCATGCTGCTGACCGGCAGCATTAAGGAGGGAGACCAAACAGTTGCCGAGCCGGCTGCCATTTTGGCCACTACGCCAGACTTCATCAACACCCAGAATTTACAGATTAAGTACGGCCAGTTTTTGGACGCGGCGCTGGACCGCCAGACCACGGTTATCGGCAATGCTCTGGCTGTCAAATTATTCGGAACCGATGACGCTCTGGGCCGCCAGATCGTGCTTCGGGGCAAGCCGTTCACGGTTATCGGGGTGCTGAAGCCCACGGACACTCCTATCAGCTTTGGCGGTATTAACTACAACAATACGGCCATGGTTACTATGGACGCCGGCAAGGCATTCAACCAGGGCGTTCCCCAGCTGCAACAAATTAACGTGCGGATGGCGCCCGGCGCCGACCCCGACAAACTGTCGTCCGACCTGCGATCGCTTCTACTGAAAAACCACGGCGGCGAAGAAGATTTCGCGGTGCTCAAAGCGTCCGACGCAGCGCAGCTGACCAACAACGCTTTCGGCCTGGTAACCGTAGCCATGTCGGCCGTGGCTTCGGTGTCGCTGCTGGTGGGCGGTATCGGCATAATGAATATCATGCTGGTAAGCGTTACCGAGCGTACCCGTGAAATCGGTATCAGAAAAGCCGTCGGCGCCACTAACGGGCAGATTCTGGCCCAGTTTCTGATTGAAGCGGCGGTCATGAGCCTGGGCGGCGGTATTATTGGCCTGGCAGTAGCGGCCGCGGCGGCGTTTGTAGCCGGCAGCTTTCTTAGTTTCAGGCCGATAGTAACCGGCGATATCGCCGGTATGGCGCTGCTGGTATCGCTCGGCGTGGGCATCTTGTTCGGCGTGTTTCCGGCAGCCCGGGCGGCCCGCAAGGATCCAATCGAGGCCCTGCGGCTACTGCAATAGTCAACCGCGTTTGGTGTTTATTGCTTTAATTGGTGCTTGAATTTTTCTATCAGCTGCACCCCCAACGGCTCCACGCCGTTTAAAAGGGCCAGATAAACGCTGGCCATATCGGCCAGCACGCAGCCCCAGAGCAATTGAGCCAGCAGGCTGTCCCCTTCCAGGGGCAGACTGCGCGGTGCCGGTCTCAAGCCGCTTAGCAGGCGCGAGGTCAATTCGAACCGCTTTAATATTTGAGGGTCTTCAAGCGGCGATATCAGATCAATGACGGCAAAGGGTTTTTCTACTGGGTGGCTGCTCCAACCAGCCAGCTCGTTATGGCTGACTTCCGGCTGGCGGCCGAAAAAAGCCAGGTTTTTAGCGTTTTCATTGAAGCTGATCTTCCACTTATAAGCCAGCGCGGCGGTTTTGGGACCGCCGTAGATGACCGCCGTCTTGCCGGCGCAAAACAGGGCCAGCTGTTTAGCCAGGTTGGAGTCGGCGGGAGCCGACGGCAGCCAGGCGGCAATCTGCCCCTCGAGCCACTCGGCCTGCCGGGACAGCCGCTCGAAGCTGCCCTGCTCCAGGGCGCCGTAGTGCGCCAGCAGCTTGTCCAGTGCCCGCCAGGTTTGAAAAACCGACATCCTAGGGGCTGATCCCCCTTCCAGCCGGACATGGGGATAACCGAGCCGGACGGCTTCGCCAAGCAGCTGGCCGCCGGAGCAAATAACCGCCAGCCGGGCGCCGCGCTGGGCCGCCTGGGCCGTCATGGCCAGGGTTTCTTCGGTATCGCCGGAATAGCTGCAGGCGATGACCAGGCTGTCCTCGCCCACATAAGGCGGCAAGTGGTAGCCGCGGGCCGCCTCGAAAGGCACCGACGGCGGCGTAACGGCTTTAAGCAGGCCCCCAGCCAGCGCCGAACCGCCCATGCCGGCCAGCACGATGTTTTTGGCCCGCCAGTCGCTTGGCGCCGAGCGGCCCTCGATTTCGGCCGGAAAATTCAGTTGCCGCCACTGTTGAGCCGCCGCCTTCAGGGCGCCCTTGGGATCGTGATGGCTGATCCAGCCGGGATCGTCTAGCACCGGTTGCCTCCTTTTGGTATTAGCGCTTTTTAAAAAAGCCGCCGCGCGATTAAGCGGCATAAGCCGTATTCACCGCGCCATGCATCTATGATACAGTGGAATTTAAATAAGCGTAACTAATATAAACGGGGTGGGGAATGGACAGCCAAGACGCAACGCAACATCCGGCCAATGACGATCAAGAACTGGCTAAAATTTTAGACGGAAACGATAAAAGCTCCGACGACGGCCAGCCGGCCGCCGGCGGCTTGCAATTCGACCAGTCATTGCCCCGACCAGCCCTTTCGGCCGATGACAACGACCAAGAAGACAAAACCGACGACAAGGCCCTGGACGAAGCGGTCAGGGCCATCGAGTACTCCGCTCCCCAGGAAGCCGCCGCCGAAAGCGAAACCCCGTCGCCATCCACTCCCCCGTCGGTTCAGTCCGCCGCGGGACACGGCGCTTTGGACGATATCAAAAAAGACGCTCTGGAAGAGTTGCGCCCTCTGGTTGACCGACTGGATCTGCCCCCCGACGAAAAGTTCGATATCATGCTGCTGATCATCCGCTCGACCGACGACCAGTCGCTGCTGGCGCCCGCTCACGCCGCCGCCAAGGCTATCGAGGACGAAACCAAACGGGCCCAGGCTCTGCTGGACATCATCAAAGAGATAGACTACTTCGCCAACCCCTCCGCCGCCCAATAAGGGCAGTAGCAAAAACTTTTCACCGCAATATAAAATCCCGGAAAGCTAAAACCCCGGGATTTTTATTGGGATATCCCGATCGGGCCTACATCATGCCCATGCCGCCGGGCATGCCGCCGCTGGCAGCGGGAGTCTCCTTTTCGGGAATCTCAACCACCAGGGCGCCCATGGTCATGGCCGTGGCGGCGATGGAAACGGCGTTCTGCACCGCCTCTTTGGTAACTCTGGTAGGATCCACCACGCCGACCGACTTTAAGTCCACCACGCCGGCTTCGGGCTGATTAACGTTGATGCCGTGGCCAGGTTTGGCTGATTCCACCTTGGCCAGCAGGGCCTCGGCGTTAAGTCCGGCATTTTGCATCAGCTGCCTGAATGGCTGAACCAGGGCGCTTTTCAGAATGCTGCGGCCGGCGGCTGCCGAGTCGCTGCCGCTGGCGTCAAGCATCGAGGCCAGGTTGACCAGACTGACGCCGCCGCCGGGCACGATGCCCTCGTCCAGAGCCGCTTTGGTGGCGGCTACGGCGTCGTCCACCCTGAACTTTTTCTCTTCTATCTCGGTTTCGGTGGCACCGCCAACCTTAATCACGGCTACCCTGCCGGACAGAGCGGCGCGCCGCTTCTCCAGCTGCTCTTTGTCGTATTCGCTGCTGGCGTTGTCGATCTGGGAGGTAATGGTGGCGATGCGGTCCTCTATGTCCTTCTGGCTGCCGGCCCCCTCCACGATGGTGGTGGAATCCTTGCCGGCGATCACCTTGCGGGCGGTGCCGACCAGGCTGAGATCGGCGTTTTCAAAGCTGTACCCCTGGTCTTCAGTGATGACCGTGGCGCCGGTCAGCACGGCGATATCCTGCAGAGTCTCCTTACGGCGGTCGCCGAACGACGGAGCCTTGATGGCCACCGTGTTGAACACGCCCTTGAGCTTGTTCAGGACCAGAGTGCCCAGAGCTTCGCCGTCCACGTCCTCGGCGATCAGCACCAGATCTTTCTTGCCGGCCTGGGCCAGTTTTTCCAGCAGCGGCAGCAAGTCCTGGACACTGGAAACTTTCTTGTCGGTGATGACGATGGACGGTTTTTCGTAAACCGCTTCCATACGGGCGGTGTCGGTAACCATGTAGGCGCTGACGAAACCGCGGTCGAACGTAAAGCCCTCAACCACTTCGGCTTCCATCTTCAGACCCTGGCCCTCTTCCACCGTGACCACGCCGTCTTTGCCGACCTGGTCAATCACGTCGGCGATCAGCTTGCCGATCTCGGCGTCGCCGGCCGAAATGGTGGCCACTTCGGCCACTCGCTCTTTCTTGCCGCCGATGGTCTCGGACAGCCCGGACAGGGCGCTTAGCACCTCCTCGCCCGCCGATTCCACGCCGCGGCGCAGCTCCATCGGGTTGTGGCCGGCGGCAATCAGCCGGTTGGCCTCGCTTAAGATGTGATAAGTCAGCACGGTAACGGTGGTGGTGCCGTCCCCGGCCGCCTTGTTCATCTTGGTGGCGGCTTGTTTGATCAGCTCGGCGCCAACTTTGTAACCCAGGCTGTCGTCGTCGGCCTCGGGCAGCTCAACGCTTTCGGCCACGGTTACGCCGTCATGGGTGATGGTGGGCTTGCCGTAGCTCTTGCTGATAACCACGTTGCGGCCCTTGGGGCCGAGCGTTACTCTTACGGCGTTGTACAGTGCCTGAGCGCCGCCGATCACCCTGCGCCGGGCCTCGTCATCGTAAAAAACTTTTCTTGCCATCTGTTTAAAATCTCCTGTTTAAGTTTTTTATGCCCGCTGGCTCGTCTCAAGCCAGCTTGGCCAGGACGTCTTCTTCCTTGACCAGCAGATATTCGGTGCCGTCAATTTTCAGCTCGGTGGTGCTGTATTCTTTGTAGACTATCCGGTCGCCGACTTTGATGTCTTTGACTTTCGGCCCGACGGCCGCCACCTTGGCGACTACCGGCTTTTCTTTGGCGTTGTCCGGCAAGTACAGACCGGCGGCGGTTTTGGCTTGGGCTTCTTCTTTAGTGGCGACCACCCGGTCGGCCAG
Source organism: uncultured Candidatus Saccharibacteria bacterium (assembly GCA_964544355.1). GTDB lineage: Bacteria > Patescibacteriota > Saccharimonadia > Saccharimonadales > Saccharimonadaceae > Chaera. The sequence continues at coordinate 6,831 of CAZJAI010000001.1, read as the reverse complement.
TGGTTTGATGGGTACGCTCATTTTTGCAGCGGTCTCCTTTTTAGGTTGAATGTTAGTTGATTGTTCTAAATACCCATTTTACAAAAAAATTAGCACTCGTCAATATTGAGTGCTAACGGAATGGTTGAGCGGGGTCTAATCTTAAATTATTGCCCACGCGCTTCAAGCCACTCGTCAATCACGCTGGACGGTATGCGGTTGTCTTTTTTCCACTTAACCGTTTCCTGGAGACGAGTAAAATCACGAGAACTCATGCCGGTATAGGCCCTCGTTAGTTCTTCGGAATTCGATCTTTTTGAACTTGGCGAGCATGGCAGCAGGCCGTTTTTGAAATCCATGGCCATCTGTTTAATCTCGTTCTTCAGTTGCACTCCATTTTGGTCAACGCCGTGCCTGAACCGGGTGCTTAAGAATAAGCCGCCCACCTGTTGCCGCCAGCTGGGCGAAAGTGAAGATTTATAGGTATCCCTGTTGCCAACCAGCCGGCCGGTAACGTCCGTTTCGCTATACCATATGGGAAGTTCCTTCACCGTGCTGGCTCCTGACGCCCGGTCTGTTTTGTGCCCCGGCGTCATCCAGTAGGCATAAGTTAGCTTGGCTTCCGGAACGGCTCGTCCCAACAAGCCGGTGGCTATCTGCAAACTGCTGCCGCTGTTCATAACCTCGTCAACTACCAGAACATTCTTGCCATCCAGTAAGGTAGGGGTCTGCCAGCTGTCCGCCGGTTTTTCCGTGGAACGCGCAAAAACCGCCCTCAAGTCGCCAAGCAGCTGTCTTGGAACGGCGCGAAAATTAATACCGCTCTCTGCCTGGCTGTGGCCGACAATTGCCTGCCACTGTTCACGGTCTATGTTGAGAAACAGCAGCTGGGGCAGCGGCTGGGTAACCCGCCCGTCGTCGTCGCGAGCCAACAAAGGCCAAAACTCTTTGACCATCCAAGCCACCGGACGAGCGGATTTATCCAAAAACAGCATCACGTCAGCCTTGTCTAGTTGCGCCGTATAAATCAGCCGGTCGGTATAATTTAAATAATTGAATTTCAAATCAGGGTCACCGGTTTGATCTAAAATACGATACTCAAAGCGCAAAGCGGCGGCCTTTTCCGGGCAACCGCCAAAATATTCTGAGGGGTGACTGAATTCAGGGTTGGGGGACATGCTTTATTTTGCTTAATCTTATCTTTTAATTTTTAAATTATTTTATGAGTTTTGTCAATACTTGAGCTATCCGCTTACCCCAAAACACTCTTGATTACCTCTGCGTCGTTCCAGGGCAGGCGCTGCCCGTTGATAATCCTGTAGCGCTCGTGTCCCATGCCGGTTACCGCCACCGTGTCGCCCGGCCGGGCGATGGCGATGGCTTTTTCGATGGCCTGGCGCCGGTCGGCGATCTCTTCGGTTCTGGCTTCGCCGCCGGCTTGTTGGATGCCTTTCATCAGCATATCCCTGATAGCCTGAGGGTCCTCGGAGTAACTTTCCTCGTCGGTTAAAAAAATCCGGTCGGCCAACTCGGCGGCGATACGCCCCATTTCGGGCCGCTTGGCCTTGTCGCGGTCGCCGCAGGCGCCGAAGACCAGTATCACCCGCCCCTTGGTCAGGCGCTTAAGGGTTTCCAGCAGGTTTTTCAGGGCGTCGGGGGTGTGGGCGTAATCCACCAGCACGCTGAACGGCCGGCCGGGCGCCACCTCCTCCATCCGGCCCGGCACTCCCGCCAGATTGGCTATCCCCCGCTGAATATGCTCCAGATCGACATGCAGCAGGTAGGCCGTAGCGGCGGCGGCTGTGGCGTTGTAAACGTTGAACTTACCCGGCAGCTGGCTACTTAGCTGTAGTTTTGTCTGGTGGTCGATTTCCAAATCTATTTGGCTGCCGCTCTTTTTGAGGGTGGCGCCGGTGATGCGGCATTCGGCGGCCGGGTCGGTGCCATAAGTCATCTTCTGCTCCCCCGCCCCGAACTGGTTGAAGTAACTAAACCACTCGTCGTCATGATTTAGCACCATAAAGCGGGGCCGCTTTTTAAACAGCCTGGCCTTGGCCGCGGCGTAAGTTTCCATGTCGCCGTGATAATCCAGGTGATCCTGGGTCAGGTTAGTCATCACCGCCGCCTCCACCGGTATGCCCCACAGGCGATGCTGGTCCAGAGCGTGGCTGGTAGCCTCCATTAGCACGAAGCGCGCGCCCGCGGCCCGCATCCGGCGCAGCATCCTCTGCAAAACCATCGGATGAACCACCGTGGCGTTGAAGTCGTTGACCGTCCTCTGCCCGCCTACCTCGAAGTAGGCGGTGGTAACGGCGCCGGTCTTAAGTCCGGCCTCCTGCAGGATGCTCAGCAGAAAGCTGGCGGTAGTGGTCTTGCCGTTGGTGCCGGTGATCATCACCACTTTCATCGACCTTGCCGGAAAGCGGTAGCGAAGATTGGCCGCCACGGCCTGTAGTAAGTGATAAAAATTCAGCACCCGGCGCCGGGCGCCGGGGGGCAGCCAGCCCAGTGCTGCTTTGAGGCTTGATTTAAGGTCTGCCTTGGAACGATTGTCCGCCATGTTTATCCCTACTATAACAAAATCGGCTATAGTGGTAAGAAGCTAAAATAAAGTCATCCTGCCGGCGCCCGAATATCTTATGAACATCTTAGGAATTGAAACCAGTTGCGATGAAACCGCCGCCGCCGTGGTAGCGGACGGCTCCAGGCTGCTAAGCAGCGTGGTCCGCTCCCAGATAGACATTCACCGCCACTTTGGCGGCGTGGTGCCCGAGGTGGCTGCCCGCAACCATCTAGAAGTCATCCTGCCGGCCATCAGCCAGGCCCTGGAGAAGGCCGGCCTGGACTGGCCGGAGATAGACGCCATAGCCGTTACCCACGCCCCGGGGCTGATCGGATCGCTGCTGGTCGGCACTATGACCGCCCGCGCCCTGGCCCTGGCCAAGGGCAAACCGCTGTACGGGGTGCATCACGTGGAGGGGCACGTTTACGCCAATTTTTTGAGCGACCCCCAGCCGGTTTTTCCGGTGTTGGCCCTGGTGGTGTCCGGTGGCCACACCCAGCTGATGCTTTTTGCGGATCACGGGCGTTTCCGACTGCTGGGCCAGACCAGGGATGATGCCGCCGGCGAAGCCTTCGACAAGGTAGCGAAAATCCTTGGCCTCCCCTACCCCGGCGGCCCCTCGATATCCAAAGCAGCCGAATCGGGCGACCCCGAGCGTTACCGACTGCCGGTAGCTAAACTGCACGGCAGTTACGATTTTAGCTATTCAGGGCTCAAGACAGCCGTTTTAAGAGCCGTTCAGGCCGAATGCGGTAGATCACACGATTTCGCGTCTTACAAGCTCCCTGGGCTTTTAAACGACGCTCAGCGGCAAGATTTCGCGGCCAGCTTCCAACGCGCGGCCATCAAAAGCCTGGTAGAGGCCACCGTCCGGGCCTGGCGCGATTTTTCGCCCGCCTCGGTAGTGATCGCCGGCGGGGTGGCTGCCAACCAGGAGTTGAGGCGTCAGCTGCGGCAGGGCCTGCCGCAGCTGACGTATGCCCCGCCAGAGTTGTGTACCGACAACGCGGCCATGATTGCATCTTTAGCTTATTACCGCTCGCTCTACCTGCCGCCAGACGACCCTTTTACCCTTACCGCCATCCCCTCCCTCAGCCTGGAGGACGCTTCCTGGCGGCCCACCGCCCCAACACCTTAGAGTTGTGATATACTGGCAGGCGAACACCGACCGATCATATCTTATTTTTATTTTCACGTGAAACCATGAAGCTGCCCAAACAATACGAACCAGGCCAGTACGAGCCCTCCATTTACGCCTTGTGGGAGTCTTCGGGCGTATTCGAGCCTGCCGGCAAGGGCGAGCCTTACGCCATCGCCATGCCCCCGCCCAACGCCAACGGCGACCTGCACATCGGCCATGCCCTGACGGTGTCGCTGGAGGACATTTTAGTCCGTTACCATCGCCAGAAAGGTAAAGACACCATTTACATTCCCGGCAGCGACCATGCCGGCTTTGAAACCTGGGTGGTCTACGAACGTTTACTCGATAAACAGGATAAAAGCCGCTTTGATTATTCACGTGAAGAGCTATACCGGCAGGTTTGGGATTTCGTTGAAAAAAACCGCGGCAACGTAGCCCTGCAGCTGCGCGCCCTGGGTGTCGGAGCAAGCTGGCGCCACGAGGTTTTTACTCTGGACGAAAAAGTTATCAAAACGGTGTACCAGACCTTCCGCCAGCTGTGGCAGGACGGCCTGGTCTACCGCGGCAAGCGCATCGTCAACTTTTGCGTCAAGCACCAGACCTCGTTCGCCGATATAGAGGTGGAGCATAAAACTCAGACCGACAAACTCTATCGAGTCGCTTATCCGTTGATGGAAAGGGTAGGGGAGCTGGTGGTGGCTACCACCCGGCCCGAAACCATCCTGGGAGACACGGCCATAGCCGTTCATCCGGATGACGAGCGCTATAAGGAGCTGATTGGCACTAAGGCCCAGGTACCGCTAATCCAGCGGGAGATTCCGATAGTGGCCGACCCGGCGGTGGATCCCGGCTTTGGCACCGGCGCGGTCAAGGTGACGCCAGGGCATGATCTGACTGATTACGACATCGGCCAGCGGCACGGTTTGCCGGCCATTTCGGTCATCAGCTTCAGCGGCAAGATGTCGGGCAATCAGGTGCCGCCGGACTTCCAGGGGTTAAGCGTGGCGGAGGCCAGGCAAAAAATGGTGGCCCTTCTAAAAGACGCTGAGTTGCTGCGCTCGGTTGAGGATCTGGAGCATGCCGTGGGGCGATGCTACAAATGCGGCACGGTTATCGAGCCGCTGCTCAAAGACCAATGGTTTTTAAGGGTAGCGCCTTTGGCCGAAAAAGCCATCCGGGCCATCGAGGCGGGAGAGATCGGCTTCACTCCCGCCAGCCGGAAACGCTTGCTGGTGCAATACCTGGGCAACCTGAAGGATTGGAATCTTAGCCGGCAGATCCCCTGGGGCATACCCATTCCGGCTTTCCAAAGCGAGACTGACCCCGGCCAATGGGTTTTTGACGACAGGGTAGAGGAGGCCGAGATTATCATCGGCGAAACCACTTACCGGCGTGACGAGGATACTTTCGACACCTGGTTCAGCTCCGGCCAATGGCCGTTTGTGGTGACCGACTACAAAAGCGGCGGGGAGCTGTCGCGCTTCTATCCGCTAAGCGTCATGGAAACGGGATACGACATCCTGTTCCAGTGGGTCAGCCGGATGATTATGCTGGGGCTGTACGCCACCGGCCAGGTGCCCTTTAAGCACATTTACCTGCACGGCCTGGTGATGGACGATCGCGGTCAGAAAATGAGCAAGAGCAAGGGCAATGTGATCAGCCCGCAGGAGCTGATAGAGGCCTACGGCTCGGACGCGCTGAGGCTGGGCATTATCGGCGCCCGCAGCGCAGGGCAGAACCAGGCCTTCCAGACGGCCAAAGTCATCGCCGGGCGGAACTTCGCCAACAAGCTTTGGAACATGGCCCGCTACGTAGAGGGCCGGGCAGGGGATTCGCCGGCCGGTCGGCGCCCGGCGCCAAAGTCCGCCGCCGACCACTGGATCATCCGGCAGCTGTGCCTGGCGGGACAGAGCCTGGACAAGCTGATGGCCTCTTACCGGCTCAGCGAAGCCGGCGAGCTGGTTTACCATACGATCTGGAATGACGCGGCCGACTGGTACATCGAGGCCAGCAAGCTGGACGACAACCCCTCCATGCTGGCCTGGGTGCTGGAAACTTCGCTTCAACTGGCCCATCCGTTCGCCCCTTTCGTCACCGAGACCATCTGGCAAACCTTGTCGTGGGAGAAATCTCTGCTGGCCGCTGCCGCCTGGCCGGAGCCAGCCGAATTCGAATACAAAAAACGCCGAGCGGCGGATTTTGACAAGCTGCGCCAGCTGATCAGCGAAGCTCGCTACGTCGGCGGGCAGATTGGCGCTGGACCTTTGAAGCTCGTTTACCGAAAAAGCAGCCCGGAGTCCAAACTGCTGGAAAATAACAGCAAGCTGATTGCCCGTCTGGGACGTTTGCAATCGGTTACCGCCAAAGCCAAGCCTTCCGGGTTAAGGCTGGCCGTCCAGCACGCCGAAGCCTGGCTGGAGGTAACCAGCCAGCAGGTTTACGACCACCAGCAGCGGCTGGAAGCCCGGTTGCTGGAGATCCGGCTGAACGTTGAAAAGCTGCGCAGCCGCCTGGACAGCTCCGGTTATCTAAAAAACGCCCCCAAAGAACTGATCAGCCAAACCCGCGGGCAGCTGAAAGAGGAACAGGAGCTGTTGGAACGCCTGAGGCAAGAGTTGGAACTGATTTAGAACTTAAGACGATCGGCCATGGCGGACAGGGCCGGGTGGTCGGGCTCGCCCTCATCCGGGCGGTTCCAAAAATCGGCGGCCCGCTGGCAGGGGATGGCGTGCACGTGCACGTGCGGCACGTCGAAGCCTTCTACCTTCAAACACACCCTCTGGCAGCCAAGCACCTGGCGCAGCCGGCGCATAACCTTGCGGGTGGTCTCCATGACCGCCCGGTAATCTTCGTCGCTTAAGTTTTCCAACCTGTCCTGCTCAGTTTTGCTAATGATCAGAGTATGTCCCGGCTGCACCGGATAAATATCCAAAAAGGCCAGAGTGCGTTCGTCTTCGTAAATTTTATATGCCGGTATCTCACCGCTGATAATCCGGCTGAAAATGCTTGGCTGGTTCATAATTAACAGTATACAGCCGCCGATCCGGCCAAGCGAAAACATCCTGCGGCGTTTCCGCGAGCGGACGCCACGGGATGGCGGAGGAGGAGGGATTTGAACCCTCGCGCCAGGTTGCCCCGACCTACAGCT